>JAFMHK010000004.1:0-18479 GCA_017854585.1 Paracoccaceae bacterium
TCAGGGTCTGAGGATGGCCGCAGGTGTGCCCGATCCCGCCTGACTGTCGCAGCAGCCCCAAGATGATCAGCAGCAGCCGATGCGCAGGTGGCGGAACGATATGCGCGACAGAGGTCACCACATGACACAGCCAAGGCTGGACATCGGCGAGATTGCCGCCGGCCCACCGCGTCGCCGCGTGCGGATCCGGTGGGCCGTGGTGGCCGTTTCGCTGACAATCACGATCGGCGGTCTGGTGTTCTGGCAGGTACAACGCAGCAACGCCACATCCGTCCGCTATGTCACCGAACCAGTCATGCGGGGGGATATTACCGTGATCGTGACGGCCACGGGAACTGTCGAACCGACGACGACGGTGGAAATTTCCAGCGAACTTTCGGGCACCATCACCACCGTGAACGTGGATTTCAACGATGTCGTCGTTGAGGGTGAGGTCTTGGCCCAACTGGACACCGCCCAGTTGGAAGCAACCGTAGCCCACGCCCGCGCGGCGCGCGATGCAGCAGCCGCGCGCGTCGCGCAGGCGCGAGTAACCTTGAACGAAACCCGCGAGGCGCGCGACCGGACCCTGCAACTGGAAGAACGCGGCATCACGACACGCGAGGCTTTGCTGGCGGCCGTTTCCGCGCATGAACGTGCTGTTGCCGCGCTTGAAATCGCCGAGGCGGATCTCGCGGTGGCCGAGGCCGACCTGCGGGTCAATGAAACCAATCTGGCGAAGGCGTGTATCTGTTCCCCGATCAATGGCATCGTGCTGCAGCGCAACGTTGACCCCGGCCAGATTGTCGCCGCGTCGTTCGCGGCGCCGGTCCTGTTCACACTGGCCGAAGATTTGCGCCGGATGGAGTTGCTTGTCGATATCGACGAGGCCGATGTCGGCATGGTGGAAATCGGCGATCCGGCCACATTCACGGTCGAGGCTTGGCGCGATCAAGCGTTTCCGGCGGTCATATCCGAACTGCGCTTTGCACCTGAAACCGTGGACGGGGTGGTCACCTACGGGGCCGTTCTGGCCATCGCGAATGAGCAGCTTTTGCTGCGGCCGGGGATGACGGCGGTGGCCGACATCACGGTTGATGAGGTGACCGATACATTGCGCGTGCCCAATGCCGCGTTGCGCTTTGTGCCACCCGCAGACGAGTCTGAAGACACAGAGGCCGGATCGGGCTTGTTGGGAATGTTGTTTCGCGACACGCCCGGGTCGGGCGGGGCATCACAGAACCTTTCCACCCAACCCGGTCAGCGACAGATCTGGGTGCTGCGCGACGCTGAGGCCGTGCAGGTTCAGATCGCCACGGGGGCGACCGACGGGCTGCGGACGCAGGTGCTTGGCGGCGATATTGCCGAGGGGGACCTTGTGATCACGGATATGGAGACGGCCCCATGAGCGTTGCCACCGCCCAATCTGACACCCCCGCGCCGCGCCTGATCGAGTTATCCGGCGTGACCAAGGTTTACGGAACCGGCGCGGGCGAAGTGCGGGCCCTTCGGGGCATTGATCTGCAAATTGCCAAAGGTGAATTCGTGGCAATCATGGGTCCCAGCGGATCGGGAAAATCCACCGCGATGCATATCCTTGGGTGTCTGGATACACCCACCGCAGGGAATTACCGGTTCATGGGTCACACCGTCAGCGACTTCGACCGAGACCAGCGGGCCTTGCTGCGCCGAAACTATCTGGGTTTCGTTTTTCAGGGCTATAATCTGATGCCCCGGACCTCGGCGCTGGAAAACGTTGAACTGCCCCTGATCTATCAGGGACTTCCGACAGCCGAACGCCGCGCACGCGCGCTTGATGCGCTGGCCAAGGTGGGGCTGGATGGGCGTGAATCGCATGATCCGTCCGAATTGTCGGGCGGTCAGCAACAACGCGTCGCCATCGCGCGGGCCATTGTCACCGGGCCCGAGGTGCTGCTGGCCGATGAGCCGACCGGTAATCTGGACAGCGCGCGCAGTCATGAGATCATGGCCCTGATGACAGACCTGAACCATACGGACGGCATCACGATCCTGATGGTCACCCACGAACACGACATGGCCGACTATGCGCAACGGTTGGTCCACTTCATCGATGGGCGCATCGCGCGCGACACACCCAACACGCCGGGGCAAGCCAGTGCTGGCTGAAACCATTCGCCTTGCCCTGCGGGCGGTGTGGCGCAATGCCCTGCGGTCGTTTCTGACGGTTCTGGGGGTCGTGATCGGCGTGGGGGCCGTGATTGCCATGGTGATTGTCGGGCAAGGGTCGACGGCAAGTGTGCAAGACGATGTGGCATCGCTGGGAACCAACCTGCTGATCGTCACGCCGGGTCAGCAATCCATGGGCAGCGGGACGACCGCCGGCGTTGTGGCCAATTTCGACTTTGACGATCTGGATGCAATCATGCAGCAGATCCCCGGCGTGGCCGTCGTGGCGCCCGTCTCTGAAACCCGGATGCTGGCGGTGGCGGGCAACCAAAACCATGCCACCCAGATTGTGGGAACCGACAATCGCTATCTTGAGGCACGCGATTGGCCAATCGAGGCTGGGCGCACCTTCTACGAAAGCGAACTGCGCACCGGGGCCGCCGCCTGCATCTTGGGCCAAACGCCAGCCGCCGAGCTTTTTGGCGGCGGCGACCCGATCGGGGAAACGATACGGTTTCGCCAGATCTCGTGCCGGGTGATTGGCGTGTTGGAGCCGAAGGGGGCCTCGAGTCTGGGCACCGATCAAGATGATATGATCCTGATCCCGATCCGGGCGTTCAATCGGCGCATCTCGGGCAATCAAGATGTCGGCGTCATCATGGTTTCACTGGCCGATACGGTCGAACCGATCCGCGCCAAGGCCGATATCGAGCGTTTGATGCGGGAACGGCGCCGGATTTCCCCCAACGAGGAGGACGATTTCACCGTGTTCGACATGGAAGAAATCACCTCGATGTTGACTGGCATCACCTCGGTCCTGACGGGGCTTCTTTCCGGGGTCGCCGCGATCAGCCTTTTGGTGGGCGGCATCGGCATCATGAATATCATGCTGGTCTCGGTCACCGAACGCACCCGCGAAATCGGTATCAGGTTGGCAATTGGGGCGACGACCTGGCAGGTTCTGTTGCAGTTTCTGGTCGAGGCGATCGTGCTGTCGCTGATTGGTGGGCTGATCGGCATATTCCTCGGGCTTGGGCTTGGCTATTTGGGAACACGAATGCTGTCGGTTCCGTTCTGGCCCGATCTTCAGATCATCGTGATTGCCTTTGCCTTTTCCGCCTGTGTCGGGATCATCTTTGGCTACTTTCCGGCCCGGCGCGCCGCGCGCCTCAACCCGATTGATGCGTTGCGGTATCAATGACGCGCAAGGGCTGGTTCATCACCTCCGACCGTGACCTCAACCACAATCGAAGGCAAACGTGACCAGACTGCGCACCACCACCCGAATTCGGGTTTTCCTGACGCGCCTTGCAGGCCATCGTGCCGCGATGGAACAATACGAACGGATGATGCGCACCCTTGTGGCGGACGGCGAATACCTTGCCGCCGGGGTTGCGCAAATTGGGCCGGACGGGGCGGAACAGGCCGTGTTTCACGGACGACAGCACCCCCACGACGCACCGGGCGCGCTGGACACCGGCTTGCGGATGCGCTGCGCCTCGATCACCAAGGCGGCCACGGCCCGGCTGGCATGCGAATTGGCGGTGAGCGGCAGGCTTGATCTGGGCACCGACGCGGCCACCGTCTTGGCCGCGATCCCCCAAGGCATCACGTTCGACATGCTGTTGAGCCATACCTCTGGCCTGACCGATGCAGGCGGGTATCTGACGCAGCCCGGAACGCCACCCACGGTCCTGGTGCGTCCGCCGCGGACACCGCCGGGATTGTTCTTTTGCTATGCCAATCTCAATTACATGGTTCTGGGGGCCGCGTTTGAAGCCATCACGGGCGACCGCCTTGATCGCGGTCTGCGCGACCTTGTGCTGACCCCGGCCGGCATCTCGGGTGGCCTGAATTGGGCTGGCGTATCAGACCGCCGTCCCGTGCCGCTCTACCAACGCCATGGCAATACCCACACGCTTGAAGTCGACGGCACAGACGCCGATTGGTCAGCCGACCTGATCTTGACCAATGGCGGCGGGCATGACCTGTCCGGCTATGTCCCCGGCCGGGATACGGTGCTGATGTCGCCCCACGCGGGTCTGCGACTGTCCCTCCCCGAGATGGCCCGGCTGGCCCGTCATATCGGGGCCGACAGCCCTGCAGGGCGGCTGCAACGCGAGATCTTGTGGCGTTCCAAAGGTGGCAATGGCGACGGGTCCAATGGGCTTTTCCCGGCTGTCGGGCGCGGGGTGATGCACGCCACCGGCGGCAGCACCCTCATCGGCCCCCTTGTCGGACATGGCGGCCGTGCGCTCGGGTTCGCTGGCGGAGTTTGGTATAATCCTCATTCCGGAACCGCCCACGCCTTCGCGATGACAGGTGCCGACGACGGCACCTCTTGGGACCGGAATGCTTCCGCCCGTCCCGACGATGCGTTGCCGTTCTTGCGCATGTTTGGCAGCCCGCAATAGACAACCGTGCGGTCGAAATCAGGGCCGATCCGGCTGCTGTCACCGGAGCCCCCGGATTTCAGGCGGCCGGTGCATCTACCAGACTTCGACGCGAAGACCTGATCGCCAGCCAGTGCATGTTGGACCCGCCAAATGATAATGCCCCGGCGCAAGCCGAGGCATTATCTATCGAAACCGTCAGGGGTCAGTCGGCCTCAGAAGCTGTGGCTGAACACCAATCCGAAGGTCTGGGTTCTGTCGTAATCCTCATCCTCAAGCGGATGGGCCACGTACATCTGGATCGGGCCGATGCCGGTATCTATCCGAAGCGACAGACCGACCGAGGCGCGCAGGTTGCTGCTGTCGTCAACCGGGTTCGCCCCGGCGATACCGCCAGCGACATCGTCCAGCCCCCAAAGGCTGCCGACATCGGCAAAGATCCCGGGGGTCAAACGCTCACCACTGGAACCAAAGGCATTGGGGAACTGCGCATCGAAACGACCGACGCCATAGTAATTGCCGCCAAGCGCGGGCGTGCTGGCGACTGCCAGATCGCGCGGGCCGAAACCGCCGAATTCGAACCCACGAATGGACGCCTGACCAAGCATGAAGCGGTCACCGATA
This sequence comes from Paracoccaceae bacterium, assembly GCA_017854585.1. Lineage (GTDB taxonomy): Bacteria > Pseudomonadota > Alphaproteobacteria > Rhodobacterales > Rhodobacteraceae > JAFMHK01. The sequence continues at coordinate 5,145 of JAFMHK010000004.1, forward strand.
CTGCTGTTTCCCGACATGCTGTCCAAGGCACCAAGGCGCAGCTGGCTGCGCAGCACGACGTTTCCGTTCGCAACAACATGGAGTGTCTGGGCACGTGCGGTAACCCGCAGGAAATCATGATCTCGCGATGTCGATCCAACTTCGGCCCCGAATTCCAGACGTGCGTTGCGCAGCGCGCCGCCTGACACGGTCGGGAACTGGTATTCCAGATCGATCCCGACGGCGCTTGATTCCTGATCGCCCTCGTCGGCACGGATCAGTGCCGAACTGGCGGCGGGAACACTGTCGATCTCGTTCATCGAATAATAGGCGTAGGTTGCCGCACTGAGATTTGGCGACACGCGCCATGTCAGGCGCGGCTCGATCCGGGTGACCGACGCGTCAAAATCATACACATCGCTGGCCTGCGTATCCGAGCGGATCACGCGCAGGCCAAAAGACGGGGACGCGCCAAAGATCGCGTCGTTGTTGTACAAGAAACTGACCCGCGAACCGTCTTCCTGCGCCTCGATATTGAAACGGAGCGTTTGGTCCCGCCCAAGAAGGCGGTCGGTCCCGAACCCCAAGCCCACGACCGGGCCGACATCGCTGTTGTAGGCCAAGCGGGCCGACAGTTGGCCGATCGGTTCCTGATCAAGCGTGTTCGCCTGCGGGACGTCAACAGGGTCTTCGATATCGGTCGCCGTCTGCGCCAATGCCCCGAATGGAAGCAGAGAGGCCGCTAAAGCGACCCCGTAGATAAATCTTGGCATAACGGCCCCCAGTATTTTCTTGCTCGGCAACGTTATTGCTGTTGTGGCAGCGCACCAAGCCCGTGGTGTGCATTAATAAGAAACTGTGTCTTTTTTCCCCCTGCTGAAACACGTAAGGCTTGCTGCATGAACAATATTTCCGAAAATCTATCAGTGATGGCCCAAACCGCCGATGCATGTGAGCGATCATGGTCGCTCGGGGCGCATGAAACCGAAGAACGGGTACTGTTTTTTTGCGAAACAAGCGTCAAAGCCGCCGAACAGATCGCGCGCGCGGCGCAATCGTTGGGAATCACGGATAGCTTGCTGGCCGATTGGTCAACAGCGATCCCCGGCGCGGACGCAATCGGCCTTGCCCTACGCTGCGACCGGCAATCGGTTCGCCTTTACACGCAGTATTGGACGATGATCGGCGCGCATGTAAAACGCGGCAATCGTTCACCGTTTCCGCTTTATCGGGGGTTCAAGTCCCTGCCCGGCGGCGTGGTGCGAAGCGATGACTATCTTGCCATCCCGATGGCCCCGCCCGAGGTGTTCTGGCCCCGCATGGCGGAAGGGTTTGCCGCCTTTGATCTGGATACGGAACAGGCGCAGGACGTTTTCCGCGACCTTGACGCGGGCAATGCGATTTTCACCGTGACGTCGGGCGAAGGGCGCAAGTCATGGCTCACGACCGTTCGGCGGGCTGATATCGACCGCGCAGAAGTGGCCGACTGGTTGGCCCCGCTGGCCGCACGCCCCTTGGGCGACGACATCATCACGGCCGCGCGCACCACGGACCTTGTCCATGTGGCAGGGGGCCAAGATGCCGTGAAAGGCGACTTCCTGACATTCTACTTCGAAAGCGATCCCGAAAGCGTCTTGGCGCGCCTGCGTTAGTTCACGACCGCGCAGGACGTACCTGCAGGCAAGGCCAGATCATCATTTTCGATCTCGGCCAGCACCGTGAATGCATTCGACGTCGCGTCGATGAACGGGTCAATGGCCGTGACCACGGCGGCCACTTCCGCGTCCGCCAGATCAACGCGTACCGTCAGGGTGTCACCCACCGAAATCTGCCCGAACGCCCCGGCCAGATAAACCAGTTCCGCGCGCAGCGTGCTGACCTCGATCAGGCGCAACAAGGGGTCGGAACCGATAAGTTCACCCACCGACACGCCAATATCCGAGACATACCCCGCAAACGGTGCGCGGATCGTTGCCCGCTCCAATTCCATCTGTGCGCGCGCCTCGTTCGCAAGCGCCAATTGAAGATCCGTGCGCAGCGCCCCGATTTCGTCTTGCGAGATCAGGTTGCGGCTCAACAGCCCCTCACTCCGGCCCAGACGTTCCTCCAACGAGACGATGCTTATCCGGGCAACCCGCAGATCCGCCTCGGCTATTTCTGCATCGATTCGGACAAGCGGTTCGTTTTGCTCGACAAAATCGGCCCGCCGCACATCCACAAAGCGCACGATGCCAACCCGGTCGCTGCCGATATCGCTGGTGCGTGCAGGCACCAGCAAGCAAGTCAGCGGTTGCAGCGCCTGCGCATGTGCGCCCTGCGCCCCCAGCATCAACATCCCTTGCGCGACAAGCACGGCTGCGGTCGACAAGCCAACGAAGCGTCTGATCATGATCTCTCTCCTAACGATAGCCAAGGCGCTTTGTCATGTCCTGCTCTCGCAGCAGGGTCTTGCGCCGCATCGTGCGTGCCCGACGATCACGGTCCCCATGGATTTGAGCAAGGCAAAATGTCGGAAACAGCCCACGCCGCAGTATCCATGTCACCACAGTGCGCCACAACGAAAAAGCGCCTTCGGTCAGTCCTCTGTCTTCAAGGCTGATCATCCGGTCATAGCTTCCCGGATCGCCCTGCCTTGCGGCCCGGCCATAAAGCTGGCGTTCAAGGCGACCCGACGCCATCACCGAGGCAATGATCACGTGCAGACCACCGGCGTCCCGCACGGCGGGATCAAGCGCAATGTCGGTCCCGCGCCCGGCAAGGTGGGTCGCAATCGTGATGCGGCCCTGCTCCCCGGCCACTGCAACCAACTCGGCCTCTTGGGCTTCGGTCAGCGCATCAAGAACCGCGACGTCACGGCCAATGTCGTCGAACACCGCCTTCAGCGCCCCTGACTCGGCGACATCGTTCAGGCCGATCAAGACCGCGCGTGACTGCGCGATCTCGATGGCGCGGGCCGCGACCGCGCGCCATCGTTCATCCGCCGTCTGGAACATTTGCAGGCCGCACGACCGCATGCCCGACGGCGCATGGGCCGCAACGGCCTTGACCCCAAGCTGATAGATCGCCCAAAATTCGCTACGGCATTCATGCGCCGTGCCAGTCAGCCCAGACAGCACACGGTATTGCCGGAAATATGTCTGCTGCGTGATCTGTCCAACGGTCCGCGTTTCGGCCGTGGGTTCAACGCCCGCAACCATTTCCACCATCTGTTGCAGTCCATAGTCCCACTTGCGATCAGGCATCAATCGCCCGGTCGCCTGATCGACCATCACGACCTCGCCTTCGCTGACGATATAGGCGACACCTTCCAAAAAGCCGTAAACGGCGGTCATGCCCAATTCCGCAAGATCGATGATATCGGCCGTCGTGGCCAAGGGGTGCCGCCAATGGGCGGCCGCCGCCTCCAGCCGCGCGGTGCCTTGCGACGTCAGCCGCCAATTGCCATGCCGGTCGCGCACCCGGTCCTCGTCCGGGGCGATCGCGCGGGCAAAGGCAATCAGGTTGCGAAACAGGGCCAGATCAACGGCAGGCGGCCGATCGGCCGGTTCCGACAAGATCATCGGAACCGTGGCATCATCAATCAAGACGCTGTCCACCTCATCGACAATGGCCAAGGCCTGCCCGGTCTGACGCGGGCGCGCCTCATCCGGCATCGTCCGCCCCTCACGCCGGTCGCGCAGGTGATCAAAGACAAAGGTTTTGTTGGTTCCATAAAGGATATCATGATCGTAGGCGTGGCGTTTTTCGTCATCCTTGTCCGTCTGCAGCACCACCGCCGAACTCAGGCCAAGCCGCGCCGCCAGTGGCGCGATCAGCGCGTGGTCGCGTTCCGCCAGATAATCGTTCACGGTGATAACATGCACCGAAACGCCGACGCTGGCGGCCGCAAGCGCGGCAAGCGCGGCGGCAAGTGTCTTGCCCTCGCCCGTGCGCAATTCAACGCAATCCCCGTTCAGCAACAGCACCGCGCATTCGATCTGATTACCCCTGAGAGACAGGCCCGTTTCGCGGCGGATAACCTCAAGCACGGCTGCAAGCCGTGGCGCACCACGCGCGCTGTCCAACAAGTGCTCAGCCCGCAACGGGGCCTGAAACATGGCGTTCAGGTCCGCATCGCAAAGCGCTTGCATCGCAGCTTGATGGCCCGCGATCGTCGCCCGGATCGCCCCAAGGCGGTCAGACCCGCGCGCGATGCGCCACAACAGCCATTCGTCGGCAAACAACCACAACCGGGACAAGGGCGGCACCTGACGCCGCACGGGACGGCGGCGCGACCGGGCAAAGGCCTTGAGGATCGGCCGCTGACCCAACATCGCAAGGGTCATACGCGCGTTACCCGCAAGAACAGCCGCTGCAGGTGGAAAACCATTTGTGTGACGACGCTGGCCCGGCCAAGATCGATGCGCGCCTCGACCCGCGCGCCTGCCCACGCGGAAAGATCGCCTTGCGGGCTTGTCCAGACGATATAACTGGTATCAAGCGCCATTCCCGGACGATCAGGTTGTTCGGGCACCGGCCCGCCGGCCGACACCAGCAGTTCGGGCGGAACCTGCTGGCCAACATCGACCACGCGGCTGCGCGCGATGGGGCGCACGATTTCCTCACCATTGGGAAGCAGCATCAGCAATGTCGCATCTTCATCGATGCGTCCCGAATACGCGGCGGGAAAGGCCGTTACGATCTGAAGCGCGTCGGGGTTGACGATGTGGCCCAGCCGGTCACCGCGATATGCGAACGCACCCGGCGGCGGCGGGCGGCCACCTTGCCAACTGATCCGCCCCGTCAGCGGTGCCCGCACGTCCAACGCATATTCAAGGTCCTCGGCATTCGCCAGCGCGGCGCGTGCGACCTCCAGCTCCCGCTCCACCCGTTGGCGTTCGGGAACGGTCAGGCCACTGCGCGCAAGTTCCTCCTCCAGAAACGTCACGTTCATGTCCAGCGACAGCCGCCGCGCCGTCTGCGTGGGGTTCTCCAGCTGCATGATCCGCGCGCCGGACGTGATTTGCATCCCCTCGGCAATGTCCGTTGGTGCGATCAGACCCGATGTCGCAACCGAAATCTCGGCCGACGGAAGCGGCACGATCCGCCCTTCCCCGCGCGCAGAAAACGGCAGCGGCACCAATGTGCCAAGCCCGATCATAAGCGCCAGAAACACCGCCAGCCGCACCAGCACCAACCGCGTCCGGTTTTGGGATTTCGTCATGTTGCGCCCTTTCCGGAATAGTTTAAACAGCGGCCAGATGACCCCCATGATCACCGCCCACAGCGCCAGAAGAATGCCGAAAACAAAGAACCACGTCGACACCAGAAGTGCGATGGTAAGGGTCAGAAGCATCCGGTAAGACAACGACAGCACGCCGTAGATACCCAGTATCCGCGCCTCGCCCTCACGCGGGTTGACCTCGGATCGCAGGCCCAGAACACGCGACAAGAAACGATCTTGTAGAAATTCGCCCGAACGCTGCGCAAGGTTGGGCATTTCCAACCAATCCGCCATCACGAAATACGCATCGAATTTCAGCAGTGGGTTACCGTTGAACAACACGGTCGAGATTGATCCGATCAACATGAAGTTGAACAACAATGCGCGTTCGACGCCCGGTTCAATCTGCAACCACAAGATCATCGCGACTGCGGCGATAAACAGCTCTGCCAAGATGCCCGCCGCCCCAACCAGCATGCGCGCGCGTTTGTCCGGTAGTGCCGTCGCCTCAGATGCTTCAACGTAAGGCACTGGAAAGAATAGCAAAAGCATGATGCCGAATTCACGCACCTGCCCGCCGAACCGATAAAGCGCATAGCAGTGCGATAACTCGTGAAGCGCTTTCATGATCGGATAGGCCAACGCCAGCGACAAAAGCCCGCTTTGCGACAGCAAGGTCTGATCCGCGGATTGCGCAAGGGTCGTCCAATTCAACGCCGCCAGCGCCAGAGCAATCAACAATACCGCCAGCACGAAAAGACCACCAAGCGGCGTGAACAGACCGCCCACGAACGGATAGGTCACTCGCACCAGCCAACTGGGGTCGAACAGCTTGATCTTGATCGCCAACGGGCTTGCGAAACGCTGCTCGATCGTGGAGGAGCGGCGCTTGTTGGTGCGGTCGCTCAGGTAGATCGGGTCCAGCTCGTGATCCGACAAGATCAGCCCGGATCCGACCAACTGCATGATCCAGTCGACCATCTCCCCCTGACTGGGCGCAATTGCCGGCCGCCGCATCAGGAATTCCCAGATGTCGTTCAACGTCCGGCGCCCGTCAAACAGCCGCCAGACCTCCTGTGCGCGTTCGGTCAGGCGCAGGTTCTGCCCCGTCACCCTGTCGCACAACACCACGAATGCCTCACCGCGAAACATCTGGTGCGACGTGGCCACCGCAGCGCGGCGTCGAAATTTCTGATCGCTCAACAAGTGCCAGTCGGGATGCCGAAGGGCGCTCATCAGCTCCACCGCCACAGGGTGCGGCGCATCCAGCGCGTCATACCCCGCGTATAGGCCGCCAGCATGTTGGTCTGTCCACCGTCGATGCGGACAACGCCGCGCATCCCGTCCAGAAGTGCGACATCGGGCTGAACCGCAAAATCCATCCACGCCGAGAATGTGTTCACGCCGTCCCGCATCTGCGGGTCGGTCGTAATGCCAAGCAAGGTCACCTCGATCGGCGCGCTCGGATATGCCGTCAGCAGCAGTGTGCCACTGCGCTCACCCTCCAGATCGGCAACCCAATCTTCATCGATGAAGGTCAACACGCGAAACGTGTCAGGCGACGCAAGTTCCAACAACGCCTCGCCCAGCCGCACCCTACCGCCAACCCGGCGCCACGCATCCCCACCGACAACTGCGGCGGTATCGGTGGCCTCGAACCGGGCCAGATCCAACTGGCGCTGCAGAAGGTCAAGTTGCACCTCAACCTGACGGCGTTGCGCCTCCAGCGACTGGACACGCGAGGTATCGCGCTGCGCACGGGCCGTCTGAATTTCGGCCTCAATCTCGGCCAGCTCGGATTCTGTTTGGGCGGTCTCCAGCACAAGATCACTATCTTCCATCGCCACAATCAGCGCGCCCGGCTCAATCACGTCACCAAGCTGAAACGGCGCCTCAGCCAGAAATCCATCAAACGGAGCGGATACCACGCGGCGGTCCTGCGCTTCGATCCGGGCGGTGAAATTAGGCTCGAACCGTGTTGGCCAAAGGGCCAGCCCGATGGCTAGAGCCGCAGTGACGACCGTGAACAACTTCAGTTTCCACGCCGTTGCCCCAAAGATCCCGCGAATACCGGCCCAGACCCAATTGCCCAGCCGCCGCAAAATAGATGGAAAGGCCCGCGCCTGAATGGTCAGGGACTCGCCCAATACCTGCGCGACCAGATCCGCGGCTTCAATGTGCAACGGACCAGCGGCGGATCCCGCCGACCAGATCGCGACAACGACCGCCTCGGCTTCGTCGCCATTATAGATCGGCATCGACAGGCCGCGCTCTCCCCCCAAAAGCTCCACCCGCGCCAGAGCATCCTCCCGCGCGGATTGTTCTGCAGGATCGGGCAGATCCTGTTCGTCGGGGTCGGGCATGTCGGGGTCAAGCGGGGCGTCGGGGGCAATGATCTGGGGCGCGCGCGCCCGCACCGCGTGATCGGCAAGGGCTTCGATCTGACTGCGCGCTTCGCTGTTGCGTTCAATCATGCCGCCGCCCGACAGTGCCACCAGTTTCGGCTGTCCGCCACGCACCCAAGCCACCGCAATCAGATCGGGGGACAGGGCGCGCTCCAATCTGGCGATCCATTGGTCGGCAAGTTGGCGGCGCGTCCGCGCCCGCGCGGCGTCCAGCAACACCTGCGATCCAATTTCGGCGCCAAGCGCGACACTTCCGATTTCCTCGGTACGGTCCGACAACGCCGCGATCATCAGCCAACCGACCTTGGCTTCGATCATCGACAACTGGGTCTGAAGATTGCTGGGGCTCAGCCCGTCCAGCCGGAGCAGTAGCACCATATCCAACCCGGGGCCGCCCAGCATGTAGCTGGCCGACCACCCCAGATCAGAGCCTTCGATCGCCTCGACGGCGCCCCCCCCGGCGGGGTCAAACGCCATCAATGTCGGGTCAACCCGTTCCGGTTGCGTCTGGCCAAGCCGGGACACCTCCCGCCAGGTTTCACCCTCGCGCAGAAAGGCGTTGATGCCTTTCATGCCGCGGATACCAGACAGGTGGCGTCCCAAAGCTTTCTGGAACAGCGGATACTGTGCGTCTGCGGTCATGATTGGCCTTCAGTGCGTTGGAAAGGTCTGATTACGTCCCTATCCGCCAACCGCCCAACTGCCAACCACCATTACTGCCATCCTCGGCCGCTGCTGCACGGGCGCTGGCAAACTCTGCCTCAAGTGCGCGCAGGGCAGCGTCTTCCTGAACCTCTGGTGCGGTGCCTTGTCCGGTATCAGCCGGTTCACCTTCACCCGATGGGGTCGCCGCATTCGTGGCGTCAAGAAGTGCGGCCTGTGCACCACCCAGAATGGCCTCGGGACTTTGCAGGCGGAACCCGGTCAGACCGTTCACCATGCGCATCCCGTCTTCCGACAGCAAGCCCTGCATCAAGGCATCTCCGAGAAGGTCGTCATCAAGGAACAGAAGGTCCATCCGTGCAAAACCGGCTGCGCGCGTGTCGGTTGGGAAACCGAACTCGATGTTGGTGCCTTCAGGTGGCCCGTAGATGACGCTGCTGCCCGACGAGAAGTTCACACCAAGCGTAATCTGCACAAGCAAGTCCAGATCACGCAGAGCCGGGGTCAGGAACGAGGTGACAAGTTCACGCCCATTGCCGGTCGGAATGAAGCGAACCCGCAGGAATTCACCTGCGACGATGTCGTTGCCGACACCGAGGCTGAAGCTGTCGTTGCCGATCCCGCCGATCATGACGTCACGACCGACATTGGGATCATCCAGCGTATCGCCGATCAGCGTGTCGTTATCGCCATCGGTGATCGCGGTGCTTTCGAACGTCCGCTCTCCGGTGGCAAATGGGCTAAGCCGTGTCAGCAGGCCGTTGTCGCCCTGCATCAGGTCGTTGCCAGCATTGCCGATCAACAGATCCGCGCCCGCGCCACCCATCTGGATGTCACGATCCGATCCACCAGTGATCGAGTCGTTGCCGCCGGTTCCGGTCTGCGTGGTTTCCACCCGGATATAGATGCCGGTTGTTCCTTCGCCTTCGATCCGGCCTGCATCGCCAAGAACGATGTTCAGGCCCGAGTCGCTGAGCGCCTCGTCGTTGCCTTCACCCAAGATCACCCAATCATCACCAGCCCCGGTGCTGACGGTGTCGTCGCCACCATACGCCGGGTCTTCGATCGGGCTTTCAAACAGCGACCGCACACCACTCAGGAAGGTCAGGTGACCCTGATCGCCCGCGATGACATCATCGCCACCTGCGGTCGTGATCATATCGCCCGCTGACCCGCCGAAGACGAACGTCGATCCATCGCCTGCGGTGATGCTGTCACTGCCGCCAAAGGCGCTGTCGCTCGTGGCCATCTCGACAAGGTTGCCTGTCGCCGGATCAATGTCGATCTGGCCGTTGTCACCAAGGATCGCGCCACCATCATTGCCGATGTTGATACTGTCGGCACCGGTGCCACCGATCACGAAGTCAAACCCTGCGCCCGAACTGATCGTGTCGTCGCCCGCATTCTCAACGGCTGTGCTCACGATCAATTCGACGATTCGCGTCGTTGGGTCGATGGTGATCTCGCCGTTGTCGCCAAGGATGACGCTGCCGCCATTACCGACAGTCACGCTATCGGAACCCGTGCCGCCGATCACGAAATCAAGGCCTTCGCCCGAACTGATCGTGTCGTCGCCCGCATTCTCAACAGACCTGCTGACAATCCGGTCGATGACCTGCGTCGGGATATCGATGTCGATCTCGCCGTTGTCACCAAGGATCGTGCTGCCGCCATTACCGACGGTCACACTGTCGGAACCCGTGCCGCCGATCACGAAGTCATAGCCCTCACCCGCCGTGATCGTGTCGTCGCCCGCATTCTCAACGGATCTGCTGACGATCAGGTCAAGCCCCTGCGTCGCCGGGTCGAAGTCGATCTGGCCGTTGTCGCCGATGATCACGCTACCACCATTGCCAACGTTCAGAATGTCCGAACCGTTGCCACCGATCACGACGTCGACGCCTTCGCCCATCGTCACCACGTCCGCGCCGCCTTCAGTTTCGCGCTGCGACTGTACGTTGACAATGCTGCCCGTATCAAACGCCCGGTTGGTGCCTGCGATCTGTTCGATCAGGCCGAAATCCGTGAGGATCACGTTATTGCCCGACCCCGAGATCACATCCGCGCCCGGTGCCAGCAGGGCATCGCCGGTCAAGGCGTTGAAGTTCGCTGTTCCGACCTGTTCGATCACGATGGAAATCAACTGTGGCTGCTGATCAAGGCGAACCGACTGATTAATGTTCAGACCGTTGTCACCGTAGATATGATCGTTCCCGCCAAGCCCGTTGATCGTGTCATCGCCGGAACCGCCCAGCAGGTGATCGTTGAAGTTGCTGCCGGTGATGTTGTCGTTGCCGACCCCACCGTAGACCATCACGAAACCGCCCGCTTTGCTGACGTCGATGACGTCATTGCCGCCACCAAGCGGGAACTCGCGGCCCGACCCATCAAGCGCACCGGTCCGGCTGTTGTAACGCAGACCATCTTGGGTCGTGTCGCCGAAGATCGCCAGCGTCCGGTCTGCACCGCCCGCATTCGCCGTCCCCGAGGTCGCAACAACACTGATGTTGTCGTTTCCGCCACCACCGTGAACAACCGTCAGGGCGTTCAGGGCCGTGCTTTCGATCGTCAGCGTGTCGTTGTTCGAACCCAGAAGCAGTTCAACCACTTCAAACTGCTCATAGTTGATGCCGGCCTTGAAGGTCCGGATATCTTCGACGGCTGCGGTGCCGAAGTTCAGCTCCAGATCGATCGAGCCCATGTCGAAGCCCGAAATGTTGGTCTCGGTCATCGTGCCGGACTGGATCGCGCCGCTGCCATCGTTGAAGACAACCAGACGGTCGGTCTGTTCGTCCTCGTTCACCGGGCTGGTGACGTTGGGCAGATCGGTGTTCAGCTCGTTCGGAAGCGTCTTGGCGATCGCAATCGCACGATCCGCTCCCGCTCCGACGCCACCAAAGACAAACAGTGGCCCCTGAATACCCGAAACCAGATGGTTCTGGGCACCGGGGTCGATCGTGGGCTGCGGTTCGGTCACCACGGTTCCTATCGTCAGATCGATGGTGATCGGCTGATTCCAGTTTGCCGCCGTGAACGTCACCGTCTTGGCGGTGTTGTTCCACCGCGTATCAGTGCTGTTGGCGATGGTCTGACCGTCGGTCAGGACCGACACGACCACATCGGCGATAGGCGCTTTCGACAGAACCAGCGTGTAGCTGTCCGGCGACGAGGCCGAAACAATCGTGTCGCCATCCGTTTCGGCAACCAGCACCTCGCCCTTGTCGTTATCAAAGATCCGCACGTCCACTTCGGTCGGATCGGCAAGGTCAACCCAGGTCGCCTGGGTGGTCTCGGTCGTGTTCAACGTGATGGTCAGCGGCTGCCGCTCACGGTTTTCCTCGATCATGTCTTCAATCGCGGCCACCGTCACTTCAACGCCCGTGGCATAGTTGGCGGCGGTGAACTTCACCCGCAGCTTGCCGTCCACGACCTCGGTAAAGGTCGTGTTGGTGCTGGTCACGGTATAGTCGGTGTTCGGATATTCGATGTCGTAGAAGATTTCCTCAGTGGCATCGGGTTCACGCGACAGGGTCAGCGTCAGCGTCTTGCCTGCGGCCCCTTCGGCGATATCGATGGACGATGGGTTGCCCGCGACGCGGACGCCGTATGCGTCATCATCGAACACCGTCACTTCGACGTTCGCAACCTTGGTGGTGTTGATCTTCGTCGCCGTTGCGGCATCCGTGCCAGAGGCCGCCAAGGCCTGATGGCTAACGACAACGCCACGCGTTCCTTCGGCCGCGTCGTCCTGCGGCGCCTGCACATAGACCCTCTGCCATGCGGTCGTATTCGTGAAGGTCAGAACCTTGGCAGACTCATAACCGCTTCCCGAGCTGGTCGAAACCAGCGCCGAATTCGCCTTCACGACACCCGCAAGGTTGCGGTCCTGCGTCGACGAACGCGATGCGGATACGGTCAGGTATGCCGTGGCGGCAATCGCCTGCGTCATACGGATCTCGTAGTAACCTTCGGTGCCGCCTTCGTTCAGGATGTCGAGACCACTGGAATTGATCTCGAACAGGCCCGAGTTTTCATTGGCCACGTTCAGACGCAGGCCATCGACGAAGTTGCCGTTGAAGGCCGGGTCAAGCGAATTCACCGCGTGGTTCACGATGCCCGAGCTGCCTTCAACCTCAAGCGAGACGATGTCGTTGGTCACGTCTCCCCCAATGCTGATGAAGTCAGAGCCAAGGCCGCCGATGACGGTGACCGCCATGTTGGCCGCTGTTGACTGCACATAGAAGGTGTCATCGCCTTCCAGACCGTCAATCTCGGCCTTTTCGACCCCTTCAAAGCTGATGTTCAGACCAGCGCCAAAGATACCCTGCTCGGTGATCAAGAAGCTGTCGGCCCGTTCGGTGCCAAGCACCACGATGGTGTCGGTGCCCGACCCACCATCAATCGCAAGCGGTGCGTTGATGTTGTAGAGGAAGCTGTCATCCCCATCGCCACCAAAGGCCTCGGCATCGCCGCCGCCCGCAGTCTTGGTTTCGTCATCTGCCAGCACAAAGGCGCGAACCACAAACAGGTCGTTGCCATCTTCACCGAACAGCTTGGTCAGGCCCTTGTTGGAATAGACATTGAACGTGTCATTTTCCGTGCCGCCATAGACGATCATCGGGTGGCTGTTGCCCACCGACAAGAAGCCTTGGGTGGTTTCGTTGGTCTCGATTTCGTCGCCAAGCAACACATTGGGTGAAACACGATCCGAGCCGAACATCTGGCCGATCTGGAACAAGTCCTCACCGGCGCCGCCATCCAGCGTGATCATGGTCGACGTGTCGTCGGAATAGAACTCATCGTCACCACCAAGCGCGTTGACACGCACCCGGCCGTTGACGTTGAACTCATCGTTGTTGCGCACGCCGGCATAGACGATCCGCTCGTACTTGTCGGTGGTGGCGCCGCTCACGTCCTCGTTCAGCAGGGCAATGAATTCCTTGCGGACCAGAACAATGTCCTTCTCGCCATCACGCCCGTTGATCGTCAGGATATCGGCGCCATCATTATCCGCGCCGGCATCGGCAACGGTGATGACGTTGGTGACTGCACCGCTGTTGCGGTTGATGATGTATTCATCGCTGT
>JAFMHK010000004.1:19186-166305 GCA_017854585.1 Paracoccaceae bacterium
TTGTTCACCGCAGTTGCCGTCAGCAGTCCGCCGCCGGTCAGCAGGATATCAAACCGCTGCAGCGGATCGATCACACCGATATCGCCCAGCACCGACCGCAAGATGATGCCATTCGCGCTCAGCATGCTGCGCGCCGCACCGATCATGGACAACTCACTCAGCACATCGGCCGCACCGGTGACGGCAAGTGTGCCGCCAAGGGTGAAGAAGTTGATGTCGTGGACGAACAGGTCGCCGCCAACGGTGCCGTTGGTCTCTTCGGTAAGGTCAATCTCGATCCGCTCACCGGTTTTGCCGAAATCGCCCGTGACGTACAGCGTCAGCGCAGTTGCCGTGATGTCTGCGGACGGATCCGCATCGTCACCGGCCTGATCCAGCACATCGCCACCGATGTTGAGGGTCACCCGTGCGCCCGCATCGATATCGCCGATCCTGAGCGTCTGACCCATGGTCAGTTCCAGATCGCCGCCAACCAACGCACGCTGGACAGTCAGATCACCACCCAGTTGATGGACATAGGCACTTGCGCCCGCCTGCAGCAGCAACACGCTGTCGCCGCTGGCATTGATCGTGAAGGCCCGACCGTCCTGACCGATCGATCCATCAGCAATCAGGCTGATGTATTCAACCGCAGAGGCCGCCGCCACGCCGTTCGGCGATCCGTCAATCAGCGATCCGGTCGTCAGAAGACGAAGGAAGCCGCCGCTATTGGCCGCACGCACATTCAAGACGTCGCCGTCATGGCCGATACCGGCCATCGAGGTCGATGTCATCTCAAGCCACATCGCGGTGGTGTCTGTCACAGACCGCAGGTTCACATCCGCGAACGGACGAACCGACACGCGCCGCACATCCCAGAGATCGGCGAAAACGTCGCCGGTGCTGATCGTGACCGACCCGGTTTCGGGAACGGTCTCGATGTTCACGATCTCGGCGAACTGCGCCGGGACATTGTTGACCCAATCAATCGCTTGCGGATCGAACGTCGTGCCACCGCCGGTGTATTTGAACAGCTTGTAGGTCCGCGCGGTTGCATCAGCGCCTTCGTTCCAAGTGTTCCAAAGCCCCAGAACATCACCATTCGCAAGGGTAACCGTCGGGCGGTTTCCGTCTGTCAAATCACCAAAGACAAGGTTCAGCGCGGTCCAGTTTGTAGTATCCGCAGCCAAGGCATCCCGCTCAGGGGCCTGACCCGGCGACAAGATGATCTCCGATCCCGTGCGCACATAAATCTGGTGCACGACATCAACGATATCCTGGATCTGCAGCGCACGGCGCAGGTTCTGCGCATCAAGCCGTGCCTGATTTTCGGCAGCCGAAAGGCTGGCATCTTGATCGATCGGTGCGGTGAAATCGATATCCTTGGGCTCGGTCAGCGTACCGATCTGGCCTTGGCCAACGGCAGTGCCTGCGGCGTTCAGGATAACTTCATGCGCGATGATGTTGGCGTTTTCGCCTGCTGCCGTGGCCCCACCCGAGATCATTCCGACCTGAAGCAGCGGATACAGCGCCTTGGCCACCGCGGCGGGCAAGGTCTGGTTCAGGCTGACAAGACGCTGCAACTCTGCATCGATTGCCGCATCGCGGGCCGCATCCTCAAGGAACAGGCTGACAACATAGCTGTCTTTCGCCTCCCGATCCTTGTTCTCGGCGTGCAGCTCAGCAAACTTGTACGTCAGATCGGCTTCGATCGCGGTCTTCGCAGCCGCGCCAACAAAGCTGATCGGCGCACCCAGATTATCAAGGACGTCATACAAACCGTCAAACGTACCTGCCGCAATGGCCGCCGCAATTTCAGATGCGGTATTGCGCGCGCTGTCGGTCTGGAACTGGCTCCAGACATCCAGATAAACGCCGACACCATCCTTGTCGCCCTCATCCTGCGTATCGACACGAATAACGTCGATATAGGACACAAGCCGCGCGTTCTGGAACGACCACAGTGCATCATGGATGTCTTGGAATTTGGCCAATGCCGCGTCGTTTGCCGCTGTGGTCTGTTCAGGGGTCGCTGCCACCGGCAATGTGCTTGTCACATAGGCTTGGAAGCCCGCAAGGCTGGCAAGATCGGCCTTGGTGCCTGCGTCGGTGTGCATCGTCTCGATATAGAGACGCACATCGCTGTTTGTCGCGACATCGTCATCTGCCAGCGTTGCATGGATGGCGCCATAGGTCTGCGCCACATTGCCTGCCAGATCGTCCACCAACTGCCGATCAACCTCGGCGATGAAGGTGCTCATCTGGTCCAGATCGGCAGACTCGGTCGCGCTCCAGATCACCGCGTAATACTGCTGATAGGTCACGGTATTGCGGAAGGATTTATCGTATTCCGCAGCGTGAACCGTAGTGAACCGCGCGTTTTGCTGCGCCCGCGCCTGCGCTTCGGTCAATACCGGATCCGGCGTTTCACCCTTGGCGATTTTCGCATCTGCGGCAGCCTGCGACGCGGCGACCGTATTGGCCACCAGATCATCAAAGGACTGAAGCGCCGTCAGGTCGCTTCCCACAGGCCCCGGACCGTTCGGTGTGCGGATCAGGTTCCAGTAATCATTGTAAACCTGGGTTCGGTGTGCGGATCAGGTTCCAGTAATCATTGTAAACCTGGTAATCCGACCGCACCCGGTTGTCGATCTGCTGCCCCGCAATCGTGCGGTTGCCTTCGCTCAGGCCAAGACGCGACTGGTAGGCGGCGATGCGTGCATCGGTCATCGCACCGTCGGTTTCAAAGTTGTAATCCAGAATTGACCCCGAGAGGGCTGTAAGACGGACTACCCCCTCAAGCGATCCAACGGAGATCGAACCAAGCTCACCCTCTGCCTGCTGGTCCGTACGGACAAAGCTGGTGCGGATGTTTTCCGGTCTGACCAGATGCAGATCGCCCGAAACCTCAACCACGTTCAGGCCAAGCCCTGCAGCACCCGAGAAGCCGCCATTGACGGCCAGATGGTTGGTATCGATCCGCAAGGCGCGATCGGCGGTGCCAACCACGGACTGGGTGGATTGCAACTCGATCCGGTCGGCCCTGATGTGTGGATCAGCGGCATTCGTCGACGCGGACGCAAAGATACCCTGCGGCGCGCTGATGTAGACCAGACCACCCGTGGTCCAAGCCCGTTTGACAACGACAAAGCCGTCGGAATTGGTGTTTGAGCCAAGATCGAGGCGGATTTCCACAGTGGTTTCGATGTCAAGCTCGTAGGGAACATCCGTCGGTGCCGGAACAACCGGCGACATGTAAGCCGTCGGCGGAGGCGTGACCGCCATGGACATCATCATCAGCATCTGCGGCGCGCCGCCGGGGCCGGAACTGAACGCTTGAGCTGCAAAAGTCTGTGCTGCTACAGGCGGTTCCGCGATGAAGTTCACCAAAACCGAGTCGAAGATGCCGTTCGTGCGCACGGCCTGCAACTTGCCGCTGATCGACACGTTTTGCGTGGCGATCACGCTGCCACCGTTCCGGCCGAACGCTTTGCTGGGCGTCGAGAATTCCCCGTTGATATAGACATGGGCATCGGGCGCCGTGCGGATATCGCCCGCAAGGTTCACTTCGCCCACGCTTTCGATCCGCACCGTCGGGATCGCGCTACCAGCCAGGAACTCGATATTGACCGCGTGGCTCGCCTTCAGACCGATGTCCCAGTATTTCTTCAGGCCCTCGGTGGTGGTCGTCTCACGATACTTGGTCTTCTTCTTCAGATAGCCGCCGCCCTCGGTCCATTCGCGCTTGGTCTGGTCAAAGTTCTTGAAGGTCGACAGGTACTGACCGAAGTCGCGCTTGTTTGCGTCGAAGGTTGTCGTGCCCCCGTACAGTTCAAATCCTGCGTACTTATCAGGGTCAATCGTGCCATCCGCCTCGAACAGCAGGCTCAATTCGACCTCAAGCTTGGTTCCAGCATCTTCCGGCGAATAGATGTAATACACCGTCGTCGCAGTGCCGCCGGCTGGAGTGAAGTCATGGCGGACAATATTGCCATTGGTCAACTCAACCGCAACGTTCGAGATGTTCTTGAACCGGCCGATGATCTCGGCGTTGGTCGCCGCTGTCGGGTCGATGCCCAACGCAGCGGCAAGGGCCGCGATATCTTGCGTGCCTTCACTTTCAAGAAGCGGGCTATCGCTCAATTCTTCGACATTCCGCGACAGTTCCGTGCCACTGCCAGACGGGAAATTGAAGATGAAGTTAAAGGTCTTCCAGTACTCGGTATAGATCTCCTGAACGACACTCGACTGGCCTTCTGTCCAGACATAGTAGGTTCCGGTTTTCGGTGTGTAGGTTGTGGTCAGGGCATTGACGCGCTGCGCTGCAGCAAGCGACGTGAACTGGACGCCTTCAAAGTTGCCTTCGCTGTCGCGTGTGATGTCACCGCGGAACGCTTCAACCAGAATGCCGCCTGCATCCTCGGTAAACACCGTGCGCTTCGCGACATAGGCATCCGGAGTTGCGGGGTTCTTGGCCGGAATATCCAGCGTATCAGTGATCTGGATCACACCCTGACGGTCGCGGCTGGTATTGATCACGTTCGTGATCAGCTTCACGTTGGAATAGTTGCGAATGGTCACATCCGCATAGCCCGACGCCACCTTCAGCGACCCGTTCCCGGTGGAGAAGACGTTGCCCGTGATCTCGATCCGGCCACCGGCAAAATCGATATCGTCCAGAATGATGGCCTTTTCGTTGGCGTCCCACCGGCCCGACAGCGGCACCTGCGTGCCGTTGATGTTGCCGTATACGATCCCGAACAGGCCCTCATCGTTGGTCCCGACCAGCGACCGGCTGGTCGACGGGGCTGTGAAGGTTTCCGGGATTGTCATCGAGGCCGACTGCACCCCGGACTGGATAAGCCCGTTGATGTTCACATTGGTTGCCACGATCGACACGACACCATTGGCCACCACGGCAGATTGGCTTGCCGCCAAATTCCGCTCGGTAAGGTACGCTTGGCCAAAAGTACTTGCCGCAGTAGCGGTCAGGGTGTTGACCGCGCCCTTTGTGCTGAAATTGGACGGCGTCAGGAACCCGATGAATTTGCTGTTGTTGCTGTACTCGCCTGATCCCAGTCCCGTGTTGGTCCGTGGGTTGGCGCCGGCGTGGTACCAGTCGGTCGATACAACGAAATCGCCGCCGGACTTGATGTTGACTGTCTTCGCCAGAATGACACCGGTCAGGCGGATCGCCCCAACAGTGGTCTGGACCGATACGTTGCCAAGATCGTTTACGATCGAGCCAAGCAGGTAAAGATCTGGCGGCAGATCCGGCAAGGTCGCAGAAATAAGCGCCGAAGTTTCATCGCCCGGAATTGCCCGATACGAATTGTTCGCCGCATAAGCCACGGCGATCTCGTTCACGTATTCATAGGTCGACCGGTTGACCGCGTTGATCGTCACATTGATCTGCGCGGATCCGTTCGAACTGCTTCCCCCGCCGATCAGGCGGTCGTTGGCATAGATATTGCCGGGATAGAATTCGGTATAGTCACCGGTCAGTTCGCTGAACCGGGCGACTTTCGTATTCGCGATCACAACGTCATTGACGCGGTGCATCATGAACACATCCGACCGCACGTCGATCTGCACATCTTTGTGCGCCAGCAAGGTCGGACCCGTGGTGGTGGCGTTGTCGACAAGCGTCGAAGCCGATGCGGCGTTTTCGGCCTGAATGAAGATCGAGCCCGGAGCGGCCACGATATTCGGGATTTCAAGGAAAACCGCAGGCAGGTTTTCTTCGATGATGGCGTCATCACCGCTTCCGCTGGGCGGTGTAAGGCCCAAGGCGATCATCTGGGTTTCGATCTGCTCAAGCTGGGCTGCGTAACGCACCAGTGCTTCGGCGTTGCTGTTGTGCTCGCGCATCCATTCGCGGATCTGCTGGTACTGCGTCGCCAGAAGCGTCGAAAGCTGGCCGACGCTGATGGTCGGGTTGTCCATCTTGCCGGGGCGGATCACGGCGATCTGCTGATAGAAGGCAGCCCGCATATAGGCGTTCGCGTTGGACCCAAAGGCCTGATCGACAATGAATGTCGACGGCGAAGCGCCCAGATTCTGCCACAGCGCGGTGTTGGTGTAATCCGTCGCCTGCGTCACGATCGCCATCGGACCTTCGCCAAGGAACCGGTAATAGTTTCCACCCGTCCCCTTTGCCCCGTTGCTATCGATGTTCACCTGCTCAAGCTGAACGATATCACCGGCGTAAAGGTCGGTCGCCAGTGTGTCCGCGTCCCAATACTGGATCACGTAGTCCTGATTGTTATCCACACCGAGGATGATTTCCTTCTCGGTGCCGGTGCCAACCTTGGCCGGAGAGTCGTTCTCTCCGCGCGTGACGGTATTATCCAACTGCCGCGCAGACCCATCACCGTTGATGGCGATATCCGGGCCGTTCCAGCGGTTGAGCGCGCCGTTTCCGACATAGGCAACTTCATAGATCGTCTGATAGTTCACGCCAGCCCGCAGGCGCGCGGCCGCATCGATGTTCACGTTGGCGGAACCACCGTGGCTGCCTTGATTGGCCACGTTGTAACCATATGGCGGGACCGCCAGAACCAGCACCAGACCATCATCGCTGGTCTGGAACAGGCCGCGTTCGGCCGAAATCACAAGGTTGCCGGCGCTGTTGATCCGTGTTGCGCCATCGATATCGACGGCTGCTACCCGGTTGGTGGTGTTCGTCTGCACCGCAACCCCAAGCGAGATGCCCAGCGACACGAGCGAGCCGTTCGCCGCCGTCCGCTGAACCATGGAGTTCACGGTGTTGTTGGCCTTACCCGCGCTCAATTCGACGCGCAGACCTTCGATATCGGTATTGTCCAGATCGATCGTGGTGGCCGAGTTCGTGATGGCCTTTACGTCGATACCAAGGTTGGCCGAAACAAGGCCAGACTGGAACACCGCACCATCGGCGGTGTTACGGATGTTTGCACGCGTCTCGACCTTCACGTCGCCGCCAAGGTTGTCGATGAACGCACCGTCCATGGACACGTCGGTTTCGGCATCGATCGTCTGATCGGTTGTCGAAACGGCAAGGCCGCCAAGACCCGAAAGCGCGAAGACTTCGACCGCATCCGCGACAGAGTGATCGGTCAGGGCGCGCACGACCACGCGGCTGGGGTTCTTGAAGGTTCCCTCGCCCTTGATCCAGATATCGCCCAGATCGACGGCCGAGCGCGAACGGTCAGTCAGCGAGTCAGAGACGATACCGATCCTTGCATCGGTCCCGATCACTGTCAGGCCAAGCAGGTTCCCCGAGCCCGAAGACACGTTGGACGACAACTTTGCCGGCTGGCCGTTGGTGCTAACGACCGCCTCCTTATAGACCTTGTTGTACGTTACGATCTCGACCGATTCACCGATGATCTTCGTGCGGTCGTTCTCGCCGGTGCCCGTCGCGAATGTGATCCGCGCGTCACCAAGCGCGGTAAGCTTCAACGACGCCCCCGCGCCGCTGGCGGCGGCAAAGCTGTTGGCATCCGCGTTTCCGTCAAGCTCGCGCTCGGCGCGGGCCGCCATGTTCACACCATCCGCCGTGATCTTGGTGTTGGAGCCGACCGTGATTTCCGAGGTGGTGTTGTCACGCACATGGCTGACCGCACCGATGGCCACAAAGCCGCCGCCACCACCGGCCGTGGTGTCAACGAACATGTCGTTGTCCAGATCGGCAAGAACGTTCAGCTGACGGCTGATGATCTCGACGTTGTTCTTGAAGACCACAAGGCTGTCGGCGTTCGCATCATCGGCGCCGTTGTCATTATCCGCACCAAGCCCGGCTTCCGCGAAGGCCGTCATCGAACCGATGGCGCCCAAACCGGCGGAAACTCCAAGCGTTGAAGACCGCAGGAACAGGTCCGCATAGGCGGTCACATCCACGCTTTGTTCACCCACCAGAACGGCGTTGTCGATCGTCGTTGTAACCGTGCCCGCCGCTTCGGCGCGCGCAACGTTGACCTCGACCGCGATGGTGCCGACGCTGACGCCGGTCGCGCCGACATCCTTGATGTCGACATCGGACAGGGCCGTTGCCCGGACGATCTTGGCGGTAACCCGCGCGTCCTTGATCGTGCTGGCCACGGTGGAACTGTGGCGTGTCTTCATGACTGCGGCACCGACGGCCAGACCGATCGGCGCAATCGCGAGGTTGATGTTGGCGACGTTGGAGTCGAACTCGGCGGTGTCTTTCGCCTCTACATTCACGGTGCCGGATGTGGCGATCACTTCGGAATCCTTGCCCGAAAGATCGATCATGGACGTGACGCTGTTATTGACGGTCAGCGTGATTTCCAGACCGCCACCGGTGGCCGAGATGCCGCCGCCCGAAATCGCGACGCCCACACCGTTAAGATCCAGCAGACGCGAGATGGAGTCAGCCTTGACGTTGATATTGCCGCCCGCTTCCAGCACGCGACCGGCGCGGTTGGAATGACTGACAATTGCATGCGACGTATTTTCAACTTCGACCCGCAGGATGCTGACGTTGATCGCAACCGCGCCAAGACCCACCGACATCGCAACGCCCACCATGGTGGACCCCGAACCGTTCGGCACGGCGTCATTCACCAGCGTTTCGGCAAACGACAGAACGCTGATATCGCCGCCTGCGTAGATCAGGCTGTTGGTCGAGATCGCCTCGACGGTTGAATAGTTCGTTACCGAAACGCCGATGCCCGCACCGGCAACCGACCCGCCCAAACCGATCGCAACCGCGACCGATGCCGTGGCGGCCTCAACGCGATGCTCTTCCTTCGCGTCTGCCTTGATCGTGACGTTGCGCCCGGCGGTCAGGTCACTGTTGGTGACCACCGCCCGCGTGCGATGCGACCGATCCGTCGCATTTTCGCCGCCGACACTGCTGCTGAGGATCGACACACCGATCGAACCCGCGCCGGCAATGATGCCGCCGCTGACCGCAGCGGCAACCGTGACGATACGCGCTTTCAAAATCGTGTCGTTCGTCGCGATGGCATCGATATTGCCATTATAGGCTGTCAGCCGCGCGTTGGTGATGAACGCTTCGCTGTTGTTGTCGACTGCGTTGTGAACGGCCGCACCCGCACCCGATATGGCAATGCCGCCAAACAGGCCAAACGAGGCCGCAACCGAGGCCGCAACCGCCGTGCCGAACACGGTGGCGTCATTATCTGCCACCACGGTGATGTTGCCACCCGTGGGCGCAATCGCGGGCACTGCGGGCGTGATTACGATCGCCGGACCTGACGGCGGCTGCGAGATCACTGCGGGAACACCGGGCACACCGGCAACGCCGGCCACGACCATCTGGTCAGGACCAAGCACGCCATCCTTTATTTCGGCAAGGACACTGTTCGACACGGTGTTCTCGGCAATCGCCACACCGATCGAAATCGCGACCCCGACGGCAAGCCCGCCGACACCCACGGCAACGGCGGCACCCACCGCAATTGCTTCGATATCGGCGTTATCCTTGGCTTCCACGCTCAGGCTGCGAACGGTCAACATGGTATTGAGGCCGTTGATCGGTCCCGCAGACCGCGAAACCTCGGCCAATGTGTTCACGTAAACGTCGTTGTAGACGCCAGCGCCAGCACCCGATAGCGCGCCAGCCACGTCGCTGGATACGGCAACGGCGGCGGAAACCGCGTCGCCATTGGCGAAGATGCGCGTATCGTTTTGAGCCTTGACGATCATGTCGCCGCTCACGGTCATGCGTGCATTGGCAACCCGTGCGATCACGTCAAATGCGTCCGTGGAGCTTCCGACCTCGTTGGAGACATAAACCCCACCGATCGCGGCTGCCCCGGCACCACCGGCACCCGCAGCACCCACGCCCGCGGCAATGACGACCACGTTGGCGTCGATATCGATCTTGTTTTGCGCCTTGACAGTCACCGACCCGGCACTGCCAGCGCCGACATTCGTCAACTCGGCAATGGTTTGACCGGTAATGTCATTGATGGAATTCGCGCCACCACCTGCCAGCGCGATACCCGTGGCGCCGCCTGCGGCAACCGCCACCGACGCGGCGACGGACGTCGCGTTGATCTCAAGCTTGTCTGATCCGGTGTCGGTCGAGGCAAGAACCTCAAGCGCGCCACCCTTGGCGTTCAACGCACCAGCAGCGGTGAAGCCGCTGATCCGTGCAACCGTGGATGCATCGATCGAGTTGATCGAGATGCCGATCGCGATCGAGAAGGCGATGTTGGAACCGCCGCCCACCGCGACGGCAACTGCAGCCGACCCAATCACTGCGGTAATCTTCGAAAGGTTCACCGCACCCACATGGATGCCGTTTGCAACCGTCCGGTCGTTGCCGGTGCTTCCCACGATTTCCGCCAGAACCCGCGATGAGCCATAGTTCCCGGCCCCGGCACCCGCGCCGGCACCCGACAGGCCAAAGCCGCCGGTCAATGCCACCGCGACAGATGCTGCAAGCACCACGGCCGTGATCGTGTTTTCAGACCGGGCATCGACGGCCAAGGCACCATCCAGAATGACCG
Organism: Paracoccaceae bacterium; assembly: GCA_017854585.1. Taxonomy (GTDB): domain Bacteria; phylum Pseudomonadota; class Alphaproteobacteria; order Rhodobacterales; family Rhodobacteraceae; genus JAFMHK01. Next base: position 29,650 of record JAFMHK010000004.1, read on the forward strand.
AGCTGTCCGCAACCCGCGCCGCGACCACATAACCGGATCCCGCAGGCAGCCCGACGATGTTGCTGTCAAGCCCTTGGGTTTCGTTCGACGCCGCCGCAATACCGATCGAGAAGGACAGGCTGGTGCCCGATCCGCCTGCAACCGAAACGGCAATGCCCACCACAACTGCGGTAATCGTGGCATCGCCCATGGCGTTCACCGACATCGCGTCTGCGTTCAGGATCGTGGCATCGGAAACGACCGCATATGTCGCACCGGCAATGATGTTGCCGCTGCCTGCGCCGCCGCCTGCAAAGCCGACCGTCCCGGTCGTTGCGGCAACTGCGGCCGCGATGGAAACGGCCACAATGAACGCAGTGTTTTCCGCGTCGACGTAGATGTTGTTGACCTTGCCGCCACCAGTTGCGGTGACGTTGCCTGAAAGACGTGCGCCCACCTCACCCGAGATCTTGTTGACCGCGGCCGAGAAGCCGACCGCGCCGCCAACCGTCGTGCCACCAACAGCAGCCGCAGCGCCGATGGCAACCGAGATGATTGTCGAGTCGTTGCGCGCCAGCACGCCCAGATCGGCCTGATTGGCCAGATTGACAGTGGCATCGCCGATTTCGGCGATGACCGAGCTGTCGATGTTCGAATAGGCAACGCTGCCTGCAACCGCGATGGCGATGGATTGGTCCGGTCCGACAGCTGCGGCCGCACCCACCGATACGACAACGATGCCGCTCGCGTCATCCGCTTTCACCAGCAGACCCTTGGTCTGGCCGGCTTCGCCATCGATGATCGCGCTGGTGGAGTTATTCGTCAGATTGAAGATCGCGCCGCCGCTGACCGACGCCTTAATCTCACGGTCGACCTCGGTATAGGCAAGGTTGAAGCCCACGCCGACCATCTTCGATCCGCCAACTGCGGCGGTGATGTTGATCATCTGCGACCGCAGGTCCGACTTGTCGAGCGTATTGTCATCTTGCGAGAACGCATCATCGCCCAGCCCGCTGATCGCGCTGTCGAGGAAGGCGTTGTCCGTCCCTGCGCCGACCGGCTTGCGTGAACCCGCCGTGATCTGCACATGGCCGGACGCATTGACCGTTACCGGCCCGTTGACGCTGGACAAGATCGAGCGGTCGCTGGTGATCACACCGAACGCGGCGCCAACGCCGCCATAGCTGAGGCCGATGCCGACCGCACCCGCGATGGACACCACGGTGGAGCTTTCCTGTGCCGCAACCGTCAGGTCGCGCACGGCCCATGTCTTGGCCGATATCGGCGCAACCGAGGTGGTCACATCACCGTCAATCGTGGTCACCGCGACCGACCCACCAAGGGCGAACCCGCCAGAGCCTGCACCGCCGATGGCGATCGTCACATTGACCTGATTGGCGCGCGCAATGATCGACGCATCGCCCGACATGGTGACAGTGCCGTTGACCTGCGTGGTCACCGGTGTGTCGACCAGCGTGATGGCAATGCCAGCACCGCCTGCACCACCCGAAGATGGGTCGAACGACACGCCCACACCGCCAGCAATGGTGGTGTGATCCGATACGTTGACCGCTTCGGCGCGCATCGAACCCGACCCTGCAAGCGTCGAGGCCTCGTCGATGATGACCTTGGTCCCAATATCGTTGCGGTTGACCGCTGCACTGCCCGCAAAGGCAAAGCTCTTGGCAACCGCGACACCGACCGCGACGGAAACCATCGTCAGATCGGTGACGGCAATCGCCGACAACAATCCCGAACCGCTGGTCAGCGACGACCCGGTCAGCAGAACCTCGGTTCCACGGGACTGGTTCGCATCATTCGTTGCCTGACCCGCGATGTTCACGGCCACAGCAACACCAACGGCGACCTTCCCGGTCGACACCGCAAGCCCGCCTGCGGTGGCCACGATTGTGCTTTCGTCAAATGCCGTCAGGCCGATTGCGCCCGTGCCACCAACGGCGACGGTGCTGCCAGTGGACTCCACCACCGTGCTCGCGTCATAGACGTTGATCGCAACCATGCCCACGCCAGCGCCTTTCGCACCGCCCCCCGTCGAGACGGCCGCGCCAAAGCTCAGGTTGATCAGGTGGATGGAGTTGACGGCCTGCACCGACAGCGATGCCGCCTGAACGGCTGCCCCCATGACAACATGGTCAAGATGTGTCTCGACCAAGCTGGCAATCACGGCCACGCCGACGGAAACGCCGACGCCTGCCGCGCTACCATATGCGCCAGCACCCGAGATATGCAGCCAAAGCGCATCGTTGCGCCCCGAGATATCAACAGCGGTTGCAGCGCCCAATGTGATCTGCCGCGCGGCCTTGCCGTAAAGGCCGGCCTCAATCTCGGTGCGGGCAACGGTCACGGTGACCGACCCGGACACACCCACGCCCTTGGAACCCTTCGACACGGCGACACCGACCGCCAGGCTGAAATAGCCCGAGTTGTCGCGTGCACGCATCGTCAAGGTTCCGGCACTCAGCAGCAGTGCGGTGGCATCCGTGGTCGAGATCCGCGACCCGATTTCCTTCTGGCTGTCGATGACGACGAATGCGCCCGCGATGCCGACACCGGTTTGGGTGGTGGTCATGGCGCCAGACCCTGCAACCAGAATCCGGTTGGCAGTATCTTCCGCCCGCATGAACAACGAACCTGCCGTCAGGCTGGCCAGCCCTTCGATGTCCGTATTGACGAAGATGTCTTCCTCGAACCCGATCGCCGAGCCGGAAATCGCAAAACCCGACTTGGAGGCCGACGCGCCTTTGCTGACGCCCGACGGTGTCTTGCCGCCGACGCCGCCGGAACTGGCCGCGCCTGAGCTGGACGGGCTTGACCCGCCGCCGCCCGTCGCCGAAGGCGGTGCCGGCTTTGCGACCGAAGCCGCGATTGCCCCGGTGATGATGGCGCCCTTGACCTCGGCATCCATCGTCATCTCACCGTCAACCGCGATGCTGCCGCCGCCCGCGCCGCCCGAGATCAGGACATCGGCACGACGGTCGCTCAGGACCGTGACGCCGGAAATACCGATCGCAGCCTTGTTGGAGACAGACACCGCGCCTGCGAACTGCACGATCGTCGTCAGTTCGGTCGCATCAAGATCGAGGTTCCCGGTCAGCGTGATGTTCGCGCCGGACCCGATCTTCGTGATTGCCGAGCTGTCGATCGTCGTATGGTTCCACGAACCGTTCAACGACAGTTCGGATCCCTTGCCACCCGCAGCCGCAAGGCCGAAGTTCAGATGGGTCGCATTGCTGCTGGCCGTCAGGTCGTTCGCGATGATGGTGGCATCACCGATGTGGGTCGTGGCATAGGTCCGCTCAAGAAGCACGGATACCGCTGCGCCATACGCGTTTTCGGTTTCGCCATCGCCCGCAGGGTTCTGGACGGCCTTCGATCCCTTAATGCTATCGCCATACTTCTTATAGAAGTCTTTCATGCCGACCTTGAAGCCCTTGTTCCGCTCCGGGTTGGCGCTGTCGCCAGAGGTTGGGCCGAAGGGCGCAAAGTTACCGTTCAGGGCGATCATGTCGTTCTGCGCCGAGGCGCTGATATTGACGTCATGGCCCGTGCCGATCGTGCCATTATCTTCACCGTCGGCGGTGACGACAATTTTCGCACCGTCCTTCACGGTCGCCTTGGCTTCGAAATCAAGGTCCAGAACCGAAAGCGACAGCGCGATACCGTTTACTTTTCCGCGTCCAAAGCTTTGGCCCCAGACGTCGAACAGGTTCGCGGCCAGTCCGAAGTTGTCATCCACATACGTAGCGGCCGTGCCGATCACGTTCATCGCGGTGCTGCCCGCAGTAATCTCGGCCCATTCGGTCGTGTCCGTGAAGTTCTCTGACGCCAGATCAACCGACAGACGTCCAAGTTCAGCCTTATAGCGCTTGCCGCCCACTTCAACGAGGTCACCGGCCCCGATATCGACAACCCCATCGGCGACAACGGCGCCACCGGATTCAACGGTGGCCCGTCCAACCGTGAACGTGGTGCTTCCGGCGGTGGTGGAAGACGTCACATCCGTCCACTCTGCCGTATTGCTGAAGTTTTCGCCAAAGAGCGTGACATCACTCCGGGTATTCACGGCCGCATAGCGCCCGCCGTCAATTGCAACCGTGTCACCCGCCGTAACGTCGGCAACGCCTGTATCGATTGCGGTGCCTCCCTTCTTAACGTCGGGGTTAACCTTGTGCGCAGGCGCATCGGTTGAATTGCGGACAAGGCCGACAAGGTTCGCACCCCAAAGGCCCAGCGGATCAATCTTGTTCTCGGCTGTCGCCGTGATCGTAACCGCGCCGCGCGCCCGCAGCGTGGTGTTTTCTTCCACGGTCGCATCGGCCGTGACGTTCATCACACCGACGTTGATTGCCATGCTGGCGCCCGTGTCAGTCTGACCGGTGTCGCTGCCCTCGTTCGAGGCCAGCGCGGTTGTGGTCATCTTCGGCCGCGCCGCGGCTGACCCGATAAGGTTCGTCGTGCCGCCGACCTTGATCAGGCTGGCCGTCGCGCCCTCTGCACCCAGCGACGCATCCACATCGTCATTATCGACCAGAACGCTGATCGCACCCGCGATTTGGGTTTCCGGCCGCACCGGCGCGGCCTCCAGCTTGTCGTTCAACCATGTGGCGATCTTGCTTGGGTTGGCCTTCGCAGCCAGCTTGCTGATCGCGATCGAACCAGCAGCGCCGAACGGCAGCAGACCCGAAACCGCATCATCGATATAGTTGCCGCCCGACACGGTGCCGGTGGCAGCCGATGCCGCCACGCCTTGTGTCTGATACGGCAGAATGAAGCCGATTTTCTTCTCAAGCGACAGCTTGTTGCTGGTCGCCTGCACAACCAGATTGCCGCCAACCGTCAGGTCCAAACCACTGACGCGTGCGCTTGTGTTGTTGACCCCCACTTCGACGGCGATCGCCAAAGTGAAGACACCATCTTCGCCCGTGGCCGCGCCTGCTTCTGTCTGGATACGTTCGATCGTATCGGCCGAAACCTTCATGTTCCCGCCAACCGTGCTGCCGGTCTTCGCGGCAACCGTCACGTGATTTTCGATCAGGTTGACCGTGACACCGATGCCAATGCCGAAGCCGGCCAAGCCACCGCTGTCGCCCTTGACCGAGTTGTTCATATCCGCGACCGACCGCAGATCCATATCGCCAGTAATGGTCAGAAAGCTATCGATCTGAACGGTGTGATAGGCCTCGGACAGACCAAAGGCGAGACCCGCCAGAATGGCAATCGGCTTGGCGTAGTTCACGCCCTCGGTGATCACGCGGATGTCGAAATCGCCGTGGTCGCCGGTGCCGGTCGTGGTGAAGGACGAATGCTCGGTCGCCGTCAGGTTGATCGTGGACACAATCCGCGAATTCGCCGAGATCAGCGAGAAGCCTTCAAGCAAATCAAGCAGAGTCCTGCCGATTCCGGTAAGCGTATCAAGGAAGGACGGTTCAGCCGCATTATCACCGGTCGACACGGCTTCGGCGGGCAATTTGCCCGCGCGCAGGTCGATCCGGATATTGCGGCCTTCAACGTCAGCAATACCTGCCCCGCTATCCGCAGCACCAAATGTATAATTTATATCAAGGGCTTGGATCTGGTAGAACCCAGACGTCCAGCGCCGGTCTTCGGTCCGTCCAACAAAGAACACATCGCCGTTCGACGCAATTCTCGTGCCGCGATCCATGCTGAAATTCGCGGTCTCGAAGATCAGCCGGTTCGTGCTGCTGGACCCGCCAGATTGGACCACGTCGCTCTGAACGTGGATCGTTTCCGCCTTGATCGTGAACACGCCCGCGCCGTATGTCGTTGCGCCGGCCGACAGGACCAGTTCAACGGTTTGGCTATCGTCGGCACGCGTCACGCGCAATTCGTCCATACGCTCCGGCAGGGCGCCGAAGGTGATCGGGTCGGTAATGCCGGACGTATAGACTGACAAATCGCCAATCGTGCCGCTGGCCCCGATGAACACGCGGTCATCCGCGTTATGCGCTGTCGTCGCACCAGCCGCAGCGTTGATCGTCGGCATCACGATTGCGGCGGTCGCCTGTTCCACGATGATCGTGTCGGCACCGCGCGATTTGGTGATCGTATCCGCACCACCGCCGGTGCGATAGATGAACTGACCTGTCAGGAGTTCGGCATTCACGCTCTGCGCCGTGCTGTTGCCACGGGCCTCGATGACTTCAACGCCCGAGAATGTCGCCGCAAGTGTGCCACCCACCGTAGCGGTCGTTGCGGTGAACACGAAATCACCACCAACGCCATCACGGTTCAGGATCAGGTGATCCTTGCCCGCGCCGCCGGTAATCGTGTCGTCGCCGTCGCCGGCAATAAACAGATCGCTCCCCGCAGAGCCAACGATAATGTCGGCACCCGCGCCGCCATCGATCATCACCGAGATGCCACTGCCCATCGAGGACGTGACTGTCGCGCCAACGAACGGCACATCCGAAAGGCCAAGCGCCTCCAGCATGGAGGTATCGATATAGACATTCTGGACGGTCCCGGAATTGCCCTTGGAAGTCGCGTCCGTGACCTCGACACCTTCAAACCGCAGGTCGCCCGCACCCGTCCGTGTGGAGGTGATCACCAACTCACCATTGGTGATGGTCGCCGTCAGACCCGTTTCCGGTTTGTTGAATGCCGCAACCACATCCGCCATCGTGACGACATCAGACGTCAGGTCGACATAGCTTGGTTCTCCTCCATCAGGATGGAAAACCTTCAGGTCAAACGCCTTCTCACCGGTGTCAAAAGACACAGCCGCAAGCGGATCGCCATTTGCGTCCCGATTGACCACCGACATCGCGTCGTTGTCCAGCGCGCGGATCGGAAGACCCGCACCGTTGTTCAGCGTCGAAACCAGTGTCCCCAACGTCAGCGCGCCGGATAGAAGCCCCGAGGCGTTAAGTTCGTCTGCCCCGCCGGTGCCGATCAGAACAAAGTCTTCAAAGCCCGCGTGGTTTACTTTTTGGGCATCGCCTGTCGTCGCAAACGACAACGTCGTATCGGTCAGGAACTGCGTGGATTGGCCCGATGCGGTGATCCGGTCATAACCGGCGCCACCTGTCAGGGTGACTTGCGGGCTCAACGCGCCCGCAGCCGTGACGGTGACAAAATCGTCGCCTTCGCCCAGATCAACGCTGTGGTTTGCACCAATGATGACCCGGTCAACACGACCCGAACCAGTAAGCGTCGCCGTTCCGCCCCAGCCGGAAATATTGGCCCAACCCGGCATATCAAGGTCGAAATTGAACTCGACCGCTTCGATGCTGGTGATCGACTCCCGCAATCCGGCACGCGTCCCGACAACCGGGGTGACTGCGGTCTGCGCGACGCCGCCCACATAGGCGGTCATCGACAGGCCAAGATCACGCCCGCCATATGCACGGACAAAATCCATCGTGATGCCGGTGATATTCGGCACGGTGGCGGTATCGCGGGTAATGGTCAGCTCATAAACCAGCGGATCGAACTGGCGCAGGGCCTGAATGGCGGTCTCCACCTGTGCATCGGTTGCATCAAACGAAATCGCGGCCGTCATCAACTTGACGCCGTCAAAACCTTCGATTTCCAACCGGAAACTGTCATTCGTGCCGGGAACCAGCGGACCCGACGACAGCAGATAGCCGGTGTCGGTCGCATTGTCATGATAGAGGCCGCCGTTGATCAGGTCATAGGACCGGAATCCATCTTCGCGCAGCAGGTCGTTGCCGCCGCCGCCGACGAAGGTATCGAACCCTTCCCCACCGCTCAGGGTGTCGGCAAGCAGGCCACCGGTCAGAATATCATCGCCGCCCCGGCCCACGAACACAACGCTGGCACGCGTCAGCGCGGCTGCCGTCATGATGTTGGCATTCTCATCGCCGCCAATGCGGATCTGGTTGAACACACCCACCAGCGTGTCAGTAAACACACCGTCGTTGGCGACCTGGATCTTGTCTGTCTCGAAGTCCGACACGGTCCAGTCTCCGGACGCATTGTCGGTCATGTAATACGCAGCCGAAGTGCTCGTGTTCGTCAGGCTGTCGCTGCCTGCGGACGCAAGGAACCCGTTTTCCGTGCCCAGACCGCTGGTCAGCGTGTCGATGCCACCGCCACCCTGAAGAACCGTGCTGCCCGCGAACGCGGCAGCGTTGATCACGACCGCAGTCGTCAATGACTCCTGCGCAAGGATAACCGCCTTGCTGATGCCAGACAGGGTTGCCACGCCATTCCCGCTGCTCGCGCCTGTCTGCGCAAGCGACCCGGCCAGCAATGTGACCGTCCCTTGGGCATAGCGATACCCGACGGTGTCAACGCCTGCGCCACCCTGTGCGACGGCACCATCAAGGTTCACGAACCCCAGAAGGTCGTTGCCGTCATGCGCTTGGATCAACGTGGTCGATGCGTTGCCGATCAGTGAATCGTTCTTGTTGGTCCCGATCAGCGTGTTGACCGCACCCTTGAATTCCGAGAAGCCAGCGGCCTCCTCAATCGTCAGGTCAACGATCACGTCACCGCCATAGGTGCCGATGGTACCGCCATTGCCCAGATAGCTCAGCGTCAGGGGCCGCGTGCCCGCGTTCTGCGCGCGCGCAATGCTGCTATAGGCCAGCGATGCGCCACCCGCGACGACAACGCCCTCGTAAACATTGGTGACATTCCACACAATGCTGCCCGCACTCAGGTTCAGGACCAGACGATCTTCATCGCCCGAGGCCCCTTGACCCTCGATGTTTTCGATATCGGTGAAGTTGACGGTCCCGCCCTGCGCAGTCCCGTTGGCCAGAACAGTCGTGTAAATACCGTCCGCGCCATTTCCGTCCATCACCCGGACTTCAAAGCGGCTGCCCAGCGGATTCGTGATGTCGTATGGCCCGTTGATCGGCAAGTCCGTGATCGGATCGCGCTCAATCAGGTTGCCATCCGCATCAAAATCCGGCTCGGGGGTGATTGGGTCGTTATCATCGACATACGTGACCCGGTTGGACCGCGCGTCGGTATCGCCCCGCAAGGTGTCAACGCCCGTACCGGCATCAATCGTCACAGCCGAGGTGAACCGCGTCAGGGTAATCGTATCGGCCCCGCCGCCGGTCTGAATCAATACCGTGTCCGCAGCCGCGATGATGGTGTCAGCACCACCCCCGGTGATGACACCGATAAAGCCGGTAATCTCTTCGAAACCGCTGGCCGTTCTCAACCCGAAATCAACCGACACGTCATAGCTGACGGTCTCGTAATTCAGAACGGAATTGCCGCCGCGGACTTCCAGATATTCGATGTCATCGGCACGGAACAAACCACTCGTAACGCCAGTGCCGCCCGAGATCTCAAGCTTGGCATCTTCTTCCGTGCCTTTGACGGCAACCACCAATCCGGAACCATAGTTCAGAACCAGCCGGTCATCGCTGTCGCCACCCCGGATCTCGTCGATCCCGAACAGCTGTGCGGTCTGGGCCAGGTCGATCCAAAGGTCCGCGACTTCCGGCGTTGCCGGGGTTTCACTTTTCTCAAAGAAATCAAGCGTTACCGAGGCTTCCGGGCTTGTTCCGTCCGCGCGTGCGGTCACGTTCCATTCAAGCAGGTCATCGGTGCCGTAAAAGATGTCATAACCGCCAAGCAGGTTGAAATCGACGCCGCGCGCGGCGCGTCCGGTATCGGCGCCGCCTGTCCCGGTAAAGCTGGTAATACCATTGGTATCGAACATCTGCGGCGCAAGGCGCGCGAGGTCCAATGCCTGATACAGCCGCAACTCACCGCTTTCCGCGTTGATATCGGCACCGGCCTCAATCCCACTACGGGTCTGTCCCGCCAGGCTCAGGTTTGTATTGCCCGACGCCTGAAATCCATCCGCGCCAGTAACATAGAACGACGATTCCCCGCTCTGCAGGCCGATGCTATCACCGTTCCATCCCAGACCCCAGGACCTGGACCCGCCGATCCGGTCGGACACGATATCGCGGGCGCTTTCCGCCGCGATGGAGTCCACTCCCGAGAAACGCAGGAATTCGTCGCGTGTGCCACCATCATACGTCACGCGGTTATCCAGCGTGCGATCGCCCTGATCGGGGTCGGTAATGCTGCCGGTCGGCTGCAACAGCGCCAATTCCCCGGTCAAACCGCTCCCCGCCCCGACGGAATCCAGCGACCAGACGAGCCCCTCGCCCTTTTCCGGACCCTTGATGCCGTCGACGCCCGTGCCAAGCGACACGTTGAACTGCACCGCATCATGCAGGCTCAGGATCGACTGATCGATGTTCAGGTTATTGTTGTTGGCATTGCCGGTGATGTTGAAGACATCGATGATCGTGCTGGTCTGGTTCCAGGCACCGGTCACGACGCGCTTCTGTCCATCAATGGAGACGATGCGGTATTCCGCAGTCACGTTGGCCGTGGTCGGCGACGCGTCGATCCCTTGGATCAACTGCAGCCGCTTTTCCTTGACGTTGTCCGGCTCATCCGTGGTGCCGCGGTTATATTCCACCTCGACCACGCGCAGCGTGGCGTCATTGGTGGCAAAGTTCATTGCAATCGCCGTCAGTGGGTCACCTGACAGCAAAAGCCGGGGTTCGAGCGCGTCGATCCCCGGGCGTTTTTTCGGAAGCCGCGACCGTTTGCCAACAAACAGGTCTCGAGCCCAATCGTTGAACCAATCCGGAAGTTTAGCTGCCTGAGACTGGGGCTGTGGCAAGGACCATCCCGGCGAGACTTTCCCGTCTGCTCCGGTCAACCGGGTTGCCCCGATACGTTCTTTACGACTGAATGGCTTGCTCACGATATTTACCCCAGATTGTGACCCCTAAGGGCCACGAAAATAATACAACTCAGTGCAGACCCATGTCTTCGACAGCGGGCTCGTCTTCCAACGCCTCGGCAGCAGGCGCGGCGGCGGGTGCCGACTTGGCCACAACCGTTTCGATCTGCTGCATCGACAGCAGATGCGCCTGGATCAGATCCAGATCGCCCGTGCGGAACATGGTTGTGATTTGCTCGTCACTCAGCGCGCGGAACTTCTCGTTCGAAACCCGCAAGAACCCCGTGACGCCACCCTTGGTACCATTGGCCAGCGTGTAGTCCACGCGTGCCTCTTCCAGCAGGCCAGCCGCTTCAAGACGGTCGCAGAACGCCTGCGTCCGGTTGAACGTCGCCTGATACTCCTCGACGAACCGCAGAACGGTGCGCAGATACGAGCTTTCGGTGCCCTCGCTGTCGAACATCCGCTCGCCGCGGTCCTCGTCATTCAGGCCCTCGTAGGACTCGTCGACGCAAAGCGTCATCTGGTCCGACTTTTCCTGCACCGCGAACACGAACGGATACCGGCGGAAGAAGGCGGGCACATAGCGACCCGTCCAGACGTCCGCGTCATCCACAAACGCGTTGCGGTCCTGCTGCGCTCCCAAAAGCGCAAGGCTTACGATACCGGTTTCCGTCCGGCTGAAGACGATCGGCATTTCAACACACACACGCGGAAACTCAACATCCACGATCGGAACGGAATTAACCGCCCGTGCAAATGCAAAAGAGGTCGTCTGACGAACCGACATTTTCCGGTGTGTCTGGCGATTCACCGGAACGACATTGTCGTAGATAAGCAATTGTTTAGTCATTATTTTCCCTGTTTACCTTTCGTATGGTTCCTGAGGTTCAGGTCCCGCGGAAATCTTGTGAAAGCGCGTCGACGTCCAGCGCGCCGAACAAGGCGAGCAGCTCGGCCTGAAGCCGCACCACGCGCAACCGCGCAACCTGCCCCTGAAGCGCCAGCGTATCGCGGCGCAGACGGGCTTCCAAGCCTGCCTCCGGCCCGATCCGGCCCGCATCTTCCTGCTCTGTCGCGGCGGTCAGCCGACGACCGGCGGATGCCTGCTCGGCGCCAATCGAATTGACCGATGCAAGCGCACGTTCCAGCGCCTCGGTCAGCGCACCATACCGGCGCTCCGTCAGGTCGATCATCTGCTCCAGCCGCAAGTTCGCGATCTGCACCCGGGCTTCGGCTTCCCGCACCTGGCTGCGGCGAATGCCGCCTTCATAGATCAGCCAATCGACGTTCAAGCCAATCTCGGTCGACTGCACGGTCGAACCACCACCAAAGAGCGAGCCTTCGGTCTCTTCGTTCTCGTATTCCAGCGTCAAATTTGCGGTTGGCTGATAGGCGCCGCGGGCGACCCGCTCCTGCCGCTCGGCCACGTCCAGTTCGGCGCGCGCAACCTGAATTGCGGGCGACACATCGCGCAGCGCTTCAAGACTGAAGGTACCGACCAGGGCGTTGTAGTTCGGAATACCGACTGACGCGCCGGCATAGTTCACGCCGGTCACTTCGGGGCCGGTAAAGCGGTAAAGCTCGAACAGGGCCGTGGTCAGATCGAATTCACGCTCAGACTGCATCGCGCGCGCTTCGAACACATCGCCTTGGGCCCGCAACAGTGTGTCGGCCTCAATCGTGCCGGCATCGACCTGCAGTGCCAGATCGCTTTCCAACTGGCTGCGCGCCCGGATCATGATCCGCGCCTGCTCAAGCCCGATCTGGGCCCGCGCAACATCAAGATACGAGCTGATCAGCATCGTCGTCAGTTCATTGCGCGCAACGGTGGCCTGCGCCGCAACCAGCTCCTGCTCGGCCCGCGCCTGTGGCAAGGCCCGCCAGCGCACCGGGTCATACAACGACTGACGCACCGAAAATGTTACCCGTGTCGTGGGGTATTCCGAGGTGCCTTCCTGAAAGGTCGTGTTGTCCTGATTGACGATCTCTTGCTGGGTCTGAATGTAATCAATCGTCAGCCCGACCCGAGGCAACCGCTCGCCGCGTGCCTGACGCACGACCTCGGCTGCGATGTTTTCCTCGAGATCAAGAATTTCGTACTGCACCTCGCGGTCCAGCATCAGATCGAAAGCGTCACTCAGGCTGATCGTCTGCGCCTGAGCTCCGCCCATTCCCACGGCCAAACCAACCGCAGCGCCGATCACTGTGGCCAAAATGCCAGATTTCCCGCCAGCTAATGCATGCGTCACGTTCAATTGCCCCTCGATTTTTCTTTTCATGTCCCCAGATCCCGTGTCTGCGCAATTTCTGCACCCCAAATCGCCAGTCGTCCGACGATACAAAAGGGGCAACACCTTGATAACAAAAGCTTTCCCGCAACTTTTGTTTGCGACAGGGTTTCGTTCAAATGCAGTTAAGCGTATTTTCGCTCATGTCGCAACGGATTTAGATGACCTTGGGGCAATCGCTTTGGCCCCCGCAAATGGCCATCCACAGTCGACAAGAACGGCCCATCAGGACAAAATCGACACGGGTAAACCGGGCCTGCGGCCACGGCACCACCGTCTATAACCCGGCGATACCGTTCCAGATCAGCCGCAGCGAGATCAGCACCAGCAACGCGTCCAGCGCACCGCGAAAATGCCGATCGCTCAACCGATTAAGGATCAAGCCTCCCGCCAAGGTGCCGATCACCCCGACCGCAATCATTGCAACGATCACCCAAAGCCACGCGCCATAGGCAAACCCCAACAACCCGAACACCACCACCTTCAGACAGTGCTGGACCGTCATCAGCGCGGCATGGGTGGCCACATGGCCATGGCGCGGCAGGGTCAGCGACTTGGTGAAGCTGGCCACGAAAAGGCCGGTCGCCCCGAAAAACATCGTCAGAAAACTGGACACCGCGCCGGTGATGCCCGGCCAACGGCCCAGCCACGCGGGCGGGCGCGCCCAGACCGCATAGATCACGAACAATCCGATGCCGATCTGCACGAATTGCGGCGGCAGTTCCACCACCACGGCCCCGCCCAGACCCGCACCGATGACCGAACCCACCGCGAACAGCGGCAGCGCCGGCCAATAGACGGCGCGCAGCATCAAGACCATGCGCCCCGCATTCGAGCCCAGTTGCACCACGCCATGCACCGGGATCAACGCCGCCGGCGGAACCAGGCTCGCCATCAGCGCCAGTAAAAGCGCCCCACCCCCGATCCCGAAGGCCGCCGTGATGAAGGACGCGACAAAGCTGCCCGCCAGCACCGCCCAGAACGCGCCCAGGCTCAACCCGTCGGGCAACCATTCGACGATCATGCGAAACCCGATTTCATGGATGACAACGCCGGGTGCGCGTGGCAGCGTCGCGGCATCATCATGGCCACGAAAGGCACCCCTCCATGACCCCAACCTGCGATCTTTACGATGAATTCGGCGAGTTGCTTCACGTGCTTCCGGCTGGCCTGCGCCATTACGGCGGCAAACCCGCGTTTCACGGCCCCGCCGTCACCGTCAAGACGTTCGAGGTCAATACACGCGTCAAGGAACTGGCCAACACGCCCGGCGACGGACGGGTGATGGTGATCGATGGCGGCGGGTCGTTGCGCCGGGCGCTTTGCGGTGACGTCATTGCCGCCGAGGCGATGCAGAATGGCTGGGCCGGGGTCATCATCTGGGGTGCGGTCCGCGATGTTGCGCAACTGGCCGAAACCGATATCGGCATCATGGCCATGGGTCACACGCCTCGCCGTTGTGTCCGCAAGGGCGAAGGCGAAGTCGGCCCCGACCTGCTGATGGATGGGGTGCCGGTCAGCAACGGCGATTATGTCGTCGCGGACGCCGACGGCGCATTGATCTTCGCAAAGGATGGGCCACAGCCGTCGCTTTGACAGGGCCAAGGGCATCTCGGCCCAAATGCCCGGCTGATCGTCTGGGCACGCGCAGCACCCGCTGACGGGGGCTTGCCGGCTCAGGCGGTCGACAAAACCGGCGGGCGTTGCCGCACAGTCACGCAGCGGCGCCGTTGCTGCGGCCCCGGCCAACAGGTCGGCAAGCGCATCACCAGCGTCTTGATAACTTTGCCAAACTTTGGCGCGTTGCCGATCCGGCCCGCCGCGACCCGCCAACGCCCCAGATCTGCCGCGCCGACCGTCTGAAACGTGAACCCTCATCGGCGGTGCCCTTCAGTGTGGCGGATGCGCCCGCCGGATGACGGGCGATACAACCCGGTCCGACACCGGCACATCCCACACCGCTGCGCCGCCGGTTTGCGCGAACCGCGCGATCAACGCGGGCAGCGCCGCAAGATCGGTGATGGTTTCCCCCCCAACCCCGAACCCGCGCGCAATGGCGGCCAGATCTGTCCGTCCAAAGACCGCGCCAGCGTCCGACAGCCCCTCGGACCTGAGTTTGTGTATCTCCGATCCATAGGCCCCGTCGTTCAACACCACGATCACGATGTTCAGACCGTGGCGGGCGATGGTTTCCAACTCTTGCACATGCATCAGCAGACTGCCGTCGCCATCAAACATCACGACCGTATCTTCGGGCCGCGCGGCCGCCACGCCCATCGCGAAGGAAATGCCGTTGCCGATGGCCCCAAACTCTCGGATCGTCAGGAAATGGGTCTGCGGGCGCGATGGCATCTGCGCGAAGAAATACGAGCAATGACCGGATGAATTCACCAACTGCCAGTCGGCGGGCAGGGCCGCCTCGAACGCGGCGACCACGTCGCGCGGGTCGTGCAAACCGGGTTCGGGCGGAAAGACAAAGCTGTCGGCGGCAGTGTCGCGGATCCGCGCGGCAAGCGCCTCCGTCCGCCAATCCGGGGCGCGCGGCGCAAGGGCCGCGTACAGCGCCTCGACCCCCAACCGGGCATCGGCCCGCAGATGTGCCTGCGCGGCCACCCTGCCCTGACTGATCGCTACGGGCGCGACATCGATCTGCAAAAGCTGTGCATCGGGCCACAACTTGCCGCCGTCCGAATTATGATGCGCCAGCGATGTGCCTACCGCGATGATCAGGTCGGCCTGCCGCAGGCAATCACGGGCCACCTCGGTGGAAAACCCACCCGCGATCCCAAGGCTGAAGGCATCGTCATGGAACAGGCCGCGCGCCGGCAACGTCGTGGCCAGCAATCCGTCGCACGCAGCCGCCAGCGCGGCACATGCCGGCCCTGCCCCGGCCTCGACCGCACCAAGGCCCGCCATCACCACGATCCGGCGCGCCCGCGCCACCATGTCAGCGGCACGGGCCACATCGGCAGGCGGCGGCGGCATCGGCGACACGTCCGCCAACAGATCCCGCGATGGCGCAGGCAGCGTCGTGCCCCCCGTCCAATTCAGGTTCTGCAAATCGAACGGAACGCCCAGAACCACGGGCCGCCGTTCCCGGCGCGCCTGCAAGAACGCATCCCGGATCGCCACCGTCATCCGTTCGGGATGGTGAAGCGCGTGATAGGCTGCCCCGGTCGCCGCCACGAATGGCGCCTGATCGATCGCCTGATTGTACCACGCCGATTTCAACGGCGCCTCGCCCGCGAAAATGACCATCGGGATGCCTGCGCGCACCGCAGCCGGCAACGCAGTCATCAACTGCGTCAGGCCCGGACCGCAAGTCACCGTCGCAACGCCCACATCCTGCGTCTTGCGCGCATAGGCCATGGCGGCCGCCGCGGCGCAATGTTCATGGCGCACATACACCATCTTGCACCCGCCCTCGGACAGACGGGTGGCCCAGTTCATGTTCGCATCGCCCAACAAGGCAAAACAGGTGGTGACGTTCTCGTTCAGGAAGGCCCGCGCCAGAATATCATATAGCTTCAGGCCATCAGCCGCGCCCGCATCCTTCATCGTGCCACCCCCCGGATCATGCGTCGCTGACCAAGACGTCGCCACGCGCAATCAGGCGCGCTGTGCGGATCACCCCGGCCGACAGGAACTTGAACCCTGCCGCATCCCGGCTGAAATCCACCGTCACTTCCATCGTGCCCATCGGATGCTCGATTTGCATGATGGCAGGGGCCGCGTCGACGGGCCGGGCGATGCCCTCGGCCACGGTCCCCGGCGCCAGCGCGCAGGCCGCGATGCACTGCGACCCTGTCACGGCCATCGTCGGGTGCGTCTTCCACGGCATGAAATACCGCGCCGTCAGGTGGCCGCCATGTTGCGGCGCCGCGATCAGGCCGATCTTGGGCGTAACCGATTGCGCCACATCGCCAAAGCCCATGCGGCGGCCTGCCTCAAGGCGAATTGCCTCCATCCGCGCGAACAGCGCGGGGTTGGCATCCAATTCGTCCTTTGTCTCGAACCCGGTGATCCCGAAATCGGCGGCCCGCGCGATCATCATCGGCATTGCCACGTCGATGCACGTCACCGCGACGCCGTCGATGATGTCGACCGGCTGACCGGTGGGGAACATCGCACCCGATTTGGAGCCGACCACATCCATGAAATTCAACGCCACCGGGGCGGAGGTGCCGGGCACGCCGTCAATGGCGACCGGACCCGCATAGTTGACGGCGCCGCCCGGCGTCTGGATGATCGCCTCGACCAAGGCGCCGGTGTTCACGGCACGGATCCGCACGCGGGTTTCATCGCCCGTGATCGGAACCAACCCCATTTCCAGCGCGGCGGGCCCAACGCCCACCAAGATGTTGCCGCACGTCGGGCCATAATCGACCAGCCGCTCGGTCACACCGACCTGCGCAAAGAAATAGTCGATATCGACGCCGTCCTCGGCCGAACGGCTCAGCATCGCCACCTTGGTTGTGACCGCATCGCCGCCACCCAGCCCGTCGATGTTGCGCGGATTTCCCGCGCCCATGACCTGCATCAGGATTGCGCTCAACGCATCCCGGTCCTCGGGCAGATCGGCGCGATTGAAATAAGGCCCGCGCGACGTGCCGCCGCGCAGGAAGTGAAAGGGGATCGCGCGTTGTGTCATGTGAATGGCCATGGAAGGTTAAAGTAACTCTGAAGTAGGCCCGGCGGGAAATCACGGCCAAGGACCCAGGCGAGGAACAAGATGAAGGCAATGCCGGCGGCCGAAAGCAGTATGGAACGTGCCCAATTGAACCCGCCCCGCACCCTGAAGAAGCCAACAAAGAACAGCGCCAGCGCGATCACCAGACCAAAGACGCCCGACATCACCAGCAGCCCCAGAAACCACGACAGCGTCCGCCACAAGCCGTACGGCGCCTTTGCATCGTCGCCGCCGGATTCAAGGTCCACGAAAACCTCGTGCGTCTCGGGCAGGCGCCGCATCTGGAACAGCAGCGCGAAACACGCCAGCAAGGTCGCGGTGCCAACCGTCAGCGGAAAGATCTTGTCGCCCATCCGCGTGATGGTGAACGCATCGATCCACGCCACGACCAGATACGCGGTGATGCAGCCCAGAAAGATGAACGGCGCGCGCTTGCTTCCGGTGGGCGCGTCGATGTTTTCGCGAATATTCTTGGCCTGCCGCATGCCCACCACGATGGACAGAACCGTCAGCGCCAGCAGACCGATGGACAGGGGCGTGAAGATATACTCGAAACCCTGCTCCCAGCCACGGCGGAACCGCGAGCCTGCGATCTGGTTGGCCATGTTCGCGAATGCCTCGGCCTGATTCGACAACACAAAGCCGATCAGGAAGGCGGGGCGGGAATAATCGAACCGGCGCAGCAAGATACCCAGCAATCCGATGGCGACCAACGCCGCCAGATCGCCCAGCGACTGGCGCGATTGGAACGCCGCGAACGCGATCAGCATGAACAGGTAAGGCGCAAGGATCGTGAAGCGGATCGTGGTCAGCTTGGCAATCTGCTTGGACAGCAAGATGCACAGGCCCGCACCCACCACGTTGGCCAAGGCCAGCGACCACACGATGGTATAGGTGATATCCAGATCCTGCCGCACCATATGCGGCCCCGGCGACAGACCCAGCAGCGCCAGCCCCCCCAGAAAAACCGCCATCGATCCGGATCCGGGAATGCCGAAGATCAGCGTCGGAACCAATCCGCCGCCTTCCTTTGCGTTGTTGGAGCTTTCCGGCGCGATCACGCCGCGGATGTCGCCCTGCCCAAAATTCTCGCGGTTCTTGCTGGATTGCACCGCATAGCCATAGGCCAACCAGTCAACGACCGACCCGCCAAGGCCGGGGATCACACCAACCACCACGCCGATGGCCGCACATTTCGTCGAAAGCCATTTGTTTGCCCACCAGTCGCGGACACCCTGCCCCCAGCCCTCGCCCAAGGAACCGCCTCTGGCAATGGAGCGGTCCTGCCGCAACAACGAAACGATCTCAGGGATTGCATAAATGCCAAGGCCGACGATCACCAGTTGCAGGCCATCGACCAGATAGGGAATTTCATAGGTGGACATGCGCAGGCTGCCACCCGCGCCCGCCGCCCCGATCGTGCCCGCCATCAGGCCCAGACCGGCGGCGACAATTCCCTTCAGCGGAACGCGTCCCGCCAGAATCGCCACCATGGACAGGCCCAGAATGGTAATCATCAGCATCTCGGGCAGGCCGAATGCCAAGATCAACGGACGGGCGACGAAGATGAACCCGGTCAGAACCAGCGCACCCAGCAATCCGCCATAAAGGCTCGAGGCGAACGCCGCCGACAGCGCCCGTGCCGCGTGACCCTTGCGCGACAGCGGAAAGCCATCAAGCACCGTGGCCTGACTGGACGATGATCCCGGAATACCCAGCAACACCGAAGAAAACGTATCAGACGTGGGGATGACGGCGATCAGGCCCACCATCAGGGCCAGACCCGACACAGGCTCCATGCCAAACATGAACGGCAGCACCAGCGACAGCCCGGCAATCCCGCCAAGGCCCGGCAACACCCCGATAGACAACCCCAACAAGACGCCGGCCACCAAGTACATCAACTGTTGCGGCTGAAACACAAGCCACAGCGCCTCGCCCATCGCCGGAAGGGCAGTTGTCAAAATATCCACAAGTTCATCCCCCGATATCGCACGGAAGGCGCCCGCCCGGGCCATGCCGGACGAGCGCCATTTGTGTCTGTCAGATCAATTGAGCGAGATGCCGTATGCTTCCAGCAGCCAATTCAGCACGAACTCACGTGCTTCCGGGGTCACGTTGGTGGCCTGATCGCTTGCGATCCGGGCCGCCTCGCCGGTCAACTGGGGATAGACGCCCAGTTCAGCCGCCGCCAACTCCGCAAAGTCGGGGCGCGCAATGATCGCCTCGAACGCGTTGGTGTAGGTTGCAACCACATCAGCCGACGCGCTGCCGGGCAGATAGACCATCTTCTGGGCGGCAAAGCCCGAGATGAAGAACGCCTTCCATGCATCCCACGCCAGACCTTCGGTTTCACAACCAGCCGTCGCTTCACAAACTTCGCGGAAGCTGGGCAGGTCGGGGAACGTGGGGTCGCGCACGATGTTGCCGTCCGCATCCAGCGAGCCATAGGTGAACGCCGGCACGGCCAGTCCCTGATCAACCAGTGGCTGCACGCTTTGGATATACGCCGCCGATGTCTGGTAATCGATGTTGGCTTCGCCCCGCTCGAACATCAGACGGCCATCGCCGCGACCTTCGATGCCGAACACCGCGTCAACATCCAGACCAAGCATCTCGAACGCCAGCAGCGGAACGAGGTCCAAGGTCGTGGCGCCCTGCGATCCATAAAGGAAGATCTCGTCCTGCAGATCGTCGAAATCGCCGTCAAACCGCGCGCCCAGTTCAGGCGGCAGGTAGACAACGCCACCGGTGCCCGATGCCAGAACCGGCTGCCAGTCCTGATATTCGTAACGCACCCGCTGATCGCCCAGCAGATACGGGAACTGGGTGGACCCCGACGTGCCGAACACCAGCGTGCCGTCATCGGTCGTCTGCTGCTGGAACCAGTTGGCGCCTTCAGTCGATCCCGCGCCGGGACGATAACGCACGACAACGGTCGGGTTGCCGGTCAGCGCTTCGTTCAGCAGCGGTGCATAAAAGTTCGCCCAACGCGCCGAACCACCCGATTCCGAGAACGGAATCACGAACTCAGCCGTTTCGCCGCTCAGATCAACGCCGTGACCGCCCGCCATGGCAGCGGTCGAAATCGCAGTGCTTGCAGCAAGCACCATTGCAGAACGCGCCACGCGGCGCGCAGTGAAATAAGTCATGGATTTCTCCTCCCTGATGTAGGCGTCCCCTTCTCCCGAGTGAACGCATACGGATTCCCAATCGAGGCTTTCCCCGCTTGATGAAGACGACTTGACCTGCGAACCTTGCCACAAGCTTGCAAAGGGCAAAAATGCGGATCGTTCTTGTTGAAGACAATGAAAGCCTCGCGGCCGGCATCAGCTACCGGCTGCAGGATCTGGGGCATTCGGTCGACCGTCTGGATGATGGTGACCACGCCGATCAGCATCTGCGCGATGATGGCGCGGATCTGGTGATCCTTGATATCAACCTGCCCGGCATGGATGGTCTGCGCATCCTGTCGCGCATGCGCGACCGGGGTGACGAACGCCCGGTCCTGTTGCTGACCGCGCGTGCCGATACCGATGATCTGGTGCGCGGTCTGGATGCCGGGGCAGATGATTACCTGATCAAACCGTTCCAGATGGCCGAGCTTGAGGCCCGCATCCGCGCCTTGTCGCGCCGTCGCCCGCACGCCCTGCGCGAAACCCTGACCTTCGGCGGGATGGTGCTTGATCTGGGGGCCCGGCAGGTCGAAATCGGCGGTCAGGTGCAGCGCATTCCCCGCCGCGAGGTCAGCCTGCTGGAACGGCTCATGGCCTCGACCGGGCGCATGGTGCCCAAGTCCGACCTGCTCGACCATACTTACGGCACCGGGGCCGACATTGAAGAGGCCGCGATCGAGGCGCATATTTCCCGGCTGCGCAAACGGCTGCGGCCCCACGGCATTGCCATTCAAATGCAGCGCGGGCTTGGCTACTGCCTTGCGATGGACACCGCGAAATGACCTCTGCTTCGTTGCGGCTGCGGCTGACGCTGATCATTCTGGGGCCGTTGCTGACGATCTCGATCGCGGTCGGGCTGTGGCAGATCCGCGATGCCCGCGACACCGCCGCCTACGTATTCGACCGCAGCCTGTTGTTCACCGCACTGGCGGTCGCCAGCGACATCGCGCAATCCGATGGTGATGCCCTGTCCATCGAAACCCGCGACCGGCTTGCCGACACATCCGGCGGGCCGGTGTTCTACCATGCCTTCGCGCCTGACGGCATTTATGTGACGGGCTATGCGACGCCGCCCGTTCCCGTCGGCCTGACCCATCTCCCCGAGGGCGATCTGGTTTTCTACGATGCGCTCTATCACGGGCACACGGTGCGGGCGGTCCGCATTCAAGACATCACGACCGTCGGCGTCATCTCGGGTGTTTTCACCTATACCGTCTGGCAAGATGTCGCCCTGCGCGATGCCTTCGTGCGCGATCTGGTCACGCGCAGCTTTGTGGTGATCCTTGTTTTGATCGGCACCGTGGCGCTTGTGGTCTGGTTCGGGGTCAGCCTTGGCTTGCGTCCCTTGCTTGATCTGGAAGACGCGATTTCCAAACGCAGTTCCGACGACCTCAGCCCGATCCAGCGCCCGGTCCCCCCCGAAGCGCGCGGTCTGGTGCGCCGCCTCAATATCCTCTTTTCGCAGGTCGAAGCCGCGCTCGTGACCCAGACAAACCTGATCTCGAACGCCGCGCACCAACTGCGTAATCCGCTTGCCGGTGTGCTGGCGATGGCCGAAGCCGTGAACAGCGCGCCCGACGCCGCGACCGCGCAGGCCCGCTCAGGTGAGTTGCTTGAGGCAGCCCGCCGCGCCAGCGATCTGGCCAACAAGCTTCTGACGTTGGAGCGGGTGCGCGCGGCACCGCCCCAAACGCTGAACCGCGCCGTCGATCTGTCCCAGTTGGTGGCGGGCGTGGCCGATGATCATCGCACCGCCGCTGCGGCCCGCGACGTCAGGTTGTCCACATCGCTTCCCCCCGGCCCGGTCTTTGCCGTGGCCGATGCGGTGATGCTGCGCGAGGCCGTCGCGAACCTCACCGACAACGCCCTGCGCCACGGCGGCAAGGCGCTGACACAGGTGCAGATCAGCCTCCGGCAAGACGACGACGCCACGGTCATCGAAGTCGCCGACGACGGCACCGGCCTGAATGAAAACGATGTCGACCGGGTGCTGGCCCGCTTCGGGCAGGCGCAGGCCGGCGAAGGCAGCGGCCTTGGCCTGTCCATCGCCGACGCCGTGGCCACCCGTCACGGTGGCGCGCTCAGCCTCGATACCGCACGCCAAGGCCTCAGGGTAATCTTTCGCCTGCCCGCCGAAAAGACCGCCGTCGCCTAACGTCCCGCCGCATAAGCCTGCATCAGACGCGGCGTCGCCGCCGCCCGCAAGATGCCGTCAGGGTTGCGCGACGCCGCCGTCAATCGGCCTACCGCCCACGGCTCGGATACCTCCAGCAGATGCCCCTGCGCGCGTAACGCCTCAAGCGTGGCTGCGGGAAAATGCGGCTCGATCATCAGATGACCGGGCCGGGTGCCGCGCGGATAGAAACTGGCCTGCAGATGCCCGGTGTGAAACAGCGGGCCATCAATAGCCTCCTGCAGGTTCATCCCGTGATGGATCAGCCGCAGCAAGAAGATCAGTTGCCATTGATCCTGCTGATCGCCGCCCGGCGTGCCGAATGCCACCCGTCTGCCATCCGGCCCCCGCGCCATTGACGGCGACAATGTCGTGCGCGGTCGCCGCCCCGGTGCCAGCGACGTCGGCAGCCCCTCGTCCAGCCAGAACATCTGCGCCCGCGTATTCAGCGGCACACCCAGCCCCGGAATGACCGGGGACGATTTCAGCCACCCCCCCGACGGCGTCGCCGACACCATGTTGCCCCATTGGTCAACGACGTCGATGTGAACGGTATCGCCCCGCTTTTCCGTCAGGTGCGCCATCGTCGGTTCGCCTGCTCCGATGCCGGGGCCATCCTCGACCTTGCGCGCCGCGCGCCGCATGAATGCCGCCGCCCACGCCTCGTATCCCGCGATCGCGCCGGGACGTTGCGCCAAGCTGGCCTGCGTCCCGATCTCGGCGCGCCGTGCCGCGCCATAGGCCGACGACAGCAGCGTTTCCACCGGGATCTCCGCCGCCAGCGGCTCCCCGTAATAGGCCTCCCGGTCCGCGAAACCCAGCTTCAGCGCCTCGGTCACAAGATGAACGAACTCCGGGCCCACCGGGTCCAATCCCGCCAGATCGTCACGCTCCAACATGCGCAGCGCCTGCAACAAGACCGGCCCTTGGGTCCACACGCCGCATTTCCAGACGTCCCAGCCCGCGTGATCGACATGCAGCGGGGTTTCCTCCGTCGCACGCCAATTCGCCATGTCCTGCGCCGTCATCACGCCCTTGCGGCGTTCGCCGGTTGCATCCAGCACGCAGGCGTCTTTGAGGTAATCACCAATCGTCTCTGCGACAAAGCCGTCATAGAACGCGCGCCGCGCCGCCTCGATCTGCGCCTCCCGCCCGCTGACGGCACCCGCCTCGGCGATCAGGCGTTCCCAGAACGCCGCCAAGTCAGGGTTGGCGAACAACGCACCCGCCACGGGCGCATTGCCCCCCGGCAACCATACCGGGGCGGAGGTCGGCCATTCATCGCGAAACACGTCCGCCATGTCGGCGATGGTTGCCGCGACGCGGGCCAGCATCGGGTGCCCGTGGCGCGCATAATAAATCGCCGGCGCCATCACCTCCGCCAACGGCAGCCGCCCATGATCGCGCAGCATGATCATGAAGGCATCGAATTGCCCTGGCACCACCGTCGCCAACAGCCCCGAACCGGGGATCAGGTCCAGCCCCTCGGCCTTGTAATGCGCGATCGTCGCACCCGCCGGTGCCACCCCCTGCCCGCAGATCACCGTCGGCGCATCGTCACCGGCCGGCCAGATCATGGCGGGCATATCGCCCAACGGCCCGTTCAGATGCGGCTCCACCACGTTCAGGACGAACCCCGCCGCCGCCGCCGCATCAGCGGCCGAACCGCCCGCCTCCAGCATCTTCATACCCGCCGCCGAGGCCAGCCAATGGGTCGTCGTGACCATGCCAAAGGTCCCTGCCAGTTCAGGCCGTGTTGTAAACGTCATCTCGTCTTGTCCTTTTCATCGTCCGCCGCGCGATCGCGCACCCGAAAAATCCGCGCCGCGATCGGCGCCCCTGTAATCACCACGATCACCCTCACCAGATGGTGCACAATGACAAACCCCAGATCGGCCCCCGCGACAATGGCCAGCACCGTCATCTCGGCCTGTCCGCCCGGCGCAAACGCCAGAAACCCCTCGACCGGGCGCGCAAGTCCCAGAAGATACAGCACCTCGGTAAAACCCGCCGTCAGGGTCGCCAGAAGCAGCACGAACACCACGCCCGCCGCCACGTCCCGGCGCAATTCGGGCCATGTGACCCCAACATATCCCACACCGATGCCGATCCCGATCAGGAACTGCGCCACCAGAATTGCCTCCGCTGGCGGGCGCGCATGGATCAGGCCCAGCATCGAAAACGTCGCCGTCACCACCATCGGCCCGATGATCGATGCCCCGAAAAGTCCGATCCGTTCGCCACCCTTCCAGCCGATCAAGGCCGCAACCACCATCATCGCAAGGTCCGACAGGGGTATGGTGGACGCAGGCGCGCCAATCGGGTTGTCCAGCGTCACACCAAACCCCTTGACCAGAATGATCGGCGCAAGCGTCACCACGATCAGCACCCGCGTTGCATGGATCAACGACAGCGCGCGGGTGTCCGCGCCCGCTTCGGTTCCGAAAATCACCATGTCCTGAAGGCCACCGGGCATTGCGGCATACCAACTTGTCACCCAGTCGAACTTGTAGACCTTGCGAAAGAACGGCACCCCGATCAGCCCGATGACCACCACATACAACGGCACCAGCGCGACCGATGCGGCCATCTGCGGCAGCCGCTCCACGACCTCGGGCGTGATCGACGCCCCGACAGCCACGCCGACGATCGTCCGCGCCGCCACCGAAACCTGCCCCAACCCGCGCAATTTCAACCCACCCAGCGCCGTCAACAAGCAAGCCAGCATCGGCCCGAACAAGAACGGAAGCGGCAGCCCCGTCAGCCAGAACAAACCGGTGCCAACAACGGCAATAGCCAGGGTCATGGCGCGTTGGCGCGCAACTGGGGAAAGCGACAGCGGCATGAAATCGGGACTCACAAATATTGCATCCAACTGTATACAAGTGTATTCTTGCTGCAATGGCAAAAGAGACAATCATGAACGGCGCGCGGCAGACAGAAACCTCCCAAGGGCAAGATGCCTACGCGCGCCTGCTGGATCAGATCCGTGTGGGCAGCTTGCGGCCCGGCGACCGGCTGACCGAAACCGATCTGGCCGCGCGCCTCGGGATCAGCCGCACCCCCGTCCGCGAGGCGATCCGCCAGTTGGAGGCCGATGGACTCGTCATCCACACCCCCCGCGTCGGTGCCACGATCCGCAGGCTGGACTATGCCGAGATCACCGAACTTTATGAAATGCGCGCCGTTCTGGAAGGCACGGCCGCGCGTTTCGCCGCCCGAGGGGCCTATGATGCCGAAACCGCCGAATTGGCGGCCATCAATGGCGAAATGGCCGCTGCCGCAGGGGATATCTTGCGCCTGTCGGCGCTGAACCGGCAATTCCATGCCGTGCTGCTGAACGCCGCGCGCAACAGGTTTCTGGTGCGCGCGATACAAGCGATGCAGAAAACCTTGCTGATCCTCAGCCCCTCGACGCTGGAGGAAGGCGAGCGCGCAACGCAGGCCATCGCCGAACATGCGGCCATCATCGACGCACTCGGAACACATGACGGAACCCGCGCCGAAGCGGCAATGCGCACCCATATCGAGGCCGCCCATCGCGCCCGCCTCGGCCAGTTGCGCAAAGGCGATGGTGCCTGACATCCGGGCCCTTGGCCGTCCGATCCGCAGGCGTCATGCCCGGCGCGCGCCCCCTTCCGCGGTATGCATCACGTGTGCATCGGTTGTGCATGGGTTGTGCATCAGCGTCCTGTCATGCTGCAAACCCGTTTCCACGGCTGCCCAGACCTGCGCGGGAAAAGGTCTAACAGACTGATCATGATTGATATTATAAGGCTTTCCGGCTGCTACGAAATGATCTCGAACCGGGTGACGTCGACCATGCCCCTGTCGGTGATCTTGAGCGCCGGAATCACCGGCAAAGCCAGAAACGCCAGCTGCAAGAACGGCTCCCGCAACCCCACCCCAAGCGACTTGGCGGCCGCCCGCAAGTCAACCAGACTTTCACGAACGAATTCAAATGGTTCAAGGCTCATCAGGCCCGCAAGTGGCAGCGCCAGTTCGGCCAGAATAACCCCGTCCCGAACCACCACGAAACCGCCCTCTATCTCTGTCAGCCGATTGGCCGCAACCGCCATGTCCTCATACCCGGCCCCGACCGCGACGATGTTGTGGTGATCATGACAAACCGTCGAAGCAATAGCCCCCGACCTCAGCCCAAATCCCTTTACGAACCCGGTGGCAATATTGCCGTTCCGACCGTGCCGTTCCACGACCGCAATCCGTATCAGGTCGCGCGCGATATCAGGGCGCTTGTCACCATCGGTTATGGGAATTGTCTCGTGCAGATGTTCGGTCAGGATCTTGCCCTCGATGATCCCGATCACGTCCGTCTCTTCGCGATTGCCGGTTGCGCGAAAGTTTCGGGCCTGCAGAAGCGGCGCCTTCACCGATCCGCGCCCGACAGGGGGCACGATCTTGCGCGCCGCAAATGCAGCGCTGTCGGCCAGTTTCCCACCCGCCACCACCATCTCTGCCCGGCAATCCTCAAGACTGCGGAGCGCGACAATATCCGCGCGTTTGCCCGGCGCGATCAAACCGCGATCCTTCAGACCAAAGGCTTCCGCCGCCGACAAAGATGCAGCGCGATAGGCCGCCAGCACGGGCGTGCCCGCGGCAATGAGGCTTCGGATCATGTAATCAAGGTGGCCATGTTCGGCGATGTCCAGCGGATTGCGATCATCCGTGCAAAGGCACATGTAAGGGGCGGTAATGTCCGTCAGCAGGGGCTGCAACGCCTCCATATCCTTCGACACCGACCCTTCCCGGATCAGGACACGCATGCCCTTTTGCAGCTTTTCACGCGCCTCTGCGGCAGTCGTTGCCTCGTGCTCGGTATGAATCCCTGCCGCGATATAGGCGTTCAGATCACGCCCGGACAAAAGCGGACAATGTCCATCGACATGCCTGCCAGCAAACAGATGCAACTTGTCCATCGCCTGAGGGTCGCGGTTGATGACCCCGGGGTAGTTCATGAACTCCGCCAGACCGATGCCGGAACGGTGGCCCATTAGCAGGCGCAAATCATCCGCCAGCAATTCGGCCCCCGCCGTCTCCATGTCTGTCGACGGCACACACGAGGATAGCTGCACCTTTATATCCATCAGCGTGTGTTCAGACGCCTCCTGAAAATAGCGAATGCCGTCAGCACCTATCACGTTGGCAATTTCATGCGGATCACAGATGGCCGTCGTGACCCCGCGCGGGGTCACGCAGCGGTCAAATTCGAAAGGCGTGATCAATGAACTTTCGATATGCAGATGCGCGTCGATAAAGCCCGGCACAAGGATCAAGCCGGTGACGTCGATCACCACGGCCGCCTCGTAATGCGCGCAGGTGCCAACAATCGTATCGCCGCAAATGGCGACGTCGCCCTCAAGAAGCGCACCGGTGATCAGGTCCAGTATCCGCCCGCCCCGCAAGACAAGATCGGCCGGAACATCACCACGGCCCTGTGCAATCCGTTGTTCAAGATGTGCCATCGCTGCCTCCGTCTTTTTGGAACCGTCCAGAACGTCGCATTCTTATGGACCCTGATGACACGATCACAGGTCGCGCCGCGACCGTCCAGACCTTCCAGATCGCCAACGTCCATGTATCGATCAGGGCGCGCTGTCCGTCGCACTGTGTGCCACTGTTTCCCTAAGGCTTTGGCGGAAAAGGTGAACCAACGGCCCCGGCACCTCTTCGGCGCGGGCCATGATACCGACAGGACCTGCCGTCGCGCGAAGATCGATATCAAGCGAGACCAGTCGCCGATGATCCAGATCGTCGGCGACGACGCCGCGCGATATGAACCAGATCGCCCGAGATGGGCCCAGTGTCATGGCGCGCCCAAAGGCACCCGATGCACATTCGATCCGGTCGCCGAACAAGGGCATTCCCGTTGCAATCATCTGCCGCGCGACAAGCGGACGGATCGCGGCGCCCGGCGGCGGATAAAGCACCGGAAACCCGCGGAGCTGATCCAGTTGGGTGACACCGACCAGCGGATGGTCCGGAGCGACGACGACAACCACCTGTTCGGAGTAAAGCTGCGTGAAAGCGAGGCCGGCCATGGTCTGCGGTCGCCCCAATCGCCCGACAACCAGATCGAGCGCCCCGCTTCGCAGGCGATCCGTCAGGTCATCATGAGGGCCTTCCAACACGCGCACCACGGTTGCCGGGGACTGACCCCGAAACCGCAAGACAGCGTCGGGCAGGATACCGGCCGCGACACTTGGCAGGGCGCCTATGGTCAACAACGCGCCAGCCCCTGCTCCTATCCCCGCGATGCTTGTCAGCCCCGACTGAAGGGCCGACATGCTTTGCTCCGCGAACTGCAGAAAAACCTCGCCCTCGGCGGTCAGGCGCACGCCCGCGCGCCCGCGGTCCATCAATGAAACCTTCAGGATCGTTTCCAGTTCTTTGAGGGTCTTGGAGATGGTCGGTTGGGTCAGGTTCAACTGGCCCGCAGCACGCTTGAGGCTTTTGGCGCGGGCGATGGCGATAAACGCTTCAAGATGCCTGAACTTGATCCGTCGATCCACGTTGATTTCCGATCTGGCAACTAAATTAGTAAAAACGTCATTTTACATGCTAAAAAGTGAAAGGCAAATTGCGGATGCCGTGGCATTCCTTTTGCGGCTTTACGCGACGCCGGCAACGTCGCCCGAACCCAATGGTCGCAGCAGGCGAACGTGGCCACAGGCTTTTTCAAAGGGAAACCACTGACCGTGACACACCCGCAATCCGCCCGTCATGCCCTTGGCATGAAGACACGCCGCGAGGTCCTGGGCGATGCCCATGTTGACCGTGCCATGGCAAAAGCAACGCCCTTCGACGCGCCCTTTCAGGCGATGATCACGGAAGGCGCGTGGGGAACGCTTTGGTCAGATGACACGATCAACCGCCGCGAACGCTCGATGCTGACGCTGGCGCTTTTGGCGGCTACGGGAAACTTCGAGGAAATCCCGATGCACATCCGCGCAACGGCCAATACAGGCGCAAGCCGGGATGACGTCATGCAGGCGTTCTTGCATGTCGCGGTGTACGCGGGCGTGCCAAAAGCAAATCATGCCATTCAGTCGGCCAAGCAAACCTATCGCGAGATGGATGAGGAACAGAAATGACGACGCCCGCCGAATATTATCAGCGCAACCGCGACAGGCATCCCCCCGCCCTGACCCCAAACTACAAGACAAGCATTGCCCGATCCCCGCAGTTTGCGCTTATCAGCCTTGAACAAACCGCAAGCGAAATCACCGGCCCCACGTTCGGGCATGGCGACATCGCACCGGGCGACAATGATCTGATCAAGAACTATGCCAAGACCGGTGATCCCATCGGCGAGCGGATCATCGTGCATGGCCGCGTTCTGGATGAAAACGCCCGCCCCGTGCCCAACACCCTGGTCGAGGTCTGGCAGGCGAATGCAGGCGGTCGCTACCGGCACAAGAAAGATACCTACCTTGCCCCCGTCGATCCGAATTTCGGGGGGTGTGGCCGCACGCTAAGCGATGATGTTGGCTATTACGCGTTTCGTACGATCAAGCCCGGGGCCTACCCATGGCGCAATCTGATCAACAATTGGCGGCCCGCCCATATTCACGTGTCGGTGTTTGGGGCATCGTTCAGCCAACGCCTGATCACACAGCTCTATTTCGAAGGCGACCCACTGATCCCGCTGTGCCCCATTGTGCGGTCAATTCCCGACGCGGATGCCATCGACCAACTGACTGCCAAGCTGGACCTGAACGCCACCATCCCGCTGGACAGCATCGCCTATCGCTTTGACATCGTGCTGCGTGGACGGCGATCAACCATGTTTGAAAACCGGCCGGAGGGGAACTGATGACCGCATGCGATACGCTTCACGAAACGCCCTCGCAAACGGCGGGGCCATACGTCCACATCGGGTTGGCGCCCGGCGCCGCCGGATTCGACATCTACGAACAGGAACTCGGGTGGGATATTGCAGGGCCGAACGCCAAGGGCGAACGCATTCGGGTTCAGGGGCACGTGCTGGATGGCATGAACAGCCCGATCAAGGACGTGATGCTTGAGGCATGGCAAGCGAATGCCGAGGGGCATTACGCCCACCCCGAGGGCGGCGGCGCCGTCGAAGACGGCTTTCGCGGATGGGGCCGCGTGATAACCGATTTCGACACCGGCGAATGGAGCTTTGACACCATAAAGCCGGGGGCGGTCATCGGCAGGAACGGGCGCATGATGGCCCCCCATATCAACCTGTGGATCGTGGCGCGCGGCATCAACATCGGGTTGAACACACGGCTCTATTTCAGCGATGAAGTGGTTGCCAATGCCAGCGATCCAATCCTGAACGTGATCGAGTGGGAACGCCGCCGCAGCACCCTTGTGGCGACGCGACATGATGACGGCGAAACGCCGGTCTACCGGTTCGACGTCAAGATACAGGGACAGGACGAAACCGTCTTTTTTGATATTTGACCTGACGCAGTTCACGTTTCGCGGCTGGTTCAGCGGTCGTTGCGACGATCTTGGAACCGCCGCAAAGTCGCGATCGGTCCTTCTCAGGGGTGTTGCGCAGGGGGCGGTCGGGCTAATGGCGACCATGCGCATTCGCAGCCATCGGGGGTGGTCTGTTAATGTGTGGATGGCTACTGTGCTCACGACGACGGCAGCAAGGATTGCGCGGCAATGCATGTGGAGGAAACCGGACTTTCCGGATTGGTGGTGCTAACGCCGCGCCGTTTTGGCGATGCGCGCGGTTTCTTTAGCGAAACGTGGAATCGGGGCACCATGACCGCCGCTGGACTGACCTACGATTTTGTTCAGGACAACCACTCCGTTTCCGAACAGGCCGGCACGGTGCGCGGGCTGCATTTTCAGGCCCCGCCTCGCGCACAGGCCAAGCTCGTGCGGTGCGGGCGTGGCGCGCTGTTCGACGTGGCCGTCGACCTCCGGCAATGGTCGTCCACCTATGGTCATTGGTTCGGGATCGAGCTGAGCTTTGACAATGGCAAACAGTTGATGATCCCGGCCGGGTTCGCCCACGGGTTCGTCACACGAACGCCGGACACCGAGGTCATCTACAAGTGCACCGACATGTATGCACCCGAAACCGAAGGGGCGTTGCGCTTTGACGATCCTGACCTTGCGATCGACTGGGGCCTTGGCGAACTGTCCCCCGTCCTGTCGGAGAAGGACGCCGCCGCGCCGGGTTTTTCCGGGTTCAAGACACCCTTTGTGCCGGGAATGACGTCATGAAACTGCTGGTGACGGGGGGGGCGGGCTTTATCGGGTCGGCGGTCGTCCGGCTTGCCATCAGTCGCGGGCATGACGTGGTTAATGTCGATGCGCTGACCTATGCCGCCTGTCTTGATAACGTGGCAAGCGTTGCGGACAACGCCGGTTACGCCTTTGAACACGCGGATGTGCGCGATCGCTGCGCCATGGACCGTATCTTGGCTGCGCACGCACCCGACGCCATCATGCATCTGGCCGCCGAAAGCCATGTGGATCGGTCCATCGACGGGCCCGGCAGTTTCATCGATACCAACGTGACCGGCACCTACACCCTGCTGGAGGCCGCGCGCGCCTATTGGATGTCACGCGGCAAGCCTGATGATTTCCGCTTTCATCACATTTCGACGGATGAGGTTTACGGCACTCTGGGCGCGACCGGCCTGTTCACCGAGGACACGCCCTATGCCCCGAACAGCCCCTATTCCGCCTCCAAGGCGGCCTCGGACCATCTTGTGCGGGCTTGGCACGAAACCTATGGCCTGCCTGTTCTGGTGACGAACTGCTCCAATAATTACGGCCCCTATCATTTTCCCGAAAAACTGATCCCGGTCGTGATCTTGAACGCGTTGGCGGGACGGGCGATCCCGGTTTATGGCACGGGCGACAACGTTCGCGACTGGCTTTATGTGGAAGATCACGCCGATGCGCTGCTCCTCGTGCTGGCGCAGGGGCGTATCGGGCGAAGCTACAATATCGGCGGCAAGAACGAGATGCGGAATATCGCGCTTGTCCAAATGCTCTGTCGGCTGCTTGATGATCGCCGCCCAAAGGCGGCCCCGCATGAAGATCTGATCACGTTTGTGACCGATCGGCCCGGGCACGATCTGCGTTATGCCATCGACCCCACGCGCATCGAGACCGAACTGGGCTGGTCCCCCTCCGTCACTGTCGCGGAAGGGCTGGGCAGAACGGTCGACTGGTATCTGGCAAACGAACGCTGGTGGCGCGCCCTTGAGGATCGAGCAGGCGTCGGTCGGCGCCTAGGAACCATGGCGGCAGGCGGATAGGATGGCCGTTCTTGTCTTTGGCCAAACCGGGCAAGTTGCCCAAGAGCTTGGGCGCCACCCCGGCATCGTGTCGTTGGGACGGCACGCCGCCGATCTGACCGATCCGTCCGCCTGTGGCGACGCAATTCGTGCCGCACGGCCAAGCGCCGTCATCAACGCCGCCGCATACACCGCCGTCGACAAGGCCGAGACGGAAGAACAACTGGCGACGACCATCAACGCCCATGCCCCCGCCGCCATGGCTGCGGCCTGCGCCGAACTTGGTATCCCCCTGATCCAGATATCGTCCGATTACGTGTTTGACGGATCGGGCGATGCGCCGCGACATCCCAACGAACCGGCCAACCCGCGAAACGCCTATGGCCGCAGCAAACTGGCCGGGGAAATCGCCGTTCGTGACAGCGGTGCGGCCCACGTCATCTTGCGGACGTCATGGGTGGTTTCGGCCCACGGCGCGAATTTTGTGAAGACGATGTTGCGTCTGGGTGCCGAACGGGACGGCTTGCGCATTGTTGCCGATCAGATCGGCGGCCCGACACCCGCGCGCGATATCGCTGACGCCTGCATGGCGATGGTCGGCCAATTGACCCGCGATCCGTCGAAGTCGGGCACGTATCATTTCGCAGGTTCGCCGGATGTCTCATGGGCGGAATTCGCGCGAGCCATCTTTGAACTTTCCGGTCTGGATTGCACGGTCACTCCGATCCCGACGGCGGACTATCCAACGCCTACGCCACGGCCCCTGAATTCCCGTCTGGATTGCGCGGCAACGACGTCGTCATTTTCCATCGCACGGCCCGATTGGCGGACCGGACTGCGCCAGATATTATTAGACCTGAAGGCAATGAAATGACCAATCGCAAGGGTATCATTCTGGCTGGTGGGTCGGGAACACGGCTTTTCCCCATCACCATGGGTGTTTCGAAGCAATTGCTGCCGATCTACGACAAACCCATGATCTATTACCCCCTGACAGTGCTGATGCTGACAGGGATACGGGACATCGCGATCATTACCACGCCGCTTGACCAGGCCCAGTTTCAGCGCACGCTTGGCGATGGAAGCCAATGGGGCATCTCGCTCAGCTACATTGTCCAACCCTCGCCCGACGGTCTGGCGCAGGCCTATCTGCTGGCGCGCGATTTCCTTGCCGGGGCACCATCGGCCATGGTTTTGGGTGACAACATCTTTTTCGGCCACGGTTTGCCTGTGCTTCTGACGCAAGCGGATCAGGCGGCGGCGGGCGGCACGGTGTTCGGCTATCACGTCAGCGACCCCGAGCGGTATGGCGTGGTCGATTTCGGGCCAGACGGCGAGGTTCGGCAAATCATCGAAAAGCCAAGCGTCCCGCCATCAAGCTATGCCGTGACCGGACTATATTTCCTTGACGAGACCGCACCCGATCGCGCGGCCACGGTGACGCCTTCGGCACGGGGCGAACTTGAAATCACGAGTCTGCTGGAAAGCTATCTTGCCGATGGAGCACTGAGCGTGCAGCGCATGGGCCGGGGCTACGCGTGGCTTGATACCGGCACGCATGCCAGCCTTCTGGATGCTGGCAATTTCGTCAGAACGCTGGAACAGCGGCAAGGCCTCCAAAGCGGAAGCCCCGACGAAATTGCATTCGAGGCGGGGTGGATCAACGCCGAAGATCTGCAACAGCGCGCCGCGATGTTCGGAAAAACGGACTATGGCGCCTATCTGCAACGCCTGATCCGCTAGGGGGGCGTCAGACATGACCGACCTCATTCTTGGCATCGACATTGGCACGACCGCCGTCAAGCTGGCCGCCTATGATCTGGCAGGGGTTGAAGTATTTCGCCGGGCCACGCCGTATCCGACGCGACACGCGGCAGCGATCGCCGAACAAGACCCGTCCGATTGGTTAAGCTTGGTTGATGAAGGGCTGGCCGATCTTGCCGCCGCGGCACTGGCCGACCGGGTTCGCGCGGTTGGCGTGACCTCGCAGGTCAACACCCATGTGTTCGTGGATGGCAAACGGCACCCCCTGCATCGAGCGATCACATGGAAAGACGGGCGTTGCGCCGCGCAGGCCGCCCGCATCGATGCTGAAATCGACCATCAGACGCGACTGGAATGGTTCGGCGCACCGATGCCGATTGATGCAAGTCATATGGTCGCCCGAATGGCATGGATGGCAGAAACCCACCCCGATATCTGGGCACGCACAGCGGCCGTCTTGTTGCCCAAGGATCTGGCAATCGCGCATCTGACGGGCGCGGTGCTGTCAGACCCGGTTTCCCACATTGGCGCGATCGCC
The DNA here is from genome assembly GCA_017854585.1 of Paracoccaceae bacterium. GTDB lineage: Bacteria > Pseudomonadota > Alphaproteobacteria > Rhodobacterales > Rhodobacteraceae > JAFMHK01. The sequence goes on from JAFMHK010000004.1 coordinate 65,252, forward strand.
CCCCGTGGCGGATTTGCACCTGTATTCGACCGGGTTGCAGGCGCACGAACACGCTTGCCCGGCCTGCAGGACCCAACCTCGATCGCGGGCATGACAACATTGCCCGGCGCCTCGGGCCCGATACCGGTTGCCACGGGGCTGATGGATGCATGGGCAGGGATGCTTGGCGTCGGCACGCGGCGCGACGGACAGGCCATGTATCTGTCCGGCACGTCCGAGATCGCGGGGGTGTTATCCCCCAATATTCACGCGGCACCGGGTATATTGGTCTTTCCGCCATATGCGGGCATCACGATGCATGTGGCCCCCACCCAAGCAGGCGGTGCGGCACTGGATTGGATCGCGGGTGTCCTTGGCTTGTCCCCGGCGCAGGCCATCGCGACAGCCAAGCCCGCCGCCGCGTTGTTCCTGCCTCATTTGCCCGGCGAACGGGCGCCGCTGTGGGATGCACATGCGCGCGGCACGTTTCTGGGCCTGACCCCGGATATGGGGCCAGCCGAACTTGCACATTGCGTTCTGGAAGGGGTCGCGATGGCCGTGCGGCTTGCCTTCGAAGGGCTGGACCAGTCTGCCGGGCTACGCGCCAATATCCTCAATTGCGGCGGCGGCGGTTTTGCCTCGGATCGGTGGAACCAGATCCGTGCCAATATGCTGGACCGCACATTGCAATGCGTGGCCGCGCGCGATCCCGGCGCGCTTGGCGCCGCAGCGGTGGCGGCGGTCGCGGCGGGGTTGCATCCCAACCTTGATGCCGCCCTTTCGCAGACCGTGCGCTTTGACCGACGCTTTGTCCCCGACCGCGCCGCGCGGGATCGCTCCGATGCGCTATTTGCGCTCTACCAGCCGGCCTACGAAGCGGCGCGTGCCACCAACCATGCCCTTGCCGCTCTGTGATCTTGCGGGCATGTTCAAGCATACCTTCAACGGGAGAGACGACGCATGACTATCCGCCCCATCCTTGGCGCCTTGGCCATTGGCCTGCTGGCAACAGCCGCGACCGCACAACAACGTGTTGCGGTCATCACCCCCTATCTCGCGCAACCCGGCACGCAATTCTATATCGACGGGTTCGAGGCCGCCGCGAGCCCGGATTGGGACATCAACGTCATCGACACCGCAGGTGATATCGCCGCAGTGATCAGCAGGATCGAAGACGCCGTGACCCAGAATGTCGATGCGATCGTCATCAACGTGGATCCCGCGCAGGTCTCGGCAGGCCTGCAAACCGCGATGGAGGCAGGTATTCCCGTCGTCGGGATGGATGCCGGGATGAGCGACATGCTGGCCACGAACGTCACCTCGAATGGGTATGCGATGGCCGCGGAAACCTCGGTCTATGTGGCCAACCGTCTTGCTGGCGCAGGCAATGTGGTGATGTTCGTCTTTGACCCCTTCCCGCCGGTGCAGATCCGTGGCGCAATTGCCGATGCGGTATTCGCCAACCATCCCGACATCAACGTTATCGCCCGCGTCACGCCCGACGTGCAGGATGGTGGCATTGCCGATAGTCGTGCGCAGATGGAGGCCCTGCTGGCCGCCAACCCAGAACCCGGCTCCATCAACGCTGTTTGGGCGGCATGGGATCAACCCGCATTGGGCGCACTTCAGGCAATCGAGGATGCAGGCCGCGCCGATGAAGGGATCGTGATCGTTGGCATGGATGCAAACCCGCAGGCCCGCGAAGCGATTGCCGCAGGGGGAAATTTCGAAGCGTCCATGGCTCAGGATTTTGCCGGGATCGGTGCCGCTGCAGCGGACGCGGTCGCGCGTCTTTTGGCGGGTGAAACGATTGCGCAGCCGGTCATCTACGTGCCCACGGTGCTGATCACAACGGCCAACGTCGACGAATAAGCCCCTGACAAGGAATGCGAAAAGGCAGCCCATCGTGGCTGCCTTTTCCGTGCGCGCCATGCAAATTGAGCTGTCCAACCTCTCCAAGTCCTATGGGACGGCCCCGGTTCTGCGGGATGTAAAGCTGACCCTGCAAGGCGGACAGGTTCATGCCTTGATGGGTGAAAACGGGGCTGGCAAATCCACCTTGATCCGCGTGCTTGCCGGGGTCACTCCGGCAGACAGCATTGACCTGACGATTGACGGCAGGGCCGTCAACCTGCGGTCGGCCGCAGACGCGGCGGACCTTGGCCTGCGGTTCGTGCATCAAGAACTGAACATCGTGCCGCAACTGACGGTTGCCGAGAATATCGGCCTGTCCCGACCAACACCGACACGGCTTGGGCTGATCGACTGGGGCAAGCTCAACACCCGCGCCACCGCGGCCCTTGCCCGCTTTGGCGCGACACATATCGACCCGCGTGCGCAAGCCGGATCATTGGGAACGGGTGATCGCATCTTGATCGTGCTGGCGGGGCTTCTGGCTGATGAGACGCCCGCCCGGGTCCTTGTCATGGATGAACCGACCGCAGCCCTGACCCATGCCGAAGCAGACCGGCTGTTCGCCGTGATCGCGGAATTGAAAGCGCAGGGGGCAGCCGTTCTTTACGTCTCGCACCGGATGGAAGAGGTGATGCAGATCGCGGACCGGGTGACCGTGTTGCGGGACGGTCTGGTTGCAATGACAACACCGACCGGCACCACAACGAAAGAGGCCGTCATCCACGCAATGACCGGCCGCACCCTGACCCACGTCTATCCCCCACGGCGGGGGACCATCCATTCGGGCAACGTGCTGGAGGTCGACGAACTTTCCGCCGGTCCGCTGCACGGCATTTCTTTTTCCCTGCGTCATGGCGAAACTCTGGGGATCGCCGGGTTGGAAAACGCGGGCCAGTCGGCTTTGCTGCAAGCCATTCTGGGGGCCGTGCCGCGCAGGGGGGCGGTGCGGCTTGCAGGCAACCTCGCGCCTGCAAGCCCCGCCAGCGCTTGGGCGGCGGGGATGGCATATGTGCCACGGGAACGGCGGCGCGAAGGCCTGATGCTGGGCCGGGGGATCACGCCCAATATAACCCTGCCACATCTGGCCGCACATGCCTGGCACGGCATCTTCTCAAGCGCCAAGGCTGAACGTGACACGGCAACGCGGCTTGGGGCGCAGGTAGCGCTCAAATACGATCGGGTGGATCAAAACGTTGCTACGTTGTCTGGCGGCAACCAGCAAAAGATCGTCTTTGCCCGCGCCATCGCCAGCGACCCGCGGCTTGTCTTGCTGGATGAACCGACGCGCGGCGTCGATGTGGGCGCAAGGGCCGATATCTACGCTTTGATCGCGGGGCTGGGGGCCAAGGGCGCGGGAGTTTTGATGACCTCGTCCGACCTGCCGGAGTTGATCGGCCTATGTGACCGGATCGCCGTTTTGCGAGACGGCACAATCGGCTGCATCATCCCGACCGATGACCTGACACCGGCACGGCTTTTGTCACTTATTTATGGCGACACAACGATCAAGGATGCCTCATGACCCATCTACGCCGCTACGGCACCCTGATCGGATTTGTTGGTATCTTGCTGTTCTTCTGGTGGGAATTGCCCGACACGTTCCTTACCCAAGGCAACCTTCTTAACATTTCGCGGCAGGTGTCGATGCTGGCCGTCGTCGCGTTTGTGATGACCGTCGTGATGGCAATGGGTGACTTCGACCTGTCTGTCGGGTCCATGGCCAGTCTTGCAGGCGTTGTCGCGGGCGTTTCATTTGCGGCAGGCTACCCCATATGGGTCGGCGTCGGGGCAGCTTTGCTCGCGGGCCTCGCCGGCGGATTGTTCAACGGGTTTCTGGTGTCCGTGCTCCGGATTCTTCCATTTGTCGCAACTCTGGGCACGTTGACCGTTTTCAGCGGCCTCGCCTTTCTGGCCAGTGACGGGCGCACCATCTCGGGCGCCAACATCCCCGATGCGTTCAGCCAGTTCGCGCGCCTGCGCGTCGAGATGCTGGGTTTGCCGATGCCGTCGCTGACGTTGCTGGCCATTGCCGTTCTGGTGATGGTCTGGGTGGTGCTGGAACAAACCCCCTATGGTCGCAGGCTTTACGCCATTGGCGGCAATATGGAGGCAGCGCGTTTGGCTGGCACGCGCATCGTCAAGCTGCGGCTGACGGCGTTTGCATTTACCGGAGTGGGGGCGGCAATTGCGGGCTTGATGTACGCAAGCCGTGTCGCCTCGGCCAACCCGACACAGGGCGATGGGCTGATGCTGGATGCCATCGCCGCGGTGTTCCTCGGCATGACCATGAGCGATGAAGGCGAGCCGCGCGTGCTGGGCACACTCGTGGGTGTGTTGATCCTCGCCGTACTCGACAACGGATTGTCGCAGATGAGCGTCGACAGCTACGTTCGTGAAATCCTGATTGGCGGCATCATTCTGATGGCAGTCGCATCGGGTTCGCTGGGCGGGCTGCGGCGGCGCTAAAGGTAGCGGCCCACCATACGCCGCAAATCGACACGCCCACCAATCCGGGTAGCCAGCAGATAAAGCCCCGCCAATTTACGCTGAAGAAACAGGGTGTCAGCAGGCGGGATGTGCCATAACTCCTGTTCGTTTCCGATCGCCATGCCCCGCCGCCGCAGCCTGTCGGCCAGATCATTACCCTTGAAGTCGAACCCTGCCGGGTCGCGCAGCGGCGTGAACCCCAGTTCTGCCATCTCAAGGATCATTGCCAGATGCTCGGGTCGCAAGCCGGGTCGAATGAACCCGATAACTTCCATCTGGCGCTGAATCGCAGGGGTGTCTTTGGACAGACCGACGCGAAGCAACGTGCGATAGCCTTCGGACAAAGATGACCCGAACTCACGCGTGGCGCCGAAATCCAACAAGATGATGCGCCCCGTTTCGGCATCATACCGGTAATTGGCAAAATTTGGGTCCGTCTGCATCATTCGGAACTGAAACAGTTCCGCCAGCGTCAGATCGACAAGCGCCGCGACCACACGGTCACGGACGTCTTGCGGGGCATCGGCGACACTTTCGATCGGGTCACCCGGCAGATAGGTCATGGCCAGGACTTGAGGGGTCGTCATGTCCGACACCACGGCAGGCACGGCAAAACGGCCATCATCGGCCAGCACAGTGCCAAATCGGGTCAAGTAATGCGCCTCGCGACCGTAGTCCGCCTCCTCGTGCAATTGGCGGCGCGCCTCTGCCATGAGTGGCGCCATGTCCATGTGACGGGGCAACATCCCCGACAAGCGGATCAGGGTCGCAACATTCGAAACATCGCTGTCGATGCTCTCGCGGACCCCGGGGTATTGCACCTTGATCGCCAATTCACGCCCATTCCGGTCGCGCGCCCGGTGCACCTGACCGATGGAGGCCGCCGCAATCGGGCGCACATCGAAATGCTGAAATTGCTTCAGGAAATCCGCGCCGTAAGCCTCGACCAAAACCTGCTTGAGCTGCCGCGGCGGCATGAAATCTGCGTCAGCTCGCAGCCGCGCAAGGATGTGTGACAACTCCGGCGGCAAGACATCGCCCGCCTCCATCGACAAAAGCTGTCCCATCTTCATGGCCGCACCGCGCATCTGCGCCAACTGATCGGCCACGCGGGTGACGTTGGCGGGGGTCAGCATCAGATCGGACAAGCGCGGCTTGCGCCCCTGCACCAATTCGGCCATCCCGCCCAATGCCGCGCGACCAACCAGACCCGAGGCCAGCCCCCCCATCCGTCCGGCCCTTGCCAGCCGCCCGCGCGGCACAGCAAGGCCCTTGGGCTCGGTTGAATGATCGGTCATGGGCTCTCCTGCGGCCGCTCCCGTGCGGTTGACCGGCAGATAGGGCGGCGCTACGCGCGTTCCAGTCTGGTGCGCCCCCGGCCCATCGCATTCCAAAGGATCAGCACGAGGATCGCAACATTCAGACCGTTCCACACGATGCCGTTGATGAACGCCATCTGGTAGCTGCCCGTGACATCGTAGATCCAACCAGACATCCAACCGCCCAGCGCCATACCAACGATCGTCGCCATGATCACGGCCCCTACCCTTGCGCCGGCTTCGGCGGCTGGCATGTATTCCCGCACGATGACCGCATAACTTGGCACAATTCCACCCTGGCTAAGTCCAAATACCGCACTGACCAGATACAGCGACACCAAGCCGTCAGACGGCAGGAACAAGAACAAGGCTGTCATCTGCAGCGCCGAGCCGATCAGCAGCGTCCGCACACCACCCAGAACATCCGCGAGCAACCCCGAAATCAGGCGCGAGACGACCCCGCCCAACAACATGAGCGACAACATCTGCGCACCGACGCCCGCCCCAAAACCAAGGTCCACGCAATATGCTATGATGTGGACCTGTGGCATCGCCATGGCCACACAACACCCGATGCCCGCAATCATCAGAAGCATTTGCAGCTTTGTCGGGCTTAAACTGACCTGTCCCACATGAGGAGGGGCAACGGGGGTTACCGTGGATCGCGTCGGGCCGGGGCGACGCAAGGTGAACGACAAGGGCACCACAACCGCCACCACGATGACCGCCAGCAACAAGTAGGCCGTGCGCCACCCCGGACCCGATAGAACCGGTGCCAACACCAACGGCCAGATCGCACCCGCAAGGTAGTTGCCGCTTGCGACGACGGCGACGGCGATCCCCCTGCGCCTTAGGAACCAATGCGAAACGTCGGCGATAAGCGGGCCAAAGCTGGCAGCCGCTCCAAAGCCGACCAATAGGTGCAGAATGCCGAAGATGACCAGCGACGAAGTTGCCGCGGCAGCGGCAAGGCCACCAGCCAGCAGCAGCGCCGCGCCAATCAAGGCGAATGTGATGCCATAGCGGTCGACGACCCGGCCGATCTGCCAGTTGCCAAGCGCGAACCCGGCCATGGTCAGAGCATAAGGGACAGAGGCGCCGGCACGATCAACGCCAAACTCCACCTCGACCGCCGGAAGGATGACGATAATGGCCCACATCCCGATATTTCCGACCATTGCGATTGCCAGGCTCAGCGCTAGGCGAACCCAAGAGGCGATGCTATCTTCGACGGGGGGGGTTGTGCGCATACCTGAACGCTAATCCTGCGCCGCGGCTATGTCCATCAGGCGCCTGCGCCCGCTGCAACGATTGTTACGCGACATCGGTCTGGCGGCGGTCCGGTCGCGTGCCCGGTGGGATCGCACCATGGACCATCAACCGCCCCCGTCCAGCGTTCTTGGCTGCATAAAGCGCGACATCGGCATCGTTGAGAAGGCGATCGGCGCTGGGGTGGTCATCGTACGCGGCGGTCATCGAGATGCCCACGCTGGCGGATATCTGGCAGCGCTTTCCATCAAAGCTTGTCGGTAACTCGATTCTCTGGATCAGGCGCTCTGCGATGCTGCTCAGACGCTCGGTATCGTTGCAGTCGCGGATCAGCAGCACGAATTCATCGCCCCCCACACGCGCGGCCATGTCAGCGCGGCGCAGTTCGCCCTTCAAGACGGATGCGACGTGACCCAGCACATGGTCTCCGGCGGCATGGCCATGCGTATCGTTGACCTGCTTGAAGAAATCGAGGTCCAGATGCAAAATACCAAAATCTTCATTCGGCTCGCCAAGAGCGCGCGCCAACTCCAGATCCATGGCGCGGCGATTTGACAGGCCGGTCAACGTGTCAGTCAGAGCCTGTTCCTCGGCAGCGCGACGGGCACTTTCCAACCGTTCAGTCAGACGCCGGGACAGGCGTGCCGCCGACTGGTTCGCCTCGTGAAGATACAACAACTCAACAGTCTGATCGCATGGTGAAAAGTCATTCAGAGTCAGGCCGAACTCCGCCACCGCGCGGGCAAAGGACAGACCAAGCGACAGGTTCAGGATGGCGCCCGCACCGCCCTGAAGGCCGGTCGCTGAACCGCGAAGCGGCAAGTCAGGCGCACTTCGTAGCACCAACGTCAACTTGCCGCCCGCTTGGCGCAGCAGGTCTTGCATGTTTGCAATGCGCGCCGGGCGGCGAATGTCGATAAGATCAAACAGCCGTTCGCCCGGTCGAACGTCCCGTCGCGCCATTTTCAGGATCGTTGGACCGGCCTGCACGACACGGCCATGGTCATCGACCCAGATATGCATCGGCATCAGCGTGTCCAACGCCCCGCCCGAAAGACCAATGACCTGTGATAATGCGGATGGCAGTCCCGTCATGCTGGCGTCCCGCCCAAATCGAACCGACGCCCGGCGGAATGCTTGGTATCCAACAGCTGAATATGAAGGCATTCGTCCTGCCCTTCGATCCCCGAAAGGTGCAGGAATGCAAGCGCGCCGTAATCGTCTGCCATGGCGCGCAGACCACCCAACAAGATGGGGCCGATACCCGGCATGCTCCATCTTGCGCGCAATCGGAAACTGGATTGATCCTCTTCCTCCAGCAACATGATCGGCAATTCCAGATCCGGCATAGCAATGCGTCCACGTTCTGCAAGTTCTTCCAACGAATGTAGAAAATCCAGAAAGGTGTTCCCGCCGAACCGGAGCAGGCGGCGCAGAGGCTCCAGTTCCGCATCGGTCACCAGATAGGTGCCGATATCTTCCAACAGGACGTTCGGATGTTTGTGCAGCACGCGGGAAGCCGCATCAAAGGCTTGCAACGTATACACGTCTTCATACTGCAGCATCGCTTCAAAATCGGTGAAAGGCAGCCCGGCCTGAGAACGCACCTCGTCCCACGTCTCCCGTCCATAGGTCGTGACGACAAACCCCTGAAGGGCCCGATTGACCAGACCGTGCATGAAAAACCAGCCCCCAACACTTGCCAAAACGGAGTACACACCCGTGACCCTACGCAACCAACCGTAAACAAATGCTTGCCATCCCGTCCAGTGACGGAATTCAGAAGTCTGTCGGCGCGCCGCCCTCGGCCTTACGGCGATCTACAAATGCCCGCAGTTCGTCAGCGATCGCGGGGTCGATTGGCGGGGCTTCGAATTCAGCAATGATCTTCTTGAACAGCCCGTGCGCGCGTTCCGCCGTCCAGACCGCGCCATCCAGCCGCCAGGATTCGAAATTGCGCCAATCGGAAAGGAACGGCTGGTAGAATGCCGTTTGATACCGTTCTTGCGTATGTTGGCACCCGAAGTAATGCCCGCCGGGTCCGACCTCCTTGATGGCGTCAAAGGCAATGTCATCCTCGGTCGTGGCCGTCACAACGGGTTCGAAATACCGTTGGATCTGCTGCAAAACCTCGCAATCCATGATGAATTTCTCGGGCGATGCGATCAGCCCCCCCTCCAGCCAGCCAGCCGCATGATAAACCATGTTGGTGCCAGACTGCACCGCGGCCCAGAGAGAATTCGATGTCTCCCACATGGCCTGACCATCAGGGACGTTCGCCGCGCAAACACCCGATGATCGCATCGGCAAGCCGTAAAACCGCGCCATCTGTCCGGTCATTTGGGTCGCGCGCATATACTCTGGCGTACCAAACGCGGGGGCGCCTGATTTCATGTCCACATTCGACGTGAATGTGCCGATTGCCACAGGGCAGCCCGGCGAAATCCACTGCAAAAGCGCAATCGCAGCCAACCCTTCGGCAATCGAAAGCGCGACGGCGCCCGACATGGTGACCGGAGACATCGCACCGGCCAGTGTAAACGGGGTCACGACGATCGGCTGCTTGCGTCGCGCCAACCGCATGGCGCCGTCCAGCATCGGAAAATCGTGCTTCAGCGGGCTGACCGAGTTGATGTTTGTATACATCCGCGGCGTTGCCTCGAATTCCTCATGTGTCAGACCACCTGCGATGCGCACCATCTCCATCACGTCGTCGACACGTTCAGCCCCCAGCGAGTAGGCGTGCATCACCTTGTCCGACAGGATCAGCTTTTCGTACAAGCAATCCAGGTGTCTGACGCTGGCGTGGATATCGATCGGTTCAACCGGATATCCGCCCGCAAAATGGATGCAGTTGAAATACTGCGTCAGCTTCATGAATTCCTTGAATGTCTCGAAATCACCTGGCCGCTTGCCGCGCACTATATCCCACGCATTCGGGGGCGAGCTGACGTTGCCAAAAACCATGTGATTGCCGCCAATGGTGATCTGGCGATCCGGGTTCCGGGGCGTGATCGTAAAGCTGGCCGGGGCCTTGGCCACCATTTCCATCACGAAATCCGGGTCAAAGAAAACGGTGGGGCCGTCCACACGACAGCCAGCATCTGCAAGATGGTCGCGCGCCTCCTCATTCAGCATCTCAATGCCAAGTTCCGACAGGATACGCATGGCGCCCCAATGGATCGCCATTATCCCGTCTTCGTCCAAGGGCTCGGTTGGGCGATCCGTGTTCACTGGAATGCGCCAAGGCATCTGTTCAATCGCGGCGGTACCGGCGCGGTCGGCGTGGCCCCGACGGCCGCCTGCGCGGCGACGGCGGTCTGATGTCACATCGTTCATGGCTGGGCCTCCCCTGTCTGCATCGCCAGATCATCACGAAGGTTCAGGCACCGGCTTTCAGTTTGCGACATCTGCTGTCGCTTTCCACAAGCCCGCAGTCAGTCGACACAATTTGGCGGCAAGTCAGTGATCCGTCATTGTGGCAAGCCAGCCCGGAATATGACTGATATCAGGCAAGACGATTTCCGCATGGGGAGCAAGATCTTGGTGGCCAGCCATACCCGTCAGAACCGCCACCGTCCGCATCCCTGCCGCCCGGCCCGCGTGCAGGTCATGCAAACTGTCCCCCACCATCAGAACGGTCGCCGGATCCAGCCCTTGGGTTTCAGCAAAAGCCCGGCACATTCCCGGCTCTGGTTTCGCACCAAAGCCGCTGTCATAGCCCGCGACATAGGCAAATCGGTCCAAGATGCCCGCCGCCTGCAAATGGCTGCGCGCCTCGCCTTCACTGCCGTTGGTTGCAACGCCAAGCGTCAGGTCGCTGGCAATGAAATGGTCCATCAGCGGCAACAAGGAGGCAACCGGCACCATTTGCGCCGAATGGGCACCAGCCTTCAGCCGCCGCGCGATCTCGGACGTGCTCAGATGCGGTAAGATCGGGCCCAGCGCCTCAGCCAATTGCCGCTCGGTGCCTGCTATGGCAATGCTATCGGCCCGGAATCCGCCGCGCGCCAGATCGAACCCGGCGCATTCCGCAATCGCGGCCTCAAGCGTTGCATCGTCATCGGCCAGCGCCGTGATGACGCCATGCGCCCAACCCGTCCAGCTGGCTGCGAAATCGAACAGCGTACCGTCCTTGTCAAAGAGAATGCCGGTGATCCGCATGAAACTTGCCTTTTGAAGTGCCCGATGCAGACCTACTTAGGCACAGGCACCTGACAGGAACAAGACAGAGGCGATAACGAGACAGACGGCGACGTGCGTCAAGGCTTGCCGGTCAACACAACTCTTGGCCGTTGCCGATCTGGCTGAAATACGTTTAACGTCTTCGATCATGGATGGAACGCGCCCCAAATTCGGCCTGCATGACAGCATCGGCCACCACGTCACACTTGCCGCGCGCCAGATCGAGCGGCGGGTCGAGGATGGATTGCGCGCGCACAAGCTTACGCGAACCGGCTGGTGCGTACTTGTTGCGGTGGAAGAGGATGGCCTCAAGAACCCGTCCGAGATTGCCGAGTTTGTGGGGATCGACCGAACCGCGACGTCGCGCATCTTGCGTCAACTGGAAGAGGAAGGCCTGATCGCCCGCCAAATGGGTCAGACTGATCGGCGCACGACCGAGGTTGTCCTGACGGACTTGGGCCGCAACCGCATGAAGGACGCCATGCCCATCTGTCAGGAAAACATCGCGCATTATACGGGCAAGCTGACGGCGGCAGAGATCGTGGAACTGAAACGCATTTTGCTGAAACTGCGGGACTGATCTTAGGTCCAGTGCGGTAGATCGCCCCCCGGCAAACCCTGCCGAACCTCCCAGATCTGTTCAGGTTTCATGCCCAGAGCGATGGCGCAATCCATGACCCATGCGTCGTCCATCAAGATGAAATCAAGCACGCTGGCCAGAAACGCGGGGTCGGCGACCCCCCGATGAAGATCGTCGGGCGATGCGCCACTGCTGCCCAGAAAGACCCCCAATAGTTCGTCATCCGTGGCAAGCCATGCCAACGCCCGTATCGCCGATGTTTCGGCAAGTTCCTGCTTCATCGCTAAAGTTGACCTCTACGCTAAAGGGTTTGTTAACCTTTCGAACGCAAGCATACAGCCTAGTCGCGGAAGAACCAGTTGGAGTGTTTTGCATGACGGGGCGAATTCTTATCGTCGACGATGTCGCGACCAACCGCATCGTGATGAAAGTCAAACTTTCCTCGGCTTGTTACGATGTGCTGCAAGCCAATTGCGGGGCCGTCGCCTTGGATATGGCACGTAGCGAACAACCCGATCTGATTCTTCTTGATGTCCTGATGCCCGATCTAAGCGGGCTGACGGTTTGTGCGCGCCTGAAGGCAGATCCGGCGACGGCCGATATTCCGGTCATCCTGATCACCGCGATGGCCGATCAGGATTCGAAGATAAAAGGGCTCGAGGCGGGCGCGGATGATTTTCTGACGAAACCGGTGGACGAAATAACCCTTCTTGCCCGCGTCCGGTCCCTGCTGCGAGCGCGTGATACCGAACGTGAATTGTGCCAGCGCGGCGAATCCGTTGTCGATTTCGGGTTTGCAGAGGCGGTCGGCCAATTTGACCATCCGGGCCGGATCGCGCTTGTCGCCCCCGGCGCGCAGGGGGCGATCGTATGGAAAACGGCGCTTGGCGACAGGCTTGGCGGACAGGTCTCGATCCTGCCCCGCGAAACCGCGCTATCGCGGATGAACGAGACGGGGGCACCCGACGTGTTCGTGATTTCCGCCGATCTGGCAACCCGCAACGAGGGGCTTCGCCTGCTGTCCGATCTGCGGTCGCGCCCGATTACCCGCTATGCGGCAACGGTGGTCATCTTGCCCGCCGGCGATAGTGAAAGGGCGGCCATCGCGCTTGATCTGGGGGCGGCTGATATTCTTTACGATCCGTTCGACCCAGCGGAATTGGCCGTGCGTGTCCGCACACAACTGGCCCGCAAAAGACAATCTGACCGGCTGCGCGCGTCCGTGCAGGCCGGGCTTGAACTTGCCATAACAGACAGCCTTACGGGTCTACACAACCGCCGCTATGCCCTGCTGCAACTTGACCGGATGTTGGCGCGTCCGGGCCCCGGAGTTGCCGTCATGATGCTGGACCTCGATTTCTTCAAACGGATCAATGATGATCACGGACACCTCAGCGGTGACCGGGTCTTGTCGATGGTGGCCAAGCGACTGCGGTCAAAGCTGCGGAACGTTGACCTCTTGGCCCGCATCGGTGGAGAGGAATTCCTCGTTGCCATGCCCGACGCCGATCCGGTTGCCGCGTTTGAATGCGCCGAGCGCTTGCGCCATGCCATTGGAGACACTCCGTTTCAGATCGACGGTTCCGGTGGATCGGTAAACGTCACGATGAGCGTCGGCCTCGCGCTCAGTACGAACGCGGCCCAAAAGCAAAGCCCGCAAGCCATGATCAACAACGCTGATCGCGCGCTCTATGGGGCCAAGAACCACGGTCGCAACCAAGTCACACTCGCAAGCGTGACAGCCGCCTGACGGCGACTGCGGTTGGGTGTTTCAATCACGACCGTCCCGGCGGGGCGGCGGAACACGGCGCAGCGGCCTGTCCAGTCGGTCGGCCAATGCCGCACGCTCCTGCAGGTCCATGGTTTCAATTTGATCAAGCAATGCGCGGTGGCCACCTTCTTGCAAGCCGATCACGTGATGGCGTGTCCGTTCAAGGGCATCTTCCGCTGCGACACGATCAAACGGGTCGGCGCGCAACGCCGATTGCAGGGCACGATAAGCCATCCCCAGATCGCGCCCCTCGCCTACGATCGCGGGACGCATGTCTTCCAATCGGTTGCGCAGCGCCGTGCGATCCTCTCGGTCCAGCGAAAAGATGAACGGCCCAAGACCCAGCGCCCGCAACGAGATCGCATCGGTTGCGCCACCGGGCGAGGAGCGTCCAATGATGGCACCCGCCACCAAACCGATGATTGCGACATTCAAGCCAAGCGATAGCGCAAGCGCAATCTTCAGCCCACGGCCTGATTTAGTTTTCGGCACTGGCGGCTTGGTGTTCTCGTCAGACATCCCCGAAGTCCCCTACTGCCAGCAAAAGCGTATCCATGTCGGGCGTCACGCTACCGCCCATGAAGGTCGTCAATTGCCCCCCCAACACAAGGTCGACCACCTCGGGCGCATAAAGCCCAAGGCTCAACCCAGCAATCCCTGCGGCGGTAACACCGGACAAGGCGGGCCAGCCGCCCATGTTATCCAACCAGCCAAGCCATCCGCCTGAACCGCGCCGCCGCGGATTGGCCGGCTTGCCCGCCTCACCTGCAACGGCAAGGCCGTCGGCCAACACACGTACGCGCAGCTCCGGCGCTGCGTCCACCCGGCGCGCCTCTGCAAACAAGGCGTCCAGCGCGTCACCATTGAATTCGTCAGCCATATCCCAAAGCCTCCTTCTTACTCGCCAAGGCCGCCGTTAACGCGCGTTTGCCGCGTGCCGTCAGGCTTTCCACCGCTTCCACGCCAATGCCCAGCACCTCGGCGATTTCAGGGTTTGCCAGCCCTTCGATATGTCGCAAGACGACGGCTTGGCGCTGGCGTTCCGGCAATCTGGCCAGCGCCGCGTCCAATGCGGCCATGCGTCCGGCATCCTGCATTTGCGACTCGACGCTCGGTGCGCTCGATGGCAGGTCTTCGTCCAGCCCAACCGCGCGCCCGCGGCGGCGCAGCCGATCAACGGACAGGTTCGCAGTGACCCGATAAAGCCATGTGCGCGGCCTTGCCGGGCCATGCGGGTTCCAATCGGGGGCGGCGCGCCACAGGCGCAACATCGCTTCTTGCGCGATATCCTCGGCCTCGGCCCGGTCACCCAGCACACGCGCCGCATGCCGAAACGCACGCGGCAGCAGCCGATCAGTCAAGATCCGCGCGGCATCATGATCGCCACCCGCGAACAGCACCATCAAGGCGTCATCCCCCAGCGCGTCCAACTCGGCATTCGTTGCCTCCATCTACCCTGATTACCCCTGCCTTGCTGGCAGAGCCAAGGGGACATCCACATGCCCCCTTGGCTCTTTCCGTCATTCAGCCGCGGTGACGCGGGCCATTGTGACCACGCCGGTCCATGAATGCGTCAGCCGCATCATCAAATTCGGCCTGTGTCACGATACCGTCGTTGTCAGCATCCAGCATATCGAACATCCGCTCCGGGGAACCGCGCTGCCCACGGCCTTCGGTGCGCGCGTCGGCCATTTCTTCCGGGCTCAGGGCACCATCATCGTTGGCATCCGCACGTTCCAGAAACCGGTCGACGTTGCGTGCAACGTTGGACATGCGGGCGGCAAGCAGTTCATCGCGGGACAATGCGCCGTTGCCATCGGTATCGGTCTGGGCGAACCGCGCAGCCGGTGCGCCTTCAATCTCTTCCAGCGTGATCTGACCATCGCCATTCAGATCGGCCTGTTCAAAGACCATTCGCGGGCCGCGACCTTCGCCATCTTGTGCGAGCAGCGGGGCGCTCAGTGTTACGGGGATCAGCATTCCCAAGATCAGAGCTTTCGAAATCGACATGGTGCGTACTCCTTTGCTTGCCTGTCTGGTTGTTCTCACGGGCGGACTCCGTATTTCCGTCGCAAAAATTTTGCGAAGGCTGGACGGGGGCAGCAGACAGGTCCACATACGGTAGTATGGAACACGATCACGCCGAACTGCACCCCGCCTATGCAACCGCGCTGCCGGAACGGCCGACATGGCCAGCCATCGCCAAGGCAATGACGGGCCGGTGTCCGAATTGCGGGCGCGGGGCGCTGTTTCAAACCTATCTTAAGCTGAACGACGCCTGTGGCACCTGCGGACAGGACCTGACCCATGCGCGCGCCGATGATGGACCCGCCTACTTGACGATCCTGCTGACCGCCAAGGTCATGGGCACGTCGATGTTGTTCGCATTTCAGGCATGGCAACCATCGCCCTACGTGCTGCTCACGGTATTCGGGCTTGGCACTATTGCCATGGCCCTTGCGCTGTTACCTCGATTCAAGGGCCTGATCGTGGGCGTTCAATGGGCCAAGCGAATGCACGGGTTCTGATCCGGACATGACAAACCCCGACAAGACATCGCTCAGGGATGCCGCCACGATTATCGTTTTGCGTGATGCCGAAACCCGTCCGCGTGTGTTGATGGGGCAACGGGGAAAGGCGGCGGTATTCATGCCATCCAAGTTCGTTTTCCCCGGTGGGGCGGTGGATGCGGTGGACGCAACCATTCCGCTCGCACGTCCTGCCACCCCGGCGTGCGCTACGGCACTTGCCACGGCGGCCAAAACGCCCGCCGGCGCGTTGATTGCGGCCGCGACCCGCGAATTATGGGAAGAAACCGGCCTTCTGATCGGGCGGCCCGACCCCCGCGCTGGCGAAATCGCTGCGCCAAAGGGCTGGCGCGGCTATTTGGCCACGGGCCATCTGCCGGATGGTGCCGCGCTTCGATTTGTGTTTCGCGCAATCACGCCACCCGGCCGTCCCCGCCGTTTTGACGCGCGGTTCTTTCTGGTCAGCGCCGATGACCTTGCCACGGACCCCGATGATTTCGCGCGCGCCGAAGATGAATTGAGCCACCTGCAATGGGCGCCGCTGGATGAAGTCCGAAAGCTGGACATGCCGTTCATCACCGAAGTTGTGCTTGCTGAACTGTCCGCAAGGCTGAACGGCAGCGCACACCCCGGCGTTCCCTTCTTCGACAATCGTGACGAGATCAGCCGGTTCGCGCGGCTCTAGCCCCAAAAGCTGCCCCAGAAGATCAAGATGATCGACGCCACGATCAAGATGATCCCCCATATCTCTTGCGCCGATGATTTCTCGCGGAGCCACAGGGCGGACACCAGAAATGTGAACACCAGTTCGATCTGGCCAAGCGCCTTTACGTAGGCTGCGGTTTGCAGGGTAAATGCCGTGAACCAGCCAAGCGATCCCAGCATGGAGGTGACGCCGACCAACCCCGATATCCGCCAACTGCCGATCACGCGCGCAATCTGCCCCCGTTCCCGCAAGGCGAGCCAAGCCCCCAAGGCAAGTGTTTGAACCGCCGTCGCCGCCGCCAAAGTCAGCGAGGCGCGCAAGAACACGTCGCCGTCGGGCAAGGACAAGGACGCGCCGCGATACCCCACGGCCGATATCGCGAACAAAAGCCCTGACGCCAGCCCAAGGCCCGAGGCCGTGTTGAACACCCGACGCCGCCACGGCAGTGCCACCGCCCCTTTTGGTGGATCCGACAGCAAGACGACACCGACAAAGCCGACGGCTATTGCCGCAATCAATGCGGGGCCGACCGCCTCTCCCAACAAGAAAAGACCGATGACTGCGGTCAGCATCACCTCGGTTTTCATCAAGGTGATGCCAACCGGAAAGTTGCGGTAGGCGAACAGGGCAACAACACACATGGTGGCCAAGATCTGCGCCAGCGCCCCCGAGATCACGAAGCCCCAGAACGGACCGCCCGGCAGAGGCAGGGATTGGCCGGACCAAGTGGCGTAAACCGCGACGATGATTGCAACCAAAGGCGCGGAAAAAAGGAACCGCGCAAACGTCGCCCCGCCGGTGGACAAGGTGGTGACCTTCAGATGTCGCTGCAGCAAAAACCGCAGGTTCTGCATGAAGGCGGCAAAGATGGTGATCGGGATCCAAAGGGGCATTGCGCTATGTCGCGCCTAACCCCGCGAAAGCCAAGTCAATTTGGCGGATAAAGCGGATGCGGGACCGGGTCCTTGCTGCGCAGCAGGTAGCGGCGGAAGATTTCAGCATAGCTGGCATAACTATAGCCGCCATTGCGGGCCAGATACTTGTCGCGATTGTTGAAATAGATCGCTGGCAATCGATACCATGGCAGTCTGGGATGCATGTGGTGAACGACATGCAGGTTGTTGTTCAGGAACAAGAACGCCAGCGGCCCCCGATCTTCGATGATGACGGTGCGACCGCGGGCACGCATATGTGCCTGATGTTCCAGAAATGTCCGGATCTTAAGCAACGACAGCCCCAGATAGCACGCCGCCAAATATGCCCAGACCGGCATAGCCGCCATCGCCACTACCATCAGGACGGCACCCGCCGTCACGCCATGCCAGACCCAAGCTGCCGCAATCCCCGGCTCAGCCGCGCGCACCCGGTGCAGTTCATCTGCGGCAAACGCCACCTGCGATATGGCCGGGCCAAGCACCATCCGCCCCAAAAGCGTGTTGTTCAGCGTATACAGTGCGCGCTGCCAAGGCTGCGCGCGGCCCCATGCGACCGGGTCCCAGTAGTTGCTTTCCGGATCGTCATAGGGATCGGTCAACGTGGCGTCCATGTGATGGGAAAGGTGCATATCCCGAAAGCGGATATAGGGAATGGCCAAATTCAGCGACGGAAAGACCAGGAATTCACCAAACCTGCGGTCGGCAAAGGGGTGGCCGTGCAGCACCTCGTGCTGAAGCGAGGATTGCAGGGCAATCATCACCGCAGCCACAAGAATGGACAGGGTCAGTGATATCTCGGGCAACAAGAACAAAGCCGAGGCCCAGATCCCATAGCAGCCCAATATCAACATCAACGTTGGCCATTCGACCCGCATTTTGACCTCTTCTGTCAGTTGCCCGCGCGCGCTGCGCTGTTGCCATTCTAAAGTGACTTGCCAATCGCGGGCAGGCAGCGTTTTCTGAACGCTAATTCAACAATGGTGATTTTTCCCAACAATGTCCGGAATTAACAACAAACAGACCCGCGCCGCACAGTTCCGCGCGCGACTGGGCGACGCGTTGGCCGCCTCTGGGCTCAGCCGCGCGGCCTTGGCCCGTTCCGTCGCCGTGGATAGATCAACGATTACCCAATTGATGCTGGCAGATGACGCGCGCATGCCCGGCGGGCATGTGGTTGCGGCCTGCGCACAGGCCTTGGATGTCTCTGCGGATTGGCTTTTGGGGCTGACCGACCGCCCCGAGCAGGCTGGCAAGCTGATCGCCTCTTCTCTCTCCATATCCGAAACCGGCCGCGCGACATCGTTGGATGATCAGATCTTTGCTTGGCACCGTGAGGCGGAGGGCTTCAAGATCAGGCATGTGCCGGCGACATTGCCTGACATGCTCAAGACCAATGCGGTGATGCGGTGGGAATATGCCCCCCTCAGCCAGCGCCGCCCAACTGAAGCGATTGATGCCGCTGCAGCGCGTCTTGACTGGATCAAGCTTTCACAAAGCGATTATGAAATCGCTCTTCCCCTTCACGAACTTGCCAATTTCGCACTTGGGCAAGGCTATTATGACGGGTTGGACGCCGCAGCCCGCATCGAACAGTTGGACTGGTTGGCTTCCGTCTACGACGCCGTCTATCCGCGTCTACGCCTTGTGTTGTTCGATGCACGACTGGTCTTTTCGGCGCCAGTCACGATTTTCGGGCCGAAGATGGCGGTGATTTACCTGGGCCACCACTACATCGCGTTCCGCGACAAGGACCGTGTCCGCGAGGTTTCGCGCCATTTCGACGCTTTGGTGCGCGAGGCTGCCGTGTCGCCAAATGATGTGATCGGCCACCTGCAAGGTCTCCGGAATCAAGTCCGTTAGAAGGACAGAATACGCCACATGCCACCGGGACGGGGCAAAGCGGCACGAACCTTACAACGCGGGCAAGGAACGCCTTGCGCGCCCGTAAGTCCGGCCCTCGACATCTGGCCCGATTACGCATCGGACGGCGCGGTAACCCGGGCAATCAGGGCCACAGCAATGCCTAGGGCAGGTTCGGCTGCAACTGTTCTACATCATAACCATTGAAATCAAGTACTTCCACTGCGGCATTCATGCGGTCGGCACCCCCGCTGGCATGACGATCAAGCACCCAGGCAAATCCGCCATCCGGGCGCCCAAGCACCGCGGTGCGATATCCGTCATCAACCCACAGCACCCAGATCGGGCCATCTGCGCTGTCGAACCGGGCTGGCATCGTTTGGTTCAGCGCAACCGCCGGGCCACCGCCCAGCGCCTGCATGGCAACTATCTGGTTATTTTCTTCCGTGAAAACAATTTCTTGGGGAACATTCCCCATGCCGGACCGAACCTGCCACGGGCCGGCAAACAGGCGCGCATCAAACCGGGTGGTCGACGTAATCAGCGCCTCGGGATCCCGAAAACCGGTCTGCGGCGCCGCGCACGCGGCGAGCCAGAGCATCAGCACAATGGAAAACCGGGCGATCATGGGTTTACCCTGACCGCCCGCCAAGAACGGATCAATAGGGCATCGGGTGCGCAAAATGGACGGCATTGATCGCTGCCATGACATTTTCATCAAGAACGATATCCAAACCATTGATAATATGCTGAAGTTGCTCTGCCGTTGTCGCGCCGAAAATTGTGGAATTCGGGAACGGACGCTGCACAGTGAAGGCCAGAGCCATCTGCGCCAAATCCAATCCGTGATCGCGCGCGACCTGTTCGTACGCCGCGACCGCAATGAATGCCCGGTCGGTCTTGCGCCCGCCGAGGTTCCCGTTCCCTTCCATCCGACTGCCTGCAGGGATAGCGCCGCCTTGATATTTTCCGGTCAAAAGCCCAGTGGCCAAAGGGGAATAACCAAGTAGCGTGACCTTCTCGTTGACCGCAAGTTCGGCCATGTCGGTGTCGTAGAGGCGGCACAACAACGAATATTCATTCTGCACGGTTTGCACGCGCGGCAGGCCGGTATCTTCGGCGATCCGCAACCACTGCGATGTTCCCCAAGCGCTGTCGTTCGACAGGGAGAAATGCCTGATCTTTCCGGCTTTCACTGCCTTATCAGCAGCTTCCAAGACGTCGCGCATGTGGGCAAGGGTTTGTTCCTTATCCTGTGCGGATGGATCAAAGCCCCAATTCTGCCGAAAGTGATAGCTGCCACGATTTGGCCAGTGGAGCTGGAAGATGTCCAGATAGTCCGTCTGCAGGCGACGGAGTGAATTTTCAACGGCGGCGGTGAAGGTTTCGCCGGTAATTGGCTGACCGAGACGGACGAACCTGTCGTTCTTGCCCGATATTTTCGTCGCCAGAACATAGGCTTGGCGACGTGAGGGGTGTTTCGCGTTCCAGTTACCGATGACAATCTCGGTGTTTCCCACGGTCTCGGCGGCGACCGGGTTCACGGGATACATTTCGGCCGTATCGACAATGTTGATGCCCGCGTCCAGCGCCATATCCATCTGGATATGTGCCTCGTTTTCAGATGTCTGGTTGCCCCAGGTCATGGTGCCAAGGCAGTAGTCGGTGATCATGGTGTCGGTCGAGCCGAGCGGTATGTGGCGCATATCTGTCCCCTTTTATTCTGCGGTGCAACGTAACCGGCCCCGGACCCGGGACAAGGCGAAACCTGCTTGCGGGCTGGGTTTTGAAAGTCACACCAAGAAATAGGTTACAAAAATTCTGGAAAACGCGATTCTTTGTAACCTATCTGCCGCCTTTTAAGTCTTTTGTTCGATCAAGGGCGCGTGCCGTGCAAGTCAGCATGTATACGACACCGGGTTTGCCGCAAAATAACTTGAGGCAAGTGGCACGGACCGATACGCCGGAAGGATCATCCCAAAGGCTCGCCCCATGCGTTTGCTCGTCTCCTTCGCCGCCCTGTTCCTGTCGGTCTTGCTGCTCCAGCTTTCGTCGGGTGGCGTCGGACCGCTGGACGTGTTGTCCGGCACGGTTCTTGGGTTCAGCAATGCACAGATCGGTTTGCTGGGTTCCGCCCATTTCTTGGGGTTCTTCATAGGCTGCTGGTGGGCACCGCGCCTGATGGGGTCGGTGGGCCATAGCCGGGCATTTGCGGCATTCACGGCTGCGGGTGCCATTGGGTTGCTTGCCCACATGATGGTCGTCGATGCCTATGCGTGGGCCCTGATGCGGGTGGCATCGGGGTTATGTATCGCGGGATGCTATACGGTGATCGAGGCGTGGTTGCAGGCCAAGGTCACCAACGCCACACGCGGGCGCGCCATGGGCACCTACCGGATGGTGGATACCGGCGGATCGCTGGTGGCGCAGTTGCTGATCGGGTTTCTGGCCCCGGCGGATTACGTAAGCTACAACCTGTTGGCGATCCTGTGTTGCGCGGCCCTGTTGCCGCTGACCTTGACGACGATGCCGCAACCCGACACCCCAAGCACGCCGCGCCTGCGGCCCCAACTGGCGTGGAAACTGTCGCCCCTTGCGGTGGCAGGTGTGATCGTGTCGGGCGTTTCGGGGGCCAGTTTCCGCATGGTCGGCCCGCTTTACGGGGCAGAAGTCGGTTTGGCGGCGGATCAGATCGGCCTGTTTCTTGCGGCCTATGTGCTGGGCGGCGCAGTGGCGCAATGGCCTGCGGGGTGGATGGCCGACCGGTGGGACCGGCGATGGGTATTGATCTGGTTTTCGGTATTTTCGATGATGGCCTCTGGGGTGACCGTCGGGTTGGCGGGTTTTGGCACGGCGGCGGTATTCAGCGGGGCGTTCCTGTTTGGGGCGGCCAGTTTCCCGATCTACTCGATCGCTGCCGCACACGCCCACGACTGGGCAGAAGACAGCCAACGGGTGGAATTATCAGCAGCCCTGATGTTCTTTTACGCGCTTGGCGCGATCGTCTCACCATTGGTGACCTCGGGGTTGATCACGGCCTATGGGCCAAGCGCCCTGTTCGCATTCATCGCGGCGGCCCATGTTGGCCTTGTGGTGTTCGGTGTCTGGCGGATGCGCCGACGTGCGGCTTCGGAAGACCGCAGGCCCTATGTCTGGATCCCGCGCACATCGTTCCTTGTCGGGCGGATCTTTCGGCGCAATCGCTAAGACGTGTAACCGCATCGCTGCTTGCCCGTGCTAATGTGGGTAAATGTTGAGGTTCATACTTTTCCTTGCCCTGTGGGCAGCGCCCGCCCTCGCTGATCCCGAACGCTATACGCTGGAGGTGGAACGGTCCGTCGTGGGCTTCGCCTATGCATTTGGCGACAACAGCGGCGATGGAACGATGCCCGTGATCGCGGCCGAGTTGCTGATTGATCTGGACCGCGTCCAGAACTCGGAGGTCGCCGTGACCGTCGACGTGACGCGGGCCCAGACCGGGTTCATTCTGGCGACCGAGGCGTTGCGCGGGCCGCAGGTTCTGGATGCATCGCAATTCCCGGTGATTTCGTTTCGATCAACGCGGGTGACGCGCACGGGCGATGGCGCGCTGATCGACGGCGAGATTACCCTGCGGGGGGTGACCAACCCAATCACCCTGACAGCCCAGTTTTATCGGCAGGAAGGCACGTTGGAAGGCGATCGCGACCGATTGGCGATCTATCTGACCGGATCCGTCAGCCGAACGGCATTCGGGGCCAGCGGGTTCGCGGATATCGTGGGCGATCAGGTGGATCTGCGCATTCTGGCGTTCATGCGCCGCGAAGGCACCTGACTGTCTTTCCCAAGCCTACACCGGCGGTTCATCGCGGGATTGGCCCTGTTTTGGGCAATGCGAGGACGGAAAGCGCCTTATCGCGATGTGGGCCACGGCACCCGGAGGCCGTTTGTGACGAATTCCGGGGCGAAGGATCAAGCGGCTTGCGCCAGAACACTGGCCCCCGGCGGGAAGGCGCGCTAAACGAGGCGCCAGACAAGCCCGGAAGGTCCAGCCATGGCGCGCATCTTGATTACATCAGCGATCCCTTACATCAACGGGATCAAGCATCTGGGAAACCTGATTGGCAGCCAACTGCCCGCCGATCTGTTTGCCCGTTACAACCGGGCGCGCGGGAACGAGGTCCTGTTTCTGTGCGCGACGGACGAACACGGCACGCCTGCCGAACTGGCCGCCGCAAAGGCGGGCAAGCCGGTCGCGGAATATTGCGCCGAGATGTGGGCCGTGCAGGCAAGGATCGCAGACGGGTTCCGCCTGAGCTTTGATCATTTCGGGCGCTCCTCAAGCCCGCAGAACCACAAGCTAACCCAGCATTTCGCGGGTCGTCTGGCGGATGTGGGTCTGATCAAGGAAGTGTCGGAAAAGCAGGTTTATTCCAACGCAGACGGGCGGTTCTTGCCGGATCGCTATATCGAAGGCACCTGCCCCAACTGCGGCTATGACAAAGCACGGGGCGACCAGTGCGAGAACTGCACCAAACAGCTTGACCCCACAGACCTGATCAATCCGCGCAGCGCGATTTCCGGGTCCACCGATCTGGAGGTGCGGGAAACCAAGCACCTTTATCTGCGGCAATCCGAAATGCGCGCGCAGTTGTCCGAATGGATCGACAGCAAGACCGACTGGCCGATCTTGACCACCTCCATCGCGAAGAAATGGCTGAACGACGGCGACGGTTTGCAGGACCGGGGCATCACCCGCGATCTCGACTGGGGCATCCCGGTGAAGAAGGGCGACGAAGATTGGCCCGGAATGGAGGGCAAGGTCTTCTATGTCTGGTTCGACGCGCCGATCGAGTATATCGCCTGCGCCGCCGAATGGGTGGATGCGGGCAAAGGCGCGGATTGGGAGCGGTGGTGGCGCACAGACAAGGGTGCCGATGATGTGCGATATGTGCAATTCATGGGCAAGGACAACGTCCCCTTCCACACACTTAGCTTTCCCGCCACGATCATCGGGTCTGGTGAGCCTTGGAAGCTGGTCGACTACATCAAGTCATTCAACTACCTCAATTATGATGGCGGACAGTTCAGCACGAGCCAAGGCCGCGGCGTATTCATGGATCAGGCGCTGGACATCTTGCCGCCCGATTACTGGCGCTGGTGGTTGTTGAGCCATGCGCCCGAGACAAGCGATGCCGAGTTCACATGGGAGGCGTTCCAGACCGACGTGAACAAGGACCTTGCGGATGTGCTGGGCAATTTCGTGAGCCGCATCACCAAGTTCTGCCGGGCAAAATTCGGCGAGGTTGTGCCAGAGGGCGGCGATTATGGCCCCGAAGAACAGGCCCTGATTGATGCTCTGGACGCGCGGCTGGACGCCTACCAAGGCCATATGGACGCCATCGATATTCGCAAGGCGGCAGCCGAATTGCGGGCGATCTGGGTGCTGGGAAATGAATACCTGCAATCTGCCGCGCCGTGGACCGCATTCAAGACCGACCCGGACCGCGCGGCCGCCATCACCCGGCTCGCGCTCAACCTGATCCCGTTCTACGCAAGCTTGTCGGCTCCGTTCATTCCGGATGCCGCCGCTGCGATGCTGACGGGGATGCACACCGATGCTGCTTGGCCCGAAGACGCCGCAACGGCATTGGCGCGACTGCCCGCCGGGCATGTCTTCACCGTGCCTGAGGTGCTGTTCGCCAAGATCGCGGACGAAACGCGCGAAGAGTGGCAAACCCGGTTTGCCGGTATCCGGACCTGATGCCCGAAGCGAAGGGGTGCCCCGCCGCGTTGATCGCCGGATGATCGTGGTTGCGGGCACCCAAGACCGGCCACGTTGTTCCGGCCTTGGACACCTGCAGACCAAGTGATTTTCCCTGCCGTGCAGGCAAATCGGCGCCGCGAAAAAAGCAACCTCCGGGCATGACGTCAGGCGCGCAACACCGCGCCCGGGTTCATGATGCCCTTGGGGTCCAAGGCACGTTTGATTGCGCGCATCGCGGCCAGCTTGGCAGGATCGCCATATTTTTCGAGATCGTCGACCTTCAATCGCCCGATCCCATGTTCTGCGCTGACCGATCCACCCATCTCGTGGACCAGATCATGGACGCAGGCCTTGATTGCGGGGCGATCATTCTCGTGGTCGGCGCGGGTGCGGCCGGGGGTGGGAAACACGTTGTAATGCAGGTTGCCGTCACCCAGATGGCCGAAGCAGTTGATCCGGTAGGCACCGATCTGCGCCAGCCGTATTGGGGCTTCGGCAATGAAGGCAGGGATGGCGGCAACGGGAACCGAGATGTCATGAGAACTGATCGCCCCGATCCGGCGGTTCGCTTCGGGGATGGTTTCCCGGATTGTCCAGAACGCAAGGCGCTGCCCCTGTGATTGGGCGATGACGCCGTCGGTCACCAGACCTGCCTCGTGCGCATTGGCGAAAAGCGTCTCGAGAGCATGCTCGGGCGCGCTGTCGGCACCGAGGCCCAGATCGATCAGGCACATCCAGTCTGGTTTGTCGGCGAAGGGCTGACGGGTTTCAGGGCCGACCTCGTCAAGAAAGTCGAGGCCCATCTTTCCGATAATCTCGAAGGCCGAAACGCCATCACCAATCTGGGCGCGAGCCATCCGTAGCAGCGCCAGCGCGGCGGCGGGATCAGGCACAACCATCAGCGCCGCCCCGGTCTTGGCAGGCTTGGGGAACAGGCGCAGCGTGGCGGCAGTGATGATGCCAAGCGTTCCCTCGGCCCCGATCAACAAGTGGCGCAAATCGTACCCGGTGTTGTTTTTGCGCAAGGGCGACAAGCCATGCATGATCGACCCGTCGGGCAGCACCGCCTCCAGCCCAAGGCACAGATCGCGCGCATTCCCATAGCGCAGGACATTCACACCGCCGGCGTTCGTGGACAGCAATCCGCCGATCCGTGCCGACCCCTGAGAGGCCAGCGTCAGCGGAAAGATCAGATCATGATCCAACGCCGCACCATGGATATCGGACAAAATCGCACCGGCCTCGGCCACCATCGTACCGCCAACAGGGTCAACATCGCGAAGTCCGCGCATCCGTTCCAGAGACAAGATGATCGGAGCCGGGCCAGATTGGGCGATCTGCCCCCCAACCAGTCCGGTGCCGCCCCCATACGGGATGATGGGCGTGGCGGTTGCCGCACACAGAATGACAATCTGCGCGACCTCGGCGGTCGTTGCAGGCGCCAGAACCGCAAGCGCCGATCCGTGATACCGACCGCGGGGTTCTTCCAGATAGCTTGGCGACATCTCCCGAAATGTTGACGACGGCAGGCTCTCCTGCAGCTGGGTCACGATGTCGGTCATCTCTTTCATCTCCTAGCCCGGTCAATTTGCGTCTTGCGCATGGGGACCGCTCGGGTGCCGATCGCTCGGTCGAATGCGACCTAGCCGACGTCCGTCCGACCGCGGCGGTCATTGCGCAGGTTGGCGTAAAGCACGTGGTTTCGCCAGCGGCCATCAATCTGCAGATAGCTCTGGGCAACGCCCTCATACTTGAAACCTGACTTCTCCAGCACCCCGCGTGAGGGCGTGTTTTCAGGCAGGCAGGCGGCTTCGACCCGGCTGAGGTCCAGCGCACGAAAGGCGTGATGCACCACCGCCTCGATGGCCTCGCGCATGTAGCCCTGACGCGCGTGGGGCTGACCGATCCAGTAGCCCAACGTCCCCGATTGCGCGGGGCCGCGGCGGATGTTGTCCAGCGTGATCGCGCCGACCAGCGCCTCGTCAGCGCGGCGCACCATGAACAATGGCAGCGCACTGCCTTGGCCAACCGCACGCTGCGCCCAGTAGACGCGGTTGGTAAAGCTTTTGCGTGTCAGGTGATCGACAGCCCATGAGGGTTCCCATGGCTTCAGGAACATGCGGCTTTCATCGCGCAGCGCCACCCAGTCACGGAAATCGGCGTGGCGCGGCAAACGCAGGCTCAACCGTTCCGTCTCGACCCGCAGGTTGCGCTTGCGGGTCAGCATCAGGCCGCCAGACGCCCCGTCAGTTCCGCCAGATTAGGGGCATGTGCGATGGGACCATAAAGCGCCATCGCGGCCTGACCTGCGCCAGCAAGCGCTTGTGCATGGGCCTTGAGCCCCTGCAGATCGACGGCATCAATCCGCGCGACGGTTTCATCCAAAGGCGGCACACGGTTCCAGATACCCACCAGCCGCGCCAGGCGTTCTGCGCGCGACGAGGGGCTTTCCAGACCCATCAGCAACCCGGCCTTCATCTGCGCGCGGGCACGATCCAACTCGGCTTGGGTCAGATCCGCAGCAGAGCGGGCCAATTCATCCATCGTCAGGCCCATCAGATCCGGCAGATCATCGGCAGACGTCCCCGCGTAGATGGTCAGCAGGCCGGTATCGTCATAGCTGCCGACGCTGGAATAGATGGTGTAGCAGAGGCCACGTTTCTCGCGGATTTCCTGAAACAGCCGGGAAGACATGCCGCCGCCAAGCGCTGAGGCATAGATCTGCGCGGTATAGATATCGTCCGAGCGATAGCCAGGCGCCTCAAGCGCAAGCGTGAAATGCGCCTGCTCAAGGCTTTTGATCTCGCGCCGTTCGCCGCCCGAGAAGCGGCCGGGTTCCGGAATGCGCAAGGTGGAGGGCGTCATGTGACCAAACGCCCGTTCGGCCAGACGCACGATCTGATCGTGATCGACCGCGCCCGCGGCAGACAAGATCAACTGTCCGGGACCATAATGTTCTGCCACGAAGCGATCGAAATCTGCACGGCCAAAGCCGCGCACAGCATCGACGGGGCCAAGGATGGTGCGCCCAAGGGCCTGTCCGGGATAGGCCACTTCCTGCAGCCAATCAAAGATGATGTCGTCGGGTGTATCGGCCGCCTGTCCGATCTCTTGCAAGATCACGCCCCTCTCAACCTCGATCTCTCGCGGGTCAAAGGCGGGATTCAACACGATATCGGCAATCAGATCCAGCGCAAGCGGCACGTCGTCCTTCAGGACCCGCGCATAATAGGCGGTGACTTCGCGCGATGTGTAGGCGTTGATATATCCGCCGACATCTTCGATTTCCTCAGCGATTTGCAGCGCCGTGCGGCGGGCTGTTCCCTTGAACGCCATGTGTTCGAGGAAATGCGCAATCCCATTCTGGTCGGCCTGCTCATGCCGCCCGCCCGCATTTACCCACAGCCCGATCGAGGCCGATTGCAGGCCCGGCATGTGCTCTGTGACAACCCGCAGGCCGTTGGCAAGAGTGTGCAGTTGAACGGTCACGCGGCGATTTCCTCCCGGATAAGGGCTTCGATTTCGGCAAGGTCATTTCCGACACGGGTCATCCGTTCGGGTCGATCGAACAGGTCGCCCATGCGCGGCGGCAGGGCCGGGCGGACGCCGGTCGCGGCCTCGACCGCATCGGGAAACTTGGCGGGATGGGCCGTAGCAAGCGTGATCATCGGGGTCGCGCCAAGATGCGCCTGAGCCACATGCACGCCGATTGCCGAATGCGGGCACAGCAGTTCGCCCATTTCACCAAGCGCACGTTTGATCATGGCAGAGGTTTCCTGCTCGGACGCGCGGCCCGACGCAAAGGTGGCGCGCAAACGGTCCAGCGCACCTTGCGAAATGTGGAAACCGCCCTGCCCCTTCAGCGCATCCATCATCTGCTCCACGGCACCGCCATCCCGATCAAAGGCATCGAACAATGCGCGCTCGAAGTTGGAGGAAACCTGAATATCCATTGACGGGCTGATAGACGGGGTCACGCCCGTCGTGACGTAATCGCCCGAGCACAACGCCCGGTGCAAGATGTCATTCTGGTTGGTCGCAACAACCAGTTTTTCGATCGGCAACCCCATCCGGCGTGCAATGTATCCCGCGAAGATATCGCCGAAATTG
Source organism: Paracoccaceae bacterium (assembly GCA_017854585.1). Taxonomy (GTDB): domain Bacteria; phylum Pseudomonadota; class Alphaproteobacteria; order Rhodobacterales; family Rhodobacteraceae; genus JAFMHK01. Next base: position 94,641 of record JAFMHK010000004.1, read on the forward strand.
CCCGTGGGGACGGTGAAGGATACCGGCCGGTGCGGCGCGCCAAGCGCCACGGCAGCCGTAAAATAATACACGACCTGCGCCAGCACGCGCGCCCAGTTAATCGAATTCACGCCCGCCAGTCGCACGCCATCGCGGAATGCGAAGTCGTTGAACATATCCTTGAGCCGCGCCTGACAATCATCGAAATCGCCGGTCAGTGCCAAGGCGTGGGCGTTGGCTTCGGTGACGGTCGTCATCTGGCGTCGCTGCACATCGCTGACGCGACCGTGAGGGTAGAGAATGAATACGTCGACGTTGGACAGACCGCGGAAAGCCTCCATCGCCGCCGATCCGGTGTCGCCGCTTGTGGCGCCGACAATGGTCACCCGGTTTCCGGAGCGTTCGAGGGATGTCTGGAACAGCTGGCCGATCAGCTGCATGGCAAAGTCCTTGAATGCCAAGGTTGGCCCGTGAAACAGCTCCAGCAAAAAGTGGTTGTCTTGAAGTTGCTTCAAGGGCGCGCGGGCGGCGTGACCGAACCCCGCATACGCGCGCGTAATGCAGTCCGCAAATTCGGCGTCAGAAAAACTGTCGCCGATGAAGGGGCGCATGACGCGGAACGCCACCTCCTCATAACTGGCGCCAGCAAGCGCCGCGATATCGCCGGCGGACATCCGTGGCACCGTGGCGGGCACGTAAAGGCCACCGTCACGCGCGAGGCCGGTCAACATAGCTTCGTCAAAGCTGAGTTCGGGGGCTGCCCCCCGCGTGGAGATGTAGCGCATCAATCGCCGCCTTTAGATCGTTCGTTGCCTGATACGCCACAGAAGGTAGGCTGTCATCCCAAACCACAGGATTGCCAGCGAAAACCACGTGATGGCGTATTGCAGATGGTCATTCGGGATACCGACCGTGTCGACCGGCAAGGGGGTCACCCCCGCCTCGTCAGATACCGTGCGCGCAATAACCAGAATTGGTTCAGTCCCCAACGCGGCGGCAAGCGCGCTCACATCCCGGGCGAACCATATGTTGGCACCCAGATCGGGTGTGGGCGTGGAACCTGTCACCTCATCGGGCCAGTGCAAGTTGCCAACAACCACGACGCGATCCGCAGGCGCAGTTGGCAAATCATCTCCGGTACCAATGAAACCGCGATCCAACAAGATAACCCTGTCACCTGTGTCGAAGGGAACGATGATGCGATAGCCCGCGCCGATGTGGCGTTGGCTGACCAGAACGCGCACGAAATCGCTGCCCATCACACCTTGCGCGGTTACGGGTAGATACCGGTCGGCCACGGTGTCGGGATTTGCAGGAATCTCGACCGGGTCCGCCGAAATGCGCGCCGTAATATCGGCCAGAACCGCATCTTTCCAGCCAAGGCGTTGCATCTGCCACACACCCAGCGAAACCAGAACCACGACACCGCCAATCCCGAAGATCAGTGGCACAATCATGCGCCGCACCATTGCAATCCTCCAAAGGAAAGGCCCGCCGCAGCGGCAGGCCCTTCGTAATCAATTAAGATGACCGCAGCGCAATTCCAGACAAGGCCACCAAGTTCATCTTGGCCAAGAAACTCCGGGGGGCGCCGGAGGCGGGGGGCTGGCCCCAACCCGGTCGCAATCTGGCGCCTAGCTACCCCAGATGTAGACGGCCGCGAACAGGAACAACCAGACCACATCAACGAAGTGCCAGTACCATGCCGCCGCTTCGAAGCCCACGTGACGTTCGGCCGTGAAATGCCCGGACCGGACTCGCAGGTAGCACACGAAAAGAAAGATCGTGCCGATGATGACGTGAAAGCCGTGGAAGCCCGTCGCCATGAAGAAGGTCGAATAGAATTTGTCCTCACCGAACACCCAGTCATGGTGAACGATCAATTCGTAATATTCGTAGGCCTGCAGACCGGTGAAGCAAAGACCGAGGACGACGGCGATGATCAGACCAAGCTCAACATCCTTGCGCGGTTCGTTATGGACCAATGCATGGTGTGCCCATGTCACGGCAGCGCCGGACAGAAGCAGCACCAGCGTGTTCATCAGCGGCAGGTGGAAGGCATCGACATGGTAGATCTCGGGCTGAACATAGGTGGAGCCTTCGTAACCGCTCATCGGGTAAATGGCGTGTTTGAAGAAGGCCCAGAACCACGCCACGAAGAACATCACCTCGGACATCACGAACATGATGAAACCGTAGCGCAGGCCGATCCGCACAACAGGCGTATGATCGCCCTGCGAACTCTCGGTCACGACCTCCGCCCACCAGCCGTACATCACGTAAAGCACGGCAGCAAAGCCGATCAGGAACAACCATGGGCCTTGGGCATGCATCCACTGCACGGCGCCAAAAAGCATGGTGAAGCCACCAATCGCACCCAGGAACGGGTAGATCGACGGCGGCAGGATGTGATAATCGTGGTTCTTAACGTGGGCCATTGGCTCGGTCCTTCGGTCTTGCTTATTGGGTCGCAGCGTCAAGCGCGGCAAGGTCATCTTCGGGCAGATCGACTATATGAAACGTGTAGCTGAGTGTGATCGCCGGAGTGCCGACGGTTTCGGGATCGTTTACGATTTCGGGGTCGACAAAGAATGTCACCGGCATCTCCACCCGTTCACCGGGCATCAAGATTTGTTCCTCGAAACAGAAGCACGCGATCTTGGAGAAATAAAGCCCTGCATCGAATGGCGCCACGTTATAGCTGGCTGTGCCCGCGATCGGGTGGTCGGTGGGGTTGTAGGCCTCGTAGAAGGCCATGCCGGTTTCACCGATCCGAAGCTCCATGTGGGGGACGACGGGGCGGAATTCCCATGGCATGTCTATTGCGGTATTGGCATCGAACCGCACGATAATGGTTTGATCCAGAATCGTGTTGCTGTCACCTGCGGCCACATTCGTCGTGCCACCATAGCCGGTGACACGGCAGAACCAATCATACAACGGCACCGATGCCCAAGCCATTGCGGTCATCACCGTGATGACACCAAGCAGCCCGAACACGACGTTGCGGTTGCTTTGGTTGCGCGGGGTCAGATCACCGCTCATTCAGTCACCTCAACCGGCGGGGTCACCGACACACGGGGAGTGTGGTCAAAGGCCTCCATGGTGGATCCCTGACGGATCTTGGCAATCGTCAGGCCGAACACGATCCCGATGAAGGCCACCAGACACAGTGCCACACCGATATTGCGGCCAAGGCGCCGCTTGTGCAGTTCATGGGTTTGCGTAATCGCCATCACCAGCCTCCAATGCCGTAAGCCGCAAGCGCGGCTTGTGCCAACAGGGCGCCAAAATGCAGGAAAAGGTAATAAAGCGAAAACCGGAAAACCCGCTTTTCAACCGCATAACCATCCGCTTCGGCGTCTTCCTCGTTCCGCTTCCAGATGTCCCAAGCGCCCTTCAGGAAAATCGCGTTCAACACCAAGGCGGTTGCCATATAGACCGGACCGCCGATGGAGGTGAACCCCACACCCAGCGCAACCGGAACCAGCAACACGGTATAGACCAGAATGTGGCGGCGTGTCTCGGGCCGCCCGTGGGTCACGGTCAGCATGGGAACCTTGGCCTTGTGATAGTCGCCCTTCATGAACAGCGCCAACGCCCAGAAATGTGGCGGGGTCCACATGAATATGAGGCCAAACATCAGAACCGCCTCGATGGAGACGCCGCCGGTCACCGCTGCCCATCCGATCATCGGCGGGAAGGCCCCGGCGGCACCACCGATCACGATATTTTGCGGCGTCAGACGCTTGAGCCACATCGTGTAGATCACCGCGTAAAAGAAGATGGTGAAGGCCAGCAGCCCCGCCGCAACGAGGTTCGTGGCGAGCGCCAGCATGGCGACCGAGATGGCCGACAGCCACATACCAAGGCTCAGCGCCTCGCCGGGCAACACCTTGCCCGCAGGAACGGGGCGTTTTGCCGTGCGCTTCATCACGGCGTCGATATCGGCGTCGTACCACATATTGAGTGCGCCCGAGGCGCCTGCCCCGATGGCGATGAACAAGATGGCAGTAAATCCGATCATCGGGTCGATGCCCCCCGGCGCGACCAGAAGACCCACCAGTGCGGTGAACACAACTAATGACATCACGCGCGGCTTCATCAACGCGACGTAATCGCCGAACCCGGCCTCGCCTTCACCGGCGGTTGTGGTGTTGGTGGTGATGTCGCTCATGTTGCGCACGTTTCCTTCAAGGGCAGATTACGCGCGGCGACAAGCCGCCGCGCGCAGACAGGTATCAGTCCGCCGAGGCCAGTTCCAGCACCTGAGGTGCGCGTGTTCCGATCGACGCGAACTCCTGCGCTTCGCCAGCCAGCCATGCGGCGTATTCCTCAGGGGTTACAGCAAACACGGTGATCGGCATGTATGCGTGGCTAACGCCGCAAAGTTCAGAACACTGACCGAAGTAGACACCTTCCATACCAGCGTCGACGTTGAACCACAGTTCAGCCAAACGACCCGGGACACCGTCTTGCTTCACACCAAACGCAGGCATGGCCCACGAATGGATCACATCAGCGGCCGTCACCTGCACGACAATGTTCTGCCCAGTGGGAACAACCACGGCCGTATCCGTGGCCAGCAGGTATTCGTCACGGCCATAGCCGTACTCTTCCAACTGGTCTTCATCCAGCATGAACGACAGGTATTCAACGCCCTCTTCAGGGTACTCATAACCCCAATACCACTGGTAACCGGTTGCCTTGATCAGCACATCGGCGACCGGAATCGTCTGCTGCCGAAACAGCACCGGCAGCGAAAACGCGCCGACAACGACCAAGATAAGAAGCGGCACGATGGTCCAGGTAATCTCGATCGGGGTGTTGTGGGTGAAGGTCGCGGGCGTTGGGTTTGCCTTGGCGTTGTGACGGATCGCCGTCCACGCCAGGAGAACCACCACGAACAATACGATCGCGGTGATGACCACCAAAAGCAGATTGTCGAGCGCATGGATATCCTGCGCCACGCCGGTTACGGCGGGTTGAAACGCGATACCGCCGGGTTGCGGCGCACCGATTATGTCCAATCCCTCGCGCATACCCTCAGTCTGGGCGAATGCGGTGGTGGCGGCGAGTGTTGCGCCAATACCGGCCCAAAGGCCGGTCATCTTCGTCCGAAGTGCCATGTGCGTCTGTCCTGTATTTCCGGCGACCGTTCGTTGATCCGGGCGGCGTACCGTTGCGTTCCAAGCGTGGTGAACCATATAGCCGAGTGAGTGACAAGGCAGTGGTCAAAAATGTCTCACCCTGCAATTGTTCAAACTGCCTCATTTGCACTGATTGGAGCCATCAATGTCCCAACCCGCCCCGTTCCGCCCGTTTGAGACCTTGCTGGACGAGGCGACGGCGCTGCAGATCCTGCGCGCGGCCACGGATGGGGCGGAAGACGGAGAGCTTTTTCTGGAGCGCCGCCGGTCCGAGATGATCGTGTTCGACGATGGCCGGGTGAAGACCGCCAGCTATGACGCGGGCGAAGGTTTCGGGTTGCGCGCCGTGAAAGGTGAAGTCGCGGGCTACGCCCATTCCACCGAGATTTCGGAGACGGCACTGCGGCGCGCGGCGGAAACCGCGCGGCTTGCCGTGGGCGACGGCGGCGGGTCGTTAGCGGCCGGTCCCAAGGGCACAAACGTCCGTCTTTATACTGATGCAGATCCGATGGCAGGTGCCGAATTCTCTGTTAAAATTGAGACATTACAGGAGATTGACGCATTTGCGCGTGCACTTGACCCGCGGGTGGTCCAAGTCAGCGCATCAATGGCCGCGTCGCATCAGGAGGTCGAGATCCTGCGCCCCGAAGGCCACCGCGTGGCGGACGTGCGCCCAATGGTGCGCCTGAATGTCAGCATCATCGTGGAAGAAAACGGGCGCCGCGAATCCGGCAGCGCGGGCGGCGGCGGGCGGGTCGGTTTGATCGGGTTGATGGCGCGCGACCATTGGGAAGGTATCGCCCGCGAGGCCCTACGCATAGCGGTAGTGAACCTGTCCGCAGAACCTGCACCTGCGGGCATGATGGACGTAGCGCTTGGCGCTGGCTGGCCCGGCATCCTGCTGCACGAGGCCGTCGGGCACGGGCTGGAGGGGGATTTCAACCGCAAGAACCAGTCTGCCTTTGCGGGCCTGATGGGGCAAAGGGTCGCTGCCAAAGGCGTGACCGTTCTGGATGACGGGACGATTCCCGATCGGCGCGGGTCCATCACCGTCGATGATGAAGGCACGCCAAGCGGAAAGAATGTGCTGATCGATGACGGCATCTTGGTGGGTTACATGCAAGATCGGCAAAGCGCGCGATTGATGGGTGTGGCAGCCACCGGGAACGGTCGCCGCGAAAGCTATGCCCACGCGCCGATGACGCGGATGACCAACACCTACATGATGGGCGGTGACGCCGACCCTGGCGATATCGTGGCAGACCTGAAGGATGGCATCTATGCCGTGGGGTTCGGCGGCGGGCAGGTGGATATCACCAATGGCAAGTTCGTGTTCTCATGTACCGAGGCTTATCGCGTAAAAAACGGCGTCGTGGGCGCGCCCGTGAAGGGTGCCACCCTGATCGGCGATGGCGCGACGGCGCTGCAACAAATCAGGGCTATCGGCAACGACATGGCGTTGGATCCGGGCATGGGCAATTGTGGCAAGGCCGGCCAATGGGTGCCCGTGGGCGTGGGGCAGCCAACGCTGCTGATTGGCGGCCTGACGGTCGGTGGCTCGGCGACCTGACCGACGGACGTGGCGCGGCAAGCCATGGGCCCCGTCCCTGCCCGGCTCGCAAATGCGATCACCCATCGGCTAAGGCCGTCATGAATGCCATGGCGCCCCGTCGTGTGATCGATGGTTTGCGCAGCCGGTCATGCATCGTTTGATGCTTATCCGGACTCGCGTGCGTTTAGGCGCCTTGCGACATCTGCGGTAATCGACCGTTAACCATTCATCCCTAGCGTTTGGTTCATGGATCATGAGTCAGACCTTGGTTTCGCCGAACCGCCCATGGCATTCATGCCGCCCCCATCAGCCAGCAGTGCGGAACGGTTGGCGCGGCTGCGGCTGATCCGGTCGCGTCGTGTCGGGCCGGCGACATATCTTCGCCTGATGTCGGAACACGGCAGCGCCGCGCGCGCGCTGGAGTCATTGCCCGAGGTTGCGCGCGCGGCGGGCGTTGACAGCTATTCAGTCTGTCCCGAAGGCGTGGCAATGGCCGAAATGAAGGCGGCGAAGCGCGTTGGTGCGCAGATGCTTTGCCTTGGCGATGCGGACTACCCTGCGTCACTGGCGGAAATCGCCGATGCGCCTCCAATCCTGTGGGCGATCGGGCGATTGCATCTGCTGCAACGCCCCATGCTGGCCATGGTGGGCACACGCAATGCGTCGTCCCTTGGGGCGCGGGTGGCGCGGCGGCTGGCAGCCGATCTTGGCGAGGCCGGATTTGTCGTGGTCTCAGGTCTGGCGCGGGGGATCGACGCAATCGCGCACAAGGCCGCGTTGGCGACAGGCACGATCGCGGTGCATGCAGGCGGAGTTGATGTGATCTACCCCGAAGAGAACACCGCCCTCGGCCACGATATCGCACGGAACGGACTACGGCTTAGCGAACAGCCCCCCGGACTGGACCCGCAGGCGCGGCATTTTCCGCGCCGGAACCGGATTGTCTCGGGCCTTGCCCAAGCCGTGATCGTGGTGGAGGCAGCAGCGAAATCCGGCAGCCTGATTACAGCGGGTCTTGCGCTGGATCAGGGCCGCGATGTCTTGGCGGTGCCGGGCCACCCGATGGACCCGCGGTCTGCGGGTGGAAACCTGTTGATCCGCGACGGGGCCGTGTTGGTGCGTCATGCAGATGACGTGATCCAGGCGTTGGGGGGCGTGCCAGAGGCGCCATCCGCCGTTGCGCCGTCCGGGCGGGCCAAGGTTCCGGCAACCGCCGCACCGATGCGGACCGCCAAGGTCGAAGGCCAAGGCGCCAAGCTGGCCTTGCGCATCCTTGATCTGCTCGGACCAACCCCGACGCCAGAGGATCAGGTGATCAGGGATTTGGCCGAAAGCCCGGCGGTTGTTGTGCGCGCCCTCGCCGATCTGGAGTTGGACGGCCTGTTGGAACGTCGACCGGGGGGCATGCTGACCCGCTGCGGTTGAGGGCGGCAAAGGGGGCAGGAACGATGCTTGCGGCGTTCGCTCAACTTTCTGTCATGCCCCAGCCGTTCGCTTGGTCAAGGTGATGGCTTACGATATCGGCGTGCCGACAGCGCGCGGATCCGGATGTTGCAACGCGCAGCGCAAATAGCGTCTTGCGGAGACAAGCCATCGTTTCCAGCCCCCTTTCCTGCCGCATTGACAAGTGCTTGCAAGCCCCCACATGTTCCGCCGCTCTATCCATGTCCCGATTCAAGGTTGCCAAACATGCCCGTTGTCGTTGTCGAATCCCCGGCGAAAGCCAAGACGATCAACAAGTATTTGGGCAGTAATTACACGGTTTTGGCGTCCTATGGACATGTCCGCGACCTGCCGCCGAAAGACGGATCTGTCGACCCCGAGCACGGGTTCGAGATGCTCTGGGAGGTTGCCGCCGACAGCAAGAAACATATCAAGGCCATCGCCGACGCGCTGAAAGACGACCCCGAACTTATCCTTGCAACCGACCCCGACCGTGAGGGCGAAGCGATCAGCTGGCACCTCGAAGAGACGCTTCGCAAACGCAAGGCCATCAAGAAAGATACACCGGTCAGCCGCGTGGTCTTCAACGCGATCACCAAATCTGCGGTGACTGAGGCAATGAAGAACCCCCGGCAGGTCGATGGCCCACTGGTGGACGCTTATCTTGCCCGCCGCGCGTTGGATTATCTGGTTGGGTTCAATCTGTCTCCCGTCTTGTGGCGGAAACTACCCGGTGCCAAGTCGGCTGGACGCGTGCAATCAGTCTGCCTGCGCCTGATCGTCGAGCGGGAGATGGAGATCGAGGCCTTTCGCCCACGCGAATACTGGTCTGTTCGCGCCATTCTGGAAACGCCGCGCGGCAAGAATTTTGAGGCGCGGTTGCAGATTCTGGGCGGCAAGAAGTTGGACAAGTTCGACCTCAACAATGCCGCCGCCGCTGCGCTGGCCGTGAAAGCCGTATCGTCACGCGACCTGAGCGTGACCAAGGTGGAAGCCAAACCGGGTACCCGCAACCCTGCGCCCCCGTTCATGACCTCGACACTGCAGCAGGAGGCGAGCCGCAAGTTCGGGTTCGGTGCACGTCAGACCATGAGCACCGCGCAGCGTTTGTATGAGGCCGGACACATCACCTATATGCGAACCGATGGCATCGACATGGCGCCCGAGGCCGTGACCGAGGCCCGCGCTACCATCAAGTCCCGATACGGCGCCGATTATGTGCCCACCAGCCCCCGCATCTACAAGAACAAGGCCAAGAACGCGCAGGAGGCACACGAGTGCATCCGGCCAACCGACATGGATAAATCGCCCGACGACATCAAGTTGAGTGAACCGGATCAGCGCAAACTCTACGAATTGATCTGGAAGCGGACGATTGCCAGCCAGATGGAGTCGGTCCGGTTGGAGCGCACCACCGTGGATATCGCCGACCCGACGGGCGACGTCGTGCTGCGGGCAACGGGTCAGGTTATCAACTTTGACGGGTTCCTGAAGGTTTACGAGGAAGGTCGCGACGACGATGAGGGCGAAGACAGCGCCCGCCTGCCCCAGATCGAACAGGGCGACAAGCTGAAGCTTGTGCGCGAGGCGCTGGCCGCCGACTGGGCGAAACTGGCCGGTCAGGAAGATGGCGTGATCGAAGAGGCCGCCACTGCGCGGACCTCCGACAGCGCGATCTTGTCGGCGGAAGGTGCGGTGCTGGGCCAACAGCATCACACCCAACCACCGCCCCGTTACACCGAAGCGACGTTGGTCAAGCAGATGGAAGAATTGGGTATCGGGCGGCCATCAACCTATGCGTCGATCGTGACCACCATTCAGGACCGCGGCTATGTTCTGAAGGACAAGAACCGCCTGATCCCCGAGGACAAGGGGCGGTTGGTCACGGCCTTCCTGTCCAACTATTTCCGCAAATACGTGGGTTATGATTTCACTGCCGACCTGGAAAACCAGTTGGATGAAGTGAGCGCGGGCGACCGCAACTACAAGGAGGTGCTTGAACGGTTCTGGCGCGATTTCAAGGCCGCTATCGACGAGACGGCCGAATTGCGGATCACCGAGGTGCTGGAAAAGATCAACGAGGTGCTCGAACCGCATCTGTTCCCTGCCAAGGAAGATGGCAGCGACCCGCGCCTGTGCCCCAATTGTGGGATCGGCCGGTTGTCGATGCGCACCGCGCGATCCGGCGGCGCGTTCATCGGCTGTTCGAACTATCCCGAGTGCCGCTATACCCGCGCCTTCGCCCCACCGGGAGATGGCGACGACCAGCCCGACACCATTGGACCCGATGGAAAGATGCTGGGCATCGACCCGAACACATCCGAAAAGGTGACATTGCGCACCGGTCGGTTTGGCCCGTACGTGCAACTGGGTGACGCCACCGATGAGGTCCCCAAGCCGCCGCGCGCATCGCTGCCCAAAGGGTGGGATGCCGATAGCATCGACCTCGAAAAGTCGCTGCTGCTGCTTAGCCTGCCGCGTGAAATCGGCAAACATCCCGAAGATGGCGAACCGGTCGAGGCCGGGATCGGTCGCTATGGCCCCTTCGTGAAACACGGTCGCATCTATGCCAACCTGCCGGACGTGGACGAAGTGTTCACCGTCGGGATGAACCGCGCCGTGGAACTGATTGCGGCCAAGGCCGCCGGACGTGCCGGGCGGGGGACCGCCGCCGCACCCATCAAGTCGTTGGGTGAACACCCGACCGAAGGCGGGCCGGTGGATGTGATGCCGGGGCGCTACGGGCCGTATGTGAAATGGGGCAAGGTCAATGCTACGATCCCGAAAGAGACCGAGCCCGAGGCGGTAACCATGGATCTTGCGGTGCAATGGATTGCGGAAAAGGCTGCCAAGGGACCGGCCAAGAAACGGACGGCGCGCAAGAAGTCCTGAACTGCTTCCAACGAAAGCGGATCGATATCCATCCCGTCTGAATGGCCGGGCATGGGCTGCTGGCCATCGGGGTTTGACGCGCCAGTCAGGGTCCGCGACTCAGTCTGAGTGGATCGGTGCACGCGCGCTCTGACTTCGATCGGATTCTGTGGCAAAGCCGACACATGATCCCAGCAAACCTGCGTCTTCAAACATGTCTTGGCGGGAAACGGCCAAGGCCGCATTGCTTTCCGGCGCGGCGGCGCCTGTTGGTGGTGCGGGCCAGATAGAGACTGGCACGGGGGGCTCGTTCCAAGCCATCTTGCCCCGAAATTTCATTCCGGGGGGATGTAAGGATGGCACCTGAAACACAAGATCCCGTGCGGCGGTTCAGCTCGGGATTTCTGGCCGAATTGCATGCACTTTTCCCATGGTGGCTGCACCTTGCATTGGCGTTGCTGGGCGCGCTGCTTGTGCTGTGGTTTGTCGGCCCGATCGGCGGAACCGCCCCTGTTGGCCTTTTGGCCGGCGTGGGTGCGGTGGGGGGGCTTTTGTTCTTGCCCGTGACCCTTGGCCTTGTGCATTTGTTGAGCCAGCCAAGCCACGACTGACGCAGGCACTTGACCCCTAGCCGTTCTATGCGCACCTAACAGTGCGTAAACAACGCGGAATTTGGGGCCTATATGACAAATGTTCTCGCATTTCTGAGCGCGCGCCGCTCGGCCCCGGCGCGTTTGCTTGCGCCACCGATCCCCGATGCCAAAGAGGTGTGGGCAATGCTGGGTGCTGCAACGCGCGTTCCCGACCATGGCAAGCTGGAACCTTGGCGCATCTTGGTGCTGACGCGTCCCGCCTGCCAGCGATTGGCCCGTCTGATCGACCAGATCGGGACTAAGCGCGGGGACGAACCTGACCGTCTTGCCAAGACGATTGGCGGTTTCTCCGATACGCATCTGATCGTCGCCGTTGTCGCCAGCCCCGTGGTACATCGGGCCATTCCCGCTTGGGAACAGCACATGAGCGCGGGGTGCGTTTGCCTTGGATTGCTGAACGCGGCCGAGGCGATGGGGTATCGCGGCAACTGGCTGACCGGCTGGCCTGCTCAAGACAGGGCTTTTCTGTCAGAAGGGTTGGATCTGGCAGACACCGAATTCGTCGCGGGGTTCATTCATCTGGGCACCGCCGCCGACTTGCCGCCTGACAGACCACGACCGGACGTGACCGCAAAGACGAATTGGGTAACGACCTAGCGGCGCACGGACGGTGGCATTGTGGCGGGTGCTTGAATATGGCCCTGCAGAACCCGATTTATAGGCGTGGAGCAGGCTGTGGCACTGACGCGCGCAGACGAGTTATTTATATGATTTTAGACAGTTTTTTCAAATCAGTCGGACAACTTTTGGATCGCCGTTTCATCAGCGTTCTGTTGATGGGTATCGGCCTGACCGTTGCGCTGTTGGTTGCGTTTTATGTCGGGTTTGTCAGGTTGGTCGCATGGCTGATACCCGACGGCATGTCCCTGCCCTGGGTCGGAGAGATCACATGGCTGGACAACGCCCTGTCTTGGGCGGGCATTCCCATCATGCTTATCTTGTCGGTCATCCTGATGGTTCCGGTTGCCTCAGCGTTCACGGGGTTGTTTCTGGACCGGATCGCAGACGCCGTGGAGGATCGGCATTTCCCTGCTTTGCCCCCGCCGCGCCATGTCGGCGTGGTGGAAGGGATCGGTGATGCCTTGAGGTTTCTGGGCGTGATCGTCGCGGTCAACCTAATTGCGCTGGTTGCCTATTTGGCGGTGCCGCCGCTTGCCCCGGTCCTGTTTTGGGCCGTAAACGGCGCGCTATTGGGCCGGGAATACGCACAGATGGTTGCACTGCGGCGGCTTGATGGCGCGGGAGCCGCCGCCTTTCGCGCAAAACATCGCGGCACGATCTTTGCGGCCGGTGTCTTGATGGTCGTGCCCCTGACGATTCCGATCGTAAACCTTCTGGTGCCGATACTCGGCGCGGCAACCTTCACTCATCTCTACCACGCGCTTAACGCGCGCCCATCCCGAACCGCGTGAACATATCGATATCCGCGATCGTGATCACGCCCGTCAGGATGATGGTGGCAATGATGCCCCAGATCACGATGGCCACGATACTGGTCAAGATAAACCGCCGCCGCATCTGCGGATTGGCGGGCGCGGACGCATGCGTGCCGATCAGCCGCTTGCCATCTTCCCTTTGGCTGGTCATGCGAAGTGGCAAGATGACGAACAACGTCATGAACCATATGACGGCGTAGAGAACGATACCGGTGACGATGTTCATACCTGCTCCAACTCAACCAATGTGCCGTTAAAGTCCTTCGGGTGGAGGAACAGCACCGGCTTGCCATGCGCCCCGATCTTCGGCTCGCCGCTGCCGAGCACGCGCGCGCCTGACGCGATCAGTTTTTCACGCGCGGCCAGAATATCATCCACCTCGTAACAAATGTGGTGAATGCCGCCTGCCGGGTTCTTTTCCAGAAATCCGGCAATGGGAGAGTTTTCGCCCAACGGATAAAGAAGTTCGATCTTGGTGTTGGGCAGGGTGATGAAAACGACAGTCACCCCATGATCGGGTTCGTCCTGCGGCGCGCCGACAGATGCGCCCAACGTATCGCGATATTGGGCGCTGGCGGCATCCAGATCCGGAACTGCGATAGCGACATGGTTGAGGCGTCCGATCATCAAGGGATCTCCTGCGTTGGGTTTACGGGATGGATATGACGACCTGAGCGCGAAATGCCAAGCGGCGCGTCGCCGCGCCCATTTACGTTCTATCAACCTTGAGTGGCTCTAATCAGGCTAGGGAATCGCCGTTGGATGGGACACGTGAAATGGATGACATCATCGCAGAACTGAGACTTCGCCCCCGTCCGACGTCCGATCGCCCGTTAATGGGCCTGACCGTTCTGGTGGTCGAGGACAGCCGCTATGCATCCGAGGCGCTGCGCTTGCTGTGCCTGCGGTCGGGGGCGCGCATTCGCCGGGCGGATTGCCTGCTGTCGGCACGGCGGCACCTGAACGTCTATCGTCCGTCGGTCGCCATTGTGGATCTGGGTCTGCCAGATGGGTCGGGTGCCGAATTGGTGGCGGAAATGAACCTGACACTGCCACGCGTTCCGATCATCCTTGGCACATCCGGTGCTGACCCGGATGAAGCAGAAGCAACGGCCCTTGCGGCAGGCGCGGACGGATTCCTGCCCAAGCCATTGGAAACACTTGGGGCTTTCCAAGTGGCGATATTGGCCCACCTGCCACCGGAGCTGAGGCCGGGCGGATTGCGCAGCATCACTAGCGATCGTGTAAAGCCAGACCGAACCGCGTTTCGCGAAGATCTGGTTCACGCGATGGACCTGCTGAGGCTTGACCCTCCCCCAGTTCCCTATCTCAGCCGATTTCTGGTGGGTGTCGCGCGGGCCGTGCAGGACAGTGGGCTGGAAGATCGGGCGGTTGCGATGAACCAACGCTTTGCGCCCCCCGATCACGCCGATCTGCGGGCCTTTCTGTCGCACAAATTGCAACAGATGGAAGCCGCCCTGTAGCAAGAACACCAAATCATGGCCCGCAGGCGTCAGCGACGGATTTTCCGGACGGTGCCACCGTCCTTCACAAGCGGCGGATCACGCCAGACGCGGGTCGACTGCGTCAAGAATATCGGCCGTCAGATCTGACAAGCGTAGCCGTTGCCGACCTTTGGCATCGAAGTTTGAGGAGGCAAGCCAAATTTCGAAGGCTGCCCGCAGACGGGGCCATTCGCTGTCGATCGCGGCAAACCAAGCAGTGTCACGATTGCGGTTTTTCACGATCGCCGCCTGCCGAAACACGCCTTCATACGATAGCCCCAAACGCTGAGCCGCGCGGCGCGACGGAAGATTCAACGCGTCGCATTTCCATTCGTAACGTCGGTAGCCTGCGGAAAATGCCCATTCCATCATCAAGACCATCGCCTCGGTCGCCGTACGTGTGCCCTGCAAACCGGGTGCGAAGTTGATATGCCCGACCTCAATACTGCCTGCGTCAGGCGTGATGCGCAGAAAACTGGCCACGCCAACCCAGCACCCGGTTGCCGTGTCCTGAATGGCGTAGAAAACCGGGTCAGGTTTGCCTGCCGACAGATCAAGCCATTCTCGATAATCCGGAAGGGTCGCAAACGGCCCATACGGCAGGTAGGTCCAATTGCGGTCAGCATCCACATTCGCAACAAAAAGATCGTCGGCATGACGCGCAGGATCAAGTCGTTCCAGCCGGGCATAACGTCCTGACAGGGTTTCCCCTTTGGGCCGCTGTGGCGGAACGAAGCCTGATACAGGCTCGCCGACGGTTTGACTGTTCATTGCTTGACCCCTTTTTCGGTTAGTTCACCATGCCAAGCGCGATCCGGACAGAACGCGGGCTTCTCAAAATGCAACCTAACTTCACATTTCCCGTCCCTAAATCCGCCCGAAGATATCACTTCTCCACTTTATCCACACGCACATGTGGATAAATAACCAATCAGTTCTGCGGGATAACCCTCAGGCCAAGTTCCATCAACTGCTCAGCCATCGGATCGGACGGCGCGTTCATCATCAGGTCTTCGGCCCGCTGGTTCATGGGGAACAGAATGACCTCGCGGATGTTGGCAGTATTGGCCAGCAACATCACGATACGGTCGATACCGGCGGCACAGCCACCATGCGGCGGCGCGCCATACTGGAAGGCGTTTACCATGCCACCAAACCGCTTGCGCACCTCATCTTGCCCGTAACCGGCCAGTTCGAAGGCCTTGAACATGATTTCGGGCTTGTGGTTCCGGATCGCGCCCGAAACCAACTCATAGCCGTTGCAGGCGAGGTCATATTGGTAACCCAGCACACCCAGCGGATCGCCGGACAACGCATCCACGCCACCTTGCGGCATGGAGAACGGATTATGGCTGAAGTCGACCTTGCCCGTCGTTTCATCCTTTTCATACATCGGAAAATCGACGATCCAGGCAAAGGCGAACCGGTTCTGCTCCGTCAGCGCCAGTTCCTCTCCGATGACGGTCCGGGCACGGCCCGCGACGCCTTCGAATTCAGCTGGTTTGCCCGCCAGAAAGAACGCGGCGTCGCCGACATTCAGGCCCAATTGCTGACGGATCGCTTCGGTCCGCTCGGGCCCGATATTCTTGGCGAGAGGACCCGCGGCCTCAGACCCGTTTTCCCCGTCGCGCCAGAAGATGTAGCCCATCCCGGGCAGACCCTGTTCTTGTGCGAACTTGTTCATCCGGTCGCAAAACTTCCGCGAACCACCGCCGGGTGCGGGGATGGCGCGGACCTGATTGCCCTCATGTTCCAGAAGGTTGGCGAAGATCGCAAAGCCGGAGCCGCGGAAGTGGTCAGACACCACCTGCATCTTGATCGGGTTGCGCAAATCGGGCTTGTCGGTACCGTACCAAAGGGCGCTGTCGGTATACGAAATTTGCGGCCAGTCCTGATCGACACTGGCACCGGCACCGAATTCCTCGAACACACCGCGGATTACAGGCTCGATGGTGTCGAACACGTCCTGCTGCTCGACAAAGCTCATCTCCATGTCGAGCTGATAGAAGTCAGTGGGCGATCGGTCGGCGCGCGGGTCTTCGTCGCGGAAACACGGCGCAATCTGGAAATACTTGTCAAAGCCAGACACCATGAGCAGTTGCTTGAACTGCTGGGGGGCTTGCGGAAGGGCGTAGAACTTGCCGGGATGCAAACGCGACGGCACAAGAAAGTCGCGCGCGCCCTCGGGGCTTGATGCCGTGATGATCGGCGTCTGGAATTCCTTGAACCCGCCATCCCACATACGTTTGCGAATGGAGGACACCACATCGGATCGCAGGATCATGTTGCGCTGCATCACGTCGCGCCGCAGATCAAGGAACCGGTAGCGCAGGCGCGTTTCTTCGGGGTATTCCTGATCGCCGAAAACCATCAATGGAAGTTCCTTGGCGGCACCCAGAACCTCGATGTCGCGGATGAAAACTTCAACTTCGCCGGTCGGTATCTTGGGGTTCACCAGCGCCGCATCACGCGCCTTGACCACTCCATCAATGCGAATGCACCATTCCGCGCGCACCTTTTCCACCTGTGCAAAGACCGGGCTATCGGGATCACAAAGCACCTGGGTCATTCCGTAATGATCGCGCAGGTCGATGAACAATATCCCTCCGTGGTCGCGGACCCGGTGCACCCAGCCCGACAAGCGGACGGTATCACCCACCTGGGCGGTGGTCAGGGCGGCGCAGGTATGGCTGCGGTAGGCGTGCATCGGGGCATCCTTCGGGCTTGTGTCGCGGTCGGTGGGAGAAAGCGCGCGGACGGCGCGAAGTCAACCCCGGCACGCGGCATAGCGGAAGTGCGCGTTGCAAATCATCGGATTTCCGCCCGAATCGTTCCGGTTTTCGGCGCATCATGTGCGGAGCAACGTCCGCATCGAAGCCTCAGGGGCCTGCACGGCATTTGATCGGCCCCAAGAAGTCTCAGGGGCAGATCAGATTGGCATCAAGGGCGCCCGCTGTCCAACGGCCCAGACTACGGCTTTCCAGCGTGCCGTCCCGCAGAAGCCGGGTTGCCATCACGGCGGTCCAATCTGCGTTGGCGGTGATCATCTCGGGGCCATCGCCACAATCACGAATGCCGCCCGGAATGCCCGGCCAGCCAAGTTCGTGATTGGTCAGCCCGGGCGCTGAGGCAATCTCGATCAATTCAGGGCGACCATCAGGGTTGGGCACGTAGCGCCACACCCGCAAGATCCGCGCCAGATGCGGTCGGTCGATATAGGCAATCTCCATCATTCCGTCGCCATCCAGATCGGCCGCGCCGATTGGTGCCAGCCAACGATTGCGCTGTCCGATATAGGGCGTGGCTGCAACCATCTGCAGCATCGAGCCATCACCGGCATCATCATAGACAGTCAACTGCGCGCCCTGCGTCTCGTGGCTGCGCACCACGATGATTTCAAGGGTGCCATCACCGTTCATATCCGCCAGACGCGGGGCCTCATCTTCGAACACATGCGCAGGATCAAGCATGACATAGAGCGTGCCACAGTCGTTCATGGCAGAACTGGCATAGGCCATAAGCGCGCCGCCTTCGATGTCGTCGCCCAATGCGCCATGGGGATATCGGCTGGTTGGTGCGTCAAACCAGACTGCGGTTATATCCGCGCCATCATGCCCGAACACGACGGTTTCCGGCATCTGGCTCAGCGTGTGGGGGGGAACTTCGCAGGCGGACGCGGCACTGGCGGAAAATGCCAAAATCAGCGCCAGTAACCGCATCAGATCTGCTTTTCGGGCATTTGAACGACCAGCCCGTCAAGTGCGGCGCTGACCTTGAGTTGGCAGGTCAGGCGGGAGCGGACAGCATCTGGCTGAAACGCAAATTCCAGCATGTCTTCCTCCATCGGGTCGATCTCAGGCAGCTTCGCGACCCAATCAGGATGGACGTAGACATGGCAGGTCGAGCAGGCACAAGCGCCCCCGCAATCGGCCTCGATACCCGGAATATTGTTGTCACGCGCGCCTTCCATCACTGTCAGGCCGTCGGCAACCTCCACCACGTGTTCGGTGCCATTGTGTTCGATGTATGTAATCTTTGCCATGAAAGCCTCAGGATGTCTTTTTTGTCGAAGGTCCGAGTGTAGGTAACGTGCCAAGCCGGGGCTTTCCAGTCTGAAACAGAAAAACCTTGGAGCGGTGCAGACACGGGTCGGTGCGCCATTTGGGGCGCAGATCCGCTTTAGTTCGGCGGCACCGCTTTTCCGGTTTCAGAAAACAAGGTAAAGTTCGTCCAACAAGAAAAACCGGGACGGTCGAGCAAGATGCGTATTACCCCCTATATCGCAGGCATTTTTGCCCTGTCTGCCTGTGGCGGAAGCATGGAGGATACGTTTACCTCGGTTATTGCCCCGGTCGAGGTCCCGGTTCAGGTGAGCCGCGCCATCGCCCCCCCCAACGCCGACCCCGACGCCTGTTACGGTCGGGAGATCACGCCCGCCGTCATCGAAACCGTGACCGAACAGGTCATGCTGCAACCGCCGCAGATCGACACGATGGGTGCTGTGCGGGAACCGGCGGTATTCGTGACGGAAACGCGCCAACAGATCGTTCGTGAGCGGCGCGAACTATGGTTCGAGACACCTTGCAACCTTGAGAGTGACCCCGAGTTCGTCCGCGCACTGCAACGCGCGTTGGCGGCGCGCAACTTGCTTCGGGGGGGAGCCAACGGCGTCATGGACAACCGCACGCGACGGGCGATCCGAAACTATCAAGCGCCACAGGGTCTGGACAGCTCGATCTTGTCACTTGCAGCAGCACGGCAATTGGGTCTGGCGGTGTGGGACCCGGTGTTGGCGGCAGGCGGCGAAGGCTAGCGGCCCATTATCAGATGCCGGACGACGGATCGGATGGCCCATCCAGCGCGTCAAGCGCCCCACTCAAGATGGCAAGAAACTGACTGGCCGCACGGGGCAAGGTGCCTTCGCTGCGTTGCATCACCGTAATCTGCACGTCGCCAAGTCGCAACCCGCCCAGATCGACCAGTCGCGCGCCATGGGGATCGGGGCGGCCCGATGCAACAACCACCTGCAAGTCGGGCACTGGTCCGGCCCGCAATACAACCACCGGTGTCGGGCAGATCATGCGCGCTGCGGGCGCAACCCCCCGGCGGCGAAGGGCGACATCGATCGCGGCGCGCACGCCCGATCCGATGGGCGGAACGATCAGACAATGATCGGGGATATCCGACAAACCCATTTTTCGTTCAGGTGACGGACCGCCGGGCGCAACCCGCCCCACCAAGCCGACCTTGTGCGACAGGACAACGGAAACACCGTCATCCGTTTGCGGCAGACTTGAGATCGCCAGATCGACCATACGGGCCGAGAGTGGAGAAATGGTTTCATCTTGCATCACCTCGACGGCGACTTTGGGGTATCGCTCGCGGTAGTCCGCAACAACGGGCTCGACGATGTCACCCAGCAGATCGCCCGACACCGACAGGCGCAACGCCCCCGCGGTACCGCCACGCATTTCGGACAGCAGGAATGAAAAGTCGTCCATTTCAGCGAGATGCTCAATCATTGGGCGAAACAGCAACTCCCCCGGGACAGACAGGCGCACGCCACCGGCAACGCGATCAAAGATGTCGATGCCCAGCTCCTCCTCGAACGCCTGAATTGAGCGATTCAGGGCAGATGGAGAAATTGCCAAATATTCCGAGGCCTTACGGATCGATCCGGTCCGCACGATTAGCTGGATGGCCCGGTACAGGCGAAGGTGACGCAAACTCGGCCCTCATGCATGGTGCAGATTATGCACCACCCTAGCACATTTTTTGATGCAGACAGCAACACCCCGAATCTGTGACCCCTTCTGGCAATGCAAGGAACAATACTGTCAATCTGAGGGACATCTTGATGAAAAAGCTTCTTCTGTCCGGCGCCGTTGGCGCCCTTTGCGCCACAAGCGCTTCCGCCGAAATCCGCGTGGGCATTCTTCATTCTCTGTCGGGAACAATGGCGATTTCCGAAAGCACATTGCGCGACACGATGTTGCTGTTGATCGAACAGCAAAACGCCGCCGGTGGTTTGCTGGGTGAAGAAATCGTTCCTGTCGTTGTCGACCCTGCGTCTGACTGGCCGCTGTTCGCGGAGCGCGCCCGCGAACTGCTGACCGTCCATGATGTGGATGTGATTTTTGGTGCGTGGACATCGGTAAGCCGGAAATCGGCATTGCCGGTTCTGGAAGAACTGAACGGCCTGATGTTCTACCCTGTTCAGTACGAAGGGGAAGAAAGCTCTCGCAACGTGTTTTATACGGGCGCGGCACCAAACCAGCAGGCGATTCCGGCGGTTGATTACTACCTGAATGAGTTGGGCGTCGAGGTATTTGCCCTGCTTGGTACCGATTACGTCTACCCCCGGACCACCAACCGTATCCTCGAGCAGTATTTGCTGGATGCGGGCATTCCTCAGGAAAACATTTTCGTCAACTACACGCCCTTCGGTCATTCCGACTGGTCGTCGATCGTGGCTGATGTCGTCGCGCTTGGAGAAGGCGGGCAGCAGGTCGGTGTGATTTCCACCATCAACGGCGATGCCAACGTGGGCTTCTATTCCGAACTGGCCGCATCGGACGTATCGGCCGATGACATCCCTGTCGTCGCCTTCTCGGTGGGTGAGGAAGAACTGTCGGGTCTGGATACATCGAACTTGGTCGGCCATCTGGCGGCGTGGAACTATTTCATGTCAGCCGACACCCCCGAGAACGAGGCGTGGATCGCCGCGTGGCAGGAACGTTTTGGCGAAGATCGCGTCACCAATGACCCGATGGAAGCCCATTATATCGGCTTCAACATGTGGGTGAACGCAGTTGAGCAGGCCGGCACCACCGACGTGGATGCCGTGCGCGATGCGATGTACGGGCAGGAATTCACCAACCTGACCGGCGGCACAGCAGTGATGTTGCCGAACCACCATTTGGCCAAGCCGGTTCTGATCGGTGAAATCCGGGCGGACGGACAGTTCGATATCATAAGCCAGACCGCAGAAGTGCCGGGCGATGCATGGACGGACTTCCTGCCTGAAAGCGCCGTGCTGACTTCGGATTGGCCGGGTCTGGGTTGCGGAATGTACAATACCGAAACGCAAACCTGCGTGCAGCTTCTGTCGAACTACTAAGTTGTCTTTGCGACCGGTGGCGGGCCTTGAACGGTCCGCCACCGGCCACCACGTCCCCCGGCCACAGGCACCCCTCACATCATGCGCAATTTTCTCGCTGCGGCACTGATCGCCCTTGGCCTTCTGGCACTGCCCGTCCCCATTGTCGCGCAGGATACAGACGACCCGCTGCAAGCCCTGTTGCAAGAGAACGCAGCATTGGTGGCCAATGCCTCGCGGCAAACGGTGCAGACGGTCCTTGATGCGCTGATCGCAAGCGACCTGCCGACTGTGCCGGCCTTTCTGGCACGCTGGCAGGCGCGTGACGTTTACCAACGATCATCAGATGGCTTGTTCGTGCTCGTCGAGGACGAAGACGCGGACCCCCTTACCTTGCTGACGCTATCGACCGGCCAAGTGGTCGGCACGGCGACCAGCCGCGAATTGGACCACCTGCGCCCCAATCGCGGCGTCCAGGACCTGATCGGGGCCGCATTGGTGCAGTTTCAACTTGGCGCGGACGACCCTGCCGAACGCACACGTGCCTTGGACAATATCGCCCGGACGCCAGCTGCCTCGCACCTGCCCATGATTGCCGACATGGTGGCAAACGAAACCGACCCCGCCTTGCGCGACACCGCCCAGTGGCTATTGACGCGATTAAGCATTTCCTATGGCCAGGATGACGCGGTCCGCGTTTCGGCGATTGAAAGCCTTTCCGGCGACTTGCGGGTTGAGGCACGCGCCGCGCTTAACCCATTGCTGACAACTCGGACGCGGGTTGCCGAGACACTGCCTGACAACATCAACATCGCCCGCGTGCTGACGCCGGGCAGCGACGCACTTTCCATGACCGACGCCTATGCCATGTTGGTCGATGCAGGTCTGGCACCGCCGCGTGTCACGGCGACGGCGCGGCGCGACGCCCTGATCGCCAACATCAGCGACGGCTTTGTCGGGGGCGCGCCTGTTCATACCCTTGAAACGGATGCGGCCCGCATGGACGCCTACGATGCGCTGGTCGTTGCCGGACTGGCCCCCCCCACCATATCGGACGCCGAGGCAGCAACGGTCATCGCAGCGCATGTCTTTTTTGAGCAATACAACGAAGCGTCCGCCATCGTTACCACGGCCGCAGCTGATACAGTCGCGGCCATCAACGCGCGAGTCACGGCGCTTGAGATGGTGGACCTATCGCTTGACGGTCTGTCGCTGGCCTCGATCTATTTTCTTGCGGCCATCGGGCTGGCGATCACCTTTGGCGTGATGGGCGTAATCAACATGGCGCATGGTGAGTTCATCATGATGGGCGCCTATACCGGATACCTCGTGCAATCGCTGGTTCCCGATTACACAGTGTCGATCATCATCGCCTTGCCGTTGGCCTTTGCTGTCACGTTTGGCGCTGGCGTCGCGATGGAACGCAGCATCATCCGTTGGCTTTATCATCGCCCGCTGGAAACGCTGCTGGCGACCTTCGGCATCTCCATCGCCCTGCAACAGATCGTGCGCCAGATCTTCGGCGCGCAGGCCCGCCCCTTTACGCCACCCGATTGGCTGGCCGGGTCGCTGGATTTCAATGACGTGGTGTCGATCAGTTATATCCGGATCGCGATCTTCGGGCTGGGTGTGATCTTTTTCATCGTCCTGTGGCTAATCCTGAACAAGACGCGTCTGGGGCTTGAGGTCCGTGCCGTCACGCAGAACCCTGCCATGGCCGCGTCGATGGGGATTAACCCGGATCGGATCAACATGCTGACATTTGGCCTTGGGTCTGGAATTGCAGGAATTGCAGGTGTGGCGATCGGGTTGTTTGCACAAGTTACGCCCGAACTGGGCACCAATTACATCGTGCAAAGCTTCATGACCGTGGTGGTTGGCGGTGTCGGCAATATCTTTGGCACACTGGCGGGCGCGGGCATGATCGGCTTCTTCCAGAAAGGTGTTGAATGGCTGAACCCGTCCAACACACTTGCGGCGCAAACCTACATGATCTTGTTCGTGATCCTGTTCATTCAGTTTCGGCCCAAGGGCATCATCGCCCTTAAAGGCCGCGCGGCGGAGATGTAGCGCGATGGAACGATCCTTCTTTGCGCGCAACCCGTCGGTCATGATCTTCATTGGGATGCTGGGGCTATTCACACTGGCGATCACAGTTATGTCCGAGGCCTATGGGACCAGTGCGATCTCGACATCGCTGGTGAAGACATTAGGCATGACGTTGTGCCTATGCCTGATCGCATTGGCGATGGATCTGGTCTGGGGATATTGCGGCATTCTCAGCCTTGGGCATTTCGCTTTCTTTGGCTTGGGCGGCTACATGATCGGCATGTGGATCATGTATGCGCGGACCGAAGCCGTGATCGTGACATCTCTGGCCAACGCGCCGTTGCCACCCACGCCGACGGAATTGAACGATGCCATCGCGGTGCAGATCTTCGGCGTGGTGGGCGGCGACAGCTTTCCGTGGATGTGGGCGTTTTCGCATAGCTTGACCTTGCAACTGATGCTTGTGGTGCTGGTGCCCGGCCTGCTGGCACTGGTGTTCGGCTGGTTGGCGTTCCGCAGCCGGGTGACGGGCGTCTACCTGTCGATCCTGACACAGGCCATGACGCTGGCGTTGTCGCTGTATCTGTTCCAGAACGACACCGGACTGCGCGGCAATAACGGCTTGTCAGGTCTGCAGAACATTCCCGGCGCCGAAGACATCCCGCAGGCTGTGACCTCGATCTGGTTGCTGTGGGCATCGGCCTTGGCGCTTGGGCTTGGGTACATCGCCGCCGCGTGGATCATGTCGGGCAAGTTCGGCAACGTCATTCGCGGTATCCGCGATGACGAACCGCGCGTGCGGTTCCTTGGCTATTCCGTCGAAGGCTACAAACTGTTCGTCTTCACTGTCAGTGCGGTGATCGCGGGGTTGGCCGGTGCACTCTATTATCCGCAGGCGGGCATCATCAACCCCGACGAAATCGCGCCCATCGCATCGATCTATCTGGCGGTCTGGGTCGCCATTGGCGGGCGTGGGCGGCTTTACGGCGCGGTCATCGGTGCCGCGACGGTGTCGCTTTTGTCGACGTGGTTCACCGGGGGCCGCGCGCCGGACGTGAACCTTGGCTTCTACAACATCCAATGGGTGGATTGGTGGACAGTCCTGTTGGGTCTTGGTTTCGTTCTGGTCACGTTGTTTGCCCCCAAGGGACTGGGCGGGCTGATCGACTTTGTCATCCGGAAGGACCGCGCATGAGCTCACTTTTGCAACTGTCCGGGGTTTCCGTCACCTTCGATGGCTTTCGTGCAATCAACAACCTGTCGTTCCAGATTGGCGAGCCTGAGCTGCGCGCCGTGATCGGGCCGAACGGCGCCGGCAAAACCACCTTCATGGATATCGTCACCGGCAAGACGCGTCCCGATGAGGGAACGGTGATCTGGGGCGAACGCTCGGTCTCTTTGCTGAAGATGTCCGAGGCGCAAATCGCGCGAGCGGGCATCGGGCGCAAGTTCCAGCGTCCCACGGTGTTCGAAGATCAGACAGTCGCTGAGAACCTGATGGTGGCATTGAAGAAGGATCGCGGTCCCTTTTCGGTATTGTTCTGGCGCGCGGAACCCGCCGACCAGACCCGGATCGAGGAATTGGCGTCCGAGATCAGTTTGGTTGATCATTTGAACACGCAGGCCGGCATCCTGAGCCACGGGCAAAAACAATGGCTGGAAATCGGGATGCTGCTGGCACAAGAACCGCGTCTGTTGCTGGTCGACGAACCCGCCGCAGGAATGTCGGGGGCCGAACGCGACCACACCACGGAATTGCTGAAAGAGGCCGCAAAGACCCGTGCCGTGGTTGTGGTCGAACACGACATGGATTTCGTGCGCAAGCTGGATTGCAAGGTTACGGTCCTGCACGAGGGATCGGTTCTGGCCGAGGGCAGCCTGGACCATGTGACCGCCA
This sequence comes from Paracoccaceae bacterium, assembly GCA_017854585.1. Classification (GTDB taxonomy): domain Bacteria; phylum Pseudomonadota; class Alphaproteobacteria; order Rhodobacterales; family Rhodobacteraceae; genus JAFMHK01. Next base: position 120,275 of record JAFMHK010000004.1, read on the forward strand.
ACCAAGAGGTCATCGATGTCTATCTGGGCCGTTAGATCATGCTGAACACGACAGACCTGACCCTTCATTACGGCGGCAGCCAGATACTGCATGGCATCACGATGGAGGCCGCTCGCGGGGAAATAACCTGTGTCATGGGAACGAACGGTGTGGGAAAGACCAGTCTGCTCAAGGCGATTTCCGGCACTCATGCCCGATCGGGCGGCGGGGTCACGTTGGATGGCGGATCGCTGCCGATCATTCCGGCCCACCAATTGGCCCATCTTGGCGTGGGTTACGTGCCGCAGGGCCGAATGATCTTTCCTCTGCTCACGGTCCGCGAAAACCTTGAAACCGGGCTGGCCTGTCTGCCACGAGGCGAACGCACGGTCCCCGATGAAATCTACGAGTTGTTCCCGGTCCTGAAGGAAATGCAAAACCGTCGTGGCGGCGACCTGTCGGGCGGGCAACAACAGCAGTTGGCCATCGGGCGCGCGCTGGTGACCAAACCCAAGTTGTTGTTGCTGGATGAACCGACCGAGGGCATTCAACCCAACATCATCCAGCAAATCGGACGGGTTATCGGTTACCTGAGAGATCAGGGGCAGATGGCGATCGTCTTGGTGGAACAGTATTTCGACTTTGCCTACGACAACGGCGACAGCTTTTACGTGCTGAACCGGGGGCTGGTCTCGTTTGCCCGAACCAAGGCCGATCTATCCAAGGCTGAATTGGCGGCGGCTTTCTCGGTCTGACCGTTTCTTGGCCGCGCGTCTTGCACTTGCGCGCCAACCACGCGATATTTGCGGCTGCCCTTGGGATGTTGCCAACAGACGAGGGCCTGCCCCGTTCCTCACCCATGGTTGACGTGTCATGACTGAAACCGACCCTATGCTGCCCACCGAGCAAGGCAAGCCAGACCCAAACGATAGCGCGATCGAGGATTTGGTCGCCTGCCCAACCTGTGACGCGCTTTACCGGCTGCCAAACATCCCGATCGGGTCGCGGGCCAGATGCCTGCGATGCCATACGGTGCTGACTGCCCCGCGTGAGGGGGCAATGACCCGGATCGCGATGCTGGCCGGAACATCGGCGATCTTGATGATCGCCGCGGTGTTCTTTCCCTTCCTCGAACTGACAGCGGCCGGAATGGTGCAGCGCAGTTCGGTTCTGGATGTGGTCCTTGTGTTCGCTGATGGCCCTTTCGTTGGGTTGGCGGTTGCCGTTGCCGCCCTGATCGTCGTTTTGCCGCTGGCCCGCTTTCTGTCACTGATCTATGTGCTTGCCCCGATGGGCTTGGGCTGGCGACCCGCGCCTTATGCCATCGCGGTATTTCGCATGGCCGAGCGTATCCGCCCATGGTCGATGGCAGAGATATTCATCGTGGGCGTGGCGGTCGCGCTGATCAAGGTGGCGGGGCTGGCAAGCCTCTCACTCGGGCCCGCTTTCTGGGCATTCGTCGCGCTGGTACTGATCACGGCGGTCAAGGATAACTTCATGTGCAGATTGACGATATGGAAAACGCTGGAACACCGCAGCCAATAATCACGGCACGCGCCGCAGGGCTAGTCGCCTGTCCGAACTGCGGGCGGGTGCATCGCCATCCTGCGCCTGCGCGTTGTGCCCGTTGCGGGCTGGCGTTGGACCCGGGGCCAGACAAAAGCTTGCAACGGGTCCTTGCATGGCTCGTCGCCGGGATGATCGTTTACGTACCCGCAAATATCTACCCAATGCTGATTACGAACACCTTCGGACACAGCAGCGAAAGCACGATACTGGAAGGCGTGGTCGAATTGCTGCAACATGGATCATATGGTGTTGCGCTTATTGTCTTTGTTGCCAGCATCATCATCCCAGTGATCAAGTTCGCGGCTATCGGGTTCTTGGCATTGAGCGTCAGGCGCCAGTCGATCCTGCCCCCGCCAGCACGCCATAAACTGTATGAAATCGTTGAGTTTATCGGACGCTGGTCAATGATCGACGTGTTTGTCGTGGCGATTCTTGCCGCGTTGGTACAACTGGACTTTGCGGCAACCATAAACCCCGGCATCGCAGCAATCAGCTTTGCGCTTTCGGTTGCATTTACAATGCTTTCAGCGCAGAGCTTCGACCCCAAGGCCATATGGGCCGAAAGGGATGCTGCCGCGTCATGACTGATCAACCGCTCCCTCCGCTGCCTCAGATCGAGGCGGGCCCGGCGTCCGTCTGGCGCAATCTTTCGGTTGTGTGGCTTGTGCCCGTGCTGGCGCTTGCGGTGGCGCTTGGGATTGCGTGGCAGGCCTATTCCGAACGCGGCACGCTGATCGAAATACGGTTCGAGAATGCGGGCGGGGTGGTGGCTGGTGAGACAACCGTGCGCTACCGCGACGTTGTCATCGGAGCAGTCGAAAGGGTTCGCTTCAGCGCCGATTTGCAAACCGTCGTGGTGGATGCACGCGTTGAAAACGAAGTGCTTCCTTTCTTGGACGATGATGCGACCTTTTGGGTGGTGCGGCCCGAAATATCGGCGCAAGGCATCTCGGGGCTGTCGACGGTTGTATCAGGCGTTTTCATTCAAGGCGCATGGGACAGCGAACCAGAGACGCCGATGCGCAGTTTCACAGGCCGTGACCGTCCGCTTCTTATCCTGCCCGGTGAAGACGGACGACGCATCACGATGCGCGTGGCCTCTACCTTGCAACTGCAGGGCGGTGCGCCGGTGTTCTTTCGCGGAATCGAGGTCGGCCGCCTTGAAGAGCCGGAGTTACTTGCCGACGGCGGCCTAGTCGTCAATGGCTTCATCGAGGCACCACATGATCAACGGCTGTCCATGGCAACCCGGTTCTGGGACAGTTCCGGGTTTTCCGTCAGTTTCGGTGCCTCAGGTCTGTCGCTGGATGTGGAAAGCCTTGCCTCGCTTGTCAGCGGCGGGATCCAATTTGATGAAGTCTATGCAGGCGCAGGTCCGGTTCCCGATGATTTCGTGTTCGAGATTTTCGACTCCGAAGATGCCGCGCGCGAAAGCGCTTTCTCGGTCAGTTCCGTGGGCGAGGTGCCTGTCTCGGTGGAATTCAGCAATTTCGTCCGGGGTCTTGGCATTGGCACTCCTGTCGACCTGCTGGGGTTACAGGTGGGTCAGGTCACGGCCATACGCGTCCGCACTGTCGAGACATCACAGGGGCCAAAGCAACGCCTTGTGGTGGACCTTTCGCTCGACCCGGGGCGGATGGGGCTAAGACGGGAGGCGAGTTCCGAGGAAGTCTATGATTTCCTTTCTGATGCCGTTGCCAGCGGGTTGCGCGTAAGGCTCATGCGCGAGGGGCTGCTGACGTCAACGATCAGGGTGGAACTGGCAAATCTGGCCACCCCTCCGCCCGCGCGATTTGATCGGGCTGCAGAACCTTATCCGATCTTGCCATCGTTGACGACGACACTGCCCGACTTGAACGCAACTGCCGAGGGCCTTTTGGAACGGCTGGCAGCCCTGCCCTTCGAGACCCTTTTGACCCAAGCCATCAGCACAATGCAAAGCATTGAGGAACTAGCCGCCGATCCCGCATTGCGCCAAGTGCCCGCCGAGGCGGTAACCCTGCTGTCGGAGGCGCGCGATGTCCTGACCAGCGAAGATACACAGGCCATTCCGGGCGAGGCGCGCGCCGCAGTCGCTCAATTGGCCGCGATCCTGACCGAGCTTCGCGAAGGCGGCGGTATCGCGGCAATGACAGCGGCCGCGCAACAGGCGAATGCGGCGATGGGTCCGATCAACGAAGCCTCGGCCCAATTACCCGCGTTGATGACCAATCTGCGCGCGCTTTCGGAAACAGCGGCGGCGCTTGAATTGGAAGCATTGGTGACCTCGGCCAATGCCTTCCTCAGCAGTGCCGATACATTCATCGGCAGCGAAGATATGGCCGCTGTGCCCCCGGCTCTGTCCGGTGCGCTGACAGAGCTGCGCAGTCTTCTGGTGGAGTTGGAGGCGGCGGATGTGACGGGCAATCTGAATGCCACGCTCAGTTCCACCCGTGCGGCGGCCGAAGGGCTGCCCGCTCTGGTGGAGCAAACCGAGGCCGTGCTGACACGTGCCAACACCTTGATCGCATCTTATGGCGACCGTTCGCCGTTCATGACGGAAACGATGGATGTCTTGCGCGAAATCAGCGCCGCCGCCCGTGCGATTTCGCAACTAGCGAGCGCGATTGAACGCAACCCAAGCTCTTTGATCACAGGACGGTAACCCATGAAAAAAGCGCTCCTCCTACTTGGTGTCGCACTGGTCCTTGGGGCCTGCGGCGGCAATGAAGACCTGTTCGTGTTGCCTCGGGCCACGCCCGCCAGTGAAGTGGCGGTGCGCGTGCAGAGCATTGAGGTCAGGGATGTGGTGGTGCCCGCCTATGTGGCGGACGCGAATATACTGGTGCAAGATGCCGACGGCGCGCTGCGCCCCCTTGGCGGCGCGCTTTGGGCCGATGATCCACGCACCGGGATCACCCAAGCACTTGCGACCCGTCTGGATCTTGGGACGTCTGCCACGGCAGCAGCAGAGCCATGGCCCCTGTTCGATGGACCCGATTTGCGGGTGCAGGTGATCGTCGAAAGGATGATCGCGCGCGCCGATGGGCTGTTCGAATTCAGCGGGCAATTCGCCGTTGTATCGCCATCGGGGGCGCAGCGTGATTTCTTGCGGCGGTTCGACATCACCACACCCCATGAGGGCGCTAACCCGCAGTCGGTCGCGGATGCTTTGGGACGGGCCTTGGCCCTGCTGTCCGATCAGATCACCGCCAGCATCGCGCGGTAGGAAAAGGCGTAGGTGCCGCCAACACTCAGGACTTTTGGTTAGTGCACGGGTGGTGTCGGGGCATCCCCCGCAGCCGCGTTGCGCAGAACATCGCGGACACCGATGGCCTCGAGTGCAGCAAGCTGTTGGGCAAATGCCGTCACGAACGTCGTGTTTTCCGAAAGGTCGCCGAAAACGCTTTCGATAGAAAGGAAGGCAAGCGGGTCAGCCTGTGCCCGCACGGCAGCCGTGATCAGCTCAGGTGCACGAGGGTCTTCGACCGCAATTTTCGAACCGGGGTCGACCGTCATTGCAAGATACCGGCACCATAGCGCGATTTCCAAGGCCAAGGTACTGACGGGCTTGTTTTGACGCAGCGCCGCCGACAAGGTCGGCAAGACGAACTTTGGCTGCCTGTTCGAACCATCCTGACACAACCGCGCAATGGTGTCCCCGACCGCCTTGTTCGAAAAGCGTTCGACGCAGGACGAGAGGTAGCCGTGGTAATCCACCCCCGGAATGCTGGGCAGTACCGGAATAACCTCGGATCGCATGAGATGGACCAACCAGCCCGCGATATCGGGATCGGCCATTGCATCGTGGACATAGGTATACCCCAGAAGCGCCGACGGATACGCGATGGCGGCGTGGCCAGCGTTCAGAATACTCAGTTTCATGGTCTCGTATGGGGAGACGTCGTCCACGAAGGTAACGCCGACCTTTTCCAGCGCCGGGCGGCCATATGGAAAGGCATCCTCCAACACCCACTGACGAAACGGTTCACACACAACTGGCGCGGCGTCGATGATCCCGAACTCGGATGTGACCAACGCGCGCTCCCTGTCGGACGTCGCGGGCGTGATGCAGTCGACCATCCCGTTTGGGAATGCCACATGCTGATCGATCCAGTTGTGCAGGTCAGGGGACAAAAGCTGCGCCATTCCCAGCACGGCGTTGCGAGCCACGTGACCATTTTCAGGCAGATTGTCACAAGACAGGACCGTCAGCGCCGGATGGCCCATGTCGCGGCGGCGGCGAAGACCGGCACAGATCAGCCCAAAGACGGTCTGCGGCGCGTCCGGGTTGGCCGCATCGCCAGCGATCTCGGGATGAGCCGCATCAAAAGTCCCAGTCTTGGCGTCAACATAGTATCCGCCTTCCGTAATCGTCAGCGATACGATCCGGATATCGGGATCGGCAATCCGCGCGATGATGGCCGCGCCATCGACAGGGCAGAAGTCGATCATGGGGCCGGTAACGCGGGCTGACAGGCCACGCGGGTCCAGCTCCACCACGGTGGACAGCCAATCCTGTTGCTCAAGCAATGCCCGCCGGTCAGCATCGAACTGTTTTATTCCCGCGCCCACAATCGCCCAGTCGTGATCCAACCCGAGATTGAACAAATCATCCAAATACACGGCCTGATGGGCGCGATGGAAATTCCCGACACCGATGTGCAGGATCCCCGGACGCAATGCCGCACGATCATAAGCCGGACGGCCAACGGAAGCTGGCAAGCCCGCAAGGCTCTGCGCGTTGAGTTTCGTCGCCATGTCAGCTCATCCAGTTCCCGCCGTCGACATTGTAGGTTTGTGCGACGACGTAATTTGCCTCGTCCGAGGCCAGAAAAATGGCCATGCCCGTAAGATCCGACGCGCGGCCCATCCGACCAAAAGGCACAGCTTTCGCAACTGCAGCTTTCTTTTCGCCCGGTTGAAGCCCCTCATGCGCCGCGAACAGCGCATCGACGTGATCCCAATGCGCCCCGTCGACGACACCGGGCGCGATCGCATTCACGTTGATGCCATGCGAAATCAGGTTCAATCCCGCTGACTGGGTCAGGCTGATCACTGCGGCCTTGGTCGCGCAGTAGACGCCGACCAAAGCCTCGCCGCGGCGGCCGGCCTGACTGGCCATGTTGATGATTTTGCCGCCCTGCCCCCGTGCGATCATATGGCGGGCCACGGCCTGCATCATGAACAGGCTGCCCGCGACATTGACGGCGAACAGACGGTCATAGCTCTGGCGGGTGATCTCGGTGATCGGGGCCAGATCGAACAACGCTGCATTGTTGATCAGGATATCGATCTGTCCGGCATGCGCCACACAGGCGGCCACACAGGCATCGATGCTGTCTTGATCCGTCACATCCAGCGCCACGCCATAGGCTGCATCGCCAATTGCCGCTGCGGCCGCACGGGCCGCGTCCACGTCGATATCTGCTATTGCCACAGTGGCGCCCTCGCGGACATACGCCTCGGCAAAGGCACGTCCGATACCACGGGCTGCCCCTGTAATCAGGGCCGATTTACCCTCCAGACGTTTCATGCGATCCGCAGCCCCTGCGCATCGAAGCGATGCAGCTTGGACCTGTCCGGCGTCAGGTAGACAGTATCGCCGTGGCGCGCACCGAACTCACCGCCCACACGGACGGTCATATGCTCTTGCACGCCGGGCATCTTGATGCGGAGGAACGTATCAGACCCAAGGTGTTCCGACACGCCAACCGTCCCTTTCCAATCGCCACTTTCCAGTGAAACACCGATATGTTCCGGGCGTATGCCAATGCATTTGGCGTTGAGTTTGACGGCTTCCTCTCCCTCGACAAAGTTCATCTTGGGCGACCCGATGAAGCCCGCCACGAACTTGTTACGGGGTTCATGGTACAGTTCCAGCGGGCTACCGACCTGTTCGATTACGCCAGCGTGCAGCACCACGATCTTGTCGGCCATGGTCATCGCCTCGACTTGGTCGTGGGTCACGTAGATCATGGTGGTGTCAAGCGTCTGGTGCAGTTCGGATATCTCCAGCCGCATGTTGACGCGCAGCGCGGCGTCGAGGTTCGACAGCGGTTCGTCGAACAAGAAGGCGGCCGGTTCCCGAACGATGGCACGGCCGATCGCGACGCGCTGGCGCTGCCCACCCGACAATTGGCCGGGGCGCCGGTCGAGGTAGTCGGTCAGGTTCAGGACCTTGGCGGCGGCCTCGACCCGCTTGTTCTGCTCTGCGATGTCCAGTTTGGCCATTCGCAGCGGGAACGCGATGTTCTTGCGCACCGTCATATGCGGGTAGAGCGCATAGGACTGGAACACCATCGCCAACCCGCGCTTGGCGGGGGGCACTTCGGTCGCGGCGCGGCCGTCGATGGTGATTTCCCCGCTGGAGACATCCTCCAGTCCGGCGATCAGACGCAGCAGCGTGGACTTGCCGCAACCCGACGGACCCACGAAGACAACGAATTCACCGTCGTTGATCTCCAGATCCAGCGGGGGGATGACCTGAACTTCACCGAAGCTCTTGGTCACTTGTTTGAGCGTTATATGTCCCATCGTTCAAGTTCCTTACTTCACTGCGCCAAAAGTCAGGCCGCGGACGAGTTGCTTTTGGCTGAACCAGCCCATGATCAGGATTGGCGCGATGGCCATGGTCGAGGCAGCGCTGAGCTTGGCGAAAAAGAGGCCCTCGGGGCTGGAATAGCTGGCGATAAATGCTGTCAGTGGTGCGGCGTTGACAGACGTCAGGTTCAACGTCCAGAACGCTTCGTTCCACGCAAGGATGAAGTTCAGCAGCAGCGTGGAGGCGATGCCGGGAATAGCCATCGGCGTCAGAACGTAGAGGATTTCATCCTTCAGCGACGCCCCGTCCATCCGCGCGGCTTCCAGGATTTCGCCCGGGATCTCACGAAAGTAAGTGTAGAGCATCCAGACAATGATCGGCAGATTGATCAGCATCAATATGACGATCAGCGCCAAGCGGTTATCCAAAACCCCCAATTGAATGCACAGCAGGTAGATGGGGTAGAGAACACCAACCGCCGGCAACATTTTGGTCGAGAGCATCCAAAGCAGGATGTCCTTGGTCCGCTTCGAGGGCACGAAGGCCATCGACCAAGCGGCGGGAACGGCGATCAAGATGCCCAGTATGGTCGACACCCCGGCAAGGATGACCGAGTTGGTCAGAAACCGCATGTAGTTAGATCGTTCTTGCACAACGGCGTAGTTTTCCAACGTCCAATCGAAGAACAGGAACACGGGGGGGTTGGCAATCGCCTCTGCCTCGGTCTTGAAGGACGTCAGGATCGTCCAGAGGATTGGAAAGAAGATCAGCAGCCCGATGCTCCACGCGATTGCGGTGTTGAGGGCTTTGCGTTGGGTTGTGACAGCACGTGCCATGGTCAAATGCTCCTCAATTATCCAGGTTTTTGCCGACGATGCGCATCAGGAAGATTGCAACGATGTTGGCAAGGATGATGGCATAGACGCCGCCGGCGCTGCCCAGACCCACGTTCTGGCTCTCCAACACGCGCTGGTAGATCAGGTAGGTCAGGGTTCGTGTGCCAAAGGCACCGCCTGTCGTCACGAATATCTCTGCGAAGACTGCCAGAACAAAGATCGTCTGGATCAGAATGACGATCGTGATGGCGCGGCTGAGATGCGGCAGGGCGATGAAGAAGAACCGGGCCACCGGATTGGCGCCATCCATCTCGGCGGCTTCAAGTTGTTCGCTGTCCAGGGATTGAATGGCCGTCAAAAGGATGAGCGTCGCAAAGGGGAGCCACTGCCAGGATACGATCACAATAATCGACAAGACGGATGCGTCGGTTAGCCAGACCACCGGGTCCGCTCCGAAAAAGCGCCACAGATGGGCGAACATGCCGTTGGTCGGGTCCATGAACATGTTCTTCCAGACCAGCGCCGTTACCGTCGGCATCACAAAGAAAGGCGCAATCACCAAGATCCGGACAACGCCTTGGCCCCACATCGGCTGATCCAGCAAAATGGCAAGCAAGACACCCAGAACGATCGAGATCACAAGAACACCGCCGACGATGATCAACGTGGTCTGAACCGCAGGCCAGAATGCACTGGAGGTGATAAATCTTGAGAAGTTCTCGAGGCCGACGAAGCCTTGATCTCCGCCCCGCAGGGGAAGGTAGCTTCGGACCGAGAACCAGAGGGTCATGCACAGTGGCACAAGCATCCAAACGAGGAGCAAAAAGACCGCCGGGGCCATCATTATCCGCGCCGCTGATCGGGAATGCTGGGTCGCCATGACACATATCCTCTGCGTTCGGGCGCAAGAGGCCCGTGGTAAACCAAGGTCAGGAAAACTCTAAAAAGTTAAGTGCCGGAAGGCGGCGACGCGCGCCGCCTTCCGGTCTTCGATCAACAGCTTACCGGTAGCCGGCAGCTTCCATCGCTTCGTTGGTGATGGCCTGTGCATTCGCCAGCGCTTCTTCAACGGTCTGCTGACCGGCATAGAAGGCAGAGAATTCCTGGCTCACTTCGGTCGCGATACCGGCGAACTCCGGGATGGCCGCGAACTGGATGCCAACGTAGGGAACCGGATCAACGGTCGGGTTGGTCGGATCAGCCGACAGGATCGAGTCCAGCGTCATCTGAGCGAACGGAACCTCAATGTAGTTGGGGTTCTCATAGAGCGAGGTCCGAGCGCCCGGAGGCACGTTGGCCCAACCTTCGTTCTCGGCAACCAGATCGATATAGCTGGTCGACGTGGCCCACTCGATGAACTGCAACGCGGCGTCTTGCTGCTGCGTGCCGGCAGGAATTGCCAGTGCCCAAGCCCAGAGCCAGTTGGAGCGCCGGCCCAAACCATTGTCGGGCGCCAGAGCGAACCCAACCGAATCCGCAACGGTGGAGTCGTTGGGGTTGGTCACAAAGGATGCCGCAACCGTTGCGTCGATCCACATGCCGCACAGACCCTGTTGGAACAACGAGAGGTTCTCGTTGAAGCCGTTGGTCGCGAAACCGGCTGGGCCGGATTCCTGCATCATGTCGTTGTAGAAGGTCAGCGTGTCGAGCCACGGCTGGGTGTCGAACTGAGCGTTCCAATCCATGTCGAACCAGCGTGCGCCGAACGAGTTGGACATTGCAGTGATGAAGGCACCGCCCTCACCCCAACCCGGCTTGCCGCGCAAGCAGATGCCGTTGATGTCGGCGTCGCGGTTGGTCATTGCAGCCGCAGCTTCGCGGATGAACTCCCATGTGGGTGCTGCGGGCATTTCCAGGCCGGCTGCTTCCATCAGGTCGGTGCGATACATGACCATGGACGATTCGCCGTAGAACGGTGCCGCATAAAGCGTTCCGTCATGGCTCAGGCCGCCACGCATGGCGGGCAGGATGTCGTCGACGTTGTATTCTTCCGACAGGCCATCGAGCGGCACAAGCCATCCGTTGGCGCCCCAGATTGGTGTCTCGTACATACCAATGGTCATGATGTCGAACTGGCCACCGTTGGTGGTGATGTCCGTCGTGACACGCTGACGAAGAACGTTTTCTTCAAGCGTGACCCACTCCACAGCGATGCCGGTCTCTTCGGTGAACACGTCGGTATAACCCTGCATGCGGATCATATCGCCGTTGTTCACGGTCGCGATGGTGATGGTTGTGGCGTGAGCGTCCGCAGCTGCTGAGCTAGCGATTGCGCACAACGCCGTAGCCCCCAACAGGGCGCCAAATGTCTTAGTCATGATATCCTCCCAGATTGAGCATTTGCCATACTCGTGGGCAAATACTCATACTGTCTCGAAAATAAGTCAACGGATTTCTTTTGCACACCCAAACGGGACACAAAGCCGTTTTAGAATAATGCTTTAAGGCTATCTGGCCAGATCGAGAATCGCTTGGGCCGTGGCCTCGTCGGTGATCAAGCCATTGATCAACCGACCGTTCAGGGCGCCAAGAATGGCCTTAACCTTGGCCGGACCGACCGCCATTCCGATCACCGGCATGTCGGATCCGACCTTGAGAGGGGCGCTCGAAACGCGGTCGTTCGTCAGATGTGGGATCAGCGCGCCTTGGACGTCATAGACCCACCCGACGATCTCGCCCACCGCGCCGCTGGCCGTAAGCTCCTCGGCCTCGGCACCAGTGATGAAGCCGTCCACTGCCATTGGCGCGCGGGGATCCACGTGGCCGATCCCGACAAAGGTTACGTCTGCCCGCGCACACAGCGCCAGCGTATTGGCGACCGGTTCCAGCGCGTGAAGCACCGCCAGTTCCTCGGGGTTGCGCACCAACACCGTCAGTGGCATCGGATTGTGCCGTGTGCCGACCCGGTCGGCCATACGTTCCACGACGTTGAAGGCAGTGGCCGATCCATCGGTCATCATGTTGCCGACCAGCGAGACGAGGTGGTGCTGCGGTCGGGGCAGCCGGGGAAGTTGTTCGACGCAAGCGCGCAACACGCGCCCGGTGCCAAGCGCGATGATCTTGGGGGTGTCGCTGTCGAGATGGGTCAGCATCTCTTGGGCGCCTTCGATGGCGACACCGGCGATCAGATCGGGCGCATCCGGATCCGAGGGCACGACCTCGGCATGCTGCAGGCCGAATCTGGCGCGCAGACGCGCACCCAGTTCCAAACACTGCGCGATCGGGTGGTCGAGCCGGAACTTGACCAACCGCTCACTGACCGCAAGCGATACAAGACGTTGCGCTGATTGCCGCGACACGCCAAGTTTCTGCGCGATTTCGTCCTGCGTGTTGCCCGCGACGTAATAAAGCCACCCTGCGCGGGCCGCATCGTCCAGACGTGTCGCCTCTCCGATCTGTCGTGCCATCAGGGTTCCTTCCGTTTGACTTGCGGCGCCATCTGAAAGAACTGATCCCAATTGTCAAAGGCAGGCACGTCGGGAGGGGTTTCCAGTTCGGCCTCGGAAAACCCGGCCATGTGGCCGCCACCCGTGTACCGCCATACCGCCATACCGGCTGCCTTGGCTGCCAGAATGCCAGCCATGCTGTCTTCGATCACAAGGCATTGGCTTGGCGCGACCCGCATATGCCGCGCGGCATGAAGAAAAAGATCGGGCGCCGGTTTTCCGTTCGCAACCTCGGATGCTGTAAAAACATCACCGCCAAAAAAGCGCGCCAGATTGCAGAGCTTGAGTGTCTTGGCAACGCGCGGCGGGCTGGAACTGGTGGCGACACACCGGGGATGACCCAGTTGTTCCAACACAAGAGCTATTCCTTGCATGGGCTGCAACCGCGCTTCGAACGCGGCCAGCAACCGCGCACGATACTGGCTTTCGAAATCCGATGGCAAAGCAATATCGAACGTCGTCCGGATCTTGGCGCTGACCTTGGGAAAACTCTGCCCAACGTAGTGGCGAAAGACGTATCGCTCATCAAGCGCCACACCATATTCGGCAAGTGCACCGACCAGAATCTGCGCACTTATCACCTCGCTGTCGGCCAGCACGCCATCACAGTCAAAAATGATCATGGCGATTTCTGGAGGAACTAAACCCGCCACGCTAAGTCCTTGTCATTACCGAACCTGCGCCAAGCCTAGGCCGCCTTGGTTCGCAATGGCAACCGGCGATGACGTATGCAGACCGCGCAGCCGACCGTAGATGAGGAAACCCGATCTCCGTAATCCAGATGGCGAAACGGCGGCTGCCGAACATAGCCTCAAAGATACATCGTGTTTGGAATGATACACATCAGGGCTGAAAGCCCCGTGGTTTACGAGGGTTTTGTCGCTGAAATTGCAGTGGCGGTTGCAGGCAGGCACTGCAATTGTGATCATCTTTCAGGCCTCCTATCAGGAAGCAACAGCCCAGAACGTTTTCGGCTGAATGAACAGCGCGGCGTGGGATGCTGCATTCACCGGCTTGTCGGCAAAGGCTTACCTGCCCCAATCGACGGTGTTTCGGCGCTCATGATTTTAATTCGAAAGGGACCTGCATTGCACATTCATCAAGAACGCCTCGCACGTCTGCGCGCCAGAATGGCGGAAACCGGTACCGATCTGGTAGCACTTGGGCCAACCAGTCACATGCTTTGGCTTTCTGGCGCCGATCCCCATGGCGACGAACGTCCGGTGATGCTTTTGATCAGTCAGGATCATGCGGGCTTTCTCATGCCTGCCCTGAACGCGAACTCGGTGCGACAGGCGACCGATCTGCCGTTCGAAACGTGGACCGACGAAGACGGGCCGGCGGCCGCACTGGACCGGTTGCTGGCACACTGCCGCATAACCGGAACGCGCCAAGTTTTAGCTCTGGACGAGGCGATGCGCGTTGATTTTGCGCTTTTGCTGCTGGACGTGATGGATGCGCCTGTCCGCAAGTTCACCGACCAGACGCTTGGCCATTTGCGAGCCATGAAGGATGCGGCCGAGCTTGACGCGCTTCGCGCCTGTGCAAGTCTCAACGACGCGGCAGCCTCGGCGGGGTTTGCCGCGCTGAGAAACGGAATGACCGAGCTTGATGTGGCAAATGTGATCCGTGACTACTACAAATCCCAAGGCGCGAAACCCGAATTCACCATCGTTGCATTTGGCCAGAACGGTGCATTTCCGCATCATCACACCAGCGAAGCGAAACTTGCCGATGGCATGGCGGTCCTTATCGATACGGGTTGCCGGACAGGGGGATACCCCAGCGACATGACACGCTGTGGTTGGTTCGGCGATGTCCCTTCAGAAGACTTTCTTGCGATAGCAGGGATTGTGGAAAAGGCCGTCCAAGCGGCCCTTGCGGTGGTCCGCCCCGGTGTGCGCGCGCGTGACGTCGACGCGGCCGCACGCGGTGTGATCGAGGCCGCCGGATACGGCGAATATTTCGTTCACCGGACCGGGCACGGGCTTGGCATCGACATACACGAGCCACCATACATCACAGCAACGTCCGATACCGTCCTGCGGGAAGGTCAGGTGTTTTCGATCGAGCCCGGCATCTACTTGCCGGGACGTTTTGGGGTTCGGCTGGAGGACATCGTTACCGTGACACCGAACGGTGCCGATATCTTCTCGGGGCTTTCACGAGGCATCTGGACGGCAACGCCTCCGAGTTCGGATTGACCTAGGGGCCGAATCAATCGCGGCGAAAAGCCCGCGCTTGGCCGATGAGGGTGTCGCCTTTTCACGGCACCGCTAGTCCAGCACGATGATGCCTGTGTGCTTCGACTTGTGCTCGGGTTCGACATGGATCGTGACGCGGGTGTCGGGAACAGCCTTGCGGATCGCGGCTTCCACACGATCACAGATTTCATGTGCGTCAAAGACGGTCATGTCACCGTGCACGACCAGATGGAATTCGACGAACGTCGCGCTGCCGGCATGACGGGTCCTGAGATCATGCGCTTCGACCGCACCGCCGGCTTCGGTTGATATGGCGTCGCGGATGCGGCTGAGCGTCTCTTCAGGCACGGCTTCATCCATCAGTCCACTCAGCGACTCCTTCACCACCCGCGAACCCGACCAGAGGATGTTCACAGCAACGAGCGCCGCCATCATCGGATCGAGAACCCACCACCCCGTCGCCAGCGCAAGAAGAACACCGATCGCAACACCGCCCGAAGTAAAGACATCGGTCCAAAGGTGCCTGCCATCCGCAACCAGCGCGGGTGATTTCAGCCGCCGCCCCTGCCGCACCAACACCCAAGCCCAGACACCGTTCAAAGCCGTGGCCACCCCGTTTACGAAAAGACCTTCGATCGGCGCATCCAACGCCTGCGGATTCAGGAACCCGCCGTATGCCGCCCGCAAGATAAAAAGCGCCGCGACAATGATCATGACCCCTTCAAGAACCGCGCTGAAGAATTCAGCCTTGTGATGCCCAAAGGGGTGGTTCGCGTCCGCAGGCCGCGCCGCTACATGAATGGCGACAAGCGCGGCAAAGGCGGTCGCAAGGTTTACCGTGCTTTCAAGTGCATCCGACAGCAGGGCGACCGACCCGGTCATCCACCAAGCCAGTCCCTTGAGCCCAAGGACCATGAAGCCGACCAGCAAGCTTCCCGCAGCAATTTTCAGCGTTGCGGACACATGCCCCCCCTTCAGATAATCCGCCAATACATGCCCA
Organism: Paracoccaceae bacterium; assembly: GCA_017854585.1. Classification (GTDB taxonomy): domain Bacteria; phylum Pseudomonadota; class Alphaproteobacteria; order Rhodobacterales; family Rhodobacteraceae; genus JAFMHK01. Next base: position 135,832 of record JAFMHK010000004.1, read on the forward strand.
TCGCCGAAGGCTCAAGGTATTGACAATACAATTGATAATCACTCGCAGCATCGCCTTTTCATCAACTAACCGTTAGGACCGGGCGTTGCGTGGCCAAGCGGTCACGCAAGCTGGATCGGGCAACCACTGCAGAAGCGTTGGGCCGCGACAGAGCCGTCGAATGGTGATCGCGGCCCCCTTTCCGTCTGTTTAGCCGTGACCGCCACCCCACCGTGCAAACTCGTGGCTCCATCGTCTCCAAGTTGCAGGTCTTTCAACCGGGACGGATCTTGTTACGCCAGTGTCGGGTTCGCCCCTCTGTGGGATAAACGAATGGTGACAACCGCACCGACCCACATGAAGAACACCGCCAGAACCGCCGTCATTGACAGGACGGCACCACCCGAAACGCCGGCGCCCACCGCACACCCACCGGCCAACATGGCACCGAACCCCATCAACACGGCTCCTGCCAAATAGTTCTCCATCGGAGCATCGGGGCCAAATCTCTGAATCTTGAATTCCCGTCTTAGGAACGATGCCACAAACGAGCTGGCAAATACGCCCGGCACTAGGCCAACGCCAAAAGACAACGGCAGATTACGTTGTGTGACCAACGCCATCAGCGTGTCGGTTGACGGGCCGGTGAACGTGACGCTGGAGATGGGAACGATCTCGAACGATATGGCAGCGATCGAGGCGGTCAAACCCCACCCAAGTGCCACTGCGCCGCCAACGCAGACGCCCGCAATGATCGCGCCCAACGACAGGTCACGACGGCGGGCCATCGCAAGGACGGAAAAAAGCGCAAGCGCCGCTGCGGTTGCCGCGATGCCGGGACCGATACCGACAGCGGTCAGGAGGTTGCGCCCGGTGCTTTCGCCGATGGTCCAAAGCCCGGACAGGGCTTCGCGGGCGGGTGCCAATACCCCGCGATACGCGGATTGCGCCACCAACGTTACCACCAGCCCAGTCATCAACGCGCGCAGGTTACCGGTTGCCGAAAGAACCAGCAGGCGGCTGGCGCATCCACGCGCAAGGATCATGCCCACTCCGAACATCAGTCCGCCGATGACTGCCCCCGAAAGAGAGCCGACGCCAGCCAATTGGCGTGTTTCAGAAACATCGAACAGGCCGAGAGCAACCCCCGCCTGCGTCATCGCGAGGGCCGTAAAGAACACGATCAACCAGATCGCCATCCGCGGGCCGAATTGGCCGTCGGCGACCTCGACCGTTGCCGCGCGCAGGCAAAATCGCGACCGCTGCGCCGCCCATCCAAAGATCACGCCGGTGGCGACCCCGGCAAGGCCGAGCAGCCGCGGCTCTCCCAGCAGGATAAGCAGGTCTTCCAGCATGGCCATGCCTCCGTCATGTCAGGTTGCGGCACCCTAGCTTGCCGCGCACGCGCGCAGCTTTGACCGAGGTCAAGATGCCACGAATATGCAGCGGTGACCCGAAGCGCACGACACCGTTCGGAAGTCGGCCCGCCTGATCAGCCAACTTGGCTTAATCCGATGCCCGATCGTTGGCACGAAGCAGGCGACCTTGCTGCGGTGCAGATGGGCAAGCACGGGGTTGCGCCACGACGTCATCGCGCGGTGTTCGACACCTTTGCATGTGCAGCCCCCAAAGTGATCAAGGGCACACACAAACGCGCCCAGTCCGCATGCTGCATCGGTAAAACGCCGTCGCCTGCCGCTGCCTGATTACATTCACCGGGCGCAAAACCTCTATCGTCGCTGCGCCAGACAACAGGTCGTTACTCGTTCATCGCATCAAGGATAATACCGTCCAAAAGCGCCTCAACCTCCTGCATGGGACCGTCAGGATAATTGCGGTGGCCGATCATCACGCCGCCATCGCGTTCGGCAACGAAGATGCCATAGGGGCAATGGACGATGTTCATGGGATCGGCCTCCATCACGTGGCGCGAGACCGCAGCCGAGCAGAACAAGAAGATATCGGCCTGATCGAAGATCATCACGTCCGAGCCGACGTCCGCCCCCGTGCGGTTCAGCATCTCGCCGACATGGCTGACCAAGTCGATGACGAGACCCCGGTTAACGATGGCGTTTTCGACCGCGAAGGTCGCGTCATCAAAGCTGCCGTCATAATCGAATGTGATCGCATCCTGGGCCGCAGCCATATGCCCGGTGACCAGTAGAGCAGATGCAAATGCCAGTATTCGTTTCATGATATTTCCTTTGCTGATGAGGGCGGGTTACCCGAACATGTCCGACGTAATGGCCGTGTACCAATCAATGCTTTCGCGGTAGGTTTGAGCGCGCAACTCGGCGGTTTCATCAAGCTGACTGACGAAGCTGTCGACCGAGACGATGCCCTCGTCCGAAGCCGCGTAGGTTGCCCCGACCTTGATGCCGTCATCGGTATCAATCAACGACCAGCAGGTATTGGAGAAACGCGCTGGGAAAGCCCGCGCATCGGTCAGGGCGGCAAGGATCGCATTGGCCGCCACCTTGGCCTGACTATTCGCGGAGAACCCTGATTTGGGCATCGCGCCTTGTGCGGCACTGTCGCCCAGAACGTAGATCTCGGGGTCCGCGCGGCTGGACATGTCATAGGCCGAAACGGGGACCCAATCACCGTCGGTGATACCGGCAGCAAAGGCGATGCTGCCCGCGCGTTGGGCGGGGATCACATTGCAGACATCGACGTTTTCAACCTGACCATCAATGCTGAGGGTCATGGCTTGTGCGTCGACCTCGACGGAGCCACCACCGAAATCAGGGCCGATCCGTTGGATCATGCCGGGATAGTGCCGCTCCCACCCATCCTCGAACAGCGCCTGTTTGGAGAAACTCTCCTTTGGGTCGGCGATCAAGATGCGGGCGGTTGGATTGGTCTCTCTCAGCATGTGGGCGACCATCGACACCCGTTCATACGGTCCGGGTGGACAGCGGTAGGGGTTGGGGGGCGCAACCATCGCAAAGGTGCCTCCCTCAGGCATCGCCGCGATTTGCGCACGCAAAAGTTGTGTTTGGCTACCGGCCTTATAGGCATGAGGCATGGCGTTCTGCGCCGCCAGCGACCAGCCCGGAACGCTGTCCTCGATGAAGTCGATGCCGGGGGACAGCACCAGCCGATCATAGGGGACCGACCCGCCGCCTGCCAGTCGCACGGTCTTGGTGTCACGGTCCACGGCGATCGCCCAGTCATGCACGACGTTGATGCCGTAGTCCGCGGCCAATGTGCCATAGGAATGGCCAAGGCTTTCATAGTCGCGAAAGCCGCCAAGATAGAGGTTGGAGAAGAAACAGGTGTAATAGGCCCGCGTGGGTTCAATCAGCGTGACATCAACCGCCCCTTGGCTATCGTTGGCGATGTAGCGCGCAGCCGTAGCGCCACCGGCACCGCCACCGACCACCACAACCTGCGGACGACCCTGCGCGGTCAGCACCGCAGGTGCGCAAAGAGATGTCGTGATGGCGACTGTGGAACCCAGAAAAATACGCCTGTTGATTGTCATATCATTTCCTCCCTTGATGTCCTTTTGTCCTTGCCGGCCCGGGCCGTTCGAACGGCCACAACACGGCCAAGCATTCGTTACTCGGCAGATGCAAAATACGCAGCCAGAGCAGCGATCTCCTCATCGCCGAGTCGCTGCGCCAAGGCGTTCATAACAAGGTGTTGACGCGTGCCATTGCGGTAACTCAATAGCCCCGCGATAAAGACCGACGGCGCCAGACCCGCGATTGAGGGAATATCCGTGCCGCCAGCGGCCCGGTGGCAGGCGGTACATTCCGATGACAGGTAGGCGCCATAAGCAATGTCGCCCTCAATCTCCAAAATGGTGGCAATTTCCGGGTCGATGTCTGTTCCGCCAGTCTGGGCCGCACCATCCGGCGCCCCCCCTTCGGCGGACAGATATGCAATCAGGGCCGCGCGATCCTCGGATGCGGTGATACCCCGGAATACCATGTTAGTGCCGGGGAAATAGGCGCGGGGGCCAGCAAGGAACCTGTCCAGCGTCTCGTCGGTCCAGATTTCGCCCTCGGCGCCAGCTTCGGTCAGATCGTCAGAATATTCATAACCCGCCGCGCTGCCGATCCGACGCCCGACAAGCCCGTTAAGGTCTGGTCCGACGCGATGAACCGCGCCTTCGCCGATCATGTGACATGCGCGGCAGGGACGAAACAGCGCCTCTCCCCTGACAACATCGGCCAACGCCGTGATCGGCGTGGCCAATGCCGTCAGCGCAAGCGCGCCAGTGAGTATCTGGCGCGCCGACATTCGATCACTCTGCCCCGGTGGCCCGGATATAGGCAATCACGGCAGCAATCTCCTCGTCCGATCGCAGGCCCTGAAATGCCATTCTGTTCCCGCTTAGAAATCCGCGCGGATCGGCCAGATAGGCGGAAAGGTTTTCGTCGTTCCATACAAGCCCCCCCGCCCCCGCGTCGCTCATCACGGAAGAGTAGCGGAACCCTTCGCGGGTGCCTGCGGTCGCCATGTAAATGCCGTTGAGGACGGGGCCAGCCCGGTTCACGGCACCTTCACCAATCTGGTGACAGGTGGAACAGCGGCGGAAGACATCCTGACCCGCCGCAAGAAGTTCGGGATCAGGGCCGGATGCCTCGGCAGCCGCCTCCTCCACGACGGCCGTCGGCTGCTCTGCCGCGCCGTCATCCTCGGCGGTATCCGGCGTGACGTCCAGAACCGCGGCGCGCATGGTGATCTCCACGCTCTCAGCGCAGTCAGTCATGCAGGGGTCCTGAATGAAGAGGGGAAATTCCACTTCGGCCCGATCATCGGGAAAGAACCCATCCTGGTTCGGCATGACGACGTCGGTGAAATTCTCGTTCGAAAGCGTGAAATCATCCTCAACCACCTCGTTGAGGTAGAGCAGGTAGGCAACGATCGCGTAAACTTGGTCATCGTCAAGCGACTGGGCAGAGCCATAGGGCATCGCCCGGTGAACGTAATCCCACACGGTCGAGAGATACGGCCAGTAAGAGCCGATGGTTTTCACCGGATCCTCACCTTCTAGGGTTCCAAACCCACCAGCCAGAACTGGCCAGCGGCCCACCGCCTCACCGAAATCACCATGGCAGGCAGAGCAGTAATCGACGAATAGCTCTTCGCCAGTCCACACATCGCCAGAACCCACCGGCAGGCCAAGCCCATCGGGGCGAACGTCGATATCCCACGCTGCGATCTCTTCCGGCAGTGCCGTGCGGCCAAGACCGTATCCGCCGTCGAGCGACGGTGCGGGTGTCTCTTGTGCGATTGCGGTAACGGCTATGCCCATCAGCAGGGCCGAAGCAGATAATGCGACCTTGTTCATGGCTCAACCCACCTCCACGTTTTCGGCCTGACCGTTTTCATCCACGAACCAAGTCTGGATGCTGTTGTTGTGATAGATCGAATTTTCCCCACGAACTTCGCGGAGTTGATCCTTCGTGGGTTGCACATAGCCGGTGGAATCATGGGCCCGCGATTGCAGCAGCAGCGGTCGACCGTCCCAGTCAAACTCGTGATAGAACCGGTGCATCGACTTGTCGAAGCTGGGCCCCGACATGCGCGCCTGCACCCAGTTCACCCCACCATCAAGCGTCACGTCGACCCGTGGGATACTGCCACGGCCAGACCACGCTACGCCGGAAATCACGGTCGGGCCGGGACCATGGGTGATCGGCGCTTGCGGCGACGGATTGGTGATGACAGATTTTGCATCCATCTCCCACGTAAAGCGGCGCGCCTGGCCGTTCTCAAGAAGGTCGGTATATTTCGACGTCTCTTCCCGATGATGCCAAGGCTGATCGCCCACCTCGATACGGCGCAACCATTTGACCCACATGTTGCCTTCCCAGCCGGGCACGACGAGGCGGATCGGATAACCCTGTTCAGGACGCAGCCGTTCACCGTTCATGGCAAACGCCACAAGGCAATCATCCAGCGCCTTTTCCATCGGGATAGAGCGGGTCATCCCGCTGGCATCGGCGCCCTCGGGCAAGATCCAAGTGCCGTTCGTGCGCACGCCCGCCTCTTCCAGCAGAAGTCGAAGAGGGATGCCGGTATAGACGACGTTGTGGATCATGCCGTGGGTGAACTGCACACCATTAAGCTGCGCACCGCGCCATTCCATGCCGGTATTTGCCGCACATTCCAGGAAATAGGTCCGGTTTTCGCGCGGGAACCGCATCAGGTCTTCCATCGTAAAGACCAGCGGGTTGTCCACGAGTCCGTTGATCATCAGCCGGTGCATACCCGGATCGATCTCGGCGACGCCGCCATGGTGACGCTCGAAACACAGGCCGTTGGGGGTGATGATCCCCTCCAATTCATGGAGCGGCGTGAAGTTGACTGAACTGACGCTGTCGGCGGTCAGCCAAGGCACATTGCGGCGCACCACGTGCGATTCAAAGGGTGACGGGACACCGTAGGGCGCCGCATCCACGCCCGGCCCAAGATATTGCTGCCAGGGCTGCAATTCCGTGATCGCCGGATCGGGCGCCACTTGCGCGTGCACCCGTCCAACGGCAAGTCCCGCCCCACCGACAAGACCGGCCTTCAAAAGACCCCGGCGCGTCGTGCCATTTTTCATGTCCAACTCCTTGAGTTTGCCCCGCAGTCGGACCGCGGGGCTGGGTCTTTTCAGGGCCTCACGTAGGCGTAGCCCTGCTGTTGAAGCTCGATCAGCCGCACGACGCCGGAGGGAACGATGGAGGCTTCGGCCAAAAGCTGAACCTCCTGTCCGGCGCGCTCGCTCATCGCGCGGTGCGTGTTGCCGCAGGCCGCGAAACTCAGGCCCTCGATTTCCATCGACATGGTTGCGATGCGGGCCGCTACGGGGCTCTGCTCGGTGTACATGTTGAGACCGGGCCCGTAGGCGACGACCTCAATGACGACTTCATCGCCCTCGCCTTCGTAATAACTTGCGACATTGGCGACATTGTTGAGCGCCATGTTCATGATCTGCGGATCGTTCTGGTTCACATGGATGGCCACGTAGTGCGTCAGCCCTTCTGCGAATGCGCCCGTGGCCGTGATGGCCATTGCGGCGGCTGCAAGCAGTGTCTTCATTGGGTTCTCCCTCCCTGTTCGACGGTCATCCCGCCACGACATCAACGCTGTCGTTCGGTGCGATCTCGACAGTGCCCTGCGCGCGGATATGCGCCTCGAGAACGTCCCAGATGGGCGGGCCTTCGGTGCCCTCGTTCACGCTGGCCCAACCTGCCACCACATAGCTGCGCGCGGGATCAAGGGGCTCGCCCGTGGCCAGAACCGTCATCTCGGAAATTCGGTTGCCGCTTGGGCCGCGCGGATCGATCCGATAGCCAATGCCGCCGATGCGGACCATATCCCCGCCCTGCTGGTAATAGGGGTCAGGGTTGAAGATGTTTTCCGCCACATCCTCGAAGATCGCCTTGAGCCGCTCGCCCGTCATCTCGGTGCGGTAGGCGTTCGGGTAGGACATGGCGGTGACGTTATAGATATCCTCGCGGGTGATCTCTTGTCCGGGCAGCACCGCCGCGCCCCAGCGGAAGCCGGGGCTCAGCGCGATCTCGGCATCCCGTTGCGAGATCAGCGCATTGCAGATCACATCGTCCCAAGTGCCGTTGAAATTCCCGCGCCGGTAAAGCAACGATCCGGAGGTGCCGATCACTTCGGACATCTCGGCCTCGAATGGCGCGCGGGTCTCGGCCACCAGCGCCGTCATCTCCGGATCGGGCGTGATCACGTCCGAGAAAATCGGGATCAGGCGCGTTTCGATCCCCATCATCCGACCGTCGCGCACGTCAAGATCAAGCCGGGTCACGAACTTGCCGTGGCTGCCGCTGGCGATCAGGAAAGTGTTGCCGACCTGCACCGGCTCGGGCAACGCATCATGGGTGTGGCCTGTCAGGATGATGTCAATGCCGGGAATGTCGCGGGCAAACTGGCGATCGACGTCAAACCCGTTGTGCGACAGCAAGACGACCACCTCGGCCCCCGCTGCGCGGACTTCTTCCACGACTTCGGCAATCCGCTCACGGCGCAGGCCAAAGGAGTATTCCGGGAACATCCATGCCGGATTGGCGATCGGCATATAGGGAAACGCCTGTCCTATCACAGCAATCGATGTGCCGCCGCGTTCGAATATCTTGTAGTCGTCAAAGACCGGTTCATCCCATTCTTTGTCGAAGATGTTGGCGGCAAGGAAGGCCGGGTTCAGCGGCCCCTCTACGATTTCGCGGACCCGCTCGGAGCCAAGGGTGAATTCCCAATGCGAGGTCATCGCCTCGACGCCGAGCGCGTTGAACAGGTCCACCATGTCCTGCCCCGCGGTCCGCAGCGCTGGCAGGGATCCCTGCCACGTATCGCCCCCGTCCAGCAAAAGCGCGTCAGGCCGTTCGGCCCGGATGCTGTTGACCACCGTGGATATCCGGTCAAGACCGCCCATCCGTCCATAGCTCCGCGCCATCGACGTGAAATCGTCATAGGTCAGGGCGTAATCCATCGCCGAGCCCTGATCTATGCCATAGGCGCGGCGGAAATCAGCGCCGACGAGGTGCGGCGGCTGTCCGGCTGCATCGCCGACGCCGAGGTTGAATTCCGGCTCACGGAAAAAGATCGGCTGGGTCTGGGCGTGAATGTCGGTAATGTGGATCAGCGTGACATTGCCAAAATTGGACGAGCCGATAAGCTGATCTTGTGTGAGACGTTGTTGCGCTGCAAGGCGCGACCAGTTGCCAAAACCGGATGCCCCGTAAAGCGCTGTCGTAGCCAGCGCGACCTGAACGAAATGGCGGCGGGAGATCATGATGGGCCTCACAATTACATTCTAATTTTTGAATATTTCAGAACACGCCCACCCCGACACAAGGCCGGGATGGGGCAGAATGGTCTTAGTTGCGGATCGACGGACCCTCGACCGTCAGGCCATTGCCACGTGTCGCCACGTACAACTCAAGCGCGACGAACTCAGGGCTCCCGACGGCAAAGGTTTCTGCCCGTGTGTCACGGATACAACCGCGGAAGCGCCCATGGACCGAATTGAGCTGGGCATTGCGCAGACGGTAAGCAGGAAAAGCGTTGATCTGGCCCTGACTAAGGTGGTCTGCGCGGATGTTGTTGCCATAGTTCTGCTCATGGCAGTTTGCGCAACTCAGTTCCAGCAGACCATAACGGGTATAGTAGATCTCGCGACCCTGTTCCCATGTTTCTTGTGCGGGTCCATCCATGGCGACGTTGATGATACGACCACGCCCCACCGACGAGATCAGCGCGGACATGTTGCGCATCTCTTGGCTGTCGTATCCATAAGGCTCGGCACCCATGCGTTCGGTCATGCATTCGTTCACCTGCAATTCAACCGTCTGAACCGTGCCATGCTCCTCGTCCCACACAGGGTAGGTTGATCGAACGTCGGCAAGCGACTCGGGGTTTTCGTGGCATGTGGCGCAGCTGTTGCCTTCACTACCCATGACTGTGTCAAACGCCTCGCGGGCCTGATCGGCAAAGATCATGCCAGGGTTTTCGAAATCATCGGCCTGCATGGCTTGTGTCTCGTCCGATCGGAACACCCAACCAGAATAGATCCGGTCGAACACGCCTTGCAAATGCTCGGGCGGATCGGTTTCGATCACCATTTCAATTTCGCCGTTTACGACGAGGCTCTCGTTGTCTCCGATATCGGCCATCGCCGTGCCGGCGAAGGCCAGCGCAGCAACCGCTGCACCACCCATCAAACCAAGCCTGTTCTTTTTGATCGTTACCATTGTCGTCCTCCCTCAATGGCCGCGCGTCAGTTGACTGCGATGTCAGCAGTTTCCTCGTAGACAGACCCGTCATCGTCATACCAGATGAACGTGAAGGTGCCGCTTTCGGGCACCACCGCGTCGAACTGGAAATACGGGTTGGTCGACACCGATGGTTCGATCGTGACATCCACCACCGTCTCGCCGTTGAAGGTGCAGACAAAGCGGTTGATGATGGAACGCGGAATGACGTTGCCATCGCTGTCACGACGTTGCCCGCTTTCCATGGGGTGGCTAATCAGGGTCCGGATCGAGACAGTCTCGCCTGCCGAAGCTTCGCGAGGGACCCGAACGCGGGGTGTTACGTTTTCTGCCATTTTTGTAGTCTCCTGTTCGCCACTCAGCCGCCGCAGCCGCCAATGGTCACGCGCACATTCTGGCGCGCCATCTTGAAGGTACCGTCCGGCATGCGGGCGATGGCGATCACTTCCTGCTCTCCGGCCAGACGGATCCGAGTGGACACCGCCGCAGAGCCTGCCAAGGCGCCAAAGTTGAAGGTTGCCACCGACGGGTTCGGGTTGCCGGCGGCGAAAATGATGATGGACTCGGCTCCCGGCGCATCGACCTCGATCGGAACGGTATTCCCGTTCTCGGCGATTTCGGGCGCGATCAGCGTGATCCCGCCGGTCTCCATATCGGCGCCGCCCGTAAAGGCGTTAATCGCATCATCGACCAATTCGGCGCGCGCGATTCCAGGGCCGACCGCAAGGGCCACGGCGGCGGTCAGCGCGGTACCGACAAACTGCCTGCGTGAGAATGTCATATATTGTCTCCTATTGCAGCCACGGATCAATCCGTAAGCGTTTGCAGATATGCTACGATGTCTTCGACATCTTGGGCGCTAAGGATCGGACTGATGGGTCCCTCAATCGCGCGCCCGGTATAGCCATCGCCGGGACGGATGAAGCCATCAACACGATAGAAAGACGGCATCACGCTGTCTGGAAACGCGTTCTTGGCGTTAACGACGATGCCACGCAACGCGGCTGCATCCCAACGTGAACCGACCCCGTCAAGTGATGGCCCAACCTCTCCGTGGAACTGGAATTCCTCCAGCGCCGTGACTTGATGGCACGCGATACAATTGCCCAAGCCACGATCCGTCATGACTTCGATGCCGCGTTCCGGGTTGCCTCCCTCGCCGGTCAACGACTCCGAGATATCTCCGTATTCGTTCATCACAACGTCTGACGGTGCAATGACATCTGCGTTCAGGGTTGTTGCGGCCATAGTTAAAATAGCCGCCAAAAGCGTGTGGCGCTTCACTGTAAATCCTCCCTTAGGCGAGTCGGTCGCCCATGGTATACCGTAGCTAGAAGCCGATCCATTTTGCAACAACACATTTGATTATCTGCATATGAATGATCCGACCCACTAGTGATCAGGCTATCGAACATCAAATCAGACGGTATTGACGACGCTCAATTGTTCTGTGGAATTTGTGTCGGAAGCATTCTGGCGTGATAGCGTTGAAAGTCTTCTTCACCGTCGTAACCTTTTTCCAGCACCCAGTTGAGCATGTTGAAGGTCGTCCACCGTTCGAACGCGCCCGGCATAGTAACCACTGCTGCCTCAACGGCCGTTACGCCTTCGGGCACTTCTTCGGGCATGAACAGGATTGTGGGGGTGAACATGGTCCGCCAACGTCGCGCGGCGTCACGCTCGCTCAGAACCTCGCCATCAAAATCGGTAACCTCGGTCGCTCCGTGCATGTTGATGCGGACAAAGAAGAAATCGTTGTTCAGCATCTCCTCGATCTCGGGAACGACGAAGACTTCTTCGTGCATCTGCCTGCAATAGATACACCCGCGCTGCTCGATGATCACAGCCAGCCGCTGCCCGTTTGCATTGGCTTCGGCCAGATCCTCACGCAGGTCACGGAACGTGTCATGCAGCCATGGCGCGATGTGTAGACCGTCATCACCAACACTCTGCGACGAGGCTGTTACGGGGCTGAGCGCCAGTGCTGCCGCCGCTAGAATCATACGTATCCACATGGCAAACCTCCTTTTGAATTGCCCGTCCGGTACGGCATCAACCAATCCGCCGGAATACATCGAAATTTTCGATCATCCATTGCCCGATATACGCGAGCCCGTTGGTGGCAATCAGAACGCCGAAGACTACCAAAAGCCCGCCCATTACCTTCTCAACGACCCCAAGATACCTGCGGAACCGGGCCATCAGGGTCATGAACGGCCCAACAAAAGCAGCCGCCGCGATGAAAGGCAGCGTCATGCCAAGGCCATAGGCTGTCAGCAACCACGCCCCCTGCCCTGCTGTATCTGTGCCCGCCGCAGTGAACAAAATGGCCGCCAAGACCGGCCCGACGCAGGGCGTCCAGCCAAAGGCAAACGCCAAGCCGATCAGATAGGCCCCGCCAAGACTGAGGTTCGACACACTTCCCGTATCAGCACGCCATTGGCGGTTCAGGAACCCAATCTTGAACACTCCCAGGAAATGCAGCCCCATCAGGATGATCAATCCGGCCGCGACCCAGCGCAGGATGTCGAACCAGTCACGCAGAACCTGCCCGAACATCGATGCCGAGGCGCCGAGCCCCACGAAGACCGTCATGATTCCGGCGGCGAAGATGCACGCAGCAAGGATGGCACGCGCCCGAACTGCCGTGGTCACCGGAGCGCCATCGGCGACTTGCGCGGCGCTGACGCCACCAAGATAGCTTAGGTAAAAGGGGACCATCGGCAAGATGCATGGCGATAGGAAGGACAAGAGCCCAGCAAGAAACGCACCCGTTGTTGTCACGTCAAACATGGAAGACCTATATGGCTTTACATTCACATATTCATATTCCTATTTATATGTCCATGCACGCGATACGCCATACCGTTTCTCACGCGCTTTTTGCGGCGCTACTTGGCCTTTGGGCCATGGTCAGTCCGGTTGCCGCCGACGCTGATCTGACGCTGTTGATGGTGGAAGAACCGGGGTGCATCTGGTGCGCGCGGTGGCACAACGAAGTTGGACCGGAATACCCGATCACGCCCGAGGGGCTGGCTGCCCCCTTGCACCAAATCAACATCGGCCAAGCGGGACTTGGCAATTTCTCTCTGGTCAGTGCGCCGATCTATACGCCAACGTTCGTACTTGTTGAGGATGGACAAGAGGTCGGTCGGATCGAGGGCTATCCGGGCGAGGAGTTCTTTTGGGGCCTCCTTACGCGGCTTCTGGACCGCGCACAGCCGGATTGGGCAGCCCCAACGGCAAATTGACTGGAAAATAGGATGTTTTGATTGACCTACCCGCCACCCTGCACCATTTCGCTGTCGGACAGGGGAAGTACGATGACAGACAACGCCGATAAGGGTCGCACCATTGCGACGGATTCCGAGTTCAGGACGAACGACGATACGAAGCTATCGACGATCTTGCCGGATCTTAGCGCACCGATGGATGAGGCAACCAAGGCCACGATCCGCGCCAATGCGCAGATCGCATCGGATTTCCTGAAAGCGATCAGCCATGAAGGGCGTTTGATGATCCTGTGTGCTTTGGCCCATGGCGAACGCTCTGTAACCGACATAGAACGCCTGCTGTCTTCTCGGCAGGCAGCGGTATCACAACAACTGTCGCGGCTGAGGCATGAAGGCCTGGTCACAGCCCGCCGCGATGGCAAGCAGATTTTTTATCGTTTGAAAGACGAACGGGCGCGTAAGATCGTTGAACAGGTCTACGAGTTGTTCTGCACATAAGACCGCCGGAAGAGATCCGTCGGTGCATGCCTTGGGAGGGAACATGCTCGACTTCGTCGGAGAAGCTCGGTTGATGATGCTGGTCGGCCTGTCGGGCGGAATAGTGCTTGGACTGGCCGCGAGACTGGGTCGCTTCTGCACACTGGGCATGATCGAGGATGTTCATTACGGGCGCGATCTTGATCGCCTCTGGATGTGGGCGGTTGCACTTGGGGTGGCGATGTTGACCAGCTTCGGGGCTGAGGCCGCCGGCTTTATCGATCTGGGCCAAACCATTTACCTGTCGAACCAGTATTCGATCCTAGGCGCTGTGTTTGGCGGGCTGATGTTTGGCTATGGCATGGCACAGGCCGGAAATTGCGGGTACGGGGTCTTGGCCCGTCTGGGGGGCGGGGATCTGCGCGCGTTCGTCATCGCTCTGGTTATGGGCGTATCGGCCTATGCAATGATCGGCGGCATCCTGAGTCCGCTGCGCGCACTGATGTTTTCCACCACGCCACGCCCTGAGGCCGCGCAGGGTTTCGCACATCTCGCTTCCGATGCGTCGGGGCTTTCTGCGTCAATGATCGGTGGGCTCTTGGGCGCGTCGCTGGTCGGGTTGGCGGTTTGGAAACTCTCTCCGCCACGGCGCGGACACAGGCTTTTCTGGGGGGCAATGGTGGGCCTCAGCGTCAGTTCGGGTTTCCTGGGAACTGCTTGGATTGCGACCCATGGTTTTGAGGCTTCGCAGATCGGCTCTCATACCTTTACCGCACCGATTGGAGACACCATTCGCTATGCGATGTTCTCGTCGGTGATGGCGCCAACCTTCGGGATCGGCTCGGTGCTTGGCGTGGTCATCGGTGGCTTTGTGGGCAGTCTGATCCGCGATGGGTTCCGATGGGAGGCCTGTGACGACCCGCGTGAATTGAAACGACAAATGACGGGGGGCGGGCTTATGGGTGTCGGCGCCGTGTTGGCCGCAGGCTGCAGCGTCGGACAGGGGTTGTCGGCGCTTTCGCTGTTGTCGTTCACCGCACCCATCGTTGCGATGTCGATCTGGATTGGCGCTTGGATAGGGCTTCGCCTTTTGATTGTTGGACTGGCCTCCGCCGACTGAGCCCTCAGTGCGGAAAGACAACAGCCGCAACGACATCGGGCACCGGTGCGGCATCGTCACCCACGGACAGATGATTTCTGGATGGTCAGGAAAAAACCGAAACCAGATCGCTTTCCGTGACCACGCGTGATTTGTCCGCCCCCCCGCTTGCGTCAGGTCTTCAACCGACCACGCCCACCCAATTGACCGTCGTCAATGACGGCCTTGCCGTTTGCGAGAACATTGATCGTGGAAAAGGAGGGTGCGGTATGAGCATTTCAATTTTACGGTCTTTCGGCATGGTCGCCACGGTCGTGTTGGGCACGACGGTCGGCGCGATCGCACAAGATATCCCCGAGAATGCGCAAGCGGGGGCTGCGGAGTTCGCAAACTCCTGTGCGTCGTGTCATGGTGCGGATGCAAGAGGCGCCGGCTTTCTGACGCGACTATTCAGGGGCGTCGATCCCGGCGACCTCACGCAGTTGGCTGCAAACAACGGCGGCCAATTTCCCACAGACCGCGTCTATCAGGTGATTGATGGGCGTGCCGAAGTGGCCGCGCACGGCGATCGAAGGATGCCCGTCTGGGGTGATCGCTATTGGGAAACCGCCATGTCGGAATATGGGCCAGATGAATTCAACCAGCAGCGCGCGCGAAATCGGGTGCTTGAACTGGTTTTCTACCTGCAGGCCATTCAGGAATAGGCCCGGTGGCCCTGTAAGCCGCATTCAAGCCAATCTTGGATCAAGGGGAAACGCCTGATCTTATGCGGGCCGCAACGGGCGATCTTGCGCGCGGGTGGGGTGCCGCTTGGCGACATCTTGGCCGGGGCGCATGCATTTCTGCTTAAGCCGATCGAGGGCGGGGGCCTGAACGAAGCCGGGTACGCGAATGTTATGCGCGCGCCCGAAAACCAGATCCCGCGACCCCGCCCTAACACGCCTGCTTTTGACTCGCCTTGGTGTCGATCATGATAGGTGACCAAGGCGGGTCGCTTGCGCCTGCGCCTTCAACGCCAGTTCCATGACCTTGAAGCAATGGCTTTGCGTCATCGCCTGTTCCGTCCGGTTGCGGACATCGCCAATCAGCGCTTCAAAATAGGGCAACGGGTCTTTCGAGGCGTCGATATACTCACAGCGCGTGCCGTTCACGAGGAACACGTGATCAGTGCCATCGCGCCCGGCCACATCCACGTATTTCCGCAGCTCGATGTAGCCTTCGGTGCCGAGGATGGTCAGCCGCCCGTCGCCCCAGGTTGGCAACGCATCGGGGGTGTACCAGTCAACCCGGATGTAGCCCTGTCCCTTATCGCTGCGGATCAGGATCTCGCCATAGTCCTGAAGGCCGGGATCGTCGGGGTTGGCGAAATTGCCGACGCTGGACGTGACGATTTCTGCATCGGTGGCACCGCTGAAGAACAGGAACTGGTCGATCTGATGGGACGCGATGTCGGTCAGGATGCCGCCATACATCTCCTCTTGAAAAAACCACGCGGGACGGCTCTCGCGGTTAAGCCTATGCGGCCCCATCCCGATGGTCTGCACGAATTTGCCAATCGCGCCCGCGCGCACCAATTCGGCCGCCCGCGTGACGGCGGGAACCTCGAAGCGCTCCGAAAAGTCGATCGACCAGATGCGGTTCGTTTCCGCGACGACGGCCCGGATCTGGTCAAGCTGCGCAAGGGTGGTGCAGCCCGGTTTGTCGGTCATCACGTCCTTTCCGGCGCGCATCGCTTCGATCGCATGGTCCGCACGGCGTGCCGGAACATCGGCGATCAGGATCATGTCGATCTCGGGATCGTCCAACAATGTTTGTCGATCGGCGACACGCGGCACCTCGGGGAAACGGGCGACAAAACCGTCGACCGGCTGCGGCTCACCCTCGGTCCACCAGCCCTTCGCGACACACCCAAGGTCCTGCATCCCGGCCAACTGGCCAAAGATGTGCCGGTGGTCGATGCCGATAATGCCCAGCGTCAGTGGTTTCATAGAAGATTCCAGTTCTCAAGAGAGGGCGATAGACGCGCCCTGGGAGGAAGATTTTTCAAGTGCATTGATCAGGCCGCGCACCTCGAAGGCCGCCGCCGACGACTACCATGCAAACACTGTCAGCCATTATGTGATG
Source organism: Paracoccaceae bacterium (assembly GCA_017854585.1). Lineage (GTDB taxonomy): Bacteria > Pseudomonadota > Alphaproteobacteria > Rhodobacterales > Rhodobacteraceae > JAFMHK01. The sequence goes on from JAFMHK010000004.1 coordinate 152,487, forward strand.
CCGTTCACGATGACGGCTCCATCAGCGCCGAACAGGTGCATCTTGGTCCGATCCAGCGCCAGATGCAGCGTATCGCCTTTTTCCGTCTTCATTTGACCCATCTGATGAACTGTCAGGTCATCAAGCCCGCCACCCGAGCAGTAAAGATATGTCTGCCCGCCCAGTTGCTCGGAAAATTCAACCGTCACGCTCACGTCTGCATTGTCCCGATCCGTGACCAAGATATGCTCGGGCCGGACGCCGAAAGTTACCGTATCACCGGGCGCGACCCCGGCAATTTCGGGCAGATCGATGCGATGTGCACCTGACACAAGGCAAATACCGCCCTGAGCGGATTGTTCGACCTCCGCAGACATCAGGTTCATCCTTGGTGATCCGATGAACCCTGCCACGAACACGTTGGACGGTGCATTGTAGAGGTCAAGCGGCCTGCCAATCTGTTCGACGCTGCCCCCCTGCAACACCACGATCTTGTCGGCCAGCGTCATCGCCTCTGTCTGGTCATGCGTCACATAGATCATGGTGCCGCCGATCTTCGTGTGCAGCGCCGCCAGTTCCTTGCGCATGGTGACACGCAGTTCGGCGTCAAGGTTCGAAAGCGGTTCGTCGAACAGGAACGCTTTGGGGTCGCGCACGATTGCCCGACCGATCGCAACGCGTTGCCGTTGCCCGCCAGACAGCGCTTTTGGTTTGCGGGCAAGCAACTCGGTGATTTGAAGCAAGGCGCCCGCATCGCGGACCCGCTTTTCGATCTCGGCCTTTGGCATCTTGGTGTTTTCGAGACCAAATGCCATGTTCTTGTAAACCGACATATGCGGGTAGAGAGCGTAGGACTGGAACACCATAGCCAACCCACGATCCGACGCAGTCACGTTGTTGACGACATCTCCGTCGATTTCGACGTTGCCCGATGTGATCTCCTCTAGGCCGGCGATGATCCGGAGAAGCGTGGATTTTCCGCAGCCCGACGGACCGACAAAAACGACGAATTCGCCACTATCCACGGTCAGATCGATCCCGTGAATAACCTCCACGTTGCCATAGGCTTTGCGAACCTGTTTGAGTTTGATTTCCGTCATGGAACTTCCTTCGCTCTATCGGCTACGCATTTTGGCGGCCAGCCGAGGTTCAGCCTTCTGCATTCGCAAGGGCGGCATCCCGCGCAGGATCTGACCAATATCATCGAGCATCATGTCGCGGATTCGGGCATAGGACGGGTGCAATCCGCCGGCCAGATGGGATGAAAACAGGACATTCGGGGTGTGGCGCATCGCATCGTCGCGGTCTACCGGCTCCTCTGGGAAGACATCGACGGCGGCCCTGAAACGCCCCTGACCGGCGAGGTCAAGGAATGCCGGAAAGTCAACAATCTCGGCCCGGCTGGCAAGGATGACGGTTGCGTCACTCCGAATGCCCAGAAGCCGCGTTCGGTCAAGGCCGCCTTCATTCTCGGTGGTCACGCCTGCCAAAAGGAACAGGAACTGCGAAGCACCCAGCGCGGCCTCAAGGCCGACTGGCTCCACCCCTTCGGCCCGAAGATAGCCGTCTGAAAGCCATGGGTCGTGCACCATGATCCGGCATCCGAAAGGGCGCAGCAGCGGCGCCAGTGCCCGGCCAAGATTGCCATACCCCACCAATGCAACGTCGGCGCCATACAGGCTGTAGGCATCGACGTTGCCGGCGATGCCGTAGGCTTCTCGCGCCGCACGAAACAGCGGGTCCGCCTTGTGCAGGCCACGGGCCAGAGTGATCGCTTGCGCAAGGCAATATTCGGCCACCGCCGGGGCCATGGCTGGCGCCGCCGACAAGACTTGGATCCCGCGCGCATGGGCTTCCGCGTAGTCGATATTGGGCTCCCAGTTTGCCTTGACGTTCAATATTCCCCGCAAGTTGGGCGCGCGGTCCAGCCGCTCCTTGGGCATCGCCGTCTGGCCGACGATGACGCTGACCTCGGGCAAGAGATCCTCTACCATATGGTCCGGCATCCGGCTGCCGAAATGGGTAACCACACGGCCCATCTGTGCCAACGCCGCTGCGGTCTCGGGGGTGTAGACCATCGCCTCGTTTCTTGGGAACGGGTCGAACAGGATAAGGGGTTTATCAGACACTATTTCATTCCTGAGCTGGCTATGCCTGTGGTGATGAATTTTTGAAGGAAGGCGAAGACCAGAACGACCGGGATCAAGGTCACGACGGTCATGGCGAGGATGTAGTGCCATTGCACGTTCAGCTCGCCCTGAAACGCGTTAAGGCCGACCTGCAGTGTATACACCTCGGACCGGTTGAGCACGATAAGGGGCCACAGGAACTCGTTCCAGCGCCACATGATCGAAAAGATCGCCAGGACCGCAATCGCCGGCAGCGCCAGCGGCATCACCACACGCCAGTAGATCTGCCATTCGCTGGCCTTGTCCATGCGTGCGGCCTCGATCAGATCCCTGGGGATCGTCAGCATGTATTGGCGCAGCAAGAAGACGCCTGTCGGTGTCGCGGCCCCCGGCAGGATCACCGCCCAAAGCGAATTGACCATGCCCATGGACGCCACGACCAGATAGACAGGAACAAGAATGACGGTGATCGGGATCATCAACGTCCCGATTACAAAGAGCATGATCGCATTGCGGCCGCGGAACTCATAGATCGAGAGGCCATAGGCCGCCATTGAGTTGATCAGCAGCGTCAGGAACGTGGCCGTGGCCGTCACAAAGACCGAGTTCCACAAATACCGCGTGAAATTGAAATTTTCGAGAGGGTCGGAATAGTTCTCCCAAGCCATACGGAATTCGCGGATCGGCTCATTCTGCGCGATTCCGACCCTGAAGGTCTGTTCGGGATCGTTGGGGTCAACCATCTGGCTGACGATGCCGACCCGGCGCACCTGCGCCAGTTCCCTGACACTGCCGTCTTCCATTGTCGTGTTGAAAAGCAGCAGGGGATCGTCAAATCCCGGCACATCGACAGAAATCTGCCCAAGCGGCAGAAGGGTCGGCGGGAATTCAAGCAGCCCCGCCGGTGTCTTGAACGACGACATGACCAGCCACAATACGGGCGCGAACATCAGCAACACGCCAAGACCGAGGTAGATGTAGGAGAATACGTCAGTCCAATGCAGCTTGCTGCCTCCTCGTCTCGCCCTGATGAGGCGACCGATCGAGCGGGGGTGTTGGGCGGTATCAGACATCGTCCTTCCTTCTCGTCGCAGCCAGTTGAGCCACGGTCAGCGCGAACAGAACCACCCCCAACACCACCGACGCAGCCGAGGCGAGGCCAAAGTTCTGCACCCTGCTCGCGAAGCCCGTGGTGTAGATATACTGGACAATGAATTGCGTGGCCGTGCCCGGCCCGCCCCCGGTTAGGACGAACACCTCGTCGAAAATCTGCACGCCCTTGATCAGGGCCAACACCACGACCACCAACATGTTGGGCCACAGGAGCGGCAGGGTGATCTTCCAGAACACACGCTCGGGCGATGTGCCGTCCATTTCGGCGGCTTCATAGAGATCCGGCGGGATCGCCTGCAACCCGGCCAACAGGATCAGCATGTAGAACCCCATGTGCGACCAGATCGAGACGAAAATCGCCCAGAACATGGCCCATTCGGGACTGACGAAGAACAGGATGCGATCCAGCCCGATGGACACGAGGAAGGCGTTGAGAATGCCGTCGCGCAGCAAGATCCACTTCCAGATCAGGGCGACAACCACGGGTGACAAAAGCACCGGAAAAAAGAAGACCGCGCGGAAAAACCCGCGCGCCCTGATCTTGCGGTTCAATATCAGGGCGGTGACCAGTGACAGAATGACAAGGCACGTGACCTGTATGAAAACAAACGTCGCGGTGTTGAAGATGGCTTTCCAGAACCTGTCTTCGCGACAGGTCTGGGGATCAAGATAGTTGGCGCAGTCGAACAGGAATTCATACTGTTCCGTGCCGGTATAGACACGGTCGCTGAGGAAGATGTTTGTTCCCCCCGACAGTGAGAATGCGAAGTTGATGAAGAGAGGCAAGACGACGAACACGCCAAAGAACGCCAGGTTTGGCAGCAAGAACACATAAGGCATCGCCTTGATGCCGCCCACTCTCTGAACAGCACGGAATGGGATTTCGAATAACCGAAAGAACAGCACAACCGGTACGGCCAGCAGGGCAGTCAGCTTCTCGGAGAGTGAGGCGTTGGCATCTGTGTCAGGCATTGGTCCAACCCGGTTGGGATCCGCATTGGTCCCGGCCCCCTTGATAGGAACCGGGACCATGTTTTTTGCTTACTGGTCGCGGGCTTGCTCAGCCAGTTGCTGCTCAACGTCTTGGGTCATGCGCTCGAACGCCTGCTCCAAGGTCAGTTCGCCAACGATCGCCTCGCCCAGACGAGAAATCAGAGCGTTGAACATCACGCGGTTGTTCGGATACCCCTGCAGGTCGAATGCAATTGGCGAGATGCCGGGTACTGCGCCTGCAAATGTCTCCAACGCATGACGCGCGCGCGGATCGTCGGTTGCAAAGTCGACACCGCCCGCCGCCAGACCGAGATGGCCGGGGATGAACAGCGTCTGGCCATAGAATTCGGCCAGAGACTCCTCGCTCGCCAGATACTCCATCAGCATGCCGACCTCTTCAGGATGCTCCGTTCCCGCAAGGGCGACAAGGGCCGCGCCACCGGGCATGCCAGTACACGCTACCGGACCACAAGGGGCCGGAACCGCCCACCAGTCGAAGGCATCGCCGATCGTCGAGGCAAATTGCGGAATCTGCCAAGAGCCGGACATGTACATGACGACCTGAGCGTTGGCGAAATCTTCGTTCGCGCCAAGATAGGTGGAGCCGGAAACAGAGCCCCAGAGCTCTGTGCTCATGGTGCCGTCCTGATGCCAGTCATACAGCATCGTGGCCATGTCCATCAGTCCCTGATCGACCAGTGCCGGATTGCCGTCGGCGTCGAACATCATGGCGCCCATGGAAATCGCGGGACCGGCCACGCGGTGGCCGGAACGGTCCCACGCCATCGGGATCGGAATATCAAGTGCTGCTGCCACTTCGTTGGCTGCCGCGGCCCAATCGCCCCAAGTTGCGCCGTCGCCCGGCATATCCACGCCAGCCTGTTCAAACAGCGTCCGGTTCACATAGGGGCCGGTCACGGTCAGCTGGGTCATGAACCCGGAAATCGCGCTATCGTTGCCCGTTGGGCGCAGCCATTCCAGGAACGGACCAAAGTTGGCTTCCCAGTAGTCCGGGTTGGAGACATAGGGCGTCAGGTCGAGGTAGTATTCATTCAATCCGCCCAGATCGGTGACCCGTGCCAGATCCGGCCCCTGACCCGCAGCCAGCTGTACCGGCAAACCTTCTAGGATCGCCGCATAAGGCACAATATCGAGGACAACCGTGATGTCTGGGTTGGCAGCTTCAAAGCCATCCAGCAGGCCGCGCATCACTTCGCCTTCATTGCCGTCGTTGTACCATGTCATCCGCAATTCGGTTTGCGCCATGGCCGAGGTCGCAAGGACACTCATCGCCAAGGCTGTTCCCGTGAGAACGGTTTTCAATCGTAATGTCATGTCTTCTCTCCCTTTTGAATTTCGGTATTTTCTCGCGGCGTGTCCGGCTTCATTTCGAGAACCGAGTTCACGTGCGCACGCATGGCTTGCTCGGCCCCGTCCGCATCCCCCGCCAAGATCAGGCGGACGATTTCCCTGTGGTCGCGGTAGGCACGTTTCGAGCGAAACGGGATTCCCGCCATCATCTTGTAGCGTTGCCGATCAACATGGCCTTTGACCGATTGGATCGCGGCCCACACATTCGGCAGCCCGGCCAGTTCGGCCAGCTTGGCATGAAACTTCTCATCGTGGCCGAAGAAAGCCGCGTAATCATCGTCTTCGGCGGCGATCTCCTGTTCCGCGAAGGACAGCGCCATAAGCTGTTCATCGAACCCGCGCTCGGCCAGACGCCGGACAACTGCGGCCTCAAGCGCCGCCCGCACCACCACCGCTTCTTCCATCCGCGCAGCATCAAGCTGTGCGACGACCGACCCAACCTGCGGTCTGGTGATGATCATGCCTTCCTTGGCCAATTGCTGCAGGGCCGCACGCAATGGCGTGCGGGAGATGTTGAGCCGAAGCGCAAGCGTGCTTTCACCGATGGGCGCACCCGGTGGCAGCCGGTTGTCAACAATCCGCTGGCGCAGGATTTCATAAACCTGCGGAGCAATTGGCAAGTTCCGGTCGATCTCGCTTGGATCAAGCAACTCATAGAATTCCGCGCTTGTGATCGACTTGAGGCTATTCATCTGACAGGTGCCCCCTGTCGGGTAGCCGACAACGCAACTGCAACGCCGCGCAGCTCGGCCAAGCCCTTCAATCGCCCGACGGCGGGGTAGCCGGGTTGGGTATCGATTTCCAGATCGGTCAAGATCGACTGACCATGGTCCGGGCGCATCGGGATCACCGCATCCGGGCGGCCCTCTGCCTGACGGCGGGCTTCTTCGTCCAAAAGCGCCGCAATGACGCCAACCATGTCGGTTTGCCCTGCAAGATGGCCGTCTTCGAAGAACGAACACGGGACGGTCTCACTGTCGCGGCGAACATTGCGCAGATGTGCAAAGTTGATATGCGGCCCGAAATCGCGCGCGATGGCCACGCAGTCATTTTCCGGATGCACCCCGAACGAGCCTGTGCAGAAGGTCATACCGATTGCGGGGCTACTGACCTGAGTCAGAACGTGACGATAATCCGCCGCCAAGGACATCACGCGTGGCAAGCCCAAAAGCGAGAACGGCGGGTCATCCGGGTGGCAACTCAACCGCATTCCCAAGGTTTCTGCCAGCGGTGCGATTTCGGACAGAAAGTCGATAAGGTTCTGGCGTAGCCGGGGGGCGTCAAGGTTTGAATAGGCCGCCAGCCGGACCCGTAATTCCTCAAGCGTCCACGAATCCACGGCGCCAGGCAGGCCCGCCACAATGTTGCGCGCCAATTGCGCGGATGTGGCGTGATCCATCATCGAAAAACGACGTTTTGCTGCCTCGCGCACCTCGTCATCATAACCAGTTTCTGCGCCGTCGCGTTGCAGAATAAACAGATCAAAGGCCGCGAAATCAACGAGATCAAAACGCATTGCCGTGCCGCCATGGGGCATCTTTGCGCGCAGGTCTGTCCGCGTCCAGTCCAGCACAGGCATGAAATTGTAGCAAATATTGGTGATACCCTGATGCGCCAGCGCCTTCAGCGACCGCGCATAGGCGTTGATGTGCTCACGCCATTCGCCTGTCTGGGTCTTGATGTCTTCCGAAACCGGTAAGCTCTCAACAACTTCCCAAGCCAGATCAATCTGCGCGCCAGCACTCTTGCGAGAGACCTGCTGTTGCCGTTGGGCAATCTCTTCTTGGGGCCAGGCAATGCCTGCTGGAATGTGGTGAAGGGCGGTGACAACGCCTTGCGCTCCGGCCTGCCGGATATCATCCAAGCTTACGCTATCGTGCGGTCCAAACCATCTCCACAGCTCTCGCAACCTTGCTGCTCCCCTCCAAGACACCTGCCAACTGGTATACTAGTGCACCTCTCTCTGCAAGATCTTCTCGGAATGCCCGGTCTCGACATCGGGGAATGGCGTGACGGCTACAAGAAATCTGTCGTCGTCCGACATGGATCGAATGGGCAACCTATTGGGACCAAAGTTCGAATCTGAGCTCCAAAATTGCGGCTTTCCCGATGGTCGAGACGCGCATGCCCAACTGCGGAAGGTGCCCCCCCCGGATTCTCTCGGCGCGTGCATCTGCCACAATAAAGTTGAGCCGCCCGCCGTGTGCGCTGATGTCTGTGGCCTCTTACGTCCTGCGTTCTCGCAGAGGGCCCGCTTGACCAAGCCCATTTTCCGCCTCGTCCCTAGCAGTCGTGTCGCAGACGAAACACATCGGGGTGTCAATCCGTGTTTGTCTCTGCGCTTTCCGGAACGATCGCCATGCGCGCTCCAGAAGGGACTTGGCATTGGCATAGCTGTCTGGGTGAGAAATCGCAGAGCAGATGCGATGCGTGCACGGTCAACTCCCACAGAGTCGGGGTCGGCCTTGTGCCGCGTTGGACGCGTTCTTCGGGCGCGTTCAGGTGCGCGGTGGTCTGTATCGAGACTACAGCGTTGCGGGAGGTTTTACCCTGACAGATCGCAAACATTCTTTCACTGACCGTCATGGTGCTTTCCCGGCGGTGATGAACAGGCAAGGCGAACGGGACAGGGCTGTGATGTTATTTTCGGTGATCCCGTCCAAGACAATATCTTGCCCTCGGGCTCGTCCGACGTGTTCTCGAACGCAAGTTTGGCGATGGAAGGTTTACCCGGGCGTGGCGGGTGACCGGGGACTGCTATCATCCGGGGCCGTCTCAGCCCGCAGCGCGCTGACCAGCCGGGCATTGTCGAGCGCAATAACGCTTTGGTCGGCAAAGGTCTGCGCCAACGTGGTGGCCTGCGCGCTGAAGGGCCGCACACTTTGGCGATAGATCGTGAAGGCCCCGACCAGCCGGTCACCCGACATCATCGGGATTGCAACAAAGGACCGCGCGCCGCCGAGGATCGCCGTAGCATAACGGAGCGGATCATCGGACTGAAAGATCTCTTCGGCCCGAACGTCAAAAATATTGACGCTACGGTGGTCTGTCGCGACCCGTCCCAGCCCGGTGCGAGGACTCACCGTAAAGACGCCATGCGTGTCTAGCCATTCGCGGAACGGTTGAGGTATCCCGCGTGTATGGCTTGCCTCAAAGCTCCGCGCGCCATGATAATCGAAGAGAATGCCGAATTCGGCCTCGCATAGGTCCAGCGCAAAGCCAAGGATTGCGGACATGACGGCGGATATGTCGCCCTGCGCCCGACTGATGATGCGCAGCACCTGTGCCACGGTTTGCTCGCGGCGGATCGCGTCTTCAAGGCTGAGGGCCAGTTCGGAGATGATCGCCGCATGGTCGATCTGCTCGCCTGCGGCAGGCAGTGCACCTCCAAGTCTGGCATGCAGATCAAGCTTCGATGACACCTCCAGCTTGCGGTAGATCGCCGCCAGATGCGTTCGCACCGTCGAAGGCGCGATCCCAAGCCGCGCCGCGATATCCTGATAGGTGTCGCCCTGCGCATAGGCACTGGCGATTTCGACCTCGCGCGGGCTGAGGATTTCATAGGGCGACACAGGGGCAGGATCCTTGGTTGGTACTCACATTTATCGTGTGGCACCTCGACCGATCACGCAATCCTGCAGATGCACTACCCGAATACTGCAGGCCTCCGGTGCAAATTACTGCACCTGCCCGATATCTGGAAACGTCGTCTGCGGGCAGACTGAAGTCAGCAGCAGCAGAGGGTGACCCAATGAACATCGAACAAACGGCCCGCGACTTTTTCGAGGCCTGCGAGACGGGCGGCGGCTGGGAGGCCTGCACGGAACACTGCGTTGAGGGCGCAGCCTTTGCTTGTCAGGCGGATGCGCTGGCCGAGACGACCACGCTTGCCGGATATGCCGAATGGATGAAAGCCCTGCTGGGGCCAATCCCTGACGGGCGGTACGAGTTGACGGCATTCGCCACAGACGTGACGCGCGGCACCGTTGTCGCGGCGGCAGTGTTTCGCGGCACGCAGACCGGTTCCGGTGGGCCCGGGCAGCCTACAGGGCGCTCCGTCGCGTCGGACTACGTGTATGTGATGGCATTCGAAGGCGACCGCATCAAGCATGTGACCAAGATCTGGAATGATCTGCAGGCGCTGCGTCAACTAGGCTGGGCGTGATGCGCTGGCGCATCCTCGCGCTTGTGTTCGGTGCACGGGTCGGTCTGGGTCTTCAGTTCCAGACCATGGGGTCAGTCGGCGATGACCTCGCCGCCAGCTTCGGACTTGGCCATGCAGAGATCGGTCTAATGATCGGTCTCTTCATGGCCCCGGGGCTGTTTCTTGCGCTACCTGCCGGCTTTGCCGGTCGGTTCGCATCGGATCGTGTTCTTGGGGGCCTTGGACTGGCGACCCTTGCGCTGGGCGGCGCAGTGTCGGCTTTCGCGGTGGCGCCCAGCGGCATTGGGCTGGGGCGGCTCTTGGCCGGGGCGGGGTTCCTGTTCGCCATGCTCTACTTCACCAAAATGATTGCCGACTGGTTCGACGGCCGCGAGATCGCCACCGCGATGAGCATTCTCGTGATGAGCTGGCCCTTTGGCATTGCCATGGGACAGGTCGGTCACGCGTGGCTGGCCGAGCTCTATGGCTGGCGCCTGCCCTTTGTCATTGCCTCGGTTTATTGCGCGCTGGCGGCGGTTGCCGTTTTCACGCTCTATCGGGCACCGGCCGACCGGCCCGCCAACGGCAAGGGTGGAAGCATCCGGCTGTTGCCGCGCGAATGGGGGCTGATCATCTGCGCCGGGGTCGCTTGGGGTGTGTTCAACGCCGGCTATGTCGTCTACCTGAGCTTTGGCCCCAAGATGCTGGAAACGCAGGGGATGGGCACGCTCAGCGCCGCCTCGGTGATCAGTGTCGGCAGTTGGGTGATGATCCTGTCGGGGGCGATCTGCGGCCAGATCGCCGACCGGTTCGGTCGCCGCGAGATAATCCTTGCCGTTTGCATGACTGCGGCAGTTTTGGCGCTGATGATGCTGCAGATGCCCGGTGCGGGTCTGCCCGCCAGCCTGATCTTCGGCCTTTTGGGGATGGCACCTGCCGGTGTCATCATGGCGCTTGCAGGTCAGGCCGTGGCCCCTGCCCGCCGGGCCTTCGGCATGGGGGTGTTCTTCACTATCTATTTTGCAGCCATGACTGCGGCCCCAACTATCGCCGGTTGGCTTCTTGATCGCAGCGGGTCAGTGGACGCTCCGATCCTGTTCGGCATGGCCCTTTTCGCTGTTGTTCTGCCTGCGGCACTTGTGTTCCGGATGATCAAGACAAAGGCCCCTATCGCCCCCATGCGGGAGGGTGCTTGATACAGGACCGCAAGACGCGTTGAACCACAAACAGGTTGAATCTGACAGGATGGGTGCCCTTGCCCCCCGTCACCCGCATCGGGGAGCGGGCGGTGGCGCGAAACCTGTTTGCCGATCTCGATCAAGATGGCCTGTCAGAGGTGTTCGGCAACGGGACCAAAATCCGGATAGGTCTGGCGCATCAGATCGTGGCCGCTTGGGGCGCGCCAAGGACCACAAAGCCTAGAGGCGTCTAATGGAGGCGGCCTTTCTGATTTGAACGCGTCTGCCTGCCGCTTCCGCTGCTTCAAGGGCGCCCTCCATGTAGCCGCCGAACGCTTGGGCCACCTCGGTTGACGCAAGTGTCAGGGTGCCGGACCATAGGTTGGACAGTAGGCTTGGCAGACCATAGTTGGGGTGGCTGCGAGGGGAAACCTGGTCCGCGGCTGTGGCTATCGCGGGGTTCAGGGCCCAATCCTGCATGTGCAGAAAGATTGGGTTGGCCATTTCCGGCCCAAACATGGCCACCAATTGCTGTCGGGCAAGGTCAAGGATTTCGTCGGGATGCTCGGCGCGCATTGCTGCCGGATAGCCTACGAAACCGAACAGGGCATAGGGTCCGCCATAGGCGGGCGAGGCGTCGTGAAGTTCGACCATCGGTCCCTTCTGGCTTGTTGCGTCCCCAGAAAGGCCCGCGTTGCGCCAATGCGGATGATCGTAGATGGCGACGATCTTGGCCTGCGCCGCCATCCATGTCGGGATCTGAGTCATACTGCGCATCGCGATCTGCGGCAATTCGGGCGTGAAGGTGATGGTATCGGCGATGATGCGCGGCGGGACGGCAAGCACGACATGTCGGGTCGTTACCGTCTGAACACCAGCGTCGCTTTCGAGCTTGGCACAAATGCTGTTCCCAGTGTCTTCGATGGATGTGACCTTGGTTTTCAGCCGCAGCCGAGATGGCGCGAGGCCCGACTGCAACCCGCTGATCAAAGCGCCCATTCCACCCGCCACGCGCAGCGATCCCATCATCGAGGAATAACCGCGATCCCGTTGCACATGGCCCAACGGGTCCTGAAAGACGATCGCACCAGTTGAATACTGCTCGAACACCTCCAACCCAAGTCGTCGCACCAGCTGTGCCATCCGCAGTTGGCCGGGCCAGAACCATGCCGGGCCGAGATCGAAGGCAGCGCCCCCGGTTTCTTGCGTCAGAATGCGGCCGCCAAGCCGATCCTGCGCCTCGACCAGTAGAAAGTCAGTGCCGGTCTGGGCCAGATGGTGGGCAAGCGATAGGCCGGACAGACCGCCGCCGACGACAAGAACGTCGGTTTGCATCAAAACGCCTCTCCCATCGGATGCAGGTCAAGATCGTGCGTCCATGCCGCTTCCGGCTGTTGTGCCATAGGCAAACAGGCCGCCGCGACGCATTGGCTTTGCATCATGCGCGCGGGCGCCATGCCATACAGCGTCCGACTGGCCCCGGTGTCCAGAATGCCGTCCAGAACGATATGGGCGAGGTGAAGGCCCTTGGACCCATATTCCTGCGCCAAAGACCGGGCCAGCGCACGCAGCCCCGCCTTGGCCGTGGCAAACGCCGCAAAATCGTGTCCGCCTTGCAGGCTGGTGAGGGCACCAGACACCACGAAAGCCCCGAAACCGCGTTTCATCATGCCGGGCAGGACCGCGTGGGCAAGATGCACAGCAGACCGAACCATCGCCCGACATGTCCACACGAAGTCAAGATACCCCGGCGCGGCGAGATAATTGACCAGTGCGTAACCAAGGCAGGGTCCGGACCCGGCGACGATTGCAGGTGCATTTGCCATGATGGGTCCCCAATGCTGCGATCAGCGCGCAGGGGCGTGCGGCGTTTGCGCCAGATGGTCGCTTTTAATCCAAAGCCGCGCGCCCTGCGGCCCTGCGACGGCGCGCAGCAAATGCCCAACGGGAAGGCGCAGCCAAGAATTGACCGAGAAGTCTTCACCGCCTTCGGAAAAACCGCCTTCGATCACCAATATTTCTAGGCCCTTGTGATCCGTGATTTCAACCGATTGGTTGGCAGCCCAGATCTCAATACGAACCCGTTCGTGGGCATCCGCGAATAGCGGTATTTCCCAGACCCCTGTTCGGCCATCCACCACGCTTGGCACCTGCGATTGGGTATCGATGCACACCTGAGTGCGGTCTTCCAAGTCGAACTGCCAAAGCTTGACGAGGATCGTCGCCCCCGCCATTGCACTGGGCGTATGGGCGGATGTCGGCGGGTTTCGCACATAGCTGCCAGTCGGAAAGTCACCATGTTCATCCTGAAAGACGCCGTCCAGCACCAGATATTCTTCGCCACCTGTATGGGTGTGCGCGGAAAAAGCGCTGCCGGGAGCATAGCGGACGATACTTGTGGCGCGCGCAACCTCGTCGCCGATCCGGTCGAGCATCCGACGTTCCACGCCCGGCATCGGTGACGGAACCCAAGGGATCTGGCTGGCATGGACCACGGCGCGTTGGGTGAAATCGTCATTGATGTTCATCGGGTGTTCCCTTTGCGAATTTCAAGGTTGGTCATCATGCGAACGGCGACGGGCAACACCCGTTTGCCAAGTAACGTTCCATGGCATTTGTGGCGCTGCAAGGTCGCTTCGGTCGCCGAATGGCAGATAAGGGCCAAAAGCGCAGATTGCCCGATGAACCTTCAGCGGCAGCAGTACTCGACCAGTATCCAGCCTCGTGTAGCGAAATCCGCGCACTGGCCCCAATCAATGCCGCGCTGTTCGGGCTTGTCCGAAACAGAACGGCGGCCAGCACAAGACGGACATGTTCGCATCGTTGCTGAATTCAATTGGGCTGCGGCGGCCGGTCTTCTTGCCACTGACCCGTGCGGCCAACGAAAGGCCAAGCGACCGTCCGTTGGTAAT
>JAFMHK010000015.1 GCA_017854585.1 Paracoccaceae bacterium
GGGAAAGCCCGACCCTTGGCGCATGGGGCCTTGGTTGGGAGGTGTGGTGCGATGGCATGGAAGTCAGCCAGTTCACATATTTCCAGCAGGTCGGCGGACATGACTGTCACCCGGTCTCGGGCGAGCTGACCTATGGGTTGGAACGGCTGGCGATGTATGTGCTGGGCGTCGATCACGTGATGGACATGCCCTACAACGATCCGCAATCGCCCATCCCGCTGAGCTATGGCGATGTGTTCCGCCAGACCGAGCAGGAATATTCCCGCTGGAATTTCGACGTCGCCAATACCGAGGTATTGCTGAGGCATTTCGAGGAGGCCGAGGCCGAATGCGAGGCCGCCCTTGCAGCCGAACACGTGGACCCCAAGACCGGCAAGCGCATCATCATGGCGCACCCCGCCTATGACCAATGCATCAAGGCCAGCCACATCTTCAACCTGCTTGACGCGCGCGGCGTGATCAGCGTGACGGAACGGCAGGCGTATATCGGCCGTGTCCGTGCCCTTGCCAAGCAATGTGCGGATGCTTTCGTGCAGACCGATGCAGGGGGCGGGGCCGTGGAAAAGGTGGGCGCGGCATGAACAGCGGGCGCGTTGTTTCCATTGCCATTATCGCGCTCACGGCGGCGTTCGGCGCGGCGCTGTGGTATTCGCAGACGCGCGCCTACTATGAGCGGATCGAGATGGCGGCCCTGCCGCTGACATTGGCCAGTGGTGAAGAGTTCAGCTTGGAGCCGGATATGTTCACCGGGATTGACGCCGATACCTCTCCGCTCAGGTTTCGCGGCTGTTTTTCCGTGGCCCCTGATGTCGCGGCGCGCGTCATTGCCGATGGTGTCCCGGCCGTGGACCCCACCCCGCTGATCGCACCGGCCTGGTTCGACTGCTACGATGCCAACATCGTCGGTGCGGATCTTGAGGCAGGTCGGGCCATTGCGGTCTTGGCCACACCAGAGATCGCCCGCGGTGTCGATCGCATCATCGCGCTTTATCCCGATGGGCGCGGCTTTGCGTGGCACCAGTTGAACGGAAGCCTGGAGTGAGACGATGGTCGAGGTAGACGCGCTGGTCGCCCTTCAGGCGCAATATGACAAGCTCAAGCGGCGACAGGCCCGCAATGAACGCGCCCATTTCGCGCGCGGTCTGATGCAAGGCATCATGTCGATGCTGAAGCCCGGCGACGTCGTGCTCGACTGCGGCGCCAACATCGGGGAGGTGACCGAACCGCTGGCGGCGACGGGGGCAACCGTTCACGCGTTCGAACCCGACCCCTATGCGTTCGAACAAATCTCGCGCCGGATGCAGGGTGTCGAAAATGTCGTCCTGCACAACGCCGCCGTGGCGGTCGAGGCGGGAAAACTGCGCCTGATGCGGGCGGTAAATTTCGACGACAACCCCAAGGCGGGCTCGGTCAAGAGCACGTTGATCGCGGGCGCGCGCAACATCAACGAACAAGACGGGATTGAGGTCGACGTGATCGCCTTGCCCGATCTGATCCGGGATGTCGCGGGCAAACACGGCGAAGTCGCGTTCCTGAAGATGGATATCGAAGGCGCGGAACTGGACTTGCTGGAACAGATGCACACGGATCGGCTTTTCGATCTGGTGCGGCTGACCGTGGCCGAAACGCATGAAAACAAATTCGCCGACCTTCGCCCCCGTTTCGCCGATCTGCGCGCGGCGGTGGCCGAGGCCTACCCGATCACTCACGTCAACCTCGACTGGATCTGAGCCATGCCCGATCTCCTGCTGGAGCTGTTTTCCGAGGAAATTCCTGCGCGTATGCAGGGCAAGGCCGCGGCTGATCTGAAGAAGCTTGTGACCGAGGGATTGGTCGAAGCCGGGTTGACCTATGCCAGCGCGGGCGCGTTTTCGACGCCCCGCCGCCTGACCCTGACGATCGAGGGCCTGACGGGCGCATCGCCGACCCTGCACGAAGAACGCAAGGGGCCGCGGACCGATGCCCCGGAGAAGGCGCTGGAGGGCTTCTTGCGCGCCACCGGGCTGACGCGCGACCAACTGGAAGCGCGCGATGACAAGAAAGGGCAAGTCTGGTTCGCGACCGTTACCAGACCGGGCCGCCCCGCCGCCGATATCATCGCCGAACTGATCCCCCAGATCATCCGGACGTTCCCTTGGCCCAAATCCATGCGCTGGGGGGCGGGCAGCCTGCGCTGGGTGCGCCCCCTGCATTCGATCTTGTGCCTGCTTGGGGATGAGGCGGGGACCGATGTGGTTCCCTTCGATGTCGATGGCATCGTCAGCGGCGCCACGACCGAAGGCCACCGGTTTCTGGCCCCGGGTCGTTTCGCGGTCTCCTCGTTTGCCGATTACGAGGCGAAATTGGCACGCGCCAAGGTCGTTCTGGCCGCCGAGGCGCGGGCCGAAACCATCTGGCATGACGCCACGAACATGGCGTTCGCGGCAGGGTTGGAAGTTGTCGCCGACCCCGGTTTGCTGGGCGAAGTTGCGGGGCTGGTCGAATGGCCCGTCGTGCTGATGGGCGAGATCGGGACCGATTTCCTTGGCTTGCCGCCAGAGGTGCTGCAAACGTCGATGCGGGAGCATCAGAAATTCTTCTCGGTGCGCGACACCGCGACCGGGCAGATCGCGCGGTTCGTGACAGTGGCCAACCGCGATACCGCAGATCACGGCGCGACCATTCTGGCGGGGAACCAAAAGGTGCTTGCCGCGCGTTTGTCGGACGCGAAATTCTTTTGGGAAAACGACCTGCGGATTGCGCGTTCCGATCTGAGTGTCTGGACGCAAGCGCTTGAAAACGTGACGTTTCATAACAAGTTGGGCACTCAGTCCGCCCGGATCGGCCGCATTGCCGCTTTGGCGCGTGAGATTGCCCCGATGGTCGGAGCCGACCCCGTGCAGGCCGAGGTCGCCGCGCGCATCGCCAAGGCCGATCTGTCGTCTGAAATGGTCTTCGAATTTCCCGAGTTGCAGGGCGTCATGGGCCGGTATTATGCCGCCGCCGCGGGCCACCCGGCGGATGTGGCCGCCGTGGCCGCCGAACATTATTCCCCGCTTGGGCCAGGGGATGCGGTGCCGACTGCGCCCTTGTCGGTCGCGGTAGCACTGGCGGACAAGATCGATACCCTGACGGGGTTCTGGGCGATTGACGAAAAACCCACCGGATCGAAAGATCCGTTCGCGCTGCGGCGCGCGGCCTTGGGGGTGATCCGCATCATTCTGAATGGTAACCACCGCTTGCAGTTGGACAGGCTGTTTGATGCCCAAATTCTGCGCCACAAGATCACCCCGGCGGACGGCCCTCACGAGAAGGCGCTTTTGCGCGCGATCTTGGGCGAGATCGCCCGGCACGGCGTGTTCAGCGCCGCAGTTCGCGCCATCGTCGACAAGATCGAAGGCGACGCGCCGGATTGGGTCGAAGACGTGATTGCGCATGCCCCCGACACCAGCGACGATTTGCTTGCGTTCTTCCACGACCGCCTGAAGGTCTTTCTGCGTGACGAAGGGATACGGCATGACGTCATCGATGCCTGCCTTGCGATGCCCGGCAACGATGATCTGAGCCTGCTTGTCAAACGCGCGCGTGCGCTGCAGGCCACGCTGCAAACCCCGGATGGCGAAAACCTGATCCAAGGGTTCAAGCGCGCCGCCAACATTCTGGCGCAGGCCGAAGAGGCGGATGGTGTCGAATACCGATATGGCGCAAACCCGAAGTTTGCCGAAACAGATGCGGAGCGCGCGTTGTTCTCCGCCCTGAAAACGGCCACCTCGGCGATTGCCCCGGCACTGGCGACCGAAGATTTTGCCGCTGCGATGCGCCATATGGCGAACTTGCGCGCGCCCATCGACGCGTTCTTCACGGCGGCGCAGGTCAATGCGGAGAATCAGGTTGTGCGGCGAAACCGGCTCAACCTGTTGCATGAGATCGTGCAAACCTGCTCTGCGGTGGCCGATCTGACGCGGCTGGATGGGTGAATTGCCGCAGTGCGGCATGGATTTCCCGCAACAGCGACGAACTGTCTTCCCAAGTTGACAGGTGGTCACTGGACAGGTCGCGCTTGGGTTGTATCATTTGCCGCAGATGCACAATGAGGCAGCGACGATGCTGACCACGCCTGATTTCACCGAGTTGACCGCCACGGCCGAGGTGCGCACTTCGACCCATGGCAACCGTGCGAAGTGTCTGCAGCGTCTGTTGCGACTGAACCTGCCGGTGCCGTTGACCGTGGCGCTGCCGTTCAAGACCGTGCGTGCGATCGCGGAGGGCAAGATGCCCAACATGGCCGCGCTGGTGGGGATATTCGGTCCAGATCAACTGCTGTCGGTGCGGTCCTCCAGTCAGGCGTCGGATTGGGGTGGTCCGGGCACGATCCTGAATATCGGCATGAACGATGCGGTCGCGGCGCGGTTGGCGGCAATCCATGGGCAATCTGCCGCCGACGCGCTCTATCTTTCGTTCATCCGGTCCTATGCGGTTGATGTCTTGCGACTGGATGAAGACGCATTCGATGGTCCGATCACGCCGCGCATCGCCAAATCGCATTTCGAAGACGAGATGGAAGAGCCGTTCCCGCAAGACGCCGCGGTGCAGCTTTCCGAAGTGCTGCGGTCCATGGCGCGTGCGTGGGAAGGCACCACCGCGCGGTTGCTGCGCACCGCGCAGGGCGCGCCGCTTGATGCCGGGCTTGGGCTTGTGGTGCAGGCAATGGCACTGGGTATCGGGCAGGGTGTCAGCGGGTCGGGTGTGGTGCAATTCGTGGCGCCAGATACCGGTGCGGCGCAAATGACGGGCCGCTATCTGCCGCAAGGGCAGGGCCGCGCCGCCCTGTCGGAAGGTGACGCGCAGTTCATCAACAGCGATCCGCGCGGCCCCGCGTTGGAAGATACTGCGCCCGAACAGGTCGAGGCGCTGCGTGATGCCGGCGCGATGATGCGCGAACGTCTGCGAGAGGAAATGCAGATCGAATTCACGCTGATGAATGGCGCGCTTTCGATACTGGATGCCGTCCGCGCGCCACGCATCGCGCGCGCCGATGTCGCCATTGCGGTGGCCTTGGCCAATGATAGCGTGATTTCGCGGGACGAGGCGTTGCTGCGAATTCCGCCGTTCTCGTTGAACCAGATGTTGCACCGGCAGGTGAACCCGTTGGCCAAGCGCGACGTGCTGACCAAGGGTATTGCTGCGGCGCCGGGCGCGGCGACAGGTAAGATCGTATTTTCCGCGACCGCCGCCCAAGCCGCCGCCGCACAGGGCGAGGCGTGCATTCTGGTGCGCCGCGAAACCAGCCCCGAGGATATTCGCGGCATGCATGCCGCACAGGCCGTGTTGACGGAGCGGGGCGGCATGACCAGCCATGCGGCTGTGATCGCGCGCGGGATCGGCTTGCCGTGTGTGTCGGGCGCGACCCGTTTGCAGATGGATGCGCGCAAGAAGACCCTGACCGTGCCGGGCCGCAAGGTGTTCCACGAAGGCGATGTCATCACCGTCGACGGATCTTCGGGCGAGGTTCTTGTCGGGGCCGCTGAAATGATTGAACCGGCCCTTGGCGGGGCGTTTGCAACGCTGATGGATTGGGCGGACGATGCGCGCGACATCGGCATTCGCGCGAATGCCGACACCCCCGAGGACGCCGCGATGGCGCAGCGGTTCGGGGTTGACGGCATCGGACTGTGCCGGACCGAGCATATGTTCTTTGACGCCAACCGCCTGACCGTGATGCGCGAGATGATCTTTGCCGAAACATCAAGTGATCGGGCGGCGGTTCTGGACCGGCTACTGCCGATGCAGCGGGCCGATTTTCTGGAATTATTCAAATTGATGCGGGGGCAGCCGGTTTGCATTCGCTTGTTCGACCCGCCGCTGCATGAATTTCTGCCTGCAGATCGCGAAGGCATCCGGGCCATGGCCGAGGCGCTGGACCTGCCAGTGTCCCGCGTGGCCGCGCGGATCGAAAGCCTGCAGGAATTCAACCCGATGCTGGGGATGCGGGGCGTGCGCCTTGGCGTGACCCTTCCCGAAATCTACGACATGCAGTTCCGCGCCATTTTCGAGGCGACGTTACAGGCCAGCGAGGGCGGAGAGCCCGTGGTTCCTGAAATCATGATCCCGCTGGTGGTGGCCGCGCGCGAAGTCGAGTTGGTGAAAGCGCGTGTCGATGCCGTTGCCGCCGCGGTGCGGTCTGAAACCGGCCTTGCCTTCACGTTCCGGCTGGGTGTGATGGTGGAAACGCCAAGGGCCGCGCTGCGTGCCGGTGAAATCGCCGATATTGCAGCCTTTTTGTCGTTCGGCACCAACGACTTGACCCAGATGACCTATGGTCTCAGCCGCGACGACGCGGGCCGTTTCATGTCGGAATATGTCCAGCAGGGCGTGTTCCCCGAGGATCCGTTCCAGCAATTGGATACCGAGGGCGTGGGTGAGTTGTTGTTGATTGGGGCCGCGCGTGGCCGGGCCGCCAAGCCCAATGTCGTTCTGTCGATCTGCGGCGAGCATGGTGGACACCCGCAATCCATCGCGTTTTCGCGTCAGGCGGGGTTCGATTACGTGTCGTGTTCGCCGTTCCGGGTCCCGGTAGCCAAATTGGCGGCTGCGCAATTTGCCATTCAAGACAAATAGTTGCATTGCGTTGTTGATGTGGGCTTGGTGCATTTGCATCGCAACAGGTAGCGGGCCTTCGGCCACTTATCCACAACACTGAGGGCCGATTTTGCATGGCTGGCCCGACAAGCTATTAACCTTACCAAGCGATTCGCATCAGACAGTCGCAACTGGGGCGCAGGCCTCCGGAAAGGTGAACATGTGCAAACGTCTTCTTTGGGTCGCCGTCACGGCTGGCCTTTTGAGCCTTTCGGGTGTTGCCTCGGCGCAGGTCACTGTCAGCACGTCAACCGACCCGACCGATGCCATCACCTTGCGCCTGAGCAGCCTGATGGGCGAAGATCACGCCGCGTTGTCGGCGCTGCGGCCTGACCGCTTGCGCTATATCGGTTCCCCGTTCGTCGGCCGCGACCGCGGTCGCCGTGGATCGGACGACCGCGTCTGGACAGCCTCCGAACTGGATCAGATGCGCCGCCCCCGGCGTGGCCGGGAATGGGAATGCCTGACCGAGGCGCTGTATTTCGAGGCCCGTGGTGAAAGCATCGAAGGCCAATATGCCGTGTCCGAGGTTATCTTGAACCGGGTTGATTCCGACAACTACCCGAACTCCATCTGCGGGGTGGTCAATCAGGGAACGGGCAGGCGGAATGCGTGTCAGTTCAGCTATACATGCGACGGCATTCCCGAACGGGTCACCGATGATAGGACGTGGGACCGGTTGGGCCAGATCGCCCGCATCATGATGAACGGCGCGCCGCGCGACATCACCGGTGATGCCACCCATTATCACACCACCGCCGTCAACCCGCACTGGGCGCGGGTTTACCCGCAGACGGCGCAGGTGGGCGTGCATCTTTTCTATCGGCAACAATACTGAGGTCGCATTGACGCGCCCGCACGCCGTGTTTTGGGCGGGCAGGTGGGGCGTGTCGCTGTTAGACAGGGCGCGACCATGCGCCTGACCGGACCGATAGCCCCATGACCGATGAGACCAGCCTTGCCTTCCAACACCCCGCGGCCCGCGCGCAGGCGACGGGCGGACCTGATCCGTTGGACCGGATTTCGATGTCCGACCACGAGCGGGAGGTGGAAATAGGCGCGTTTCAGGCCGAACGCGGCACCACGCAACGGGTGCGCTTCAATGTCGTGGTCGAGGTCCGGTCCGCTGCCGAAAGTGCCGCCGACGATGTGGATCGCATCTTGTCATACGACACCATCGTGGAGGCGATCGACCACGCCCTTGCCGCAGAACGGGTCAACCTGCTGGAAACTCTGGCGGCGCGGATCGCCGAACAGATCCTTGCGCACCCGCTGGCGGCGCGATGTTTCGTGCGGATCGAAAAGCTGGATCGCGGCCCCTTTGTTCTGGGTGTGGAGATCGTGCGGCAGGCCCCGGAGCGCGCGCCGTTGCGCCCCGCGCCACAGGGATCGCCACATCCGGTCGTCGTGTTCTTGTCCAACGCGGCCATTCACCGCCCCGATCTGGCCACCTTGCTGAACCGACTGGCGATGGGCCGCGCCCCCCTGATCTTGTGCGTCGGGCCATCTGACTTGCCTGTGCCCCGCGCCGCCCACGCCATGCCTCAACGCCGGATTGATCTTCTGGCCATGGAGCAGAACGCCTGGGTTCTGGCCGCGCTGGATGCGCGATGCGTGGTGGTCTCCAGCCGCACCGAACTGGATTGGGCGATGAAACACGGGCAGATTTCAGTTTGGGCCCCGTCCAAGTTGGTGCTTGATGCGGTCGCGGGGCCGGCGGCCACGGTCACCGATCCACTGGCGCTGACAGGTTGGTTCGCGGCCCAATTCGGGGCGGAACATCTGTTGGTGTTCGGGCACGACGCGCCCGATGCGGGCACCATCCCGGCATTGTGCATTCCCGCCGACGGGTTTCCGCCGTCCTGAGGGGGGCGAAGGTGTGGGCGGGCCATGGCCCACCGCAACGTCCCACTTGTGGGGCAGCAGTGCTTTGGCTAGGTCAGCGCGATGCAAGATTACCTGCGCCCCATCCCGATAAGCGACCCGGCCAACATCGCCGGTGCCTTGCCGCTGGCGGGCGGCTGGGCGCGGTTCACGCATGTGGAGTTGCTGTCGCGTGGTGACGCGCCGCGTGTGCTTCCCGCCAGCAGCCTGTCGCCCGAACAGCTTGCCCCGCTGATCGCGCCGCGTGCGGATGTCGCGGAAATATCGCTGGATCGGCCCCGCCTGATGGGGATCTTGAACGTCACACCCGACAGCTTTTCAGACGGCGGGCGCCATCTGGCCCCGTTGGCGGCGTTGGCCCAAGCGCGTGCAATGGCCGAGGCAGGGGCCGATCTGATCGATATCGGCGGCGAATCCACCCGGCCCGGCGCGGCGGAAATGCCCGTCGCAGAGGAAGTGGACCGCGTCGTTCCGGTGATCTGTGCAATGCGCGCCGCCGGGCTGACCCTGCCGATCAGCATCGATACCCGCAAGTCGCCGGTGGCCAAGGCCGCCCTTGCCGCGGGGGGATCGGTCCTCAACGATGTGTCCGGCCTGCGGTTCGACCCCGATCTGGCGGAGGTTGCGGCGCATCATGATGTGCCTTTGATCGTGATGCATTCCATCGGCACGCCCGAAACGATGCAAGCCAGCGCCGCGGCCGCGTATGACGATGTCTTGCTGGATGTTTACGATAGCCTTGCGGCCATCGTGGCGGGGGCCGTGCGCGCGGGCGTTGCGCGCACGCGGATCATGGTGGATCCCGGTATCGGTTTTGGCAAGACTCCGGCGCAAAATCAGGCGCTTCTGGCCCGGCTCAGCCTGTTTCACGGGTTGGGGTGTGGGATATTGCTGGGCGTTTCGCGCAAGGGGTTCGTGGGGACGATCGGTCGGGAACCGCGTGCCGACAGGCGCGATGCGGCATCGGCGGCGGTTGGCCTATGGGCGGTCAGCCAAGGGATACAGATGCTGCGGGTTCATGATATAGAGACCCACAGGCAAATGATCGCGTTGTGGCAACATGCCCGCGGCGCGACGGAAAAAAGGGCAGACACGTGACGCGGAAGCTTTTTGGCACCGATGGCGTGCGCGGACGCGCCAACACCTATCCGATGACTGCTGAAATGGCGCTGCGCCTTGGGGCTGCGGCCGGGCGGTATTTCCGCCGCGACAGCAGCACCGCGCACCGGGTGGTGATTGGTAAGGATACCCGGCTTTCGGGCTACATGATCGAAAACGCGCTGACGGCCGGCTTCACCTCGACCGGGATGAACGTGCTGTTGCTGGGCCCTGTGCCTACCCCTGCCGTGGGCATGTTGACGCCGTCGATGCGGGCCGATGTCGGGGTGATGATTTCCGCAAGTCACAATCACGCCGCCGATAACGGTATCAAGTTCTTTGGCCCCGATGGGTTCAAGTTGTCCGATGAGGCCGAGGCGGAGATCGAGGCGCTTGTCTTTTCCGAGGTGGCACCCGCACACGCCGAGAATATCGGGCGTGCCAAGCGCATCGACGATGGGCGCTATCGCTATATGGAGCGGGTCAAAAGCACGTTTCCGCAGGGTCTGACGCTTGACGGGCTGAAGGTCGTGATCGATTGCGCCAATGGGGCCGCCTATCGCGCAGCGCCCGAGGTGTTGTGGGAACTGGGTGCGGAACTGTTGCCAATCGGCGTGTCGCCCGACGGCACGAACATCAACGCGGGCGTAGGGTCGACAGCGCCCGAGGCGGCGGCAGCCATGATCCGTGATACAGGCGCCGATGTGGGGATATGTCTGGATGGAGATGCGGACCGGGTCATCTTGATCGACGAGACCGGCGTTGTGGCGGACGGTGACCAGATCATGGCCCTGTTTGCCAACCGTTGGGCCGAAGAGGGACGTCTGAAAGGCCAGACGCTTGCCGCGACAGTGATGTCGAACCTTGGGCTGGAACGCTACCTTGCGGAGCGCGCAATCGCGCTGCACCGGACCCCGGTCGGCGATCGTTACGTGGTAGAGGCGATGCGCGCGCGCGGCCTCAACCTTGGTGGAGAGCAATCGGGACATATCGTCATGACCGATTATGCAACCACCGGTGACGGGCTGATCGCGGGCCTGCAATTTCTGGCTGAAATGGTCAGGACGGGCCGCCCTGCCAGCGAACTGGTGCGCAGTTTCGAGAAGGTTCCCCAGTTGCTGCGCAACGTCCGCTATGCGGCGGGGCAGACGCCGCTGGATCTGCCCGCGGTTCAGGCCGCGATTGCCGCTGGTGAGGCGCGCTTGACCGGAACCGGTCGCCTGCTGATCCGGAAATCCGGGACCGAACCGTTGATCCGTGTGATGGCCGAGGCCGAGGACGAGGCGCTGATGGTGGCGGTCGTCAATGATATCGTCGGCGCGGTGCAAGCCGCCGTCTAGCGCCCTGACCGGTTGGTGCGCCTTGCGGGGCATGCCTATTCGTGCGGTTGGCGCCGGTGGGGTCGCGGACGGCGCCCGCCGATGCGATTACCCGACGGGGGTGCCCGCGACGTAGACCTGCGCGATGGCGCGGTCATCACCCATCATGATGGTGGGGAAAACCGCCTCCCAGATGTCATTGGCGCGTGCGGCACGCTGTGCGATGGCCGGGGTGGAGGCAAGGTCGAGCACGGTGATATCGGCCTCCATCCCGACGGCGATCCGCCCGATCGTGTCGTCGAGATGCAGCGCCCGGGCCGAGCCCGCCGTCGCCAGCCACAGCAGTTCCGCCGGATGCAGGGCAATGCCGCGCAACTGTCCGATCTCATAGGCCGCTGCCATCGTGCGCAGCATCGAAAAGCTGGATCCACCGCCGGTATCTGTCGCCAGCCCGACACGCAGTCGCGCCCGCAATCCCATGTCGAACAGGCCGGACCCGATGAAACTGTTGGAGGTCGGGCAGTGCACCACCGCCGCCCCGACTTCCGCCAGACGGTCCACCTCGCGGGGTTCCAGATGGATCGCGTGGCCGTAAACGCCCCGCGCGCCCAGCAGGCCGTGCGCCTCGTAGGTATCGAGATAGTCGCGCGCGCCGGGGTAAAGGCCACGCATCCAGGCGATTTCGTCTACCTGTTCGCTCAGGTGGGTCTGCATCAGACAGTCGGGGTGTTCCGCCCACAGCGCGCCAAGCGCGTCGAGTTGCGCGGCCGTGGACGTGGGCGAGAACCGCGGTGTGATGACATAACTCAGCCGATCCACGCCATGCCAACGCTCCAGTAGCGCGCGGCTGTCGTCATAGGCGCCTTGGGCCGTGTCGCGAAGCGCCTTGGGCGCGGTGTCGCGGTCCATGCAGGTCTTGCCCGCCAGTGCACGCAGCCCCCGGGATTGGGCGGCGCCGAAAAAGGCGTCGACGCTTTCGGGGTGTATGGTGCAGTAGCTGGACACCGTGGTGGTGCCATTCGCCACAAGCAGGTCAAGATAGCGCGCGGCGACATCGGCCGCATAGGCGGGATCGTCGAACCGCATTTCCTCGGGAAAGGTATAGCTGTTCAGCCAATCGATCAGGCGCTTGCCCCATGATGCGATGATCGCGGTTTGCGGGTAATGGGCGTGGGCATCCACGAAACCCGGCAAGATCAGGTGATCGCCGTGGTCGGTGACCGGCACGCGGGGGTGCGCCGCGCGCACCATATCCGCGTCACCCACCGCTGCGATCCGCCCATCATGCAGCAGGACCGCCCCGCGCCGGGTATGGCGCACGGCCCCAAGCCCGGCGGCGAACGGGTCTGCCTCAAATTCCAGCATTTGACCTGTCAGAAGGCGGTCCGTCATGGGGTCACCCTTTTCATCGTTAGCCCCTCCTGTCATACCCGGCTCGATGGTGCCCGCAAGTGGGCATGGCCCTTTCGGGAGGATGCGCCAGTTGAGCGAAGACACCGACGAGCTGCTGGAGGAAGACCGCGACGCCTACGCGCTGGACGATAGCCTGCGCGCCCAGTTGCGCCGTGCGGTCGCCGCCGAGGACGTGCCCGCCATCGATGCGTTGATGGAACCGCTGCACCCGGCCGACATTGCCGACATCCTTGAACAGATATCCAGTTCGGAACGGGCAGCGCTGTTGGGGCTTTGGTCCGACGGGATCGATGGCGAAGTCCTGTCCGAACTGGAATGGTCCATCCGGGACGACGTGCTGGCCCTGTTGCCCGCCGATGTGCTGGCCGAGGCCGTGCGCGATCTGGACAGCGACGATGTGGTCGATCTGGTCGAGGATCTGGAGGACGATCAGGCCGAGGCGATCCTTGCCACGCTGAACGATGTGGACCGGGCCGCCGTTGAACAGGCGTTGGCCTATCCTGAGGAATCGGCCGGGCGCCTGATGCAGCGCGAGGTGGTGCGCGCGCCCGAACACTGGACCGTGGGCCAGATGATCGATTTCCTGCGCAACGATCCCGACAGCCTTCCGGAACAATTCTATCATGTCATTCTGGTTGATCCCCGGATGAAGCCGACGGCCTATGTGTCGTTGGGGCGGCTGTTGGCCAGCCCGCGCTCGGTCAACCTTGCGGATATCGCGGAAGACAGCTTTCGCATCATTCCGGCGACGCAGGACGAAGACGAGGTTGCCTATGCCTTCAATCAATACCACCTGATCTCTGCCCCGGTGGTGGATGACGACGGGCGGTTGGTCGGCGTCATCACCATCGACGATGCCATGATCGTGCTGGATGAGGCCAACGAGGAAGACCTTCTGCGCCTTGCCGGGGTCGATAGTGAAGGCAGTCTGAACGACAACGTGTTCGAAACGACGCGTCAGCGGTTTCCGTGGCTGTTCGTGAACCTGATCACCTCGATCCTTGCATCGTTGGTGATTGCCCAGTTCGAGGATGCGATTGCCCAGTTGGTGGCGCTGGCGGTCCTGCTTCCGATCGTGGCCTCCATGGGGGGAAACGCGGGCACCCAAAGCCTGACGGTGGCGGTGCGTGCGCTTGCCACCAAGGATTTGACGCGCTCCAACCTTGCGCGGGTGATCACGCGTGAGGCCGGGGTGGGGCTGATCAACGGTGTGATCTTTGCCGTGGTCATGGGAATTGTCGGGGTGGTCTGGTTCAGCACGCCGTTGCTGGGTGTGGTGATAGGCGCCGCGATGGTCATCAACCTGCTGGTTGCGGGTTTGGCGGGGGTTCTGGTTCCCGTGGTGTTGGACCGTCTGCGCATTGACCCGGCGCTGGCATCGGGGGCTTTCGTTACCACGGTCACCGATATCGTGGGCTTCTTCGCCTTCCTCGGTCTTGCGGTTCTGCTTTTGCTCTAGGCCGGTTTTCGTGTGTTACGGCAGGGCCGACCACAGGCGCGCCGGGCGAATTGGAAATGGCGCTATGAAGCGATTTCCAAGGTGATGTTGCGACCATTCTTGATGTATTGCAGCGTCGTTTCCCCGATCGCGGCGACCTGCCCGCCATCGATCCGATCGCCCACGCCGACGCGCACAAACCGCCCCGACGCAAGCCGCACCAGCGCGTATCTGTCGGAGGGCGAGCCAGTCACCCCGATCAGGTTGATCCGCCGCAGGTTCAGGACGTTGTCCTCGGTCGCGGCGCGGGTCACGCTGGCGTTTGACGGAATGACGGGGGCGGCGGAGGCCGCGACGGCGGGCACCGCTTCGGCGTCGGCTTCGGGCGCCGTTGCGGCGGCGGCCACGATGCGTTCGATGCTGGCAGGGCGCAGGACTGGCACGCTGGAGGACACGACCGCCAAGGCGGTGCCCGTGATCGGCCCGCCATCCTCGGGCGCGGTTTCCGCTGCCAACAGGCTGTCCGCCGTTGCAGATCCGGCAGCCGCCAGTGGCACCAGCGATGCGTTGGCGGCGGCGGCCACTTCCTGCGCCGACGCAGGGCGCGTGGTGGGGCGCAGGGTCGCCAATTCGGTCGTCGTCAGGCCACCCAGCAACTGCCGTTCGCGCAATTCACCCAAGTCGTCGGGCCGCAGTTCGGGCCGGAACGCCCGCAAGATGACATCGTCCACGTTGATGACCGGCGCAATCACCACCTCGCGCGGGCGCGGGACGGCCTGCACGGGCGGGGCGCCGGCGATGATGAATGCGCCCGCAGGGGTCAGCGCACCTTCGGGTGTGGGTTCGACAAGCCCCTGATCGTTCAATGCAAACGTCGCTCCGAAGGCTGCGGGCGAGGCTTGCCGCATGACTTCCTCGTTCGGGTTGATGCCCGTTTCAGGCAGCGCGATGGCATCCAGTCCGGTGATCTCCGGATCGATGGAGGCGGTGTAAAGACCGTCAATAACGTCAAGGTTGCCGGGCTGTGGTGCGTCGGGCGGCAGTTGCCAGATGCTGAAAGCCGCATACATCTCCTCGGTGGCTTCCAGTGTCGGCAATGGCGGCGTCGGCTCGGCGGCCAAGGGATCGGGGCCAAGATCGAAATCGGCGTCGATGTCCGGCAATGTGGCCGGAGCCTGCACATCGGGCAATTGCGCGATCAGTGCTGCCTCTTCATCCATGTCGGCCAAGGCACCAACATCTGCAGCGGCCTCATCTTCATCCAGCAAACGGGTCACCGGCAAGGCGGCGGCCGTGTCAAACGCGGGCGGCGGCGGCGTGATCGGCGGCAGATCGTCGGGCGCGGGGGCGCTTGCAACCACGGGGTCTTGGGCAAAGAGCCTTCCGATGGTGCTGTTGGGCAGGAAAATCACCGCCCATATCGCGATCAGGGCCAGCAAGATCAGCAACACGAGCGTCAGGATCAGCCCGGTGCGGAACGATGGCCCGGCTGTGACGGGTGATGCCTTGCGCGCCAGAAGCCCCTCGGAAAAGCTGCTTTCGGTTGTCTCGGCGCCAGTGGCCGACGCGGCGACCGGTTCGGCGCGGTCTTGCGCGGTGTCGGCCTTGGGCTTGTCCGTTGTTTCTGCCGTGTCTTTGCGCCGTGTCGGTAGCAGGCGCCCAAACAATCCCGAACGCCCGGTCCCGGTCTTTGCGGTGTTGGCTGCCGGTTCCGGCGTACGGCTCTGGCCGACGGGGCGAAGCGGCGCATCATAGGCCGCCGTCTGCGTCAGATTGCTTGGGGGTGCTGGGGTCGGCTTGGCGACGCTTCGGCTTGCATCCCGGACACGGGTCAATTGCGCCGCCAGTCTGGACGGCGGTGTGGCGCCCGACGTGGCCCCAGTTACGGCCCCGGTTTCAGTTGGGAAATCGGCGGCATCGGGGTGCAGAACACGCCCTGCGGCCGGGGATGGGAACGTTGCGGGTGCATCACCGGGTCTTCCGGTGTCGACCCGAGCCTGACGGTTGTTGCTGACCACGCGGGCCGTTCCGTGCCCGGCGGTGCCCCCCGGACCGCGCCTTGCCAAGAAATTTGCGGGGACTGGCGGCAGATCATCATCCACTGATGGATCGCTCAGCACCTCGTCTTGCCCCGACTTGCTGGGGACGGTGGGCGTAAAGCGTGCTACGCGCGTTTCCGTGGTCGTATCAGGGGTGGTTCTCTTGGCGGTCAGTGGCGCGGCCTGTCGCCCCTTGGGTTGCAGTGTCGCACTGTCTTTTGTGGCGACAAGGCGCGCGTCTTTGGCCGGTGTGTCTTGGGCCATGGGACTGACAGCCGGGGCGGCGTCGTCGTCATCGGTGTCGGGCAGGGGGGTGACGGGCCGTGTCACCGCATCATCCATGGCGTCAGGCGGCGTATCGTCGGCTTCCGTGGGGGTGGTGGGTTCCGCTGTGGTCGTGGGTTTGGGTTCTGCGGTGCGGCCATTTGGGGCCGCTTGGCTCGTCAGAGCAGGGCCAGCGTCAGGTGCGGTTTTCGCTACGGCCGCGGGCGGGGTCGGCGACACGGCGGGCGGCGGGGTATCGGGAAGCGGCGCTGCGGGGGCGGTTTCGGCGGCTTCGCGTGGGGCGGCGACTACGGGCGCGGCGGCCCTGTCCGTGGTCACGGAGGTGTCAGTTGCGGTGTCCTTGGCCCCGGCGGTGGCAGTGTCTGCCGCAGTGGGCGATGCCTCGGGGGTTGCCTGTGCTGACGCGGCGGCGGGGGCGGTTGCGGGCGGCTTGGCCGTCCACTGATCCGGTCCAAAGGCCAGCCCCTCGTCAGGCAGATGCAGGGTGTCGCCATCTGCGGTTTTTCCGAAGACAGGCACACCCGGGAACCGTTCCAAAGGCGGAGCGGCGGCAAAGGCCACGCTGTTAAAGCCTGCATCGGTGGCGAAGGCGCGGGCCTCATCCAATGTTTCTTGGGCCACGACCGCCAGTTTGACGCGAATATCGTCAACCTCGCGCAGATCCCATACCAGATCGGCCACGCCATAAGGCGTCAGGCCATCCAGCCCTTCCTCGATCCGGGCGGTGCGCAACGGGCCATCGCCGGGCGGCACGGTCAGCGAGGTGTAAAGGATCTGGTCATCGGGCAAGACCAGAAGGGTGGCAAAGTTCTGGCCACCGCGTTCCTCGCCCTTCTTCAGCAAGTCCGCCAAGGCGTCCTTGAAATTGGGTACGTCCAGCGCCGTATCGCCGACAAAGGCCCAATGCCCTGCTGGCTGACGGTGCGCCAGAGCGATACCTTCGGGTGACAGGAACAGCGCGAAATCAATTTTCAAAGCGAACCTCTGGCAGGATGGTCGGAATCCCGACGCGTTAACGCGGCAAGTCTTAACGCAGGAAACCGCTTGTGGAAACCAAATGCGCATGACTGTTCGGCCGATCGGCGGAAACAAGTCTAGGGCGTTTGTTCGATTGATAAAAGAGCAGAGGCGACATTGCCCGGGATCGCCCTTGTAATCTGCCGTATTGCGGGGGTTTTTCCCGGCCTTGTTCAGGCCCGGCGGTGCCGACACCTCGGCGTAAAACGGCGCATGCGGCGGCGCAGGTCAGGGGTGTTGGGGCGCAACACCGTCGCGCCGGACTGGCGACCGTCGCGTGCGCGACGGTCGCCAGTTTGATCGTTGGGTCGCCGTGCGTCAGCTGCAGGCTTTGTCCAGCGCCTGATCCAGATCGGCGATCAGGTCTTTCACATCCTCGGTCCCGATGGACAGACGCACCACGTTCGGTGCCGCCCCGGCGGCCACTTGCTGTTCGGGTGTCAGTTGCCGATGAGTTGTCGATGCGGAATGGATGATCAGGCTGCGCGTATCGCCCAGATTGGCGACGTGGCTGAAGATCTCAAGGCTGTCGACCAGCTTGATGCAGGCCTCATACCCGCCCTTCACAGCGAAGGTGAACAGCGCACCGGCGCCCTTGGGGCACACGTCCTTGACACGGTCGTAATAGGGCGATGACGGCAGGCCCGCATAGGTCACGAAATCGACGCGCGGATCATTTTCCAGCCAAGTCGCTACTTTCACTGCATTTTCCACGTGCCGTTCCATGCGGAGCGACAGGGTTTCGATGCCCATCAGCGTGTAATGCGCCGCCTGCGGGTTCAACGTCATGCCCAGATCGCGCAGACCGATGGCGATGCCATGGAAGGTGAAGGCCAGCGGGCCGAACGTTTCGTGGAATTTCAACCCGTGATACGCTGGTTCCGGCGCGCTGAGGCTGGGGAACTTGTCGGAGGCGGACCAGTCGAACTTGCCCGAATCAATCACCGCACCGCCGGTGACGGTGCCATTGCCGGTCAGGTACTTGGTGGTCGAATGCACGACCAGCGTGGCACCGAGTTCGATCGGACGGCACAGGTATGGCGTGGCCGTGGTGTTGTCGATGATCAGGGGAATGCCTGCGTCATCCGCGATATCCGCGATCGCGCGCACATCCATGATGTAGCCGCCGGGGTTCGCAATTGCTTCGCCGAAGATCGCGCGGGTATCGTCGTTGATCGCGGCGCGCACAGCGTCCAGATCGTCGAAGTCAACAAAGGTCGCGGACCAGCCAAAGCGTTTGATCGTCTGGCTGAACTGCGTGATCGTTCCGCCGTAAAGCCTTGTGGATACAACAATATTCTTGCCCGGCGTCATCAGCGGGAACAGCGCCATGATCTGTGCCGCGTGGCCGGATGAACAGCAAACTGCGCCAACGCCGCCTTCCAGCGTGGCAAGCCGTTCTTGCAGCACCGCGACCGTGGGGTTGGTCAGGCGCGAATAGATGTAGCCAACTTCTTGCAGATTGAAGAGCGCCGCGGCGTGGTCCGCATCACGAAACACATAGGCCGTTGTCTGGTAGATCGGCGTCTGCCGTGCGCCGGTCGCGGGATCGGGGCGGGCGCCTGCGTGGATTTGCAGGGTGTCAAAGCCGTAGCTGGGGGTTGTTTCGGTCATCGGGGCCTCCCTTGAGATTGGTTGGGGCTGTGCATACGCGAAGGCCGCCGGCCCGACAACGGGCCGCCGCATGGGAAAGGACAGATGGTTCTGGCGGCGCGATCCGGTGGAACGGCCGTTTTTCGGGGCGTCGTTTTTGGGGACATGTCGCCAAGATAGGTTACAAAAAATCGCGAAAAGTCGAAAGTTTGTAACCTATTTATGCGCCATCGTGCCGTTCATCCGCGGTTAATGGGGGGCGTGACCCGCGACACCGCGGCCGGGCATTGCCCCTAGACCTCGGCCTGCGTCTGGGGCATTACGAGGACCAGATCAAACCCAGCGGAGACGCCCCCATGCTCAGGTTCATCAAACGCCTTGTCACCTGGTGGGATGGCCAGACGATCGGCACGCAGTTGCTGACGTGGCGCCGTGGCGTGAAGGTGGGCGAGGATGATCAGGGCAACGTCTATTACACGGATCGTGCCGGCGTCCGCCGATGGGTGATTTTCAACGGTCTGGTCGAGGCAAGCCGCGTTTCGCCGGAATGGCATGGCTGGTTGCACCACACTTGGCACGAAACACCCGAGGCCAAGCCCCTGACGCACAAGCCGTGGGAAAAGGCGCATCTGCCGAACCTGACCGGCACGCCGCAGGCGTATGCGCCGGCGGGGTCGATCCGCCGGGCAGAACCCGCCCCCCGCAGCGATTACGAGGCATGGAGCCCCGAGTGACCGGAAGGCGCTGATTGCCATGGCTGAAAACACCACAGTCGAAGTTCTGACCGGGGCCGCCGTTCTGGCAGCCGCCGTAGGGTTTTTCGTTTACGCCGCACAGGTGACGGGTTTCGAACGCGATACCGGCAGCTATGAATTGAACGCCTCGTTCCGATCGGTGGAGGGGGTGTCGGTGGGCACCGATGTGCGTTTGGCCGGTGTGCGGATCGGGTCTGTGACGGGGTTGGACCTGAACCCGCAGACATTTCGCGCCGATACATCCTTCAGCGTGAGCGACGACATCGATATCCCCGACGACAGCGCCATCGTGATCGCGTCCGAGGGACTTTTGGGCGGTAACTTCGTTGAGATCATTCCTGGTGGGTCGCCCTTCAATCTGGAACCGGGCGGCGAAATCATCGACACCCAAAGTGCCGTCAGCTTGCTGACCCTGCTGATGCGGTTCGCCAGTGGAAGCGGTGAGGGTGAATGACGCGCGCGACCGTATTTGCCTTTCTTTTACTGGCGCAAGCCGCCTCGGCACAGCAAAACGGCCCCACGATCATCACCACGACACTGCCGCCGATTGAGGGACAGCAACAGGGTGTCGTGCCATCCTTGGCGGATGATGGTCTGCGCGACGATACGGGCGTTATCCTGCAATTGACGCCGGGCGGGCAGGACGGTGTGCTGCTGGAAAGCATCCCGAACCCGCGCGCGTCGGCCGTGACATCGGTTACCGAGCGTGAGGCGGGGACAGGCACGGGCGCGATCTTGCGGGCGTTGGACAAGACCCTTGGCCGGCCCACCGATATCGAGCTGCTGAGCGGGCAGACGGTCCTGTTCGGGCGCATCGCGATTCGGTTGCTGGAATGCCGGTATCCGATGGATGACCCGTCATCGGATGCCTATGCGCATCTGCAAATTCTGGATACGGCCGGGATTGAGTTGTTCGATGGCTGGATGATCGCCTCCAGCCCCGCGCTGATGGCGTTGGAGCACCCGCGTTATGACGTCTGGGTTCTGAGATGCAGCAGTTCCTGAACCGGGGTCGGATCAGGCAGGGCAAGGAAATCGGCCTTGGCGGTCAGGGCGTTGGCCAAGGCGACCCGGTAAGCTGATCGGGAAATTTCCACACCACCAAGGCTGATCAGATGTTCGGTGACGAATTGCGTGTCGAAAAGGGTGAACCCCCCGGCCCGCAGGCGCACAACCAGATAGGCCATGGCGATTTTCGATGCATCGCGGCGGCGCGAGAACATGCTTTCGCCGAAGAACGCGGTGCCCAGTGTGACGCCGTAGATGCCGCCGACAAGGTCCGACCCGTCCCAGACTTCAACTGAATGGGCAAAGCCTTGGGCGTATAGTTCGTTGTAAACGCTGGCAATTTCGGCGTTGATCCAAGTCGGTTCCCGATCTGCGCAGCCCGCAACGACACCGGCGAAATCGTGGTCGATGGTCACGCGAAACGTCGTGCCCCGGATGCGCCGCGCAAGCGAGCGGGACATGTGAAACCCATCCAGCGGCATGACCCCACGCCATTCCGGATCGACCCAGAAAACCTCGGGGTCGTCCGCGCCTTCGGACATCGGGAAAACGCCGGCAGCATAGGCGCGCAGCATCAGGGACGCGGAAAGGGGGGGGCGGGAAGGGGTGTGCATGTCGTGCGCCATGCCACGCAATATAGGCAATTTTCGTGGCCGCCGCCGCAGGAAAACCGCGGCGGCGCCAAATCACTTGCCGTAGGTGTCTTCCAGCCAGCCTTCCAGCCAGTGAATGTTGTAGTCACCGGTCTGCACGGCGGGCGCGCCCATCAGTTCGCGGAAAAGCGGCACGGTTGTATCGACACCATCCACGATCAGTTCGCCCAAGGCACGGTTCAAACGCGCCAGCGCCTCGGGGCGGTCGCGTCCATGCACGATCAGCTTGGCGATCAGGCTGTCGTAGTAGGGCGGGATCCGGTAGCCGTCATAGAGGGCCGAATCCATCCGCACACCCAGCCCACCGGGGGCGTGGTATTGGGTGATCCGTCCGGGCGAGGGCGCGAAATTTGGCAGCTTCTCGGCGTTGATCCGCACCTCGATCGCGTGGCCGTTCACCTGCAGATCTTCTTGCGCGAAGGACATGGGCAGGCCGGATGCGACGCGGATCTGTTCGCGCACCAGATCAACACCGAAGATCGCCTCGGTGACGGGATGTTCGACCTGCAGACGGGTATTCATCTCGATGAAGAAGAATTCGCCATCCTCATAGAGAAACTCGATCGTGCCCGCGCCCTCATAGCCGAGGTCGGCCACGGCCTTGGCGCAGGTCGCGCCGATTTCAGCGCGCAGTTCGGGGCTGATGGTTGGGCCGGGGGCTTCTTCCAGCACCTTCTGGTGGCGGCGTTGCAGAGAGCAGTCGCGTTCGCCCAGATGCACGGCCCGGCCGCGACCGTCGCCGAAAACCTGCACTTCGATATGGCGGGGCGTTCCGAGGTATTTCTCGATGTAGACTTCGTCGTTGCCAAAAGCGCCCTTGGATTCGGAGCGCGCGGTGCGAAACGCGGTTTCCAGTTCATCCGCCGAGCGGGCCAACTTCATGCCACGCCCACCGCCGCCCGCGGTTGCCTTGATGATGACCGGAAAGCCCATGTCGGCGGCGACCGCCTTTGCCGTTTCGAAATCCGGAACGCCACCATCGGAGCCCGGCACGCAGGGCACGCCAAGCGCCTTCATGGTGTCCTTGGCGGTGATCTTGTCGCCCATCATGCGGATATGCGCCGCCGAGGGACCGATGAACTTGATCCCGTGATCTTCCACGATCTGCACGAAGCTCGCGTTTTCGGACAGAAAGCCATAACCGGGGTGGATCGCCTCGGCCCCGGTGATCTCACATGCCGAGATGATGGCAGGCACCGACAGGTAGCTTTGCATGGAGGACGGCGGGCCGATGCAAATCGCCTCGTCCGCCATGCGCACGTGCATGGCATCGGCATCGGCGGTCGAATGAACGGCAACGGTGCGCACGCCCATTTCGCGCGCGGCGCGGATGACGCGGAGGGCAATTTCGCCCCGGTTGGCAATCAATATCTTGGAGAACATCAGCTTTATCCGATGATCATCAGGGGGGCGCCGAATTCGACCGGCGCGCCATCTTCGACCAAAATGCGTTTCACGGTGCCAGCGCGGGGGCTGGGGATCTGGTTCATGGTTTTCATGGCTTCCACGATCAGGAGGGTCTGACCCTCGGACACCTTGTCACCGACAGCCACGAAAGCGGGGGTGCCGGGTTCGGATTGCATGTAGATGGTGCCGACCATGGGCGACGTGACTGCGCCGGGGTCTTGTGCGGGATCTTCGGGGGCCGCGTAGGCGGTGGCAGCCGGCGCCGAGATGGCCGGAGCCGCCATGGCGGGCATTTGCGGCGCAGCAAGTGCGGGGGCCTGCATGATCTGCCGGGAGACGCGGACATTCAAGCTGTCGGCATCGCCATAGTCGCGCTTGACGTGCAGTTCCGTCAAATTGTTCTCGTTCAGCAGTTCGGCCAGCGCCTTGATGAAAGCCACGTCCGTCTCATGGGTCTTGTTGCTCATGATTGTCCTCGCATCCCTTCAGTCGTTCTTAGGGCCCCGGCCCCGGTTTTCGCGTTCTATACTGCACCCAAGGGGCGGGGGAAAGCGCGGTGACCGGGAAAACGCACGCGGGCCTTCCCCCGCCCGAACGGGGGTCTGCACAAAATCAGGGCAAATGCAGATTGGCGGCGTCGAAAAGCGATGTTCAGGAATTTACCGTTTGATAAAAAATTTGACCCGTGCCAGCCTTTCCAAGAACGGAAATGTCATTCGGTCACGGGAGAGGTCCATGACGAACAGCCCCTACACCCCCGGTATCGCGCCCGCCCGGCTGGACGCGGATACGCTGGCCGGGAATTTCACTGATCTGCATCATCCGCTGGATGATCATGCGGCATTGGTGGCCGCCGACAGGTGTTATTTTTGCCACGACGCGCCGTGTATCACGGCATGCCCGACGGATATCGACATCCCGCTTTTCATCCGGCAGATCACCACGGGCATGCCCGACGCGGCGGCGAAAACCATTCTGGACCAGAATATTCTGGGTGGTATGTGCGCCCGTGTCTGTCCGACCGAAACGCTGTGCGAACAGGCCTGCGTTCGCGAAATGGCCGAAGGCAAGCCGGTGTTGATCGGGCAATTGCAGCGATACGCCACCGATACGTTGATGGCCAAGGGTGTGCATCCTTTTGCGCGGGCGGCAGCGACCGGCAAGCGCGTTGCGGTTGTGGGCGCGGGCCCTGCGGGGTTGGCGTGTGCGCACCGGTTGGCGATGAAGGGTCACGACGTGGTCATGTTTGACGCGCGGCCCAAGGGCGGTGGCCTGAACGAATATGGGATCGCGGCCTACAAGGCGGTGGGCGGGTTTGCCGAGGCCGAGGTCGACTGGTTGCTGCAGATTGGCGGCATCGAGGTGAAGACCGGGCAGGCGCTGGGTCGTGACGTGACGCTGGACGGGTTGCAGGCCGCGTTCGACGCCGTGTTTCTTGGCATGGGTCTGGCGGGGGTGAATGCCCTTGGCACCCCCGGCGAAGACAAGGCCGGTGTGCTGGATGCCGTCGGTTTCATTGAGGATTTGCGGCAGGCCGACGATTTGGCGGCCCTGCCTGTCGGGCGGAATGTGGTGGTGATCGGTGGCGGGATGACGGCGATTGATGCGGCCGTGCAGTCCAAATTGCTGGGCGCGGAAACCGTGACGGTCCTCTATCGGCGGGGACGCGAAAAGATGCCTGCCAGCCGTTATGAGCAGGATCTGGCGGCGTCCAAGGGCGTGCGCTTCATCTTCAACGCGATGCCGTTGGAGGCGGTCGGGAACGGATCGGTTATCGCGTTGCGCGCCGAATACACCGCCGATACCGGCAACGGATTGCAGCCGACGGGGGAGGTGTTCGAACTGCCTGCCGACATGGTGCTGAAGGCCATTGGTCAGACGCTGGACGGTGCGCCCACGGGCGTTGCGCTGACGGGCGGCAAAATCGCCGTGACGGGCGCAGGCCGCACCAGCGCAAAGGGCGTCTGGGCCGGGGGGGATTGTGCCGCCGGTGGTGAAGACCTGACGGTGACTGCGGTGGCGGAAGGCCGCGACGCGGCCGAGGACATTCATCGGGAGTTGATGGCATGAATGGCCTGAGGACGCTTGCGGCGGCGGCGTTCCTGATGCCCGGGGCTGCCTTTGCCTGCGGGCCGGAGGTGGGGGCCGGATATGACGCGATGGACGCGGCGGCATGGGATCGGTTGGCGGTGTCAGCCTATCTGAGTGTCGATGAGCTTCGCGCCGCTTACGGAGAGATCAGGGCCGCGCAGGCAGATCTGAACGGTGATGGTCAAACCGAGATCTGTATCGAGGCGAATACCAGCGCCACCTGTTCGATGGGGGTCGCGGTCTGCCTGTTTCTGGTCCTTGGCCCCGCGCCCGAACGCGCCGTGCTGCTTGAGACCGCGGCGCATCGGCTGGTTGCCGATGATGAGGCGGGCCTCATGAACGATTGGGCGGTGTTGCGGACAGAGACCGACACCGGCGACGGGACAAACATGACCCAATACATCTTTAATCCATCGCTTGGCCGGTACGATCAGGTGGCCACGGGCCCCAAAGCGGAGAATTGATCATGGCAGACCTCAGTTCCAATTTTCTTGGTATCAAATCGCCCAACCCGTTCTGGCTGGCCTCGGCACCGCCGACGGACAAGGAATACAACGTCGTGCGCGCGTTCAAGGCGGGGTGGGGCGGCGTCGTGTGGAAGACGCTGGGCGAAGATCCCAACGTGGTGAACGTGAACGGCCCGCGCTATGGCGCGGTCTATGGTGCCGATCGGCGATTGCTGGGCATGAACAACATCGAGTTGATCACCGATCGCCCGCTGGAGGTGAACCTGCGGGAGATCAAGGCGGTCAAGGCGGCGTGGCCCGACCGGGCGATGATCGTGTCGCTGATGGTGCCGTGCGAGGAAGAAAGCTGGAAACGCATTCTACCGCTGGTCGAGGATACCGGCGCTGATGGGATCGAGCTGAACTTTGGCTGCCCGCATGGGATGTCCGAGCGTGGCATGGGTGCCGCCGTGGGGCAGGTTCCCGAATACATCGAAATGGTGGCGCGCTGGTGCAAGCAGACGACGCGGATGCCGGTGATCGTAAAGCTGACGCCGAATATCACGGATATCCGGTATCCCGCACGTGCGGCGAAAAGGGGCGGGGCGGATGCCGTCAGCCTGATCAACACGGTGTCGTCGATCACGTCGGTCAATCTGGATACGATGAGCCCGGAACCATCGATCGACGGCAAGGGGAGCCATGGCGGCTATTGCGGCCCGGCGGTGAAGCCGATCGCGCTGAACATGGTTGCCGACATCGCGCGCGATCCTGAAACGGCCGGGATGCCGATCTCGGGTATCGGCGGGGTGACGACGTGGCGCGATGCGGCCGAGTTCCTGAGCCTTGGGGCGAGCAATGTGCAGGTCTGCACGGCGGCGATGACGTATGGCTTCAAGATCGTGGAGGAGATGAAGACAGGCCTGTCCCAGTGGATGGACGAAAAGGGCTATGCTTCGATTGATCAGGTGGTTGGCCGTGCGGTGCCGAACGTGACCGACTGGCAGTACCTGAACCTGAACTACGTCACCAAGGCGCGGATCAGCCAAGATGACTGCATCAAATGCGGACGCTGCTACGCGGCGTGCGAAGACACCAGCCATCAGGCGATCTCGATGAGCGCGGACCGCGTGTTCGAGGTGATCGACGCGGAATGCGTGGCGTGCAACCTGTGCGTCAACGTCTGCCCGGTGCAGGATTGCATCACGATGGAGCGCCTTCCGGCGGGCACCGTGGATGCGCGCACCGGCAAGGTGGTCAGCGATGAGTACGCCAACTGGACGCAGCATCCGAACAATCCGTCAGCGAAGGCGGCAGAGTAACACGTTCGCCACGGGCAAGGCGCGTGTGGCGAACGATGCGCGGAAAAGACGGCGCCCGAACCTGCGGCGATCAAGGTTGGGCGGCTGCTCGCCAGTGACCCGGCCGGGTCAGGGGGCCAGAAGCTTGGTGAAAAGCGTGCGCAAGAAAGCCTCGGCCTCGGCATAGGGGTCGCGATCAGGCCCCAGAACGGCCTGAACCTGGACGTCGAAGTCGGCGTAATGCTGGGTGAGCGCCCAGATCGAGAAAATCAGATGATGCGGGTCCACGGCGGCGATCTTTCCCGCATCGGCCCACGCGCGAAGGACGACCGCCTTGTCATCGACCAGCCCTTTGAGATCGGTGGCCAGCGCGGTCTGCATCCGGGGTGCGCCTTGGACGATTTCATTTGCGAACAGGCGCGATTCCCGTGGGAAATCGCGGCTCATCTCCAGCTTGCGGCGGACGTATGCCAGAATCTCTTCGACCGGGTCGCCGTCCGGGTCCATTTCGCGCAGCGGGTCAAGCCAGGTTTCCATCAGCGTGCTGAGCAAGGTGATGTGAACGACCTCTTTCGACGGGAAGTAATAGAGGAGATTGGGTTTGGACAGGCCCGATTGGGTCGCGATCTGATCCAGCGTGGCGCCGCGAAACCCGTGTTGGGAGAAGACCTCCAATGCGGCGTCCAGAATGGTCTTGCGGTTCTTGCGCTGGATGCGCGTGCGGGGCGGGGTCATGTTCATCTTGTCAGCATGGCGGGGAAGGCGGGCGCGGGCAAGATGGCGCGGGCGCGGATTACCGCAGTGAACACGCGAACTTTCATCATTTGGCTTGCGGTCCCGGCCTGCTCGGTTTCAAGTCATTGACTGGCGCGGCACCTCTGCTAGCCTGATCTTGACCGGATGGTCAAACCGCAACACACACCCTTGCCCCCGGACCGATTGCCCCGGGCAGATAGCATATGGATGAGCCTCATGGCGCTTGACCGGTCTACACCGAACGATCTTTCGGCATTCTGGATGCCCTTCACCGCGAACCGCCAGTTCAAGAAGAACCCGCGCATGTTCGTGAGTGCCGACAAGATGCATTACAAAACCGCCGATGGGCGGTCGGTTCTGGATGGCACTGCGGGCCTGTGGTGCTGCAACGCCGGCCACAACAGCCCCCGGATCGTGGAAGCGATCCAGAAGCAGGCGGGCGAGTTGGATTATGCGCCCGCATTCCAGATGGGTCACCCGGTGGCGTTCGAATTGGCCAACCGGTTGCGTGATATGGCGCCAGAGCCGTTCGAGCACGTGTTTTTCACCAATTCCGGGTCCGAGTCGGTCGAAACCGCCCTGAAGATCGCGATCGCATATCAACGTGCGATCGGACAGGGCACGCGCACCCGGCTGGTGGGGCGCGAGCGGGGCTATCACGGGGTCAACTTTGGCGGCATTTCGGTGGGGGGCATCGTCAACAACCGCAAATATTTCGGGACGCTGCTGGCTGGTGTCGATCACCTGCCACACACCCATATCAAGGAAAACGCATTCACCCGCGGTCAGCCGGAACATGGCGCGCATCTGGCCGATGAATTGGAGCGGATCGTGGCCCTGCATGGTCCCGAAACGATTGCCGCCGTCATCGTGGAGCCGATGGCCGGGTCAACCGGCGTGCTGTTGCCGCCCAAGGGCTATCTGCAACGCCTGCGTGACATCTGCACCAAGCATGGCATCTTGTTGATCTTCGACGAGGTCATCACCGGTTTCGGGCGGTTGGGATCAAGTTTTGCCGCCGAGCATTATGGCGTCATGCCCGACATGATCACCTGCGCCAAGGGCTTGACCAACGGCGTGATCCCGATGGGGGCCGTGCTGGCCACCAAGGAAATTCACGACGCCTTCATGCAGGGCCCCGAACACATGATCGAGCTGTTCCACGGCTATACCTATTCCGGCAACCCGATTGCATCGGCGGCCGGGGTCGCATCGCTGGAGACCTACAAGGAAGACGGCTTGTTCGAACGCGCGGCCGCGTTGGCCCCCTATTGGGAAGATGCGCTGCATTCGCTGAAGGACCACCCGCACGTCATCGACATTCGCAACGAAGGTCTGATCGGCGCGGTGGAGTTGGAACCGATCGCGGGCGAGCCGACCAAGCGGGCCTTCAGTGCGTTTCTGGATTGCTACGATCATGACTGCCTGATCCGCACGACGGGGGACATCATCGCCATGTCGCCGCCCTTGATCATCGAGAAGGCGCACATCGATCAACTGATCGGGACGTTGGGCGACACGTTGAAGCGGATTGACTGAGCAACCAGCAAATATTGGGGATATCGGATGCCAGCACCCGGCGAGAACCTGAAGATCAACGGCGAACGGTTGTGGGACAGCCTGATGGAGATGGCCAAGATCGGGCCGGGGGTGGCGGGCGGCAACAACCGGCAGACCCTGACCGATGCCGATGGTGAAGGCCGCGCCCTGTTCCAGAGTTGGTGCGAGGCGGCCGGGTGTTCCATGGGGCTGGACCAGATGGGCAACATGTTCGCCCGTCGCGAGGGCACGGACCCCGACGCGCTGCCGGTCTATGTCGGGAGCCATCTGGATACTCAGCCCACGGGCGGCAAGTATGACGGGGTGTTGGGCGTGTTGGGCGGATTGGAGATTATCCGCTCGCTCAACGATCTGGGTATCAAGACCAAGCATCCGATTGTCGTGACCAATTTCACCAATGAGGAAGGCACCCGGTATGCGCCCGCGATGCTTTCGTCGGGCGTTTTTGCCGGGATCCACACGCAGGACTGGGCCTATGCCCGCACCGACGCCGAGGGGAAGACCTTTGGCGCGGAGTTGGCGCGGATCGGTTGGCGGGGCGAGGAGGCGGTTGGCGCGCGCAAGATGCACGCCTTCTTCGAACTGCATATCGAGCAAGGCCCGATTCTGGAGTCCGAGGGTGTCGACATCGGCGTGGTGACGCACGGGCAGGGCCTGAGCTGGACGCAGGTGACCATTACCGGAAAGGACAGCCACACCGGGTCGACGCCGATGCCGATGCGCAAGAATGCCGGGCTTGGCATGGCGCGGGTGCTGGAACTGGTGGACCAAATCGCATGGAGCCACGCGCCCCACGCCGTGGGTGCGGCAGGCCATATCGACGTCTACCCGAATTCGCGCAACGTAATCCCCGGCAAGGTCGTGTTCACCATCGATTTCCGGTCGCCTGATCTGGCCGT
Source organism: Paracoccaceae bacterium (assembly GCA_017854585.1). Lineage (GTDB taxonomy): Bacteria > Pseudomonadota > Alphaproteobacteria > Rhodobacterales > Rhodobacteraceae > JAFMHK01. The sequence goes on from JAFMHK010000015.1 coordinate 29,581, forward strand.
GATCGAGGATATGGAGGCACGCTTGCGGACCGATGCGCAGAAGATCTGCGATGACATGGGGCTGGGCGTTGCGTTCGAGAAGGTTGGCGGGTTCGATCCCGTGACCTTTGATACGGGGTGTGTGACGGCGATACGTGACGCGGCCACCCGTTTGGGTTATTCCCACCGCGACATCATCAGCGGTGCGGGGCATGATGCGTGCTGGATCAACCGGGTCGCCCCCACGGCAATGGTGATGTGCCCGTGCGTCGACGGCCTCAGCCATAACGAGGCCGAGGAAATCAGCCCGGAATGGGCCGCTGCGGGTGCCAATGTATTGTTCCACGCCGTCGTGGAAACAGCGGAGATTGTTGAGTGAAAAATTTGAAGAAAATCGCCTTGGGCCTTGCCTTGTTGAGCCTTGGCGCCTGCGTGACGCCAACGCCCGAGGGGGAATCCATCACGTTGCCGGAGGAGGTTCTGGCCCTTGTGGCTCCGGGGCAGGACATTACCACCGCGCGGATAGAGTCGGACGGGTGTTATTGGTATCTGTACGTCGGCCCGGTTGAAAGCACCTACATCCCGCTGTTCACGCGTGACGGGCGGATGATCTGCACCGTGGCGCAGGAGCAGATCGGCTAATCCAGATATGAGGGAATGACATGAGCAAGGTGATCAAGGGCGGCACCGTGGTGACCGCAGACCGTCAATGGAAGGCCGATGTGCTGATCGAGGGCGAGAAGATCGCGCAGATCGGCGAAAACCTGTCGGGCGACGAGGTGATCGACGCCGAAGGCGCCTATGTCATTCCCGGCGGGATCGACCCGCACACCCACCTTGAAATGCCCTTCATGGGCACGACGGCGGCGGAAACCTTCGAATCCGGGACCTTCGCGGCGGCGGCGGGTGGAACCACGATGCTGGTCGATTTCTGCCTGCCCGGTGCGGATGGCAGCCTGCTGCGCGCGATCGACGACTGGGACCGGAAATCGAAGGACCAGATCTGTGTGGACATCAGTTACCACATGGCGATTACCGGCTGGAACGAGAACATTTTCAATGAGATGGAGGCCGTCGTTAAAGAGCGCGGCATCAACACGTTCAAGCATTTCATGGCCTACAAGGGCGCGCTGATGGTGGAGGACGACGAGATGTATGCCTCCTTCAGGCGGTGTGCCGAATTGGGCGCGCTGCCGTTGGTGCATGCAGAAAACGGCGACATCGTGCAGGAGTTGCAGAACAAGTACCTTGCCGCAGGCGTGACCGGCCCCGAGGGGCACGCCTACAGCCGCCCGCCCGAGGTGGAGGGCGAAGCCGCAAACCGCGCCATCATGATCGCCGATGCCGCCGGGACGCCGCTTTACATCGTGCATGTGAGTTGCGAGCAGGCACACGAGGCCATTCGCCGGGCCCGCCAAAAGGGGATGCGGGTCTATGGTGAACCGTTGATCCAGCATTTGACGCTGGATGAGACTGAGTATTTCAACAAGGATTGGCAATACGCCGCACGCCGCGTGATGTCGCCGCCGTTCCGGTCCAAGGACCATCAAGATGGGCTGTGGGCAGGGCTTGCGGCGGGGTCGCTGCAGGTGGTGGCCACGGACCACGCGGCGTTCACCGATGCGCAAAAGCGGATGGGGCTGGATAATTTCACCACCATCCCGAACGGCACCGGCGGGCTTGAGGAACGGATGGCGATGCTGTGGACGCGCGGCGTTGAAACCGGGCGCCTGACGCCGGAGGAGTTCGTGGCCGTGACGTCATCGAACATCGCCAAGATCCTGAACATCTATCCGATGAAGGGTGCGATCGTGCCGGGAGCCGACGCCGATGTGGTGGTTTGGGACCCGACGATCACCAAGACGGTGTCGGTCAGCACCCAAAAATCCATCATCGATTACAACGTGTTCGATGGCATGCAGGTGACGGCGCAACCGCGTTACACCCTGAGCCGGGGCGATGTGGTCTGGGCCTATGGGCAGAATTCGCAGCCGCAACCGGGGCGTGGAAAGTTCGTGCGCCGCAACGCCTTTGCCAGCGCGTCACAGGCGTTGAGTAAATGGAAGGCGCTGAACACCCCAAGGAAAATCGCGCGCAATCCGCTGAACATTCCGAGCGGGGTGTGATGGCTGCGGACGATGAAGTGAACGTTGCCTTGCAAGCCCCTGTTATCGAGGCGAAAAACCTTGATCTCACCTTTGATGCCAATGACGGACCGATACAGGCGCTGTCGAACGTCAACCTGACGATCAACAAGGGCGAGTTCGTCAGCTTCATCGGGCCTTCGGGCTGCGGCAAGACCACGTTCCTGCGGGTAGTGGCGGCGTTGGAGCAGCCCACGAGCGGCAGCGTGACGGTCAACGGGATGACCCCGGACGAGGCGCGGCGCAACCGCGCCTATGGCTACGTGTTTCAGGCGGCGGGCCTGTACCCGTGGCGGACCATCGAGAAGAACATCAAGCTGCCACTGGAGATCATGGGGTTTGACCGGGCCGAGCAGAATCGGCGCGTGAAGAACGTTCTGCAACTTGTTGATCTTGAAGGGTTTGGAAACAAATTTCCTTGGCAGTTGTCAGGCGGAATGCAGCAACGCGCATCGATCGCGCGGGCGCTGGCGTTCGATGCGGATCTGCTGCTGATGGACGAACCCTTTGGTGCGCTGGACGAGATCGTGCGCGATCACCTGAACGAGCAGTTGCTGGCGTTGTGGGCGCGGACGGAAAAGACCATCGGCTTTGTCACGCATTCCATCCCCGAGGCGGTCTATCTGTCGACCAAGATCGTGGTGATGTCGCCGCGACCCGGACGAATCACGGATATTATTGAAAGCGACCTGCCGCGCGACCGCCCGCTGGATATCCGCGACAGCCCGGAATTTCTGGCGATTGCGCATCGGGTGCGCGACGGACTGCGGGCGGGGCATGCCTATGACGATGCGTAGGGGCCGCCGGGGATGAGCTTGGCATTCTATCTTTGGCTGGGGGCCTCGATGGTGGTTTTCCTGACCGCGACGACCAGCATCCGCGCCTATGTCGGGCAAGATCGGCTTTGGATGCTGATTGGAGGGCTGATGCTGTATACGCTTGGCAACCTGATCATGGTGCGCCTGATGCGTGAAAGCGGGATGGCGATCGCCATTTCGCTGTCGGCGGTGATCCAGTTGTTGATGGCGACGGCGGTTGCGGTCGCGGTGTTCGGCGAACGTCCGACGGCCGTGCAGATGGCGGGAATTGCGTTGGGTGTGGTGGCGGTGGCGTTGATTGTGTGGCCCGCGCGGGGGCAGGGGTGATGCGGTCCGTGATCCCGGTGTTGACGGTTGTGGCCGTGATCGTGGCGATCTGGTTTGCGGGCAGCATTGGAATGAACCGTGCATGGACCGTCGATCAGGCCGAACGGCGGGGGCTGGAATTGAGCGCCGCCGATATCATTGCGGATACCTTGCGGCAGGAACGCCCGGTGCTGCCGACGCCCGCGCAGGTCATGGCTGAATTATGGGCCACCACGGCGGGAGAGCCGGTGTTTCGGGAGCGGCGCGGCCAGATGCAAGGCAACCCGCGCAGCCTGTTCTTTCACGCGTGGCAGACGCTGGCGCCGACGATGCTTGGGTTCGTGATGGGAACGCTTGCGGGGATCTTGCTGGCGGTGGGGATCGTGCACAACCGGGCGATGGATCTGGGGGTGATGCCTTGGGCAATCGCCAGCCAGACCATTCCGATTCTGGCGGTGGCCCCGATTGTCATCGTGGTGCTGAACGCGGTTGGGTTGGAGGGGTTGGTTCCCAAATCGCTGATCTCGGCCTACCTGTCGTTCTTTCCGGTCGTCGTCGGGATGGTGAAGGGGTTGCGCAGCCCCAACGCCATGGATCTGGACCTGCTGCGGACCTATTCGGCCAGCAACGCGCAGACGCTGTGGAAATTGCGGCTTCCGGCCTCGGTGCCGTATCTGTTCACGTCGCTCAAGGTCGGGATCGCGGCGGCGCTGGTCGGGACCATCGTGGCGGAACTGCCAACGGGCGCGCGATTTGGGTTGGGCGCGCGGTTGCTGACGGGCAGTTATTACGGGCAGACGATCCAGATCTGGTCGGCCCTGTTCATGGCGGCGATCTGCGCGGCCTGTCTGGTCGCATTGCTGAGCGCGGCAGAGCGGGCGACGACCCGGCGAATGGGGTTGGGCCGATGAGCGTTGGCCTTGCACCCGTTCGCCAGCGATGGATCTGGCCCGCGCTTGGCGCGAGCGTGGTGGTCATCGCGGCCATATACGACGTGCGGCTTGGCATCATCATGGGCGTCTGGTTGGGGGCATGGGCCGTCAACGGATGGCTTGCGGGCGCGGCACGTGGCACGGGCGTGCGGGTGATGGTGCCGCTGATCTTCGGCGCGACGTTGCTGGCGCTATGGGAGATCACGGTCGGGCTATATGACGTCTCACCCATCATCTTGCCCGCGCCATCTTTGATCGTGGCGCAATTCGCGGTGTCGACCGATGTGCTGTGGGCCGATTTTCAGCAGACCATCCTGAAGGGGGCGCTGGCCGGTTACGTGATTGGCTGCGGCGCGGCGGTGTTGGTGGCGCTTGCGGTGGATCGGTCCATGTTCCTGCAACGGGGCGTGCTGCCGGTGGGAAATTTCATTGCCGCCCTGCCGATCGTGGGCACCGCGCCGATCTTGGTCATGTGGTTCGGTTTCGGCTGGCAGTCCAAGGCGGCGGTGGTCGTGGCGATGGTGTTTTTCCCCATGCTGGTGAACACGGTGCAGGGGTTGAAGGCGTCGGGCGCGATGCAGCGCGACCTGATGCACACCTATGCGGCCAGCTATTGGCAGAGCCTGTTCAAGCTGCGCCTGCCAAATGCCTTGCCCTTTATCTTCAACGGGTTGAAAATCTGCACAACGCTTGCGCTGATCGGTGCAATCGTGGCGGAGTTTTTCGGCTCTCCCACGGTGGGGATGGGCTTTCGGATAAAAATCGAGGTGGGGCGTTTGGCCATGGATATGGTCTGGGCATCCATCTTTGTGGCGGCGCTGGCGGGCACGGGTTTTTACGGGCTGGTGGCGTTGATCGAGCGGTGGCTGACATTCTGGCATCCGTCCCAAAGACGGCGCTGAGACAGTAATAACGGTTCCAACCTGGAGGAAGACCAATGAAGAAGACGATCACGACCGCACTGGCCCTTGGCCTTGCAAGCGGTGGCATGGCGCACGCGGACGCCCATGCCGATTCGGTGACATTGCAGTTGCAGTGGGTCACCCAAGCCCAGTTCGCGGGCTATTACGTGGCGCTTGAGAACGGATACTACGACGAGGAAGGCCTGAACGTGACCATCCAGCCGGGCGGCCCGGACATTGCGCCGCCGCAGGTTCTGGCCGGTGGCGGGGCCGATGTGATGCTGAACTGGATGCCATCGGCGTTGGCCGCACGCGAGCGGGGGCTTCCGGTGGTGAACATCGCGCAGCCATTCGTGCGGTCGGGCCTGATGCTGACCTGCTGGGCGGACAGCGGCATCGTGGAACCCGCCGATCTGGCGGGTCACACCGTAGCGCATTGGTTCTTCGGCAACGAATACCCGTTCCTCAGCTGGATGAGCCAGCTTGGCATCGGTGTCGATGGTGGTGACGACGGCGTGACCCTGTTGCAGGCCGGTTTCAACGTCGACCCCCTTTTGCAGCGGCAGGCCGATTGCATCTCGACCATGACGTATAACGAATACTGGCAGATCATTGATGCCGGTGTCACACCTGAGGAACTGGTGACGTTCAAGTATGAGGATTATGGCGTCGCGACACTGGAAGATGGCATCTGGGCGTTGGAAGAGAATCTGTCTGACCCCGAGTTCGTGGACCGTATGGTGCGTTTCGTGCGCGCCTCGATGCGCGGATGGGCTTGGGCCGCTGAGAACCCCGATGATGCGGCGATGATCGTGCTGGATTACGACGAGACCGGCGCCCAGACCGAAGAGCATCAGCTGCGCATGATGGGCGAAATCGCCCTGCTGGTCGCGGGTGGTGACGGATCCTTGGATGAAGCGGCCTATGCCCGGACCGTGTCGACATTGCTGGCGGGTGGGTCTGATCCGGTGATCAGTGCCGAGCCGCAAGGCGCGTTCACCCACGTGATCACTGACGCGGCGCTGGCGAACTGAGCCACGTTTGATCCGACGACCCTGCCCGGGCGCGCAAGCCGCGCCCGGGCTTTTTTGTTCTTTGCACATTGCCGCCCGAGCGTTCACTCAATTTTGTCGCTTTTGGTGGACAAGCTGGGATCCGAAAGAATCGCATAATTATCAGCCGACAAACCGGATTGCAGACCCATGCCACTTATCGATGTCGTCAACGGATCAAGCACCACGTACCCGACCAGCGGGCTGGCCTTGGGCGTGAACAGCACATTCACGATCAATGCGGGCTTCTTTCAGGTGATCGTCGACGACGACGATTTCGTCTTCAACGGCGACCAGATCGTCAACGAAACGCCGGATGACCTGAACCAGACGACCAATATCGGCGGGGCCGATCTGGCCATTGCCTATGATTACTCGTTTCTGGCCCGCTCTGGTGGAACGACTTACGAATTTGCCATCATCGATGTGGATGCCAATGGCGACGGCAATTTCGGCGACGGGACGCTTGGCGGCGCCGATGCGGGCGAACAAGTCTATTATATTGCGGTTCTTGGCCCAAGTGTGCCTGTCATTCCGCCCGGTGGCGCCACGTTCCGTATTGTCGATAACGTTGCGGACAACACCCGGCAGAACTTTGATCAATTCATCTGCTTTGCCAGCGGAACGCGCATCTTGACCGCGTCGGGCGAACGGCCGGTCGAGACATTGCGCCCGAATGACATGGTCTGGACAGCCGATAACGGATGGCAGCCGCTGCGCTGGCATGGACGGCGCAGCGTGCGTACGCTGCCGGGGGACGGGCCGGTGCGTATCAGGGCGGGGGCATTGGGGAACACGCGCGATCTGATCGTATCGCCCCAGCACCGCATGGTTGCGGCGGGGCCAGCGGTGACATTGGCTTTCGGAACCGAGGAGGTGCTGGTTGCCGCCCTCCATCTGGTTGACGGGCAGTACATCACGGTCGAAGCCGCCGGGCAGGTCACCTACCATCATCTCTTGTTCGATCGTCACGAAATCATCTTTGCCGAAGGCATTGCCAGCGAAAGTTTTCATCCCGGCGTGCAGGCGGAGGAGTTGCTGACGATGGCGCAGCGGACGGAAATCAGACAATTGATGCCAGCCGCGTTTCAGCAAGGTGTGGGTGGGGATCATACCTTGTCCCGCCCCTGTGTGCGCCGGGCGGAGGCGGCGATCTTGCGGCAAATGGTGGCCGCGCGACAGCATTGGCCCATCGTCGCCTGCGTGCCAAATCAAGTTGCGAAGGCGGCCTGAACCGTGACACCTTTGCCGCGTATCCGCCAGCCGTCAGGCCGGATGGCAGGCGTGGGGTGCGCTGTTGGTGACCCAAGGTGGGTTCCAAGGCTGGGATGTGGTCTTGAGCCAAGGCCAATCACGCGCGCCAACCACACCGGATCATGGGCGGGGCATGTCGGCAGCAGATGTCGAGGATCCGGGTGCTAGACCCGCTTGTCCAACCGCGATTGGGTGGGGTCGACGGGGGGAACAAACCCGATCGACAGAAAGGTGTTGCGTCCGTCGCCATCGCTGACGTGGCGGGTATCAAGCGCCTGCACGTCCGCACCCTTGATCACATGGGGCGCGCCGGGTGCCGTGCTTGTCGGTGTTGGATAGAGGCTGGGTGATGTGGCGAAGATGTTCATTGGGAACCCGGCTGCAAGCTGTGTTGAGGCCTTAGTTCCTTAACGACCCCTAAATGTCACGCCCCTGCGTGAACGGCTGGTTAACAGATTGCTTGCCGAATTTACCATCTGATGCTTAGCGCATTGGCAAGGCTTGAAAATTCTGTAAAGTTTATGTCAGATTTTGTGATCATGGGAGAATGGTTCATGCCGCCCGCAGTACCACCGCCGCGCTATTTGCAGCGCACCGGCAGCAGGATTCGCGAACGTCGGCTGATGCAGGGGTTGCGGCAGGCCGATGTGGCGGGGCGGGCGGGTATTTCGGCCAGCTACTTGAATCTGATCGAGCATAACCGCCGCCGGATTGGTGGCAAGTTGTTGATCGCGATCGCGCGGGCATTGGACGTTGAGCCGACGCTGCTGTCCGAAGGGGCCGACGCGACCCTTGCGGATGTGCTGTTTCGTGCGGCGCAAGGCGGGCACGTCGGGACGGGGACGGCCCCTGAAGTCGAGATGATTGATGCGCTTTCGGGTCGCTTTCCGGGGTGGACCGATCTGATTGCCGCGCAGCAAAAACGGATCACCGGACTTGAGGCGCTGGTTGACGCGCTGCGCGACCGGCTGAGCCACGATCCGGTACTGGCGGAGACGATGCACGAAGTGCTGTCAACGGTGGCGGCGATCCGGTCCACCGCCGATATTCTGGTGCGCGAGCCAAACCTTGAGGCGCCGTGGCGCACGCGGTTCCATCGGAACCTGCACGAGGAGGCCGAGCGCCTGTCGATCCGGGCCACCGCCATGCTGGCCCATTTCGAGGATGCAACGCCGCGCGGCGACGGCCCCGCGACCCCGTTGGAAACCGTCGAGGCGATGTTCGATGCCGCCGGGCATCATTTTCCGGCAATCGAAACCGGCGGCAAGGCGGCGATCCTGCGGGTGCTGGAACGCGCCGCCGGTATGGAGGACAGTGTCACCCGCGATTTGGCCGCGCAGATGTTGACCGCCTACGCGCAAGATGCCGCGCGCCTGCCATTGGCCGAAATCATGCCAGCGGCGGCGGCGGTGGATTTTGCCCCCGAACGGCTGCTTCATATGGGGCAGGGGGATGCGGCGCTGGTGTTGCGTCGGTTGGCCAGCTTGCCGCGTGCGCCCGATGGCAGCGGCGCACCCGAGGTAGGGCTGGCCATATGCGACGGTTCGGGGGCGTTGTTGTTCCGGCGGCGCGTGGCGGGTTTTGCCATTCCGCGTTTTGGCGCCGGCTGTCCGCTATGGCCGCTTTACGGCGCGCTGAACCGCCCCGGACAACCCATTGTCGCGGTTCTGGATATGCCGGGCGGTGGGCAGTTTCAGGCATGGTCCGTCAGCCAGCCAGCGGAACTGGTTGGGTTCGGCGCGACACCCGTCATGCGTGCGACGATGTTGGTGCGCGCCATTGATGACCCCGCGCACGACCCCGCCGCGCCGACCATTGCCGCAGGTCCGGGGTGTCAGGTCTGTGCGCGCACCGCGTGCACGGCGCGGCGCATGATCGGGCCGGGTGGCTGACGGGGTGGCCAAGGGCCGGTCCGAAATCGCCCATTGCCTAAATTCCGGGCAAACTGCAGACTGATCCGATCCGGAGGAGGATAGCCATGCCCGGTCGGGTGCTGTTGGTCGAGGACGAGACAAACATCATGGAGGCCATCGGCTTTCTGCTGTCGCGCGACGGCTGGGCCGTAAACGGGCATGGAAACGGGGCCACCGCGCTGGAGGCGATTGCCCGGTTGGCGCCCGATGTGCTGGTCTTGGACATGATGCTGCCGGGGCGGTCGGGTCTGGATATCCTGCGCGACCTGCGTGCCGATCCCAAGACGGAGCACCTTCCGGTGCTGATGCTGACCGCAAAGGGACAGATACGGGATCGCGACATGGCGCTGGCGCTGGGGGCCAATGCGTTCCTGACCAAGCCCTTTGCCAATGCCGAATTGGTCGAGACCTTGCGCAGCATGGCCAGAACCGCCAATCTCGACGATGTCGCGCGCGGCGGCGGCGCCGCCTGACGCGCCCCGCACCAAGCTGAGGGGACGACGGCCATGGCCAAGCGCCTGTTTCTGGAACGCCGCACCTACCGCCGGAACCGGTTGCAAGATGCCGCCCGGTTGATGCCTGTGCTGGGCGCGCTGTTGATCTTTGGGCCTGCGTTCATCCGGGGGTCGAACCCGGCCGACGATGCCGGGCTGTCGGCTTGGCTGATCTATTTCATGATCATCTGGCTGGGCTTGATCGTGTTGACGGCCATCGTGGCGCGTGCCCTTGGCAGTATGGGGGGCACAGATCAACCGCCCGAAGGAGATCGCGCGCCCGATGCTTAGTTTCGACGGCCTTGTCGCGGTTTGCGTGATTTACGTGGCCGGCCTTTTCGGGGTGGCCTTTCTGGCCGAAAAGCGGGCGGCCGAAGGCAAGGGCCGTTGGCTGAGCAGCCCCGTTACCTACACCTTGTCGCTGTCGATCTACGCGACGGCATGGACGTTCTATGGCGCCGTAGGCTCGGCGGCGCGGACCGGGTTGGAGTTTTTGACGATCTACCTTGGTCCGACGCTGGTTTTTGTCGGCTGGTTCTGGCTGTTGCGCAAGATGGTGCGGATCGGCCGAGCGCAGCGCATCACCTCGATCGCCGACATGATCAGTTCGCGTTACGGAAAATCGGGGGGGCTGGCGGCGTTGGCCACGGTCTTGATGGTGGTGGGGGCCACACCCTACATCGCGTTGCAGTTGCAATCGGTCACCTTGTCGTTTTCGGTGTTTGCAAGCTCTGGCGCGCTGGGCCAGCCCGACGCCGAAAGCACGGCCACATGGGTCGCGGCGGGCCTTGCACTCTTCACCATCATCTTCGGCACCCGGTCTCTTGATGTGAACGAGCGGCATCCGGGGCTGGTTTCGGCGATCGCGTTGGAGGCAATCGTGAAGCTGGCTGCGTTGCTGGCGGTGGGGGCCTATGCGGTCTGGGGCGTCGCGAACGGCCCGTCGGACATGCTGGCGCGGATCGCGGCCAGCCCGCTGTCGGAGATTGAATGGAACGGCGCGCGATGGTTGGGCCTGACGATGCTGTCGGCGGCGGCGATCTTGTGTCTGCCGCGCATGTTTCAGGTTCTGGTGGTCGAAAACGCGGATGAACGGCATCTGGCGACGGCCAGTTGGGCCTTTCCGCTGTATCTCTTGTTGCTGAGCCTGTTCATCGTACCGATTGCGGTCATCGGTCTGGACCTGCCGGCAGCGGGCGGCAACCCGGACCTTTTCGTGCTGACCGTGCCGCTGTCGCAAGGCAAGGACGGGCTGGCGTTGTTCGTGTTTCTGGGCGGGTTTTCGGCGGCGACATCCATGGTGATCGTTGCGGCGCTGGCGCTGTCGACGATGCTGTCGAACCATATCATCGTGCCGTTGTGGATACGGGCCACCCAAGGCGACCGCCCCCGGTCGGGCGATATGCGGCGCGTGGCGCTGACGGCGCGGCGATTGTCGATCGGCGCGGTCTTGTTGCTGGGGCTTGCCTATTACCGGATGTCGGGCGGGCGCGATGCGCTGGCCGATATCGGATTGATCAGCTTTCTGGGCGTGGCGCAGGTGTTGCCCGCATTGCTGGGGGGCATCTTGTGGCGTGGGGCGACGCGGGTCGGTGCGGCACTTGGCATCGGGGCCGGTTTCGCGGTCTGGGGCTGGCTGCTGTTGTTGCCGAACGTGGCAGAGACGGGCGGCGTGATGCTGTCCATCATGTCCGAGGGGCCATTCGGTATTGGCTGGCTCAACCCCGTGACACCGTTGGGGTTGCAGGCGACCGACCCTTTGCTGACGGCGATGATGTTGTCGCTTGGTGTCAATGTGCTGTTGTTCATCCTTGGGTCACTTTTCAGCTTTCCCAGCCCGCTGGAACGGCTGCAGGGGGCGCAGTTCGTCAATATTTATGATCACAGCAACACGCCGTCCGTGTGGCGCGGCAGTGCGGGGACGGCTGATGACCTGCTCGTGATGGCACAGCGGATCTTGGGATCCGGTCGCGCGGGGCGCTTGTTTCAGGATGCTGCCTTGGGGCAGGGGCGCGACGGCGATCTGCCCGAACCGACCGCAGGGTTTCTGGAACAGTTGGAGCGGGAATTGGCAGGCTCGGTGGGGGCGGCCACGGCGCATGCAATGGTGACGCAGATCACCGGCGGGGCATCGGTCAGCGTGCGCGACCTGTTGGCGGTGGCGGACGAGACCGCGCAGATCATGGAATATTCCAGCAAACTTGAGGCGAAATCGGCCGAGCAGGCCCAGACCGCCGCACGCCTGCGCGATGCGAACGCGAAGTTGACCCAACTGTCGGTGCAGAAAGACGCCTTCTTGTCCCAGATCAGCCACGAGTTGCGGACGCCGATGACCTCGATCCGGTCTTTTTCCGAGATATTGATGCAAGATGACGGGATGGACGCCACCGCCCGCGCCCGGTTTTCACAGATCATCCATGACGAGAGCCTGCGGTTGACGCGTTTGCTGGATGATCTGCTGGACCTGAGTGTGCTGGAAGACGGGCGCGTGACCCTGCATGAAGCGGAGGTGGAATTGGCCCAGATACTGGACCGGGCCATCTATGCCGCGGGCGCACAGGAGGCGGGTGGCAAGATCGCGATCCGCCGTGACCGGGGAGCCGAGGCGGTCATGCTGTGGACCGACGCCGACCGGCTGTCACAGGTTTTCATCAACCTGATCTCCAACGCGCAGAAATACTGTGACGCGGAGACGCCGGAACTGATGATCAGTGTGCATCATCGCCCCGGACGGATCGAGGTGGAGTTCGCGGATAACGGTCTGGGCATCCCTGCCCTGCAACAGGCCTTGATTTTCGAGAAGTTCGCCCGGCTGGAGTCCGCACAGGGCCGCCCCGGCGCCGGTCTTGGCTTGGCCATCAGCCGCGAAATCATGAGCCGTCTGGGCGGTGGATTGACCTATGTGCCGGGGGGTGCAGGAACCCGGTTCCGGGTGCGACTGCCAGCGAAAGCCCTGCGGGCTGCTTGAGGATTCCTTAACCAGTTCATTGCGATAACGGCGACGGGCGTAGCGGCGCGCCCGCGATTGCAGGGATCGTCATGAGCGAACAGGCGGCCACACCCTCGGCCAAGGCGCGGATCGTGGCGGCACACCGGCGTGCCCCCGCCCCCAGTCGTGGTCGCTTGGCCGAACGGGCGTGGGACCGCACCTTGCGCCGGGCGGCAATGCCGTTCGACGGACTGGGCCTGCAACCGACGGCGTTGGCCGTTCAATGGGACCAACGGGTGGATGCGGTGACAGGCGCATTGCCAGCGCAGGGATTGGTCGTGATGCTGGAAGACAGCGCCGGGCGGCGCGGCGTGCTGGCAATGGATCATGGGATGATCGATGCGCTGGTCGAGGTGCAGACGACCGGCCGCGTTGATCCGCAACAGGGCCCGATACGGCCCATCACGAAGATCGATACTGCGCTCTGCCGTGATTTCATTGATCTGACCATGTCACATTTCGCGACCGAACAGGCGGCGGTGCCGGACCGCGACTGGCCTGATCGCATGGCCTTTGGCAGCACACTGCCCGACCGCCACAAGCTTGGACTGCTGTTGCCCGATCAAGCCTATCATATCTTCAGCGCCGATCTGACGTTCGGAGTTGGGGGGCGGGGTGGTCAGATGGTTCTGGCGTCGCCGGTCGACCGGAGTCTGATCAAGGTGGCTGCGGCGCATGCCCCGGCACCCGACGGGCCGTGGCGCGCGGCCGTGGCGCGGGTGTTGGCGGACACGGCCATCCCGCTCAACGTCATCTTGCTGCGCGTTACCCGACCGCTTGCCGTGATCGAGGGGATGAAGCCCGGTGACCTGATCCCGTTCGATGCCAGCGATCTGGGCGCAGTCCGGGTTGAGGACGCTCAGGGGCGGACGGTTTTCAACGGTCGACTTGGCCAGATCGGCGGCAAACGCGCCGTGCGACTTGGCAGCGGAGAGGGCGTCGTGTCCGATGCGCCCCGGCCCGCCGACGATGGTGGCGATCTGACCGATCATCCGCACACGCATTTGCCGAAACTGGGCACACACCCGGCCCTTGCCAAGACGCTGGACGCGCAGGCCGACGGCGGCTAGCGCCGGCACTGCAGATGGCGTTGCAAATCCCCGAACGGCGGGGCAGGGTCGGCGGATCAGCAAGGGGGCGGGACGAGTTTGGCCGACGCAAGGATATTTCGCGCGCAGGTGGCGCGGGGCGACATACTGACGGGGACGTTCATGAAGACGCCCGCCGTTGACGTACTGGAGGTGTTGATCCTTGCCGGGCTTGATTTCGTCTGCATCGATCAGGAGCATGCCGCGTTTGACCGCGGCACATTGAACACCTGCTGCGCCGTTGCGCGGGCGGCCAATTTCCCGATCCTTGTGCGTGTGCCAAGCGCCGCGCCCGATGGCATTCTTGCCGCGCTTGACCTTGGGGCCACGGGCATCGTCGTGCCGCATGTGATGGACGCCGAGATGGCAGCGCGCGTGGCCCGGCAAGCGCGCTTCGGTCATGGCGGGCGCGGCTATGCCGGGTCGACCCGGTGGGCCGGATTTGGCACCCAGACGATGCCCGATCTGTTGGCGCGCAGTCAGCGCGAGACGCTTGTAATTGCGCAGATCGAAGACCCCGAAGCGGTCGAGCAGGCCGAGGCGATCGCCGCGACCGACGGGATCGATGCGGTCTTTCTTGGACCCGCCGACCTGACCGTGGCCTATGGCCATGACACGCAGCCGAACGCGGCGCTGGATGCCGCGACGGCGCGGGTTGGCGCGGCGGCCAAGGCGGCAGGCAAGGCCTATATGACGTTCGTGGCCGATGCAGCCGGAGCGCAGGATCGCGCGGCGCATGGTTTTACCGTATTTTTCGTGGCATCGGAACATGCCTGGATGCTGAGCGGCGCACGCGCCGCAATTGCCGGAGTGAAAGCGATATGAAATTTGTTCGATACGGTGCCCCCGGGGCCGAGAAGCCCGGCGTGATCGATGCCGACGGGCAGTTGCGCGACCTGTCGGGGCAGGTTTCTGACCTGTCGGGCGACGTGCTGACGCGACTGGAGACGCTGACGGCAGACGGCCCCGTTGTTCCCGGCAACCCGCGCCTTGGGCCCCCTGTGGGTGGCACGCGCAAGATGGTCTGCATCGGGCGCAACTATGCCGATCATGCTGCGGAAACCGGGTCCGAGCTGCCACCGGAACCGTTGATCTTCATGAAGGCGACCAGCGCGATGCAGGGCCCGAATGACCCGGTTGTCATCCCCCGGGACGCCACCAAAGTGGATTGGGAGGTTGAATTGGGCGTCGTCATCGGCCGCCCCGCGCGCTACGTATCCGAAGCGGACGCGCTGTCGCATGTCGCGGGCTATTGCATCGTGAACGACGTGACGGAACGGCATTGGCAGAAACATCGTGCCGGCCAATGGACCAAGGGCAAGAGCCCTGACACCTTCGGCCCGACCGGCCCTTGGCTGGTCACGCCGGACCTTGTCGGAGATCCGCAGGCGCTGGACCTGTCGCTGTGGGTGAACGGTGATATTCGTCAACAAGACAACACCGCCCAGATGATCTTTGGGGTGGCGCATCTGATCAGCTACCTCAGCGGATTTTTCACGCTGGAGAGCGGTGACATCATCGCCACCGGCACACCCGCGGGCGTCGGCGCCGGCATGTCCCCACAGCAGTTCCTGAAGGCGGGCGATCATATGCGCCTGACGGTCGCGGGATTGGGCGAGCAGCAGATACCAGTGATCAAGGACGAGGGATACTGACGTCCGCACAGGAAACAATAAAGGCAGATTTGCCACAATTACGGCTTGAATTCATCGCAAAATGACCATGGGAAAGCTTTGCGTTCATCGCAATTCCGCCGCGTCCCGGTTGCATGTTCCTACCTGCACAATAAGCAGATGACCCGGCCACCGGGCAGGAGCACGCGCATGAAACGATTTCTTCCCATTCTTGTTTTGGCGGCCGCCGGTCTGGTGTCGGCCTGCGCCTCGCCCAACACGGTGATGCGGAACGCGCCGATTGGTTTGTCTGTTCCGGCCGGCGCGAACGTTGCCGCAAGCTCTGGCCCGACCGCAGCCGAGATCGATGACTGGAGCGTTGCGCAATTGATCGTCAATGTTCCAGAAACCCTGACTGTCTCCGAGGCGAACACCATAAAGCCGCGCGCCGATATCGTATGGCACGGCGATCCCCTGGGCAATCGCCGCGAGCAGGTCACGCAGGTCATGACCGAGCCGCTGGAAACACTGTTGGCCGGCATGGACGGCGAAACGCCGGTGATCATCCGTCTGGATGTGACGCGGTTCCATGCGCAGACCCCCCGCGTGCGCTATACATTTGGCGGTGAACACGAGATCGAATTCAATTTGATCGTTGCGGACGCAGTGACCGGGCGGGTGCTGATGGGTCCTGTTGCGCGTGATCTGACCTTCCGTGCCTTGGGTGGGAGTGAAGCGATTGCCGCGGAAGCAATTGGCATGGGACAGCGCGAGCGCATTCAGATCCGCATAACGGAATGGGCGCAGGAGGAATTCCGTCTGGGCGGCACCTCTGATGAGACGGGGCCGGCACTCGGCAGCTGATCTTGCTTTCGCAATCCGACAAACACCGTTAGAGGGGGCGTATGACAACGCCCCCTTTTCCCGTTTTGCGCCTTAAACCCAAGGCTGACGCCCGCTCCATCCGCCATGGCCATCCTTGGGCCTGGGCGGACGACCTCGTTCTTGACCGTCGCGGGCGGGCAATTCCCGCCGGCGCTCTCGCAATCCTCGAGGATGCGGACAGGTCGCCTCTGGGTCTTGGCGTCGCCACGGTGGAGGCGAAGATCGCCCTGCGCCTGCTGGACCGTGACCCTAACGCCGTGATCGACCGGGATTGGCTGACAGCCAAGATCGGCGCCGCCCATGCGTTTCGCACACAGATCTACGACGCGCCTTACTATCGTTTGATCCATGCCGAAGGTGACGCGCTGCCGGGCCTGATCGTGGACAGGTTTGGTGATACCCTCGTCATTCAGCCGAACGCCATCTGGCTGGAGGAACGGCTGGACCTGCTGAGTGAAGTGTTGGCGGATGTGACGGGCTGCACCACCTTGATCAAGAACGGCACCAGCCGCGCGCGCGCCGCCGAAGAACTGCCCGAAGAGATGGTCATGCTGCGTGGCGAGGCCCCGGAGGGGCCGCTTCCGGTGCACATGAACGGTGCGATCTACATGGCCGATGTCATGGGCGGCCAAAAAACCGGCCTGTTCTACGATCAGCGCCCGAACCATGCGATGGCGGCGGGCATGACCCGCGGGTCACGGGTGTTGGATGTGTTCTCGCACGTCGGTGGGTTCGGGCTGGCAAGCCTTGCGGCGGGGGCGCAAAGCGCACTCTGCGTCGACAGCTCCGCGCCCGCGCTTGCCCTTGCCGAGGCGGGCGCTGCCGCGATGGGCAAGCCCCTGACGACCCGGCAAGGTGATGCCTTCGCGGTGATGGAAGCGCTGGCCACTGAGGGTGAAACATTTGATCTGGTCGTGGCGGACCCGCCGGCCTTCGCGCCGGCAAAAACCGCACTCGACAAGGGGTTGCGCGCATATGAACGCGTGGCAAGGTTGGCCGCCGGGCTCGTCGCGCCGGGCGGGATCGTGATCTTGTGTTCTTGCTCCCATGCCGCTGATCTGCCGAAGTTCCGTGCGGCATGCCTGCGCGGCATCGGCCGGGCAGGGCGTACCCCACGCCTGATCCATACCGGGTTTGCTGGGGCTGACCACCCGCAACATCCGAACCTGACGGAAACCGGCTATCTCAAGGTTTTGGCTTTTCGCCTTCTCCCATGAGGGCGGTCATCGACGCCTGCGCACTTTACCCCACGGTGCTGCGCCATATCCTCATGGGGGTCGCGGATGCGGGGCTGATCACGCCGCTGTGGTCCGCCCGCCTTTTTGCGGAATGGAAAGGGGTGGCCGCACGGCACGCCCCCGTCGACGCCATGGTGACGGCGGGCGAGATTGCCCTGCTGCGCGCGGCCTATCCTGCCGCCGAGATCCCGGCCGATGCCGCTCTTGAGCGGCAGTTGTGGTTGCCCGACAGCGGTGACATTCACGTGCTGGCAACCGCCATCACCGGGCAGGCGGATGCAATCATCACGCTTAACTTGCGTGACTTTCCCCTGCGGGAACTGGCCCCACACAACCTGCGCGCCATCCACCCCGATGCGCTGCTGCACGATCTGTGGCTGGCGCATCCCGATCAGATCGCCGCTGCAACCTGCGCCGTTCACGCCGAAGCCGTGCGTTTGTCGCCCACCCCGATCCCGCTCCGCGCCCTTTTGAAGCGCGCCCGCCTGCCACGGTTGGGCAAGGCGCTGGCAAGCTGACCGCACAGGCTTCTTTCATCTTGGTCGAAAAACTCCGGGGGAAGGCCGCAGGCCTGGGGGCTGGCCCCCTATTCCGGTCGCGGCAATTCGCGTTGCCACCGCGCCTCAAGCGCCTCAATCGCGGCGATCCGTTCTGCGGTCTTGGGGTGGCTCATCAGCCATGCAGGCATCCCGCGCCCACCCATGCCTGTTAATGTCTCCAGCTTCGTGAACAGCGATTTCTGCGGCCCCGTTCCGATCCCGGCCTTGACCAGCAGCGCCGAGGCATAGGCATCGGCCTCGTATTCATCCTGACGGCTGAGCCGGGCGGCCAGCAGTCTGGCCAAGCCATTTGCAATCAACACACCCACGCCGGGGATCAATCGGCCCAGCACCGTCGCAAGCGCCACGCGGATGGCGTTTTGCCCAGAAAAGTCGATCATCCGCCGCCGCGAATGGCCAAGGGCGACATGGCCCAGTTCGTGCGCAATTACACTGGCCATCTCTTCGCCCGACACTTCTCCGACGCGGTATTTGTTGTAAAATCCGCGGGTCAGGAAAATCCGGCCATCGGGAGCCGCCAGCCCATTCACCACGTCAATTTCGTAAAGGTTCACCCGGATACGGTCCAACCCAAGCGCGTCTGCCATCTTCTGGGTGAGGGCGCGCAGGCGTGGGTCTGCCAGCTCGGTCGATTTCGCATCCAGTTCCCGGGCGGTGCGCCAAGCGGAAAACTGGTACATCACCAAGGCATAGCCGATGGCCAGCAAGATCGGGGTCAGCTTCAACATGATGCAGATATGGGGCCGGCTCAGGGGTGCGGCAATGGCAAATCATCATCTTCGGGCGGGTTCTGATCCGGCGACCGCCGTCTTTGTCGCAAGCGCAGCGCCGCCCTCAGCCAAAGGCCAAGGCCACCGGCCATGGCCAGTGCCGCCAGAAGGCCCGAGGCGCTGCCAAGCAGATCGGCAAGGGCCAGAATGTCATCGGCAAAAACGGCGCCAAGGCCGATATAGATCGTGACCCAGACGGCCTCTCCGGCGACACCTGCGCGGGTGAAGCGGACCCAGTCAAGCTGCGCTGCCCCGCCGACGAAATTGACGTAAGGTCCAAGGGGCGAAAACAGCCAACGGCTCAGGAAAACAGCCAGAGATCCCTTGTCTTGCAGATAGGCGCCCGCTTGCGCCATCAGTGCAGTGCGCCCCGCCGAGAGCTTGCGCGCGGAAAAGAGCCGCCCACCAAGACGCCCGGCCTGATACCCCAATTGGTCGCCCAGAACTGCGCCCCCAAGTGCCGCAGCACCCGCCTGCCAAAGGACAAGATCACCCGCCGCAGCGAAACCGCCAGCCGACAGCATGATGAGCGAGCTTGGAATCGGCAGGGCAAGGCAGGAAAGCAGCGTGCCAAGCGCGATCAGCACCAAGCCATAGACCGGCACAAGCGCCAGAATCGTCTCGGTCATTGGGTGCGCGCCGCGACGATCGCGGCCTCGATGCGCGCGATGAGATCGGGAAGCGGGACACCCTCGGCCTCGGCAAGGCGTTCCAGCGTGGGGCGCCTGTTTGCCGCCGCCTCGGCGGGGAGCGCCAACAGGGCGCGGATCACGTCGGGATCCACGTCATATGATTGGGCGACGTAACGCGGTGTCATCCAGCCTTCGATTGGCTGGTCGCGATGTGCGGGATCGGACCAATAGATGGTGAAAAGCGCAAGGCGAACGGCGAAAACCACGGCAACGACAAGGGCGAGGGCAAAGCCGACCAAGGCCAACCGATGATGGCGCCACAGAAACGACAGCGACGAGACGGGGGGCGGGGTCACCGGCTCAATTCCCGCATGCCTCTGTCGATCCCCGTCAGCGTCATCGGCACCATGCGGCCCTGAAAGACCTCGGAAATCATGGAGATCGATTGCGTATGGGCCCAGTGCTTCTGGGGCGTCGGGTTGATCCACAGGTGATTGGGCCATTGGGCGCGCGCACGTTCCAGCCAGACCTGCCCGGCCTCGGCGTTCCAGTGTTCATTCGCGCCGCCCGGAAAGGCGATTTCATAGGGGGACATGCTGGCATCTCCTACGAAAATACATTTATAATCAGGGCCGTAGGTGTTCAGAACGTCCCATGTCGGGATCTGTTCGGACCAGCGGCGTTTGTTGTCACGCCAGACGGCCTCGTAGAGGCAGTTATGGAAATAGTAGTGTTCGAGATGCTTGAATTCGGCACGGGCGGCCGAAAACAGTTCTTCAAGCACTTTGACATGCGGGTCCATTGATCCGCCGACGTCAAAGAAAAGCAGAACCTTGACCGCGTTGCGCCGTTCGGGGCGGGTTTTTACATCTAGATAGCCATGTTCGGCGGTGGCGCGGATGGTTCCGTCGATGTCCAATTCCTCGGTCGCGCCGTCACGCGCCCATTGGCGCAGACGTTTCAGAGCCACCTTGATGTTGCGGGTTCCAAGTTCAACGTCACCGTCGAGGTTCTTGAAATCACGCTTGTCCCAGACCTTGACCGCGCGTTGGTGGCGCGAGCCATCTTGCCCGATCCGCACGCCTTCCGGGTTATAGCCATAGGCGCCGAAGGGCGATGTGCCCGCCGTTCCGATCCATTTGTTGCCGCCCTGATGGCGCCCCTGTTGCTCCTTCAGGCGTTCGCGCAGCGTCTCCATCAACTTGTCGAACCCGCCAAGCGCCGCGATTTCGGCGCGTTCGTCTTCGGTCAGGTGTTTCTCGGCCAGTTTGCGCAACCATTCCTCGGGGATGTCGACGGCTTCGAGGACCTGTTCGGGCGTGATCTGCTCCAACCCGCCAAAGGCATGGGCAAAGGCCTGATCGAAGCGGTCCAGATGACGCTCATCCTTCACCATCGTGGCGCGCGCGAGGAAATAGAAGCCATCAATGTCATACGTCACCAGCCCGGCGCTGACCCCGTCAAGAAAGGCCAGATATTCGCGCAGCGATACCGGAATACGTGCCCGGCGAAGGGTGTCGAAAAACGGCAGGAACATAAGTGTAGCCTGTCACGCGGGCGGTGGGACCACAAGCATCGCGAATGCCCCAAGAACGAAACCGACCAGCCCGAACACCGCCGCGTAGTGCAGCATGTCCATCGCATTGCCGCCACGCCGCCAAGCGACCCCCACCCCAAGGATCAACCCCAGGATACCCCCGATAAAATTCAGCATGTGTCCGCCTGTTCAGCCTGTGCTTAGCCCAATGGCGACAGGGCGGCGACCTCGGTCAACCGATCCTCTACCGCTCCGTTTGCGCCGAACCCATAGCGGCCCCACGCCAGACTGTCGAGCCTGAGGGCGCGCGCTTCGGACGTCCGGTCCAAATCATCCAGTGCTTCGGCCCGGATCATCAAGATCGTGGACAGAAGGCTGGCGTTTTGTGCTTGGGTGGCGGCGGGCATGGCGGCCCCCGTCAGTTGCAGGGCCGAATCCGCATCGCCCTGGGCCAGGGCAAAGGCGGCAAGCTGCATCTGGACATGGGCCAGATGAATGCCACCGGGGGAGGTGCGTTCAAAAATGGCCGCAGCCTCTGTGAAAGCGGCGCGTGCCATGTTCGGGTCACGCGCCAGCGTCAGCCGCCCCAAAGCGAACCATGAAAAGCCGGAACGGGTGTCATTCCAGCCCTGGGTCTGGGCAATGGCGACAGCCCGGTTCGCGGCTGCGATCCGGCCCGCATCCGAAGTGCCCGGACCAAGTGCGGCCTCGACCGCGTCAATCCACGCACGTGGCGTTTCAGAAATGCTGGCGGTGCTGGCCGTGTTGCCGCGCGGGTTCAGCCGCGACAGGATGCCGGGCAGGGCTGCCGCCACCTCGGTCCGCGTCATGCCCGAACGCAGTGCAGGGTCATAATACGTCCGCAAAATCAGCATGTCGAAGCCTGTCAGCACGGCATTGAAATTGTCGTCATTGAAGACACTGTCGGGCAGGCGATACAGATCATTCAGCGGGCCAAGCGCTTGCGCGACCTCTTCGTGCAGACAATCGCGCACCTCTTGCGGACTAACGTCGGACGGAATGAAGACGGCAATGTGTTCGCGGATCTCGAGGGTTGTCCAATCCAGATCGCGGCTTGTCCGGCTGCCACGAAAATCGGCCCATGACGTGACGCGGGGCACCACGAAACACGCCGCTTGCGGCACGACGCGCTGCATCCGTGCGCGGGGCATGGTTTCGATCGTGATATTGGCCTGCCCGCTGGTGATGCGGCGGATGTCGATCATCGCCTCGCGGTTCAGGCGGCCGATCAGGGCATCAAGGTCGCCGATCAGAGAAACCGGCGCGCCATCTGCCACGGAAATGGAGATTGGTCCCTCAAACCTGCTTAACCGAGGGATCTGACGACCGCTTTCCATCTGGAAACTGAGCGCGAGAAAGTCCTGTGCAATGGCGGCGTTGCTGCGTGTGGGCGGATCGACTTGCGGCGTCCCGAACCGGTTCATCACAGGCAAATCCTGTGGCAAGGCGGCACTGCGGCGTTCAGGCAGCTCGGTCATCGCTGCGGGCATGCATGCGGACAGGGCCGCAATCAGCGCGAAGGGGGCAAGGCGAACCAACATCCCTTAACTCCGCACGTATTTCATGAAATCGGTCGGTGTGGCGATCCGATCATAGAGGGCGCGGGCGGTTGTGTTCCCGGTGTTGGTCATCCAGTAGACCGATGGCCTGCCGGCGGCATCCGCGTCATCATAAACCGTCTCGATCAGGGCACGTGCCACGCCATTTCCCCGCGCCGCCGGCGTGGTGAAAAGATCTTGCAGGTATGTGACATCGGCCAGTTGCCACCCATGGGGATGGGCGATTGCATGCACTAAACCGACCGCCTGCCCGTCGATCCAGGCAAGCCAAGCGCGCATGCCGGGACGGGCCGGATCGATGAAACGGGAAAATGTGGCATCGAACACAGAATCAGGCCGGGATGTGCCATAAAACGCAAGGTAATCGCGCCAAAGCGCTGCCCATACGGGTCTGTCTTCTTCCCGTAATGGGATAATCGTAACACGCGTGGACACTGACCAACCTCTCGATCTCATACGGTAGATGCTGGTACCGCTAGGGTCGCATTATGGCACAAATCTGGCGTGCAGCTAGCGGAAACAGTTTGTTTACCTTTGGCCCCGCGCCAAGAATGCCAACCGTTCGAACAGGGCAACGTCTTGTTCGTTCTTGAGCAGCGCGCCGTGCAATTTCGGCAGTGCGCTGGCACCGTCGCGGCGCAGATCCTCTGGTGACAGATCCTCGGCCAGCAGCAGTTTCAACCAGTCCAGCACTTCGGACGTGGAGGGCTTTTTCTTGACGCCCTGCTGCTCCCGGATTTCATAGAACTGCGTCAACGCGGTTGTCAGCAGTGCCTGCTTGATGCCGGGGTGGTGCACCTCGACGATCTTCTTCATCACGTCCATTTCCGGAAACCGGATGTAATGAAAGAAACAGCGCCGCAAGAACGCGTCAGGCAGTTCTTTTTCGTTATTCGAGGTGATGATCACGATGGGTCTGATCTGGGCTTTCACCGTCTCGCCGGTCTCGTAGACGAAGAATTCCATCCGGTCGAGTTCTTGTAGCAGATCGTTGGGAAACTCGATGTCTGCCTTGTCGATCTCGTCGATCAGCAAGACGGTCTTGCCGGTGGCGGCAAAGGCCTGCCACAGTTTGCCGCGCCTGATATAGTTGCGAACGTCGTTGACCCGCTCATCGCCCAGTTGGCTATCGCGCAACCTGCTGACGGCGTCGTATTCATATAGCCCTTGCTGGGCGCGGGTGGTGGATTTGATATGCCATTCGATGATGGGTAGTCCCAGCGCCGTCGCGACTTGGCGGGCCAACTCGGTCTTGCCGGTGCCCGGCTCTCCCTTGACCAGCAATGGCCGTTCCAACGTGACCGCCGCGTTTACCGCCACGGTCAGGTCTTCGGTCGCAACATAGTCTGCGGTTCCATCAAAACGCATGGGTTTACCTCAAAATTTCAGCATATTGCCCCGATTAGGGGGTTGTCGGGTTCTTGGCTGGCATATCCGGGCACAAGGGACGTGACAAGGGAAGCGCGTTCTTGTAATCGGGCGGCGGAGGTGGCCGGATGACCGCATTGCCAGACAGCGAAATGAAAAAAACCGGCCCCGAAAAGGGGAATGATATGAAAGCCGAGACCTTTTTGCCTGCTGACTATCGTCCTGCCGAGGACGAGCCCTTCATGAACGACCGCCAATTGGAATATTTCCGGCGCAAGCTTCTTTCCTGGAAAGAAGACTTGCTTGAGGAAAGCCGCGACACCGTCGCAACCCTTCAAGACGGCACCCGCAATATCCCCGATGTGGCCGACCGCGCGTCCGAAGAGACTGACCGCGCGTTGGAGCTCCGGACCCGTGATCGTCAGCGCAAGCTGATCGGCAAGATCGACTCGGCCCTGCGTCGGATCGCGCAGGGAGAATACGGTTATTGTGAAATCACCGGAGAGCCGATCTCGCTCAAGCGGCTTGATGCCCGCCCGACGGCCACGATGAGCCTTGAGGCACAGGAAAAGCACGAGCGTCGGGAGCGGGTTCACCGCGAAGACTGATTGCGACGACGGGCCGCGCGCAGATGGGGCCCTGACGGATTAGAACAAGGGCATCCCGCCGTGGGGGTGCCCTTTTCAATTGGAGCGCGGCAATGTTGATCGGACGCGAGCTAACGGTCTTGGGTGGCGGCATCGGTGGTCTTGCGACAGCCATCGCATTGGCCATGCGCGGTGCCCACGTGCGCGTGCTGGAACAGGCTGCTGCGATCACCGAGGTGGGGGCTGGCATGCAGATCAGCCCCAATGGCATGGCGGTGCTGCGGGGGCTTGGCTTGGATGATGCGGTGCGCGCGCGCGCGCCGCGCGCCACCGGCGTGCGATTGCGCGATTTTCGCCGTGGCGCCGAAGTGGCCCATCTGTCTCTCGCGCGGGGGGACCGCCCGTATCATTTTGTACACCGCGCCGATTTCGTCGGGATCTTGCACGATGCCGCCCGGGCGGCCGGGGTGAAGATCACGCTGGACGCACGGGTGACGGAAGTCGCACAAGCGCCCGACGGTGCCGCACTGACCCTTGCCGATGGCCGGACAGAAACCGTCCCGCTGCTGATCGCGGCTGACGGTCTGCATTCGGTGGTGCGCAAGGTCATCAACCCCAAATCGCGGCCCTTTTTTACCGGGCAAGTGGCGTGGCGTTGCATTATTCCCAGCGATACGCCCCTGCCGCCCGAGGTCGATGTCTTCATGGGGCCGGGGCGCCATCTTGTCCGCTATCCGCTGCGCGACGGAACCCTGATCAACATCGTGGCCGTGGAGGAACGCGATGCATGGGCCGCCGAGGGCTGGCATCACCGGGATGATCCTGAAAACTTGCGCCGCGCCTTCATCGATTTCTGTCCCGAACTGCGCACGCTTCTAAGCCGGGCCGACGATGTTTTCCTCTGGGGGCTGTGCCGCCATCCGGTTGCCGATCACTGGCACGACGATCACATGGCCCTGATCGGTGACGCGGCCCATCCGACACTGCCGTTTCTGGCGCAGGGTGCGAACATGGCGTTGGAGGATGCTTGGGTCTTGGCCGATTGCCTGTCACACGAGGATCAGCCTGCCGCCCTGCAGCGCTACCAATCGCACCGCCGGCTGCGCTGTATGCGCATCGTTGATGCAGCGGCCGATAATGCGCAGAATTATCACCTTCACCCTGGCCCATATCGGCTGGCCGCGCATACCGCCCTGCGCGCGGCAAGCCGCTTCGCACCCCATATCCTGACAAGCCGCTTCGATTGGCTTTACGGTCATGATGTGACGCGCGGCTGATCATCTTTGCTTCTGAAATATGGCCGCCGGAGGCATCTGGTCCCGCCATGTGCGACATCGGCACGAACCGGTGCGCATTGGTTGCGTCGCAGTCGTGGAAACGCGGTGCGCCGATGGCTCCCGCAGGGGGCTTGAGGCGCGCCGCCGCCTAGTCCAGCGAATAGGACGGCAGCCGCTGAAACGCCTCTTTCAACGCATCGCCCCAACCCGAGGAGATCATTTCGAAAAACGGGTCATCCTTGGCGATGCGGCGCATCGGGCCGTGGCGAAAGGTGTCGGCCTCGTAGAGGTGCAGGTCCAACGGCAGGCCGACGGACAGGTTCGCCTTGATGGTCGAATCAAAACTCACCATCAGCAGTTTCACCGCATCCTCGAAACTCATGTCGCGATCATAGGCCCGGATCAGAATGGGCTTGCCGTATTTCGCCTCTCCTATCTGAAAGAACGGGGTGTCTTCCGCGGCTTCCACGAAGTTCCCTTCGGGATAGATCATGAACAACCGCGGCTCGCCTCCGCGCACCTGCCCACCCAATATCAATGTTGCGCCAAATGCATTTTCGGCTTCGGGTCCATCAATGCCGGCTTGGTCCCGGATCACCTCGCGCAGGGTTTCACCCACCAGCTTGGCGACCTGAAACATCGAGGGCGCTTCCATGATCGACAGGACCCCACGATCATCGGCGGCCTTCGAGCGTTCGTTCAACAGGCTGACCACGGCCTGCGTGGTCGCCAGATTGCCGGCCGTCATTAACGTTATGGAGCGTTCCCCCACGGCTTCCCAAAGAAACATCTTCTTGAATACGCTGATATTATCGACGCCCGCGTTGGTTCGGGTGTCCGATAACATTGCAAGGCCACGGTTGAGTTTCAGCCCTACGCAATATGTCATTTTCTTCTTAGCCCTTAAGCTGTCTTACTATTGCTGTTGCACCTGAATATCGACACTCAGCCGCTCTTTTCCAGACCCGAACCGCAATCCTGATACCGGCGCAGCTTCGTGGTAATCCAGACCCGTCGCAACACGTACGTAGCGGCCATCGGGCGAAATGCCGTTGGAAATGTCAAAGCCGACCCAGCCGATTGGTTCTACATAGACTTCGGCCCATGCATGGCTTGCATCTTGATGCACACGGTCGTCCATCATCAGGTAGCCCGACACGTAGCGGGCGGGGTAACCCATGGCGCGTGCGCCGGCCAAGAAGATATGGGCATGATCCTGACACACCCCGCAACCGATCTCGATCGCTTCCTCGGCGGTCGTCTCTGCGCCGGTTTGCCCGATCTCGTATGATACGCCGTCCCGGATCCGCTCAGAAAGGGCATGCAAGCGGGGCAGATCTTCCGACTCGGTATCGCGCAGGCCCTTGATCAAGCGTCGTACATTGACGCCAGCATGGGTCAGATCGGTTGAGCGCTGAAAGAACCACAATGGCGCAAAGCCACCATGCTTGCCGATGACGCCTGATACGTCTGCGTTTTCGACTTCTCCGGTACAGTGCACCACGATCGAGGTCGCCATGGGTGAAAATGCGATCAGCGACACCCGGTTCTGATTGTGATCGTTGAATTCAACCTCGGCCGTGCCGCCCTCAATCTGCATGTCCCATCTGACCACCTGCTGGCCCGCACGACTTTTTGGGATCAGGCGCAACTGCTGCAGCCCGTAGGACACGGGCTGGTCGAAGTTATAAGTCGTCGTGTGAAGAATTTTCAGACGCATGATCTATCCAAGGAACCTGTAGTCCTGTTCAATTTGTGCACCCAGCCGAGAGATGTCGGCCAAGAAATCGGTGATGAATTCGTGCAGACCGTCTTCGAAGACGTTTTCCACGGTGGTCTTTTCAAGGCGGGCGTTCAACACATCGATCTGGTCATGGCAGGGGTGCCGTTCGCCGTATTCGCCGACCAGATAGTTCAGGTTGGTGGCGATCTTGCTGGTCGAGAACTTTAGGCTGCGTGGCATACGGCCATCGAAAATCAGGAAATCGGCAATCCCCACCGGGCTGCTTTCACCTTGATTGATCCAGCGATAGGCCCGTTGGCCCGCCACGGATCGCAAGATGGTTTCCCATTGGACATTGTCCAGACTTGATCCGATCTGACTGAGCGATGGCAGCAGGACGTAATACTTGACGTCCAGAATGCGCGCGGTGTTGTCGGCGCGTTCCAGAAACGTTCCGATGCGGGCAAAGTCGAAGACATCATTGCGCAGCATGGTGCCGTGCAGTGCGCCGCGGACAAGGGCGGATTGCTGGCGGATCGTGGCCAGCACTTCGGGCAGATCGCGGGTGCGCACGGGGCGGGCCAGCGTCTGCTTCAAGATCATATAGCTGTCGTTCACGGCCTCCCAGACTTCGCGGGTCAGCGCGGTGCGGACTAACCGGGCGTTCTGTCTGGCAGATGAGATGGCGGTCAGCACCGAAGAGGGGTTCCCGACGTCGCGCAACAGGAAGTCGATCGCTTTCGATGCCTCGACCTCGCCGTGGGCGGCCGTGTAGAGGCCGGCGACTGACGCGGTTTGCAGCACGCTGAGCCATTCATCGTCGGACCCATCGGGCCGCGTCAGTCCGATGCGGAACCCGGCCTCGACGAGGCGCGCGGTATTTTCGGATCGTTCGAGATAGCGGAACATCCAGAACAGGCCGCCTGCGGTTTTGCCAAGCATTCCTATTCCTCCAGAACCCAAGTGTCTTTTGTGCCGCCGCCCTGACTGGAGTTGACGACCAATGACCCCTTCTTGAGCGCGACACGTGTCAGCCCGCCCGGCGTGATATTGATCTCGTTCGGTGAGACGAGCACGAAGGGGCGCAGGTCGACATGGCGCGGCGCAAGGCCCTTTTGCGTGAGGATCGGCACGGTGGACAGGGCCAGTGTGGGCTGCGCAATGTAGTTGCCCGGTCGTGCCAGCAGCTTGGCGCGAAAGGCCGCGAGTTCCTTTTTCGACGCTGCCGGGCCAACCAGCATGCCATAGCCACCCGATCCGTGCACTTCCTTCACCACCAGATCGCTCAGGTTATCCAACACATATGCGAGGGCGTCCGGCTCGGAACAGCGCCACGTCGGCACGTTCTGAAGGATCGCCTTTTCGCCGGTGTAGAACTCAACGATGTCTGGCATGTAGCTGTAGATGGCCTTGTCATCCGCAATGCCGGTGCCGGGGGCATTGGCGATGGTGATGCCGCCCGCGCGATACACATCCATGATGCCCGGCACGCCCAGCATGCTGTCCGCATTGAAGTTGAGCGGGTCAAGATAGTCGTCGTCGACCCGCCGATACAGCACATCAATTGCCTTGTAGCCACGCGTGGTGCGCATCGCGATCTTGCCATCGACAACGCGCAGGTCGCCGCCTTCCACAAGTTCGACGCCCATGTGGTCCGCAAGGAAGGCATGTTCAAAATAGGCCGAGTTGTGGATGCCCGGCGTCAGGACGGCGACGGTGCACCCTTCTGCATTGGGCGGCACGCAGGCGCCAAGGGACCTGCGCAGATTCAGCGGGTAATCAGACACTTGCCGGATCTTGATGCTGCTGAACAATTCAGGGAACATCTGCAGCATGGTTTCGCGATTTTCCAGCATGTAGCTGACGCCCGATGGGGTGCGGGCGTTATCCTCAAGCACGAAAAAGTCGTCTTCGCCGGTGCGGACAAGGTCTATCCCGACGATATGGGTATAGACGCCGCCCGGCGGGGCCATGCCGATCATCTGCGGCAGGAACGCGTCGTTCCGAGAGATCAAGTCGGCAGGAACCCGGCCCGCACGAATGATTTCCTGTCGATGATAGATGTCATACAAGAACGCGTTGATGGCGCGCACCCGTTGTTCGATGCCCTTGGTCAGACGCGTCCATTCGCGGGCAGAGATGATCCGGGGAACAATATCGAACGGGATAAGCCGTTCGTCGGCATCCGACGCGCCATAGACGTTGAAGGTAATCCCCGTCCGGCGAAAGAAGGCTTCCGCTTCCAGCGATTTCTTGCGCAGTTCGCGGATATCTTCCGCGTGAAACCAGCCGTCATAGCTGGTGTAGGGTGGCCGGGGGCCGTCGCCATTTCCCAGCATCTCATCAAAGAAATTCAGATCTTGTGTCATGTGCCCCCTCTGCCATACCCCTATAGGGAACCGTGCAGCAATTGCGGCACGATGCCATCACGTGCTGTGGCACGCTCTGCGGTCTCGGCAGGTTTTGCTTAGTTTATAGGCTGCTTGCCTGATTATCCAGCCAGATCGTAACGGGCCCATCGTTGACCAGCGATACCGCCATATCGGCGCCGAATTGGCCCATGCCGACGGTCGGTCCAAGGGCGCGCAAAGCAGCGGCGAAGTGCAGATATAGCCGTTCGCCATCGTCCGGGGCGGCAGCGGCGGAAAAGCCCGGACGGTTCCCGCGCGACGTATCGGCCGCCAGCGTGAACTGGCTGACGACCAAGGCACTGCCGCCCGTATCCAGCAGGCTACGGTTCATTTTTCCGGCGTCATCCTTGAAGATGCGCAGTTTGGCGATCTTGCTGGCCATCGCATCGGCGTTTGCGGCGGTATCGCCCTGCATCGCGCAAATCAGGATCAGTAGGCCGGGGCCGGTCTGGCCGATGGTTTCACCTGCCACGTCCACCTGTGCGCGGCTGACCCGTTGGATCAGGGCCCGCATCAGATCTGGTCGCGGCGGGGCGGGTTTGCACCGGCGCGGGTGACCGTTACGGCGGCGGCGGCGACGCCCAGTTCCAAGGCGGCGGTGATCACGGCGGGATCGACATCGGCAACACCGGATTTCGTCAATTGGCCGGCCTCGGCCAGGCCCGCAAGGAACCCGGCATTGAATGTATCGCCCGCGCCGACGGTATCGACGACCTCGACCATTTGAGCGGGAACAGTCAGCGATCCGCCCGGCCAATAGGCAGTCACGCCTTTTGCGCCTTGGGTGATCAACAGCAGCTTTGGCCCTTCGTCGAGCAGTTTGGTGGCAAGGTCGGGTATCGCGCCGTCGCCTTCAAGCCAGTGCAGATCCTCGTCAGACAGCTTGACGACATCGGCGACGGCCAACATCCGCGCCAGACGCGCACGGTACCTGTCGGGGTCGGTGATGAAGCCGGGGCGAATGTTGGGGTCGATCATGATCAGACGGCGCGCGGGATCTTGCAGGCACAGCGCCTCATAGGCGGCAGCGCAAGGTTCCACAGCAAGGGAAATACCCCCGAAGAACAGTGCCTCCACCCCATCAAGACTTGTGGGAAGGTCAGCGGCCGCCAGCATTCGCCCGGCGGTATTCTCATCATAGAAGGCATAGCTGGCCTGCCCGTCGGTCAATGTCACGAAGGCCAGCGTTGTCGGCCGATCCGATCGGGCGGCCATGTCATGGGCCACGCCATTTGCGGTCAGGACCGCCGCGAGGCGATCGCCGAAAAGGTCATTGGCCAGACCGGTGAACATCCCCGTCGGCTGACCCAATCGCGCCAGCGCGATGGCGGTGTTGAAGACCGCGCCTCCGGGATAGGGAGCAAATGCGGCCTCGCCCCCCTCGGTCTTGCGGGGCAACATGTCGATCAGCGCTTCGCCACAACATAGGATCATGGGTTTCGCTCCTTCGGGCAATATCCTCGGGTGGGTGATTAGCCCGTTCTACCGCGCGCGACCAGTCCGTTACTTTGTGAAACCAACCCCTCCGCCAGACACGGAGGGCACAAACGAACCGCTGCCTCCCTCGCCATAGACGGAATAAAGATAGAGGCCTGCCGCGATCAATATCAATGCGGTCAACACGGCAAAGGTGATCTTCCACGCGGACCATGGCCGTTCGCCCTGCACCTTGCCGGTCTGGGCGTTGACCACGAACCGATAGCTCTTGCGCCGGTATTTGTAGGCAGCCAGCCAGATGGGCAGCAAAACATGCTTGAACGTCACGTCCGACACGTCGGTATCAAGGGTGATGATCCGTTGCCTGTCACCGCCGATATCACGGCGCACATCCGCGCGGATCTGCGCATCCATGATCTGGCGGGCCTCGGTCATGCCTTCTTCCAGATCGACGGTGTAGCCTTCGGCCCTGAACCCGGCCAGATACTCTGGTTGGTAAGTCTCAAGCTTGCTCAGATCCCATGGCGCCAGACCATCGGTATATCGTTTCGGCAACGACCGCGCGGCCAGAACCAGAACATCATCGAAGAACCGGCTGACGCGGCCGGACACGCCGGTCCAGCGAATGCGCTGTTCCTGACGCGGTTTGCCGTCTGGGCCGCGCACGGTGACATAATAGACGGTCCCGCGCTGGCCCGTGTAACGCGAGGCGGTCTTGGCGTCATAGGTCCAGTAGGGCGTATAGATGCCGTCCATCTTGCGGCCCTTGCGCGCATATTCCTTGAGGCCATTCGGCGCGAACCACAAGCGGCCCAGCCACCGGGTCATCGCGTCGCGGGCCTGATCTTCCGTCAATGTGAAGGGCAAGACGCCCTTGGGTTTGATGTGGCGGTGTGTTCCTGTGTCCGCAACAACCGGTGTGGCGCAGAACGGACATTCGGCGGCATGGACATCGGGCTGAAATTCCACCTGAGCCGCGCAATTCGGGCAGGTGGTGACGCGGGTTTCTTCCATCTCCTGCGCGGGAAGCTGTTCGCGCAGGGCAGCCTGAAAATCCAACTCCTTCAGGCCCTGCGTGTCCCACGGCCCGCTGTCATCCGCGGGTTTGGTATTGCCGCAATGATCGCAGACCAACATCGACTTGGCCGGATCGAACCGGAAATCCGACCCGCAGTTATCACACGGAAACCGATGCTCCTCCAACGGGGATGCCGTTGTGTCTTCGCTGTCGAAATCGGACGGGCTCTGGCTCATGTCATGGGTATCCGTGGGTCACAAAAATCGATGGAAGGCGCGCGGCGCCATTATGCGTAAAGCGTTATCGCGTAGCCAAAGGTGGCGCCAGACGTGGAATCCCGCATGGCCGATGACGATGGCGAACAAGACGTAGAACTCGATGGCATGGATCTGGCCAACCAGATCGTTGGCTGCGGGCATGTCCAGCGGTGGTGCGATCGGCACGATGCCCCCTGCCCACAGCAAGATGGCCGAGGTCAGACCCAGCAAGAACCCCGAAACCGCCACGCCGAACAGGCCCCAGATCAGCGTCTTGTGGAGTGCGGGATGCACGGCCCGTGCCCACCGGGGCAATTTCGGCCCCGGCCGACTGGCCAGACCGCGCTGCAGGTAATCAACCGTCCAGAACAACGCGAGAGAGACAAACGTGAGGCCCAAGGCGGAATGCAGCTTTACCGCCCATTGTCCAACGCGTGCCACATCGCGCGGCTCCACCAGAAAAAACCAGATCAAAAGGGGGATGACCAGAAGATGCAGCACCTTCAGCACTGTGCGACGATGCGGCCGCAGATGTTTCAGCCCCGGTATCGGCCAGCGGTTTTTGATTCCATCGCGCCATGCGGTCATCATCAGACCCCGCAGACGACGGGCACATCCACCAGCGCCGATTGATCGAAATTCGCCATCTGGACGCCGATCCGTTCGATATCGGCCCTTGCGGGCGACCAATGCGTTGTCACCCCGCAGATCGCGCAATGGTGAAAGGTGATCACCCTCTCGGCCCGCTGATAGGGTGTCGTCGGTCCGGTGACCTCCACGCTTTCGGGTCGGAAATACCCCCACCTGCCGCCTATTTGCTGGCAATAGCGGCAGGGACAC
The DNA here is from genome assembly GCA_017854585.1 of Paracoccaceae bacterium. Lineage (GTDB taxonomy): Bacteria > Pseudomonadota > Alphaproteobacteria > Rhodobacterales > Rhodobacteraceae > JAFMHK01. Next base: position 63,185 of record JAFMHK010000015.1, read on the forward strand.
GCATTGATGCGCCGGGGCGGGCCGGGGATGGTGACGCGCACGGCCCCGCAATCGCATTGCCCGGTCAGCATCAGGGTCACGCCGGCGGTGGCGGCGGCGGCATGACCGTGAACAGTTGCGCCAGTTCCGTCACCTCGCCGGCGGTCTTCCACCCATCTTGCCCGGCGGTCCAGACATGGGTCTGGCGCGTCAGGCTGCCATCGCCCGCCATGCGCCCCAGATCGGCCTTGGAAAACGGCCCCGAGGTTTGTCCGTTCACGGCGATATGCCAGACATGTTCGACAGGTGGCGGCGGCGGGGTGGCGGCAGCACGTTGCCCCTGTTGCCCACCCATCATGTTCCCCATCTGGTTGGCCATCGCCATGCCCATACCCATCCCAAGACCTTCGCCCATACCGCTGCCGCCGGGGGTGGTGGCTGCGGCCTGCATCGCTTCGGCGGCGGCAAACTGCTGATATTTCGACAAATCGCCGACGACCCCCATCGAGGTTCGCTTGTCCAGCGCCGCCTCGACCGCCGGGGGCAGGCTGATGTTCTCGATATAAAGTTCGGGCAGTGTCAGGCCGTAAGTCGTGATCGTTTCCGATATCTTGTCGGCCACCAGTTTGCCCAGATCGCCGGTATTTGCCGCCATATCCAGCACCGCGATGCCACTGGCTGCGATGACGCTGCTGAATTGCTGGACGATGATGTTGCGGATCTGGTTCGTGATCTCATCGGTGGTGAATTCGCCATCCGTGCCGACGATCTCGGTCATGAAGCGGCCGGCATCGGCCACCTTGACCGTATAGGTACCAAAGGCGCGAATGCGGGTTGGACCGAAATCGCTGTCGCGGATCATGATCGGGTTCTTGGTGCCCCATTTCAGGTCGGTGAAGCGGTTCGTGTTGACGAAATACACCTCGGACTTGAAGGGCGAACTGAAGCCGTGCGACCAGTGCTGAAGGCTGGTCATGATCGGCATGTTGTTCGTTTCGAGCATGTAGAGACCCGGAGTGAACACATCGGCCAGTTGGCCTTCATGGATGAACACCGCGTGCTGGCCTTCGCGGACGGTCAGCTTGGCACCATATTTGATTTCATGGCCGTAGCGTTCGAAGCGGTAGACCATGGTGTCGCGGGTGTCGTCGGTCCACTCGATGACATCGATGAATTGGCCAGACAGAAAATCAAAAATGGGCATGGATGCGGTCTCCTTCGGGAAACAAGTGTAATCTGGTCAGCTTGGCCCGCCAAGCAGCTCTTCGGTAATCATCTCGACCAGTGGTCGGGCCTCCTCCGGGGTCAAGCCGGGGGTCAAGCGGTCATCATAGAGAATTTGCAGCAACAAGGCGTCATGGTCGGTCAACAGGGCGAATTCTTCGTCGTCGTTGAAGATCGATGGGCGCGCCGCCGGGCTGTCATTGGGCAGGCCAAGCCCCTGCGCCACCTCTTCATGGACGCAAGAGCGACGCAGCAAGTCGGGGTGTTCGCTGCGGATAATCGCGACCGCTGTGACGTAGACGGGGCGTTGCCCTGACTGGCTGAACGCATAGACTGAACAGAACGTGAACCGCGGCAGGTTTACGATTTCGTTGATCGTTTCCGGCCCGATGCCCGGCACCAACTGGCGCAGCAAAGGCTCAAGATCGCGCTGTTCGTCGCGGCTGATGTAGAGCACATGAAAATTGCCGCCCGATGTGACGGTGCGGATCGGATGGCCCGTGGCCCGTGCAAGCCGGGTCGCATAGGTGGACAGGACTGCGCGATCCTCGGATTCCTGTTCGGCATCGACCGACAGGCCAAAGTGCGGCTGGATCCGCACCGGGATTTCCCAGCGTCGCAGGCGGCTTGGCGTTTGTTGCGCCACAAAGCGCCCGCCCGAGAGCGTGTATTCGTCAAAAAGTGCAATGCGTTCGAAATTTGCCGCCAATTGACGCGCGGAAAACGGGGTGTCGGCACCGCCGCCATCCGTGCGCAGCATCCCGTCGCTGACCAGCCGCGCCTCGACGCTGGCGTAATAGCGGGCGTAGGATCTGCTTTCGGTCGAAGGGGCGGGGATCTCGACGTCTGGCGCATCCACACGCGGTGTGGGGCGGGGCGATGTTGTGGGCGTCATGACACAAGCCGATAGCAGCATTGCCGCTGTCAAACTGGCCAAGCCGCCCCAATGTCTACGCCCCGCCGCCATGATCAGGAAGCTTGACCGGGCACGGATTCGCCCACGATTGCGCCAGTCCCGGTCTTGCGCGCCGTGGCCGAGGCAAGGGTATCGCGCAGCTCGGATTCCATCTTCTTCATCTCGACCTCGGCGGCGGCTCGGCGTGCCTTGCCTTCGTCCGCGATCGCAAGACTTTCCTCGATCGTGGCGATCAGGTCCGCGTTGGCCTGCTTGACCGCTTCGATATCGAAGACGCCGCGCTCCATCTCTTCGCGCACCATCTTGTTGCTTTGGCGCAGGTTGGCTGCGTTCGAGGTCAGCAGTTCGTTGGTCAGGTCGTTGGCCTCCCGCACGGCCTTGGCCGCCTCGGTCGACCGCTGGATGGTCACCGCCTGCGCAAGCTGCGTTTCCCACAGCGGGACGGTGTTGACCAAGGTGGAGTTGATCTTGGTCACCAGCGACTTGTCGTTTTCCTGAACCAGCCGGATCGAGGGCAGCGATTGCATCGTGACCTGACGGGTCAGTTTCAGGTCGTGGACCCGGCGTTCCAGATCATCGCGCGCCGCGCGCAGATCGCGCAATTCCTGTGCCACCATCACCTGATCATTTTCGGGGGCGGCGGCAACCTCGGCTTCCTTGGCGGGGATGGTGTCTTCGTCCAGTTCCTTCAGCTTTTCCTGACCTGCGGCGATATACAGTGCCAACTCGTCATAGAACGCCAAGGTCTTGTCATAAAGCTTGTCCAGCGACTTGATGTCTTTCATCAACATATGCTCATGACCCAGCAATTCGTCGGTGATCTTGTCGATCTGGCCCTGAACATCTTCGTATTTCGCCATGAAATCATGTAACGGCTTGGCGCGGCCGAACAGACGTTCCCACCAGCTTTGCTTGCGGTTCGGATCCAGTTCATCGACCGAGAATCCGCGGATCGTGCCGACGATATCGCGCAACGAATTGCCTGCGGGCCCGACATCCTTGTTCTTCACGCCCTGCAGCATCTCTTGCGAGATGACCTGCAATTCCGCCTGTGCGTTCGATCCGAACGATACGATGGAATTGGTGTCAGTCATGTCGATCTCGGCCATCCGCTTGCGGATCGCGTCGGCCGTGGGCGCCTCGGCCTCGGCCAAGGGGACCAATGCTGTGGACGGTTCCGGCAAGACGACGGCGTTCAATTCCTGAACCAGCTTCTCGGCTTCCTCGGCCTTCTGGCGGACTTCTGTGGTCATAAGCGTTCCCTCATTCGTTCAAATGCAAATTGTCACGGTTCAGCCGCTCGCGCAGCACTTCCATTTCGATATCGAGCGCATCGCGATTGTCGCTTAGCATGGCTGTTGATCGCGCGGCGAAATTGGTTTCCAGATCATCCAACAGGGCCACATAATCGGCCCGCACCTGCGCATCGCGGTTCCGGCCATAAAGGTCTGCGAACTTGACCGTCGCATCCCGCGCGCCCTGCAAATAGACACCGAGGTATTTACGGGCCGCCGTCAGGTCACGCGGGTCTTCCTCGACCTGGCGGAACATCTGGCGCACCGTGTGCTGGAACCCGTCAACGCGGCTTTCCAATTGCCGATCGCGGGCGCGCAAGATGGCATCTTTCATCTGGGCCAAGACCGCTTCGGCCTCGTCGATCTTGCGGGCGACACGGTCGGTCTGGAAGCTGTCGACGCCTTCCAACCCCTTGTCTGTCATCGGGTCGACCCCGAAGGAAAACAGGTGCAGGCCGGCGGCAAGGACGCCAAGAATGATGGCCGAAGGCAGCACCCATTGCCCGCCGAACACCAACAGGCCCACACCAAGCCCGGTGGCGACCGACCCGAACATCTTGCGCGGGATGGCGGGGCGGCGCGCCACCTTGCGTTCCAGATATGCATCCTCCGCGCGGACGCCGTCGCGGGTCAGCCATGCACCAAGCAGAAGGGCCATGCCCCCAAGCAGGTCGACCGTCATCGCCGTAACGGGCTGGAAGAACGCAGTGATCAGCACACCGAGGGGCAAGATGAACAAGAGGTTGATCTTGGCGCCATGGCGCATCGGGCTGCGGCCCTTAAAGCTGGCAACCTCAAGCGGTGGCGGTGCGGTGGCCGATTGCCGGTTGTCTGGATCCGTGCGTTGCCCAGTGGGGCTGAATTCACCACCATAGCGTTTGGACATGATCAGAGCGCCCCGAAGCCGCCGAAGATGGCGACAAGGATGATCGCCGCGAGGGCAAAAAAGGCTACGCCTTGCAAGGTGCCGGAATTCATGAACGCTCCCCGTTTGTTAGGCCTACTACGATAGGCAGCTTTCATCTCAAAAACCAGACAAACTGCCATGCTGCCGACGCGCATTGGCAAGGCCTCGCCTTTGAATTGCAGATCGTGTGTTATCGTAGCTGCTGCAAGGGGGAAGTGGGCGCAGGGATTCCCCGCCTGTCAGGACGATGCGATGCCGAGTGACGGGCGATTGAGGGAAGTAGGTTGCAAAAACCGGCATGAAACGGACCCTGCTGCCACCTGTGTGCTTGGCCAAGCCTGCGCAGTCAGGCGCGCGAAGGGCAGTTCCGTGCCGCAGGTCAGTGACCTAAACAGCCCAATCCGTGACTGCGGCGCGTGTCCGGGTCACCGAAAGGACGGTCCGTCGACAGATGGATATTGCAAATACGGCAATTCGGGAACGACCGGACAATGCGCAATGCTGCAATTGACCCTTGACCAAATCGGGGCGCGGACGTAACCGATAACAACGTGGCGCTTTGTGAACCGGATTGCGGGCCACGCTAAACATTCCGCTAAAGAGGTCGAGGCGCAGTCTGAACACCCGCCCCCGACCGTCACCGGCCGGGGCTTTTTTATGCCCGGCCAATCAGGAGGCGATGGCATGAAAGACGACCACCAAAAACCGAAACTGAACGCACGGACACGAGCCGTGCATGCTGGCACCCGCCGCAGCCAATATGGCGAGGTGAGCGAGGCGTTGTTCCTGACGCAGGGTTTTGTCTACGACAGCGCCGAAGCTGCGGAAGCGCGATTCATCCATTCCGAGCGGGATCAGTTCATCTATGCACGCTATGGCAACCCGACCGTCGCGATGTTCGAAGATCGCATCGCAAGCCTTGAAGGAACCGAGGCTGCCTTTGCCACGGCCAGCGGCATGGCGGCGGTTAACGGTGCGCTTACGTCGATGTTGCGCGCGGGCGATCACGTTGTTTCTGCGCGCGCCTTGTTTGGGTCATGCCTTTATATTCTGGAGGACGTGCTGACCCGTTACGGTGTTGAGGTGACGTTCGTGGATGGCACCGATCTTGACCAATGGCGTGCGGCGATGCGGCCAGAGACCAAGGTGGCTTTCTTTGAATCCCTGTCCAATCCGACACTGGAAGTCATTGATATTGCGGGTGTATCGGAAATTGCCCATCGCGTAGGCGCGACCGTTATCGTGGACAATGTGTTTGCGACGCCGGTCTTTCAGGACACGATCGGGCTTGGCGCGGACGTGGTGGTGTATTCCGCCACCAAACACATCGACGGGCAGGGCCGGGTGCTGGGCGGGGTGATCTGCGGCACGCAGGACTATATTCGCAAGACGGTCGAACCCTATCTGAAACACACCGGTGGGGCGATGTCGCCGTTCAATGCGTGGGTGTTGCTGAAATCATTGGAAACGGTCGATCTGCGGTGTCGGGCGCAGGCGGAAACGGCGCTGGCGCTGGCGCAAGGACTTGAAGGCAACGCCGCTCTGGCCCGCGTGATCTATCCCGGTCTGGCCAGTCACCCGCAGCATGGGCTTGCGATGGGGCAGATGGAAAAAGGCGGCACGGTTATGGCGCTGGAACTTGCGGGCGGGCAGGCGGCGGCGTTCCGGTTTTTGAACGCACTGGAAATCGTGACCATCTCGAACAACCTTGGGGACGCGAAATCCATCATCACGCACCCGGCCACCACAACGCATCAACGCCTGTCCGACGACCAAAAATCAGTTCTGGGCATTACGCCCGGATTGGTGCGGTTGAGCGTCGGGTTGGAGGATGCAGGTGATCTGCTGGTCGATCTTCAGAGGGCGCTTGACGCGGCATGAAGCAGTTCCTGATCTTGCAGTCGCGTCCAGAAGACGAGGCATCTGACGAGGAGTTTCAGGCGTTCTTGCTGCGGGCGGGTTTGTCCGGCGATCGGGTCCGGCGCATCCGGCTGGATGAAGGGCCGATCCCGACACTAGCCCTTGAAGGTTATGCGGGCGTCATTGTCGGTGGCGGTCCGGCGTGCATCAGCGATGCACCGGACGTGAAATCCCCGCAAGAGGCGCGGGTCGAGGCCGATATATTGTCGCTGATGCCTGCCATAATCGCGCGCGACATGCCGTTCATGGGCTGCTGTTACGGCATGGGTATTCTGGCCCATCATTTGGGTGGGCAGGTCAGCAAGGCGCGGTATGGCGAAGCCGTTGGCGGGGTGGATTGCCACCTGACAACAGCGGGCGCGGCTGATCCGATGTTGGCAGGCGTTCCGTCTGAATTCCGCGCGCTTGTCGGTCACAAGGAAGCGGTGCAGGATCTGCCGGCTGGGGCGGTCCATCTGGTTGGCAGTGAACCTTGCCCATTTCAGATGATCCGGACCGGCCAGAACGTTTATGCCACGCAGTTTCATCCTGAGGCCGACGGCCAGAGCTTTGCCACCCGGATCCGTATCTACGGCGATCGGGGCTATTTCCCGCCCGAAAAGGGCGCGGCGCTGATGGAAAAGGTGCTTGCGGAACGGATAAGCATGCCAGCCCTTATCTTGCGGAACTTTGTCGCAAAATTCGGCGGTAAGTACGCGGTTGAGTGATCCGGCCCGCCCCCGTTAGCGTAAAAGAAGTGCATTACAAGAATTGGCTGGTCACGATCGGCCCCCCATATTCTTGCGACGATGCTTACGGATGGAAGGGTCAAACATGAACGTGCATGTAAGTGGAATTTCGAAGGCACCTACGCGTGACGACGCCAAGGCGGCGCTTGAACTGCTGAAATCATGGGCCAAGGGATTGGACGCTGAGGCACTGGCCGAACTGGATCCAGCGGCGGCGAAGATGCTGACATTAGCCAGCTACCCTGCGTTCCGGCGTGAATATCCGTCGGATTTCATGGTTGATTCGGATTACAAGGATACGTTGCCTGATCTGCAGAACGGCCCCTCCAGCCTGATCAAGGGCGCGAACAGGCAGATCCAGCATGTGGGCATTTCGAACTTTCGCCTGCCGATCCATTATCACACCCGCGACAACGGCGATTTGACGCTGGAAACCTCGGTCACGGGCACCGTCAGTCTGGATGCGGACAAGAAGGGCATCAACATGAGCCGCATCATGCGGTCATTTTATGCGCATGCCGAAAAGACCTTCAGCTTCGAAGTGATCGAGGCCGCACTGGACGATTACAAGGCCGACCTTGAGAGCTTTGACGCCCGCATTCAGATGCGGTTCAGCTTTCCGATGAAGGTGCGAAGCCTGCGGTCGGGCCTGTCGGGATATCAGTATTACGATATCGCGCTGGAACTGGTTGAACGCGGCGGCCTGCGTCAGAAAATCGTGCATCTGGATTACCTGTATTCCTCGACCTGCCCCTGTTCGCTGGAATTGGCGGAACACGCGCGCGCGACGCGCGGCCAGTTGGCCACGCCGCATTCACAACGCTCGGTCGCGCGGATTTCCGTGGAAATGGCCGACAGCGACGCCTGCCTGTGGTTCGAGGATCTGATTGAAATGGCCCGTGCCGCCGTGCCGACGGAGACGCAAGTGATGGTCAAGCGTGAGGATGAACAAGCATTCGCGGAACTGAACGCAGCGAACCCGATTTTCGTGGAAGATGCCGCGCGCCTGTTTGCCGAACAGTTGCAGGGCGATGCGCGGGTTGGCGATTTTCGTGTTTTGGCCAGCCATCAGGAAAGCCTGCACAGCCATGATGCGGTATCAGTCTTGATCGAAGGCCCGACCTTCGATCAGGCCAGCCTTGATCCGAAGATGTTCGCGACGCTGATCCACGCCGGGTGATCCACTGCGTGGCATTGCGCCCCGGCGATCCCTCCATGCAAAACGCCCCGATCAATTTGAACGGGGCGTTTTGTTTTTGTATGTCGCGGCTGGATCAGCTGCGTCCGAAACCGACGCGATCCACGATCGGGCCGTTGTCGCTGTCTGTGCGGCCGGTCGCAAAACTGCGGGGTCCGCCGCGTCCACGGCCACCCGGATCGGTGATCGGGCCATTATCGCTGTCGGTAAAGCCGGTGCCGGGCATGGGTCTTACCGGGGTGGGCATGGGTGTTACGACACAGCCGGAAACTGCGAGTGTGCCAATGCCAAGCGTACCAACGCCGAAGCCGCGCAGCACGGCCCGACGCCCTATGTTGACACGATCCGTTTCAATCTGCGTCTCATCCAGTGATTTACTGGTCTTGTCCTTTGATTTGTCAGTCATGTGTCCCTACCCCTTATTGGTTAATCGAACTGGTCGCGCCACCAAGATATGGTGCAATATTTTCTCTCAAGCGATGTCAGTGCTTGCCTTTGTCGCTGTCCGTCACGGTGTCGGCGTCCGTATGCGCCGCAGTATCAACATCGGTTCCGCTTGCCCCAGATCGTCCGACACGGCGATGCGCGGTGATGATATCATCGTCCTTAAGGGTCTTGGTCGCGGTTTTTTCGGCCTTCGTATCGGTCAAATCAATCTCCTGCCGGCGTCGGCAACCTAATAGCTCTGCCCGGGCGGTTGTGCCCATGAGCCTACAACATTGTGTTTGACGAAAACGTTATCGGCGACGGGTTTGTTTTTCAACAAATAAAACCTGTCGCACGCGCGTAAATTTTTCTTGCATCAAGGGGCCGCGCGCATGTCGTTTGCTTGACAGTGGGGGCGCGGCACGCCAACGCTCCGCCGCATGTTTGATCTGCGCCCCGTTGGATATGTGCTTGGTTTGCTGATCTCGGCTTTGGGGCTGTCGATGGTCATTCCCATGTTTGCCGATCTGATCGCAGGCAACGGACATTGGGGCGCATTCGCGGAAACGGCTGCCATCACCACCGTGTTCGGGGTCATCTTGACCTTGGCCTGCGCGAATGCCGTGGTGCGCGGCTTGTCGATCCAGCAGACGTTCTTGTTGACCACGGGCGTCTGGCTGGTGCTGCCGATCTTTGGTGCCTTGCCCTTCATGTTCGGCGCGACCGAGGCGCGGGTGGTCGACGCGTTTTTCGAGGCGATGTCGGGCATGACGACCACAGGTTCGACCGTGTTCACGGGGTTGGACACACTGCCACAGGGGCTATTGCTGTGGCGGGGCCTGATGCAATGGTACGGCGGTGTTGGCATCATTGTGGTGGCGATGGTCTTCATGCCTGAATTGCGCGTGGGCGGCATGCAGATCTTTCGGTCCGAAGCGTTTGATACCATGGGCAAGATCCTGCCGCGTGCCGCCGAAATCGCCAGCCGTATATCTGTGATCTACCTGACCCTGACGGCGGCATGCGGCTTGACCTATCTGGCGCTTGGCATGCCGGCGTTCGATGCGCTGGTGCATTCGCTGACCACGGTGTCGACGGGTGGGTTTTCGACCCGCGATGCCTCGTTCGGGGCCTTTCAGGGGCCAATGGAATATGCCGCGTCAGTATTCATGGTCTTGGCGAGCTTGCCCTTTGTACGTTATGTGCAATTGCTTGCAGGCACGGCGCGACCATTCTTTCGCGACACGCAGGTGGCGACATATCTGTCGATCATTTTCACCCTGACCATCACCCTGACGATCTACCGGATTCTGGCAAATGGGGACCATTTCGAACATGGCCTGCGTGAGGGCGTGTTCAACGTCACCTCGATCATCAGCGGCACCGGGTTTGCCAGTGTCGATTACCAGCTATGGGGCAATTTGCCGGTCGTGTTGTTCTTCTTCATCGGCCTGATCGGAGGCTGCGCGGGGTCAACCTCGTGTTCGATCAAGGTCTTTCGCTACCAATTGCTTTTTGCATCGATCTCGACGCAGGTTCGCAGGCTGTATGCGCCCCACGGCGTGTTTGGGCCGCGCTACTCCGGTCGGCCGGTGGCGGAGGAGGTGATTTCCTCGGTCATGGCATTCTTCGTGCTGTTCTTTGTGACGCTTGGCATTACATCGGTTCTGCTTGGTCTGACGGGGCTGGATTTCATTACCGCGATTTCGGGTGCGGCCACGGCGCTTGGCAATATCGGGCCGGGCCTTGGGGACGAGATCGGCCCTGCGGGGAACTTTCAGGGCCTGAACGATTCAGCAAAATGGATTCTGGCGATGGCGATGTTGATCGGCCGGTTGGAATTGATGGTGGTCTTCGTCTTGTTCACCACCAACTTCTGGCGTGGCTAAGCCTGCGCGGTGGCGATGGCGCGGCCCGCCGCCACACCCGACGACCAAGCCCACTGAAAGTTGTAACCGCCAAGCCAGCCCGTGACATCCAACGCCTCGCCGATGAAGTAAAGGCCGGGAACAAGTTGGGATTGCATGGTTTTCGAACTGATGCGGTCGGTGGCCACACCCCCAAGTGTCACCTCTGCGGTGCGGTAACCTTCGGATGACGTTGGGGTCAGTTCCCACCGGGTCAGATGGTCTGCCAAATTGCGCAAGGCGATGTCGGTCTGGTCGGCCATGTTACCCGACAGTTGCATTTCCGCCGCCAGATGTTGCGCAAGCTTCTTGGGCAGAAGTTCCGCCAGAATTGTCTGCACGGCTTTGGCGCCTGCTTCTGACCGACGGGTGCGCAAGTGATCGAACAGGTTCAGGTCAGGGCGAAGTTGGACGGCAAGGCTGTCCCCCTCGTGCCAGTAGGAGGAGATTTGCAGCACGGCGGGGCCAGATAACCCACGGTGGGTGAACAAGATCGCCTCGTGAAACTGGGTGCCGTTACAGCTGATCCGCGCGTCCGCCGCCGTGCCGGAGAGCGCCGCAAATGCGTCCTTGGCGGGGCCGTCGAACGTTAGCGGCACAAGGGCGGGGCGTGTCTCGGTCACGCGGTGGCCGAATTGCGCAGCAATCTGGTAAGCAAGTCCGGTGGCGCCCATCTTGGGGATGGATTTACCGCCTGTTGCAACGATCAGGTTGCGCGCCGCGACCGTGGTCGTTTGCCCCTCGCGGGACAGGGTTGCGGTGAAGGTGTCACCTGCCTTGCGGATCTCGGTCACCTCTGTCTGCAACCATAGCTCTGCCGGTGCCATTTCGGCCAAAAGCATGGCGATGATGTCCTTGGCGGAGCGGTCGCAGAAAAGCTGTCCGAGGGTCTTTTCGTGCCACGCGATTTGGTGACGCTCAACAAGGTCGATAAAGTCCCATTGGGTATAGCGGCTGAGTGCGGATTTGGCGAAATGTGGGTTTTCGGACAGGAAGTTCTCGGGGCCGGTGTGCAGGTTGGTAAAATTGCACCGCCCACCACCCGAGATGCGGATCTTCTCCCCTGGGTTGCGGGCGTGGTCGATGACGAGCGTGTCAGGCCCGGCGTGTGCGGCGGCCATGAGACCCGCCGCCCCAGCCCCAAGGATCAGTGTGTTAACCGTCTTGGCCGGCATTGGCTCAGGCCTTGAAATAGCGGCTTTCCTTGATCTGATCCCAAGCCCAGACCACCTCTTGCAGGCGATCCTCGTCGCTGCGGTCGCCACCGTTCATGTCGGGGTGAAGGATCTTGATCAACGCCTTGTAAGATTTGCGGATTTCCGTCTTGGTCCAATAGTCCTTGGCTTCCAGAATATCCACGGCGCGGCGTTCGGCCGGGGGAAGTTTACGACCGCTTGACGTGCCTTTCCCGGGATTGCGGGTGGCATTTTCGCCCAGCACCTGATGGGGATCATCCACCCCAAGTCGGGCCCATGCGCGTTCCTCGGCCGATTGCTTGAACGGCTTTGTGGGCCGGTCCCAGACACGGTCCCGATCGAGTTGCGCCTCCATCTCGGCCTCGGTCGTGCCGTCGAAGAAGTTCCACTTCAGATTGTACTCACGCACATGTTCGCGGCAGAACCAGTAATAGTCGTCCAGAATGTCGGGCGACTTGGGCGCGCGATACTGGCCCTGTTCTTCACAGGTCGGATGTTCGCAGACGCGTTGCGATGTTTCGAAGGCACCGGACATGCCACGTCGACCGCCGCGGCGTTTCTTCTTGTCGGTTGAGACGCGAAGGTCAAAGTTAAATGGATCTTTGTCAGCCATGAGGCATCCCTTTTCGACTCGGAAGAGGCAGTTTAGGGTTTTGGTCGGCAAGGTGAAGAGAAGAAGGGTAGAAAACTGTGAGCAGAACCGAGAAAATTCGCGTCGCCTTGGAGGCTGCGTTTCAACCGCGGGTCTTGGAGGTGATCGACGACAGTGAAAGCCACCGGGGACATGGCGGATATCAGGAGGGTGGCGAGAGCCACTTCAACGTCACGTTAGAAAGCGATAAGTTTCGGGGACTTAGCCGCATCGCGCGGCACCGCGCGGTGCATGCTGCGTTGGGCAAGGAACTGGTTTCGGAAATCCATGCGCTGAGCCTGACGCTGCGCGATTAGGGCTATTCGGCGGCGGGGCGTTCGGGGATGTCGGGCGCGTTGGCCGGCATCATGATCATGGGCAGAGGTGGCGGCGCTGGCAAGGGGGCCGGTGCTGCCGCTGCGGGCTGTGGCGCGTCCAGTTTGGCGGGTTCGGCGGTGATTTTACGCTGAAAAATCAGCATGTTGCGGTAATGCGTCTGGCGTGCGCGGAGACCTGTGCGTTCCTCCACCGGAAGGGTGTCGGCGCGGACGTAGCTCCACCCGTCCTTGCCAAGGTCGTTCATCACCTGTTCCAGCGTATGGGCAAAGCAGGCGGGACCACGCAAGCCTTTGACCTTGGTGGCTTTTTCGGGGGCGGGGACCACCTTGTATTCGTAGGTTTCCATCGGACTTCCACACATTGCGCCGGGTGACGTTAAGGAATTTACGCGCGTTTGCCAAGCGGGTGCGGGCGGGCGGTCGTTCAACCGGAAGCTGCAAAATGGGGACTGCACGGATGATGCACAAGTGATGCACACCCCATGCATACGCGATTTTCGCACAGTTGGGGGCGGATTGGGCTGATTCTGTGCGCCGGGGTGGCCGTATCGATGGTGTTGAACGCGCCCTAGGGCAGGGCGTCGAGGGCGGATTGGATGAGGTCGCGAAGGCGGGTGGCTGTGGCGTGATCGTAGGGCGTCTGGTCGGGCGAATAGATGGTGAGGGCGGTGTCCACGGCGGTGAGGGCGGCGTGAAGGTCGCCGCGCG
>JAFMHK010000036.1 GCA_017854585.1 Paracoccaceae bacterium
TAAAATCTGTTGGGCCCTGTGCCCGTGGGGGTTCGAGTCCCCCCGCCCGCACCAATAGCTTTGAAGCGTTATAAATCTTAGCGACTTGTTCCCGTTCGGATTAGCCATTTCCCCCCGCGACATCCCGCAAAAAGGCCTCGGTGGTCGTTTACCAGCGGAACAAGACTCGCCCACCGACAAGACCGACCGTCCTTGATGGCGCCCACAGGGTAAGCTCCGTCAAGGACGATCGGGGTTTGGGGAGGCATCTTCCGCTTGGGGTTCTGCCGCCAATTCATCCATTGAAACAGCGGGATTGGCCGAGCCCCTGAAATTCCTTCATGGTTGATCCTTCAAACATGCGTCTGAGACACAGGTGAAAGGATTGAACCGGCGCGGCGGCACGGAAGTACGGACAAAGGGCCCTGCGTGACGGAAGCTTGAGGTCCGAGCCGCCACCCCTGATTTCACTGTTTTACAAGAGCTGCGCCCTTTTCGGCGACCATAATTATGGCGGCGTTGGGGTTTCCACTGACCATTGTCGGCATGACGGACGCATCGCAGATCCGGAGCCCATCGACCCCGTGAACGCGAAGGTCCGGTCCGACCACCGACATCTCTCCCGACCCCATTCTGCAGGTGCTTGTCGAATGCCATATCGTGGATGCGTTACGCCGGACGTGATCGGCGATATCCGTATCGGCCACAAATTCCGGCAGCGCTTTGCCGGCGCGAACCGGGCTGTAGGCAGGGGAATTCAACACGTCGATGTGAAACTTCACCATCTCCACGCTAACCCTCAGATCGTCCGGATCAGACAAATAGTTCGGATCAATCACTGGCGGGTCCAGTGGGTTCGATGACCCCAAGCTCACCGAGCCGCGGCTTCTTGATCGTGTTGGCCAGCCATACAGAATGATCTTGCTCCGATCGGGAACGCCATCAATTCGGGACGGCTCCCATATTCCGGGGAGCATGAAGACTTGGCACTGCGGCGACATGGTCCCGGCATCGACCGAGTAAAAGCCCCCAACATCCAGATGATGCGTCGCCAGCAAACCGCCGCCCGTCCGTTCGAACTCTGCCAACGCGTCCTCGAAACGATCTGGCAACTGGCCAAAAACCGCGTCGGGATCGGAAACCGTTGCAATAGCAGGGCCAACGCCCAGATGATCTTCGAGGTTTTGGCCGACCGCGGGAAGATCGCAAAGGACAGGGACGCCATGCGCGGTCAGATGATCGGCGGGACCCAGACCGGACAGCATCATGATTTGCGGTGAACCGATCGCACCCGCCGACAGGATGATCTCACCCTCAGCATGCAAGGTCTCCAGCCTCCGGCCTTCGGCCAGAACCTCCACGCCGACTGCGCGGGTCTTTTCCACGACGATGCGCAAAAGGTGCGTGTTCTTCAACACTTTCAGGTTCGGCCTGTGGCGCACCGGATCCAGATAGGCCTCTGCCGTGCTGCTGCGCCGACCGTTGCGCGTGGTCGCCTGAAAATATCCACAGCCCGCCTGCTGCGCACCGTTGAAGTCGGGATTGAACGGCAGGCCCAACGCCTGCGCTGCTTCCAGGAACAGGTCACAAGTCGGGTGGCGATGCTGGCTTGTCTCGACGCTCAAAGGGCCCGTCTGCCCATGCCACGCGTCCGCGAAGTCCGCATTGGATTCCGCCTTGCGAAAATACGGCAGCACGTCGGCGTAGGACCATCCTGTGTTCCCCATTTGCGCCCAGCCGTCATAGTCCGCCGCGTTCCCACGGACGTAGGCCATATAGTTGAGAATGCTGGTGCCGCCGATTACGCGACCACGCGGATAGGCAATCCGACGGTCGAACAGCTCGCGTTGCGGTGTCGTTGTGAACGCCCAATCCGCCCTTGTGTTTCGCAAATGCGACGCCGCCCCCGGCACCGGTGCAAGCCTTGCGTCCGGTTCGTCGCCCGCCTCAATCAGCGCGACCCGGCATGTGGCGTCTTCGCTCAACCGATGCGCCAAGACACAGCCGGCCGAACCTGCTCCGATGATGATATAGTTAAAGGTTTCCGTCATCAGACAATCAATGCACCAACGCATTGAATAGGCGAGAGGTATTTCCCGGAACAAAGCAACCTGCCCGCTGGACTTCAGGCTTTGCCCCAAAGGGTGCGTCAGTGCATTCCCATCCGCCAGCCCGTCATCTGCCAACCCGCCCCAAGTCGATCCTTGGCCGACAGACTGCTGGCCATCTCCTGCAATGACGTATCGCGCGCGACCCGATCATCGGCGCTGGTGTCATCACGGTTGCCATCACCGGGCGACGCTGCCGGTGCACCGTCAAGCACCGGCAATTCGTCCGAAGACAGACGGAACCATTCCACGCCGCTTATGGTCGCATGGGTCGCGGTCAGGGGCCTCTGACGCGCCAATTCTTGGGGCCCTTCGGCGCAAGGTGACGCCCGGGCCGCTTTCCCTTTGCCCTGCCCGCTGCAACTGGGTCAGGCTATTCGGCGTTCCCTAGCGTTCGCCCCGCCGATACGGCGTCATCAAGGCCGCTGGCACCTCGGCCCGCCGCGCCACAAGGATAAGCGCAACGATCGACAGCACATAGGGCGCCATCAAGAACAGCTGATAGGGCACACCCTCAACCACTGTTTGCAGGCGCAACTGATAGGCATCGAAGAACGCGAAAAGCAGTGCGCCAAGCAACGCCTTGTAGGGTCTCCACGACGCGAACACGACCAGCGCGATACAGATCCAACCACGGCCCTGCACCATTTCGGGGAAGAACGAATTGAACGCGGCCGTCGTCAGGAACGCCCCACCGACCCCCATCAGAGCCGATCCCGCCATCACCGCGCCAATGCGAATGGCGATCGGGTTCACCCCCTGCGCCTCCACCGCGTGAGGGTTTTCACCCGTCATCCGAATGGCCAGCCCAAGCGGGGTGCGCGCCAGCACATAGCCCATGACCACGACGGCCAACAACGCAACGTAGGTCGGGGCAGATTGCGAAAAGAATACTGGCCCAAGAAACGGCAGGTCCGACAACGGGCCAAGGTCCAGCGGGCGGAACGGCACGATCGTTGGCGGGCTTTCCCCCACCACGACGATCAGCCGGTAAAGATAATACGCCAGCGCGGACGCAAACAGCGTGATACCCAACCCCGACACATGTTGCGACAGGCCCAATGGCACGGTCAGCAGCGCATGCAGCAGCCCCATCATCGCACCGGCCGCCGCCGCCATCGCCAATCCGGTCCACAGGTCCGCACCCAGATAGACGGTCAGCCAGCCGACCATCGCGCCCATCGTCATGATCCCCTCGATCCCAAGGTTCAACACACCCGACCGTTCACAGATCAGCGCGCCCAACACCCCGAAAATCAGCGGCGTCGCAATGCGCAACACGGCCGCCCACAGGCTGGCCGATGTCAGGATTTCCAGCGCCTCGATCATTGCCGCACCCGGTATGTTGTGAACAACAGCGCGACAAGCATCGTCAGCAGCGACAGCGCCACGATGACATCAGCGATAAAACTGGGCACGCCGGTGGCGCGGCTCATCGCGTCGGCACCGACAAACACCGTCGCCACGAAAACCGCCGCCGCGACCACGCCCGCGGGATGCAGCGCAGCCAGCATCGCCACCACGATCCCCGCATAGCCAAACCCCGGTGACATGGTGGTGGTAACCGATGCGGTCACGCCCATCACCTCGACCGCGCCCGCCAGCCCGGCCAGCCCGCCAGACAAAAGCGCAACACCCATCAAGGTGCGCGGCAGCGAAATTCCAGCGAAACTGGCCGCGCGCGGGTTGAACCCCGCCGCGCGGGCTTCGGCCCCGAACACGGTGCGCGCCAGCACCAGCCACACGGCCCCCGCAGCGGCAATCGCAAACAACAGGCCGATATGCAGGCGTGTACGCGGCACCAGATCCGGCAACCTATAGTCACCATCGACAGGCACGGAAGACGGCCAGCCAAACGCCAGCGGGTCGCGCAATGGCCCCTCGATCATCAGGCCGACGAACAAGATCACGATGAAGTTCAGCAGCAAGGTCGTGACCACCTCGTCGACGCCGAACCGCAGGCGCAGGAATGCGGGGCCGGCCAACATCACGGCCCCCGCCGCCATGCCCAGCACCATCAAGACCGCGATGCCCAACGGCCCCGGCAAGCCCAGCGAATGCCCCGCCCACGCCGTGATCAAAGCGCCCATGTAGAACTGGCCTTCGCCCCCGATATTCCACAGCCGCGCGCGGAACGCGACGGCGGCAGCCAGCCCGGTCAGGATCAGGGGCGTGGCGCGCGTCAGCATCTCGGTAATGGCCAGACGGCTGCCCAAGGCCCCGCGCAGCATTTCACCATAGGCCGTCAACGGATTGACCCCCGCCGCCGCGATCAATCCCGCCGCCAGCGCAAGCGCCGCGACAATCGCTGCCACTGGGGCCGCCACCACCAGCCCCAGCGGAACATGCGCACGCCGTTCAAGCCGCATCGGTGCTCTCCCACATTCCGGCCATCATCAGGCCCAGTCGTCGCGCGTCCGCATCCTCGGCCACCACGGGGCGCGACAACCGCCCCTTCACGATGGCCTGTATCCGGTCGGCCAGCCCCACGGCTTCCTCAAGTTCCTCGGAGATCAGCAAGATCGCCGCCCCCGCCGCGCGGGCCGCCAGCAATTCCGCATGGACCGCGGCAATCGCGCCCTCGTCCAACCCGCGCGTCGGCTGGTTCGCCAGAATGAACCGCGGCGATGACGCCAGATTGCGCCCCAGAATCAGCTTTTGCATGTTGCCGCCCGACAGCAACCCGGTGCGCGTGTCAGGGACCGCGCCGCGAATATCGAACCGGTCGATCAGGCCCGCGGCATGGGCGCGGGCGGCCCCCCGCCTGACAAACCCGCCGCGCGAAAACGCCTTCGACCGCAACCGCTCAAGCACGGCATTTTCCCAAACCGGCAGTTCCCCCACCACGCCTTCGGCATGGCGATCTTCGGGGATCCGCGCGGCCCCGGCATCAATCAGCGCACGGGCCGACAACGACCCCATATCGCCATCCCCAAGGCGCAGTGTGCCCGCCGTCGGCCCGCCAAGACCCGACACCAGCGCACCCAGCGCGGCCTGCCCATTGCCTGACACACCGACGATGCCCAGTATTTCCCCCTCGTGCACGGCAAAGCTGATGTCGTCCAGTTTGCCTGCAACACTGACCCCGCTGGCCACCACGACCGGCGCGCCAATGGCGTGGGCCTCACGTTTCGGGCGGACAACGCTGCGGCCCACCATCAACTCCGCCAATTCATTGGCGCTTGTCTCTGCTGTGCGTCGCTCGGCCACCATCTTGCCACCGCGCAACACCGCGACGCGGTCGGACGCGGCCATCACCTCGTGCAGCTTGTGGCTGATGAAGATCAGGCTCAGCCCCTCTTGTGTCATCTCCCGCAGGGTTGCGAACAGGCGTTCCGCCTCGGGACGGGCCAGCACGGCGGTCGGCTCATCCAGTATAAGAATGCGCGCATCCCGGTAGAGCGCCTTGAGGATTTCGACCCGCTGGCGTTCACCGACCGAAAGCCGACTGATCCGCGCGTCTGGGTCCACGGGCAGGCCGAACCGATCGGAGATATCCAGCAACTTGGCCCGTGCCGCGCTGCGCCCGCTGCGCAACCGCACAAGGCGTTCCGATCCCAGCATCACGTTGTCCAGCACGCTCAGATTGGCCGCCAGCGTGAAATGCTGATGCACCATGCCCACGCCCGCCTCGATCGCCGCGCGCGGGCGGCCCGGAGGCAACGTCTGGCCGAATACCCGCACATCGCCCGCATCGGCGGCATAGTGGCCAAATAGGATATTCATCAGCGTCGTCTTGCCGGCGCCGTTTTCCCCCAGAAGCGCAAGGATTTCACCCTGCGCCAAGGACAGCGACACATCGTCATTCGCCGTCAGCGCGCCGAACCGCTTGGTAATCCCCGTCAGTTCCAGAACGGCCGTCATTCGGGCAGTCCGGCGATGGGCGCGGGATAGGGTATCGGCGCAAGGCGGTCGTTTATGAGGGCTGCCAAGGCCAGCAGCATCGCGTCCGCCCCCTCAGGCCCCATCAACTGCACGCCGACGGGCAGGCCATCATGCATGCCCGCAGGCAGCGCAAGCGCGGGAAGACCGGCGGCGTTGGCAATCGCGGCGTTCGGCGCCAGCGCTTCCAGCGCGGCCAGATGGGCGTCGACATTGGTATGCTCAAACGGAAAGGCGCCAAGACGCGGCGGCGGGCCCGACAGCACCGGCATCAAGATCGCATCGAAATCCGTGAACAGCGCGGCGGCGCGATCGGTGAACTGTTCCACCCGGCGGGCAAGGCCAAAGACCTCTGGTCCCGTCATGGCCCGCCCCCGTGCGGCGTTGGCGGCCGATAGGGGCGTGATATCGGTGTCGGGAATCCCAAGCGCATCCATCCATTCGGCCAATGACACCGACAAGATGCGCCCGACAAGGGCATGGGCCTCGGCCCCCAAGGCGTCGGGCGCGGGCATTATCGTGACCTCCGCCCCGATGGCCGTGAAATGGGCCGCGACGGCACGCGTGGCTTTTGCAGTCGGCGCGTCGCACCGATCAGGAATGGCAACCGCAATCCGGGGCCGGGTTGGCAACAATGCATCGCCCCGGTCCGGGTGAAAGGCCCCGAACGCCTGAACCACATCGCGCAGGGACCTTGCCAGCACCAGTTCGCCCACCACGCCCATCAGGTGATTGCCGTAATCAGGCCCCCCCGGCGTTGCACGGCGCGACGGTTTCAATCCCCATAGCCCGCAGCACGCGGCAGGAACGCGGATCGATCCCGCCGCATCTGTGGCATGCGCCACGGCCACGATTCCGGCCGCCACCGCCGCCGCGGCCCCGCCAGACGATCCGCCCGGGGATCTGCCGGGATCAAAGGGGTTGACGGCGGGCGGCACGCCCGGTGGCTCCGATGTCAGCGCAAAGCCGAACTCGGGCACGGTCGACAGGCCCATCGGCACAAGGCCAGCCGCGCGCAGCCCGGCCATGAAATCGCTGTCAGTGGCGGGATCCCTGACAATCTTGCGCAACGCCGGCGACCCAGCGCAGGGCGCAAGCCCACGGGCGGCAGATCCCAGATCCTTTGCCAGCATCGGAATCCCATGAAATGGTGACGCGCATGCGGGCGGCGTTGCATCCAACGCGCTGGCGGCAGACAGCAACGCCGCCTCCGGCAAACTGCGCACCACGGCCCCCAATGCTGCCTGCCGGTCAATGGCGGCAAGCGTGGCGGCCATCACGGCGCGGGCAGTGGTGTGCCCGTCCGTGATGGCCTTGCTGAGGGCCGTGGCGTCCGTCAACGATCAGGCCGGTTCGTCGTTGTTGATCGGCACGGTAAATTCGCCCGCCTGGATCATCGCGCGCTTGGCTTCCATCGCGGGGATCGCATCAGCCGGGACTTCGTCGGCCACATAGATCAACTCATTCCCGCCGTATTGCATGAACGAATACTCGGTATAGTCACGGCCAACGGGTGTGCCCGCCTGCACATCTGCGACCACGGCGGCAATCGTCGGTCCATAGTTCCAGATCGCATTGGCAAAGACGGTGCCGGGGTAGCGTGGGGTATAGTCGATCAACGACCCGATCGCCTTGACGCCACGCGCCTGCGCCGCGTCCGCCGTCCCGATCCGCTCACCAAACAGGATATCGGCACCGGCGTCGATCTGGGCAATCGCGGCTTCCTGCGCGCGGGCCGGATCGAACCATGCGCCGATAAATCCGTTCAGGAACGTCGCGTCGGGGTTCACTTCGGACACGCCCGACCGGAACGCGTTGATCAACAGGTTCACCTCGGGGATCGGATAGCCCCCGACCGAACCGAAGACATTGGTTTCCGACATCTTGCCCGCCAACATGCCGGCAAGATACGCGGCCTCGTGGTTGCGGGTGCCGAAGACGCCGAAATTGTCGCCCTCGGGGCCGCCGGATGACCCCATCAGGAAGGCGGTCTCGGGATAATCGGCGGCGACTTCACGCGCCTCCCGCTCCACGGCATAGCTTTCGCCCCAGACCAGACTGACGCCGCTTTCGGCATATTCGCGCATGGCGCGCGGGTAATCGGTGGCGTCGACAGCCTCCGAGAATTCATATTCGATCAGGCCTTGGGCTGCGGCCTCTTGCATGGCCAGATGGATCCGGCTGTTCCAGGCATTTTCGACGGGCGAGTTATGGACGCCCGCAACGCGGAAAGCCGTCTGTGCGTTGGCTTGACGAATATAGGCAGGCAGCGCCAGCGTGGCGGCAGCACCCATCATCAGGGTCCGGCGGGTGGTGGAAAAACTCATGGCAGCATCCTTTTGGTTGGGTTCAGGTCATGTGGACCCCCGGCGCATAACTGGCCGGGTCGAGCGTATCGGGCCTGCCCGGCAAGGACAGACTGGCGATTTTCGGGGGGGTGCGCGCGATGATCGCACCGTTCTTGATCACGGCCAGACGGGTCGGTTTCATCCGCACCGCCTCGATCTTGTCGCGCGCCTGCAGCAGCACCATCGTCGCGGGGCCACCAACACGGATCGTGGGGTCGGCCAAACCCATCGCCGCCGCGCCGCCCAGGGTGACACTGTCAAAGGTCCATGCCATCGCCTCCCGGCTGGTCATGGGCACCGCGTGCACACCCATATGGGCCACTTCCAGCATGTCGGCAGAGCCAAGCGGGTACCATGGATCCATGCAGCAATCCTGCCCGAAGGCGACGTTCACGCCAGCCCCGCGCAGTTCAACGACGCGGGTCAGGCCACGACGGCGCGGATAGGTGTCTGATCGCCCCTGCAAGGTGATGTTAATCAGTGGGTTGGGCACGACATGCATGCCGCTTTCCGCGATCAGCGGGATCAGTTTGGAGGCATAATAGTTGTCATACGAATGCATCGCCGTGACGTGGCTGGCCACGACGCGGCCGCCCAATCCCAACCGGGTCGTCTCGTAAGCCAGCGTTTCCACATGCCGCGACTGCGGATCGTCACTTTCATCGCAATGCAGGTCAACACGCAGCCCCCGCGCGGCGGCCAGTTCACACAACGCGGTGACCGATCGCGCGCCATCGGCCATGGTGCGTTCGAAATGCGGGATGCCGCCCACCACATCCACCCCCATATCAAGCGCACGGATCAGGTTCGCGTGCGCCGTGGGGTCGCGGAAAAGCCCGTCTTGCGGAAACGCCACCAGTTGCAGGTCGATGTAGGGGGCCACGCGTTTGCGCACCTCCAGCAATGCCTCCACCGCCGTCAGGCTATCGTCGCACACATCCACATGGCTTCGGATCGCCAGCAAACCCTGCGATACCGCCAGATCGCAATAGCGCAGCGCGCGCTCCATCACCGCCTCTGGCGTCAAAAGCGGCTTCAACTCGCCCCAAAGCGCGATGCCTTCCAGCAATGTGCCAGAGACGTTCATGCGCGGCTGGCCAAGGCTCAGCGTGGCGTCCATATGGAAATGCGGGTCCACGAAAGGCGGACAGATCAGATGGCCGCCCGCGTCCAGAACCTCGGCTGCCTCGGCAACGATCCCGGGGCGCATGTCGACAATGCGGCCATCCCGGATGGCGACATCCAGAACCCCGTCACCATCCGGCAACCGCGCATCGCGCAAGAGTAGATCCAGCATCCTCGCCCCCGAAATTTGACCTTACGGTAAGAAAAGCCATTCCAGACGCAAGTCCGCAACAACATTCCCGCCCCAAAGATCAACATCTGCCCAATTTTCAGGCAGATGTCAGATCATCCGGATCGTTTCGCATCAGGCGGCGGCGCGCTTGACCTCGGGCCGGGCGACCGCCTCCCAATCTCCACCACGACGGTACTGGTGCGCAACCTGCCCATCCCCGTCCATCTGGAACAGGTGCACCCACCCGTTGTCCAGCAGGGACCGCAGACCATCGTGTTTGGCGATGATCGCGCCCATCGCCTCGGTCGGAGCCTCCACCACCGCATGCAGGCGCAGCGGCTCATGGATCAGGCGTTCGCCGTCATGCACCGATTGCAGGGGAAGCCCGGGCTTGAGATCACCGTCGGTTCCCTCCATCACGCCGATCAGGCCGGTCACGTTGTGCAGCACCTTGTTGCCCGCGCCATAGACCTTCGGGTCAACCGAACTGCCGTAGTATTGAAGGTTGATCCAGCTGGCCACGACCAGCGGCGCGGTCAGGATCAGTTCCAGCACCGGGTAGCCGTTCTTGGCGTCCGCCTGCCAATCGTAGCTGTGCAAGAACGCCCGCCCGCCCAGATCAACACCCGCCGTCCGTCCGCGCGGCGCGGCGATGAAGGCGGCACAGCCCGCCAGTGCCCATTCCGGCCGCACTTGCGACCAATCGCGCGCCCGGCCCCGCACCGCGTCCGCCAAAGGCGCGCCCGGCTCCAGATGCAACAATGCAGAGCGTTCGGTGCGCGCCAGCGCCCCCGCCCGCGCCAAGGCGGCACGGATCACTGTCAGGTCGGCGGCATGGCTTTGCGCGGCATCGCCCAAGTCGAACAACCGCACGTCATCAGTGGTCGTGTCATGCAACGCGGCGACAAAGACCGTGTCGCCCGGCACGTCGATCCCCTGCCCCGGCAAGCCATCGCGCACCTGCGGGTCATTCAGCAACATCGCGACCAGCCGGGCGTTCATCTCGCCCGAGTGACCACCGCAAGCGCCGCAATCCAGCCCGGCGTTATGAGGGTTGTTCAACGATTGCCCCCCATGTCCGGCCAACAGCACGACGCGCGCGAACGGCCCGGTCATCGACATGGCTTTCAGGATCGTCGCCGCCGTCGCCACCCGGTCGCCGGGGGCGATCACGTCCAGCGAGGGCGCGATGCCGCGCGCCTCGGCCGCACTCAGCCCGGCATTCCCCTGACCCAGCGCCGTCGACATCCGCAGGCTGTTGGCCGCCAGCTTGGGCGCATAGCTCAGGCCCATCGTCTCGACGTATCCGAACCCGGCCACCGCCGTCCGTTTGAACATGCCCCAGACCGATTTCGCCGCGATCCGCGTCGCCCGCGTTTCGGCCAACCCCTTTGGGCCATGGTCATGGGCCGTTCCCGCAGGCGACAGCAGAACGGGACACCGCGCGGTGGCCGTGGCGGCCCCAAGCGGCTGATACGATAGCGCCGCACCGAAGAAGCCCGCGAATCCGATCGTCTCGGCCCCCGGCAATGCCGTCTCCAGCGCCCGGCGAAACACCTCGGACCGGACATCGATGCAGAACGCGGCCTGCAATGGCGGGCGCTTCGCTGCTGCCGCCGCGACGGGCTGGCCAAGCTGCGCGAAGGTCTGCCGTTGCCAACCGAATTCATAGGCCATCTGCAACGCCATCAGCAGATGCATGTCCGCCGTCGCCTGCGGCACACCCTTGGCATAGCTGGCCTTGGCCTTGGCTTGCGCGACCGCAGGAACCAGCGGCAGAACCGCCACCTCATGCGCCAGCAAGATCGCCAGCAGGTCGGCCAATGCCGCGTCCGTGCCGCCCGCCAGTTCTGCCTGCCACAACCGATACCGGGCATGACCGGCCCATCCGGGCAATGTGCTCAGCAGGCGGGTGAAGTAAGCGGCCATGACATCCGTGGACAGACCCAACCGCGCAACCAACAACGCCATCGCATCATCCCGGTCGGCAGGCAGCCCGGCAAAGACCGCCGACGCGCCGGACAACCCCTGCGCCGCAAGGCTTTGATCCGCCGCTGCATCGGCGCTGAAGGCCGCCCACAAACCATCGGGGTGTGCAGTCTTCCATGCCGCCTGACCACCGTCGAACTGTGCCGCGCAAATGGCGGCGACTTGGGTGGTGATCACGCCGGGCCAATCGCGTCTTGTGGCCTGTGCCGCCAGATGCGCCATGGTCGGCCACGCCTGTGGGGCCTGGGCCTGCGCGCGGCGCGCCCGCTCCGCAAGGGCCGCGCCGCTGACCGCGACCTGCGGCATTGCACGGGCCGCCGCGTCAAGATCATCGGCGGTTATCCGGCCCGCCTCGATCGCGGCGACATAGTCCGCCGGATCCAGTGTCATCTTTGCCCCTGCGGTCTGCGCGACCTCTGCCATGGCGGCATCGAAAGGCTGTTCCATCAGGCCAAGAAACGGATTTACCGCAACGAAGGAGCTGAGCGGCCATAGCGGGGCGATCTTGCGCCCGGCGGCGTCGGCGGCCTTGGCGATTGCGTCGGCGGTCGGGGTTTGCATCGTGGTCATCTCAATATCCTCCATCAGGCGGTCAGCCGGGGCGCCAGCGCGCTGTTGATCTTTTGGGTCACGTACAGGCCGTTACGCAGGTGCGTGGCGAAGCTGCGCCATTGCCCTAGCGCCAAGCGGCTTGGGGCCAGCACCTGCACCAAGGCGGTCGCGGCAAATATCCCGAACATCAGCGCCATGATCATGGCGGTCCCGACGGTCACGGTGCCGGTCGGCGGAATGGCACCGCGGGTCAGCGCCTCAACCGCCAATTGCAGGGTGAAATACAGCGCCGACAGCCCCAGCGTTGCCGCCCCAGCCCGCAGCGCCAGTGGCCACCGCGCCACCTGCCCAAGGCTCAGCACCATCAGGTGCGTCAGCCCCATGACCAGAACCGCCCCCAGCACGACCAGCGCCGGTTTGGTGTCGAAGGTGACGCCGAACAGCCACCCCACCGCGACAACGGACACGGCCGCCATCGCCAGCGCAGGGATCACATCCTGAACCCGCGTGGGCCGCAATTCATGACCCAGCTTGGCGCGCGCCTGATCCACCACCGCGCCAGACCCCAAGAAGGCGTGCGCCTTGTAAAGCGAATGCGCCACGATATGCAGCAGGGCGGCACCGAACGCACCCAACCCGCACTGCAGCAGCATGAAGCCCATCTGCGCCACCGTGGACCACGCCAGCCCCAGCTTGACCGCCGGTTGCAGCAACATCACCAGCGACGCCAGCGCCGCAGTCAGCCCCCCGACAATCGCCAGCAGATGCATCGCAGGTGCCGCCGTCAGGAAAAGGTCGGCGAACCGGATCACCAGAAACCCGCCCGCATTGATCACTCCGGCATGCAGCAATGCGCTGACCGGGGTGGGCGCGTCCATGACCTCGGTCAGCCAGCCCTGCGTTGGAAACTGTGCCGATTTCAGCAGCGCGGTCAGCGCCAGACAAAACGCGGCCCAACCTGACCCTGCGGGAACCGTGCCCATGCGGACCGCCTCGGTGATCACCGCGATATCCCCGGTGCCGAATCCCTGCACCAGCAACACGGCGGCCGTGATCAGGCACACATCGCCCACCCGTGCGAATACGAACTTCTTGCGCGCCGCCAACCGGGCCATGGGCCGGTTGCCATAGAACAACAACAGCCGGTGCAGCGACAGGCTGGTGCCGATCCAGCCAAGCACCAGCTGCCCGATATTGCCCGCCGTCACCAGCAGCAGCACAAAGCCAAGCGTCACACACAGCCCGGCCATGAACGCGCCCTGCCGGGCGTCGCCGTCCATGTAGGCGCGGGAATAGCGCACCACGATCCAGCCAACGAACGCCACCAGCATCGTCATGATCACCGACACCGCATCGACCCGCAGTTGCAGCCCGATGCCATTCGCGCCGATCAGGGCCGAACTGGCGGGGCCGTGGGCCAGCGCCCCGATCGCCATCACCACCGCGACGGCCATCGCCAGAACGGTGGCGGCATGGGTCATCAGCAAGGCGCGGCGCGGGCGCATCCCCGGCCCCGCAAGGGCCAGCGCAGCGGCTGCAAACAGCGCAAGTGGGGCAAGATAGGCAAGCATGATCATCGCGGGGCTCCGTTCCTTGGATGTGGCTTGCCTCAGATACCGGCTGCGGATATACAATAAAAATATATTGTTTATTCTTTTTCGTTCCTTAATATAGAATGAATGTCACAGCTCAACTTTACCCATCTCAAGGCTTTTCGCGCTGTCGCGCAGGACGGCAACCTGACCCGCGCGGCAGACCGCATCGGGGTCGCGCAATCCGCCGTTTCCGTGCAGATCAAAGCGTTGGAGGCGCGGCTGGGCCTGCCCCTTTTCGAACGCCGCGGCCGTGCCATGGTATTGACCGAGGCGGGACGCATCGCGCTTGATTGCGCCGATCGCGCCTTTGCGGCGGGCGATGAATTGGTGGAAACACTGGCCGGTCGGGGGGGCGCACGGCAGGTGTTGCGGGTTGGCGCGCTGGCCACGCTTTCGCGGAACTTCCAACTGGGGTTCCTGCGGCCGTTGCTTGCGCGCCCCGATGTCTCGGTCGTCCTGCGCGCGGGGTCGCTCGCCGACCTGTTGGGCGAACTTGAGGCCCTGCGCCTTGATGTGGTGCTGGTGAACACGCCGCCCCGTCACGATGCCGCCACGCCTTGGCAGGCACACCGCATCGCCGATCAGCCCGTCAGCCTTGTGGGCCACGCGGCGCGCGTGACCGGGGCACCGCTTGACGATCTGCTTGCGAAAACGCCCCTGATCGTCCCCGCCGAAGGCAGCGCGCTTCGCGCCGGGTTCGACCGCATGCTGGACCGGCGCGGCATCGTTCCCGTGATCGCGGCCGAAGCCGACGACATGGCTATGTTGCGCCTGTTGGTGCGTCAGGATGCCGGACTGGCGCTGGTGCCGCCAATCGTCGTGCAAGATGAACTCGACAGCGGCCTTCTGGTCGAGGCCGCGCGCCTTGACGAGCTGCACGAAGAATTCTGGGCGATCACCCTGCCCCGCCGCTTTCCAAACCCGTTGCTGCCGCTTGTCTTGACCCCGGAATCAGAAAGCGCGCCCCGACCGGGGCGCGCTTTCTGATTGGCAGCATATGTCTTGAGATCAAGCCGCTTCGGCTTGGTTCCTGCGCTCGCTTTCTTCACGGCTCAATGCGACCGACGTCCGCACACCGTTCGTGACAAACGCCATCAGGCCCTTGACCACGCGTTCGTTCGGGTCGATCCCGGCACAAGACAGAACCTCACGCCCATCGCGCGAGCGTGCCCAACGGGCAATCTGCTCTGGCCCGTTGCCGTACTTCTTGTCATCGGCAATTGCGTCATCCAACGCTGCCAGCACGACCGCCGCAAACAACTTGCGCGACCGCTGGCCTTGTTCGTAGTTGAAGGCTGTACCATCAACGAAATCTCGCATTTCGTCGTCCTTTATATTTTTGCTCTTGCAATTTTCGGCGTGCCGCCTGTTATGCCCATTAACTGAGCGATTCTGTGTTGCAATATTGGTATAGGTGATATGCGCTCAACGCATAGCTTGTCCCTGTCGGACACCCGTTCCGGTGTATTGCCACCATCATCGGGTCAAGATATAGCACGGATCAAGATTTTCTCAAGGTTTTGCCAAGGTTTTGCCACATGCCAAAGATCAACGGGAACGAGATTCGGCCCGGAAACGTTCTGGAACATAACGGTGGCCTTTGGGCCGCCGTCAAAGTCGACCACGTGAAGCCCGGCAAGGGCGGCGCATTCGCACAGGTGGAAATGCGCAACTTGCGCAACGGCTCCAAGCTGAACGAACGTTTTCGCAGCGCCGACAAGGTGGAGCGTGTGCGGCTCGAACAAAAAGACATGCAGTTCCTGTATGAAACCGACGGCATGCTGACCTTCATGGATACCGAGACTTACGATCAGGTGGAATTGCCCGCCGAGATTCTGGGAGAGCGTCGCCCCTTCCTGCAAGATGGGATGACCATCCACATCGAATTCCACGAAGATGAGGCGCTGAACGCGACCCTGCCGCAGAAAGTCACCTGCAAGATCGTGGAGACCGAGCCCGTGGTGAAGGGCCAGACCGCCGCCAACAGCTTCAAACCGGCGATTCTGGACAATGGTGTGAAGGTGATGGTGCCCCCCTTCGTCGGTCAGGACGAAGAGATCATCGTGAACACCGAAACGATGGAATATTCCGAACGCGCCTAACCCGCGTCCCGCCCGGTTACCAAAAATTAAAGGTTACAAGAAACCGCGATTTGCCGATTTTTTGTAACCTATTTTCCGTTGCGTCCGCCTGACCACGGCGACGGCCCGCCCCGTCGCCCGCCCGCGTGCGGCACCCGGCTGAGGTCTGACAAGGGACGATCGCTGTCGCGGACACTGCGCACCTGACGCACGGTGGGGATCGGGCTGCGCCGGGAACGTTGCACCACATATTCCACCTCGTGGTGGGGCGGTTTGCCGTGGGTTGCGACCCAATAGGCCGGGCCGCCCCTACGCAGGAATGTGGGCAGCATGAACAGCACACCGGCGATAAAGCCACCCGCGTGCGCCCAATAGGCCACACCGCCCCCCGCCGCGTCCATTGCGACCCCGTTGAACAGTTGCAGGCCGAACCACAGGCCCAGCATCAACCAAGCGGGAACCGTGAACACCCTGAAAATGAAGACGATGATCACCAGAACATCAATGCGGGCCTTGGGGAACATCAACAGATACCCCCCCATGACACCCGCAATTGCGCCCGATGCACCGACCATGGGGATCGTGGATCCCGGATCGGCCGCCATCTGCCCGACCGCCGCAGCAACCCCCGCCGCCAGATAAAACACCGCAAAGCCGACATGGCCCAGCAGGTCTTCCAGATTATCGCCAAAAATCCAGAGAAACAGCATGTTGCCGATCAGGTGCATCCACCCGCCATGCAAGAACATGGAGGTCACGATCGTTTCCGGCGCGCCGCCCGAAAGAACCTCACGCGGGATCAGCGCCCATTCGTCATAGAAACCCATCAACAGCCGCTCGTTGCCGCCAAGTGATGGATAATAACTCAGGAAAACCAACACATTGATCGCGATCAGTGCGTAGGTCACGAACGGCGTTCTGTCCGAGGGGTTATGATCGCGGATAGGAAACATATGCTTAGAACAGTGGGGACTGCCGCGCCCGGGTCAAGGCCCGCGGTGTTCCGAAAGCATCCAATTAGTCAAGTTCTTCCGCGGCAAGCGCCAGCCGGATTTCGCGACGCACCATCTTGCGCACATTACGCGTAATGCGCTGGCCCAGAACGCCCTGAAGTTCTTGGCGGACCACGTCTGCGATGATCTCGCGCAGGGTTTCTTCATCCAGCACGCTATCATCGCCTTCGGGGAAGGTGAACGGGGATGGTTCTTCGCCGAGATCCTCGAAATCGTCGTGGGTCATCTCCCCCGCCTTTGGGGCAGCATCGCGTTTTTTATCGAATCCAACGACACGATCATCGCTGGATGCCGCGGCGTGTGTGGCAGCTTGGGCCACAGGCCGCCGGGAGAAAATGGGGGTGAAATCCGTCGCCGGGCCCTCATCATCAGCATCGGTGTCGGTGGCGCTGGTGTCGCCCGCGTCATTGTCAGACGCGTCTGTTTCGCGGGCTGCGGATGTCGCCTCGGGCGCGTCGGCGATTTCGGGCGTATCCGTTGGCGGCGTATTCACGTGTTGCTCAGGTGCGCCGCGTTTTGCCGCGATATTGGCGGCCACGCGGCCCGCGCCATCATCGGGCCAGTTGTCATCGCCGATCTCAGGTTCGAACCCTTCCGCCGGGTCCGCGCCATCAAGGCGCGCCAACTCGGCCAGTTCTTCAGCCAAGATCAAATCAGCGTCAGGATCGTCGCTGACTTCATCAATCACCGCCACGTTGAGGTCATCAAGGCCGTCATCGGTATGCGCGTCATCCAAAGGCTTTTCTGCGGTTTCCGTGAAGGTCTCGGTGACCGTCTCGGTGGCGCTGTCGACAGGCGCGTCAGGGCGCGGCGCGGGGGGGGCATCGGCGGTGACGGCTGCGACTGCAACCTCATCATCGGCGGCAGCGGCGATCCCCACCTCGTCCCAACTGGCAAGCCGGTCATCTGCGGACCACCCGGCATCATCAGCGAGCGGCACCTTTGGGGCAATGGTGGCATAGGGATCATCGCCATCGGCAACGCGCAAGGCAGGCGTCAGCATCAGCTTTCCGGGCGTGTCATCCTCCGGCACCCGCAAGACAGGGCGGGCTGAGCCATCGGGACCGGGCTGATGTTCGGCCACAAGCCTGCGGATGGAAGACAGGACATCCTCGATCTCGGCAGACGATTTTGCGGGGTCCGACATGCGCGTTCACTCCTCAATAGATAGCCACCCCCTTGCAAGGGGCTTTGTTCTGCACCGAGAATAACCGCAGGAGCCGTTTCGCACAATGGATAGCTAAATTAGTTCCGATTGAACGGCTTGAGGTCCGAAAATCAATCACGCCCCAGTCGGTTGAGCACGGCATCCAACCGGTCGCCCTGTGGGCTTTGTATCCGGGCCGGCGCGTCGGAATAGGCGTCGGCATAATCGGACGGATCATAGCGCGGCACCGGAAGATCAAGGTGATCGACCGTCAAGAGGCCGGCGGCGGCAAGGATCCGGTAGGAGGCCGTGTAGATATCAGTCTGCGCCTCGATCCGGCCAATCCGCGCATCCAGCAGGTCTTGTTCGGCGTCCAGAACATCAAGCGTGGTCCGCGCGCCCAACGAGGCCTCTTCGCGCACCCCATCGAAGGCAAGCTGCGCGGCACGAATCGCCTGATCCGAGGCGAGGCTTTGCGCCGAGGCGATGCGCAGGCCGGCATAGGCGTTTCCGACCGCCTGAAGGTTCAGACGCACCTGTTGATTGAGGGAGAACTGCGATGCCGACAGTGTGGCCAATGCCACCCGCTCCAGCGACGCCAACTGCCCACCACGATATATGGTCTGGTTGAGGCTGAGGGTGATGCTGGAACTTGTGCCCTCATTCACGCCGCCAAAGGTTTCGCCACGTTCCGCACCCAGACTGATGGTGGGGCCGTAATCCGCGCGGGCTTCGGCCAGATTGAATTCATCCGCTGATACTTGGTGCTGCAAGGCAAGGACATCGGGATGGACCTGCCGCGCAAGGGCGTCAGCCGCAGCCTCGTCTGACGGCAACGGCGGCAGATTGCCCGGTCCAACCAGATTGCCGGGCGCGCGCCCAACGGTAAGAGCAAAGAGTTCCCGGCTGATTTCAACAGAGCCATAGGCCGCCGCAAGTGCAGAGCGCGCACTGGCCAATTGCGCCTCGGCTTGCGCGACATCGGTCCGCGTATCCTCGCCAACCTCGAAACGATCCTCGGCGGCGCGCAACTGTTGGGTCAGCACGCGCACGTTGCTTTCGCGCACCTCCACCACCTGCAAATCGCGCCAGACATTCATGTAGGCCGTCACCGCATCCAGCAGCACCTGCTGTTCCAGCGCCACGAGTTGCTGGCGGGCAGACAACACGGCCTCGCGTGCCGCGGCAATTCCCGCGCGCCGGCCACCGCTGTTGTATAGAACCAGTTCCGCCGTAAGGGACAAGGTGGAGGCCGTCGTCTGCGTCTGCCCGTTGTATCGGGATTGGGCCGCAAAGCTCAGCACCGGGCGAAGCGCGGCTATCTGTTGGGCGACGCCTTCGTCACTGATCCGCAACAGGTAACGGTTCTGTTCCAACAGATCCGAGTTGCGATACGCATCGGCCAATGCATCGCGCAACGTATCGGCACCGGCGCCCCCTGCAAGGGACAAGCCGACTGACACGAGCAAGACGCGAACCAGATCAAGACGCATGCGGTTCATCCTTTTTACTACCCGGTGATCCGGTCATGACCTGATCGTGCCGGGCGTTGCCCCACTTTGCCGGGCGGCAGTCCCGTCAGAGGACGAAACTTGGCGTTTTCTCGAATCCGGGCAGCAGGGGCGCGGTGGCATTGAACGCCATACGCCAACTGATGACGCCCTCGGCCTTGTGGCCAATGCGCACTTCACCCAAGGCCCCCGACATGAAGATGGCCGCAACGCGGCCCCCGTCCTTCAGCTGATCAGCGATCCCATCGGGCAACCGGGCGACACCGCCTTCGATCAAGATGACGTCGAAAGGGCCGTGCTTGGCGCTGCCTTCGGCAAGCGGCCCGGCGATCACGGCTACATTATCCGCACCGTGTTCGCCCAAGGTGGCCTCGGCCTCATGCGCCATGTCGGCGTCTTCCTCGACGGCGATCACGGCCTCGGCGGTGCGCGACAACACCGCTGCGGTGTAGCCCAGACCAGCGCCGATGTTCAGAACCATTTCCGTCGGCGCCACGTCCAGCGCGTCCAACATCTTGGCCAGCGTCCGGGGTTCCAGCAAGACCCGGCCGCCGGACAGGGGCACCGGGCCACCAATATAGGCGAGTTCGCGCATCCCCTCGGGAACGTAGGCCTCTCTCGGGACGGACAGCATGGCGTCAATGATCGGAAACTTTGTCACGTCCGATGGCCGTACCTGCGTATCGACCATCATGATCCGGCGTTGCGCGTAATCTGTCATGAAACTGAACCAAACCGTCTAGTTGCGTCACCTTTTCTTCGCATAACAGTTTTGACCGCGCAACATCAACGATGCAGCCGCCGCAGTTTAGCGTCAAAGCTGATGCACGATGGCTGCACGACCACGCACGAGACGACCCTTGACGTTCCGCGAACGGAAATCTAAGCAACGCGAACAGTGGGCGAGTTGGCGGAGTGGTTACGCAGCGGATTGCAAATCCGTGCACATGAGTTCGATTCTCATACTCGCCTCCAGTAAAATCAATTTGTTTCGTGGTTTCTGCTGGCCATCT
>JAFMHK010000037.1 GCA_017854585.1 Paracoccaceae bacterium
TCAGATCGGTTTTTTGCTGGGCTATCGTCAGCCGCGCGGGGCGCATCACCTTGCGCTCCGTCGCAACTGCGGTGCTTCTTGTGATGGCTTTGACCCCGGAAGAAGCCTCTGCCACCACCTGCCTTGAACTCCGGCGCGAACGACCGACTCTGGTTGTTAATCATACGCCAGGAAGTGCGCCCACATGCGACACAACTTTCGATTCAGCCGACCTTGCTCTCGTCTTTGTCGATAATGCAACCGGTCCTGAGGCGATCGGTTTCTCGCATTTCAATGGGACGGGTTTTGTTCCGGGAGATGCGCCGATCTGTGTCGGCAATGCCTGCGGCGGGACTACTGTTTTGGGCGGATACAACTATGCCTTCTGTAATCCAGATATTGGAACAGCCTGTAGTCTGACTTATCAATTCGTCGATTTGAACACCGCCCAGACAGTCACTGTCACCACGTCCGCAGTGATTTCATCCGGAATTCTCGATCGCTTTACGAATATCCAGGCGACCGGAGGCGTTTTTTCCGACACCACCGCTCCCTCCATCACATCCTTCGCCAGATCAAACCCCACTACCTCGCCCACAAACGCCGATTCCGTGACGTGGGGCATCACGTTCAGCGAGCCGGTCACCAACGTCGACCCAGCTGATTTCGTGGTCAGCAATATCCCAAGCGGTGCGGCGATCTCCGTCTCTGGAACTGGCGCCGAATATCTCGTGACCCTGTCGGGTGGCGCGGCAATCGGCTCCTTTAATGGAACGGTCGCCCTAGGCGCTCCAGTAGGTAAGGATATCGCGGATATCGCCGGGAATGACCTTGCGAACACCCTCCCCGCCGGCTTCACTAACACATACGCCATTGATAATACCCTCCCGGCGGTCAATAGCGCATCCCAATCCTCAAACAACGCTGCTGATGCGAGCATTGCGGTCGTGGGCGATACGGTGACCTTGGTATTCCAACTTAACGAAGATCCGGTCTCGCCCCCGACCGTGACGCTGCTCGGTCAGTCGGTAATACCTACATCCTTCGGCCGTGGGGTCTGGAGCGCCTTCGTTCTGGTGGGCCAGACCTCCCCTATCGGTCCGGTGGCTTTCTCGATCTCGGGCCTTGCGGACTCGGCAGGCAATTCCAACACCCAACCGTTTACAGAAACGACAAATGGCGATCCGGTCACTGTCGAGATCCCCTGCAGTAACGGTCAGTACCAGTCCGCCCCCGGTCAATGCACCGCAGTCTCGGCTTGCATCGAAGGTGAATACACCTTTTCCGAAGCAACCCCATATGCGGATACCGTCTGCACGGCGATCACGGCCTGCGCCGAGGGTGAATACATCTCGACGGCGGCAACAGAAACAACGGATAACGTCTGCGCGCAGATCACGACCTGCGCGGGCAATGAATTCATCTCGACCGCTGCAACGCCGACGTCCGATGCTATTTGCACGCAGGTCACAGCGAGCTGCCCACAAGGTCAATTCCTGTCGCAAACAGCAACGGCCACGTCCGATAACGTTTGCTCGCCCCTCATCACGTCATGTTCAGCCGGTGAATACATTTCGACCCCTGCAACGCCGACGTCGAGTGTTGTATGCACCGCAGCCTCCATCTGTTCAGCCGGGCAGTACGCATCGTTCACACCAACAGGCACCGAGACGACCGACACCGTCTGCACGGATGCCTCGACCTGCAGTGTTGGTGAATACATTTCGGCGGTAGCTACGGCGACGACGGATACCGTCTGCACCGCTGCCTCAGTTTGCCAAGCCGGGCAGTACGCGTCGTTTGCGGCGACAGCCACCACGGATACCGTCTGCACGGCGACGACGACCTGCAGTGGTAGCGAGTATCAGTCCGAACCAGCAACGGCGACGTCCGACCGGGTCTGCACGGCGATCACGACTGTTTGTCCAGACCCCCAGAATTCGAGCATCGTCACTCAGGCCACCTTGACCACGGACGCGATCTGCGGCTGCAATGAAGGGTTTGAGAATGAAGGCACCCAAGGCGAGCTGATCTGCGTGTTGTCGGACCGGACGCCGCCAACAGCTAACCCCTTCACCAGATCAAGCCCCACCGCTTCTCTCACCAACGCCGATTCCGTAACGTGGAGCGTCGGGTTCAGCGAGCCGGTCATCAACGTCGACGTCACGGATTTCGCCATCATCAATAGTGGCCCGGCGGATGCGACAATCACTGTCACTGAAGATGGTGCTCAGTATCTTGTGACCCTGTCCGGTGGTGGCACCAGTTCCTTTAATGGCATAGTCAAACTGGGCTTTGCAGAAGGTCAGGATATCGAGGATGCCGCCGGGAACGGCCTTACGGAAACGCGCCCGACCGGCGACAACCTATACGAATTTGACAACGCGGCGCCATCGGCCACGACGGTCACGCTGACCTCAAACAACACTGACACAAGCCGTGCGACCGCTGGCAATACGGTGACCCTGTCGCTGACCTTTGACGAGGCGCTGGCCTCCGCTCCCGGTGTCATGTTGCTGGGTCAGTCGGTTACGCCCACCGGCAGCGGCACGGAGTGGGCGGCGAGCTCGACCGTGGACGGCACGACACCGCAAGGCTCGGTCGAATTCTCTGTCTCGGGCTATCAGGATGCGACCGGCAACGCAGGCACTACCGCCGTGACCGAGACGACGAACACCAGTGCCGTGACGGTCGATACCGCCGCGCCCACCGTGGTGATCACCGGCACGCCCGGTTTTCCCGGCGAAGCCTATTCCTTGAGGGTCACCTTCAGCGAGCCGGTAAGTGGATTCTCTGAATTTGATTTCAACAGGGATGGTGTGTCGTTGACGGCGTTCACCAACACCTGCGGAAGCGACCCTTGCGCGGTCTTCGACATTGAGCTGAGGGCAGCGCCGGGTCGCGAGTTCGATCATGTGATCCGCGTCGGGACCAGCGTGGCAAGCGACGCGGCCGGCAACCGGAACGCCGGCTCCGATCTATTCAGCCCGCCCGCATCCGACGGCAGCGCACCGGTGCTGAACATCACCGGCGTGCCGGACGATTTCACCGGCCCCACGACCGCGACGATCACCTTCAACTGGGGTGAGGACGTTTTCGGTTTCGAGGACGGCGACATCACCGTCACCGGTGGCACACTTGGCCCGATCAGCGGCGGGCGGCAAAGCTGGACCGCAGAGTTGACCGTCGGCGGCACCACCGATGTCACGATCACCGTTGTCGCCGCAGCCGTTCAGGACACGACCGGCACCCCAAGCGGGGCGGCCAGCGTGACCGGTTCCATCGCCAGCGCCGAAGTGACCACCCGGCTGATTTCCGAGTTCATGGCCGACCGCGCCTCGGCGCTGATGGCATCGCAGCCTAGGCTGACGGGCCTGCTGAACCCAAGCGCCGATCCGACGGGCAGCGTTTTGGTCACTCGCCGCGCGGGCGATATCCAATTGTCCACCGGCATGCGCGGGCCCGTCTGGGCGGCGCTTGATGCGCAATGGGGCGAAGTGGGCGCGGCTGAGACCAGCTATACCCACCTGACCTTGGGTAGCCACGCGCGAATTGGCGACACGACGATCCTTGGGGTCATGCTGCAAGTCGACCACGCCACCTTGCGTGAGGGGGGGGGCGAGCTTGACGGAACGGGCTGGCTGGTCGGACCCTACTTCGCCACCGCGATTGGGCAAGGGCCGCTGTATCTGGACGGGCGGCTTTTGTGGGGGATGACCGACAACGAGATCAGCCCCTTCGGCACCTACACAGATAGCTTCGAAACCGAACGCTGGCTTGTCACTCTGTCAATGTCGGGGCGGATCGAAACGGCGCGCGCAACGCTCCTGCCGCAGGTGCAATACGCCTATACCGAGGACCGGCAGGAAGCCTACCTGGACAGCCTGTCGAACCCGGTGCCGGCGCAGATCGTCAGCTTGGGTGAGCTTAGCACAAGCTTGGGTTGGGAGATGCCGATCGGCGATACGGGGCTTACGGATTTCACCGGTGAGCTGTCAGGGATCTGGGGCGTGCAGGACGGCGGCGGCTCGGTCTTCGATGGCGGCCGCGGGCGGCTGGATCTCGGGCTGAGCCACGATACCGGCACCGGGCTGCGAATTGGCTTAGGTAGCTACCTCGACGGGATCGGCAACGCAGAGCTGACACGCCGCGGGATCGAAGTAACGGTCGACTGGCAGTTCTAAGGCCGTGTCACGGGGGGCGTGCCGCTTTCGTACCTGTTTGAACGCGTACGAAAGCGGCCTCGTCCGGACGGCGTTTGAGTTGAGCACCATCACGCTGCGTGATTGATCAAAGTCAGCTTCAGCCGCCGACTGGTTAAGATGTGCGGTGTTCGCTGGCGCATGCGGTCGGGTTTTTTGCGGGGTTTGTCCGTTGCGACGCAGTCCTGCTGCTTGGTTTGTCCATCGTGCTGCCAGCGGATGTTGTCGGTCAGGACTGTTGCCTTGAAGGGGCATTCGTTTCGCTTTCGTGGCGTGCCTTGCGCAGCCGCGCCCTCTTGTCCTGACGTTTTTCGGCCTCCGCGTCCTTGATGTCTTTCACGGCACGCGTGGTTTTTTCCATCGCGGTTTCGCGTCTCGGTTGTGCCGTTGGAAAGTCTGTCGCTTGGGTAGTGTTGGCCATGACTGTCTTCTCCTTCAAAATATCCGGATCGTTCTGGATGGACGTCGCTGGTTGGACGCTGCGCTGCATCTGTCCATGCCACAGCACTGAGTTCGCTTTGATTGCTTCCATCGTGCTTCCACGGTGGTCTTAACGCAAAAAGTCTCCGGTTGGGAGGACTTTAAGCGTTTGAATTAGCATATTAATTTGATTTCGGGGGCGGGGGCGGAGGCGAACCGGACAAGATCATCCAAAGAACGCGTTCGCAGTCTGTGTCTGATCGCTAACTGTATCTGGACAGAACTGCAGCGGAGCTAAGGCGTGCGCATATTGATGGACGGCCAAGGGCGCTTCCCAAATGACATCTTTGTCGAAGAGCTTTGGCAATTGATATGAGACGAATGGATATCGCTGTTCAGCACCTCGCCCTCGTGATCGACAGCTCGCCAGAGGTAATGCCTCTCGCCGTTGATCTTCACCGAGATCCTTTCCATATGCCCGAAAAGCGGCTGGATTACAGGTCTCCAATACGGCGTTTCCGGGTCTCAGTAGCAAACAACTGGCAGAACATATGCCACCAAGATCGTGCCGTTTCGTGACTGCCGTCGATGCCCCACTTGTGCAGCAGATCGGATATCTCGAAGAGACTGCGGGTAAATCGCCCCAGAACCTCATATCTCGGCAGATCGCGACGCGCGGCCATCAGGGCCCCTATTGTGGGCAAATCTCACCGTCAGAATCGCCTTTGATGCTGCTGACACCACATGGCATTACACCTTCCGGTGAGGCGCCGATCGCCCAGATTTTCAGCACGACGAACACAGCAATTCAAGCGAAATACCGACCTCTTGGTTCGAGGGGTTGTAAAACGAGACATTCTGTTGGAGAGATCTCCGGGTCAAACGAGGAAGGAAGTTGCCGTGCCGCTAGATAAGCCTGCCATTGATTGTGTTACGCGATCTGAACTTAACGCAATTCCGGTTTTTGAATTCGGTCAGGCATTGTCAGGTGTCTTCCTCTCGAATGAACACCCCTCCGCACTTCCATCGGGCGCTCGGCAAATCTATTTGCCGTCAAGCTCCGAGGCGCGTCGGAAGTTCATCAAATCGTGGGCCAGAAGAAACGCGCAGCGGATCGCCGCAGGTCTGGGCGGTCTCTCACTGGTGCTGCCGATGGCAATGGCAGCATCGGCACAAGAGCAGGTGCAGGTCGACGTCAGCACAATCGACGGCGTGGTTTCGGCCGCGATTGACGAGAATGGCAATCTCTTGATCACGTTCGAGAACGGCGAGCAGATCACGATAGATGCGGCGGGCTTCCGGGCTGCGGACGGTGGCATCTTTCTGGTGCCGACGTCGACGGCCGATATCATCGCGCAGGCGGCTGTGGACGGTGACACGGACCTTGCCAGCAGCGGTCTGGGCATCGGCGGGCTGGGTGCGCTCGGCGCACTGGCAGCAGCGGGCGGCGGTGGCGGCGATGGAGGAACGGTGGTGGTTCCGCCCGAAGCGCAGGTTGCCTTCGTGGTCGACGGCTATCTGTCCGGCGCGCAAGTCTTCGGCGACGCCAACAATAATGGCATTTTTGATGATGGTGAGGCTTCGACGACCACGGCGGCCGATGGCAGCTTCGATTCCTCACTGTTCGCCGACACTGTGCCGCTTGTGGCGGTTGGCGGCATCGATATCTCGACAGGTGAGGTTTTCACCGGAACACTCAAGGCGCCTGCCGGATCAACAGTCGTCACACCGTTGACGACCGTCGTGCAGGCGTTGATCGACTCGGACACATCCGGCACGCCGCCAACCGCAGCGGAAGCCGCCGCATTGGTTGCGTCGTCGCTTGGGCTTTCGGGCGACCTGTTGAATGATGACCCGGCGGCGCTTGCCGAAACCGGCGATCTCTCACAACTACAGGCGGCGGCAAAGATCGCGGCGGTGGTCAACTTGGTTTCCGCATCTGCGCCTTCCGACCCGGGAGGTGCCGTCGATGCGGTACTTGCAGCGCTTGCCCAAGATCTTACCGATGGCGAAGGCGGTGACCCCTTCGATGATCCGAACGCTCTGAATGCGGCGCTGGTGGCTGCAGGGCCGACGATCGAGGTTTCAACGAGCGATCTCGCCGAGGCGCTTGTGGGGGCTGCGACCCAGATCGACGAGGCGACCGATCTGGCCGATCTCGAAAGCGCGCAGACCGTGGTGCAAGGCACGCTTACAGATGCCGTGACCCAGAGCGTTGGTGACACCGACGGCACGTCAGTCTTGAGCGATGCCAACGACAATACCGCGCTTTTTGACAACGTGGTGCCGCTGCGTCCGGTACTCGATGCCTCACTTGCCGACGGGAGCTTTGCGCTGAATGCAGCCTCAGAAGCTTCCATTACGATCTTCGGAACCGGTCAGGCCGGGTCGGTCGTGACCGTGGTACTGGGTGACGCGACGGGGTCGTCATTGGTGAACGAGAGCGGCGAGTGGAGCGTCACCCTCCTGGGCGAGGACTTCCCATCCGACGGAGCTTTGGTGACTTCGATCACGGCCGCGAAGGACGTTAACGGTGCCACGATCGTTTCGGGTGAGGCGCTCACGACCGTATCATACGAGATCGATACCACACCACCTGCGCCGCCCTCAGGCATCACGCTGGATGAAGATCTCGTCGATGGAGTGATCAATGATTCAGAGGTTGGTTCGGGTGCGATCCGTGGCGTGGCCGACCCGCTGGCAACCGTTCGGTTGACCCCGGCCGCGGGTTCCGCAGTCGAGACGACAGCGGACAATTCGGGCAACTTTTTGTTCGATCTGACGTTCGCCTTTTCGGAGGGTCCGAACACCGTTCAGATCACCCAGATCGATCAGGCCGGAAACACATCGCAAGCGGCTGAGTTGTCCTTCAACGTCGATAGGATCGCGCCGGCTGGAACGCTGGATGTGGTTGAGGGCGATGGCGTCGTGGACGTGACGGAAGCGGCCGACGGCGTTCAATTCTCCGGTACCGGCGAGGATGGTGCAACTGTTGAGGTTTCCCTATTGCCAGACGGCGGACCCAAGACATTGCTCGGCTCGACGACGGTGAGTAACGGAGTATGGTCGTTCACCACGGACACGCCCGCTGATGGCTCCTACGAGGTCATCGTAGAGGTGACCGACGCCGCCGCGAACCTCACGAACGGAAGTCGGCAATTCACCGTCGACGCCACCGCGCCGGAACTGAGCAACATTGCAACGGACAAAGCTGCCCTCGTCGGTGCAGACGATACCACACCGGTTACGGTTTCGGGCAGCGTTTCAGGCGCGACATCCGTTTCCGTTGCGTTTCTTAACAACAGTGACGAGGTCGTGGCCAGCACTGACGCTGTCCTGTCCGGCGGCTCCTTCTCGGCCGCACTCGATCTGAGCGGCCTCGGCGATGGAAGCTACAGCCTCCGCGTGATCGCGGGCGACGGCACGAACGATACAACGCAGACCACGGCTTCGGCGATCACGTTTGATCGCACCCCGCCCGCAACACCATCGATCGACGTGATCGCGGGTGATGACATAGTCGAAGGATCAGAGCTTGCCGCGAATGTGGTGATCTCGGGAACGGGAGAGACGGGCAGCACAGTGACCGTGAAGCTGGACGATAATGATGTCGGCAGCGATGTGGTCGTTGGCGGCGTTTGGTCCATCGAAATCGCGGCCCCGGCTGGCGGGAACTATACGGTTACGGCCATCGCGCAGGACACCGCAGGAAATCTATCGGACACGTCCGCCGGGCGGGCGTTTGAGGTCATCACGACCACACCGTCCGTGGGTATCGACGAGCTAGCGATCGGTTCGCTTGCAAATGCTGCCGAAACAGCGGCCCCTGTGGCTGTGACAGGCACGTCGGCCAATGCGACCGAGGTCACCGTGCGTGTAGTTCAGGGGCAGACCGAAATTGTTGCCCCAGTGCAAGCAACGCTGGGCGACGGGACGTGGAGTGTATCACTCGATATTTCGGCGATTTCCGATGGCTCCTACAGCATCGAGGCAATCGCTTCGGACGGTGTGACCCCGGTAAGCACATCAACCCAGATCGAAATCGATGCCACCGCGCCCCAGACACCAACCATCGACACGGTGGCGGGCGACGGGGTGGTGAACGCCTCCGAGATATCGGGCGGAAAATACACCCTTTCTGGCGATGCCGAAGACGGCGCAGAGGTCGAAATCACCTTCAACGGGACCGAAACCGTCTCGGTCACCGCCAACGCGTCCGGCTGGACATACGAACGGACGGCAAGCGACGGGACAGATGAAATCGAGGTGACGGCAACCGATGCGGCCGGCAACCCCTCTGGTGCGGCCTCTGCCAGCATCACGGTGGATATTACAGCGCCTGATGCGCCGAGTTTCGATTTGGCCGATGACCTGTATGACGCTGGCGAAGTGGGTTCGGTCACCATCTCGGGTACCGGCGCAGAAGCCGAGGCAACGGTGCGCCTGTCGTCGGCCCTGTTCGCGGATGATATCGACGTGATCGCGAATGGGTCCGGCGTGTGGTCGACCGAAGCACTTAATCTGTCAGTCAATGCCGACGGGGACTATCAGATATCGGCGGTCGTGATCGATGCTGCCGGCAACGTCTCTGCAGCGGCAACGGCCGATCGCACGATTGATGCGATCGCGGATCCTGCGGTCCAGATCACGTTGGCCGAAGGCGAGCAAGAGGGCGATCTTGTCGTGTACGATTTCGCCGAATTAACCTCTCTGGCAGAGGAAGGTGAAAGCGACCCGGGGCTCGGCAATGTCTCGAACGTGCCCGCAGGTACGGAAGTGACGGTCCGGATCACAGGCACAGCGGCGTCTGGCGCCTTCGACGAAACCTATGGGCCGTTCCTGACCGACGCCAATGGTGATTTCTCTGTGATCGTCCCTGATGCCGACTTTCTCGGGCTCGACGGAATGACC
This sequence comes from Paracoccaceae bacterium, assembly GCA_017854585.1. Taxonomy (GTDB): domain Bacteria; phylum Pseudomonadota; class Alphaproteobacteria; order Rhodobacterales; family Rhodobacteraceae; genus JAFMHK01. Next base: position 9,513 of record JAFMHK010000037.1, read on the forward strand.
GAAGCGGGCACGTTGACGTTCAGCGCCGCCGGCCAGACGCTGACCCTAAATCTGTTGATCAACTCGGACATCAACGAAGACGGGAGCGGCGTGTCGCTAGCAGGCACAACCGCGATTACCCCCTTGGCGGACATCGGGGCTGCGGTCGAAGGGGAAACCGGGATTGAGCTGGTCGGTGGGACAGAGCTGTCGAATGGGCTGACGGTCGTTGCGGCCAAGGTTCTTTCCCCGGCAGCTGATTATCAGGCCCTCGCGGTCTATGACGGTGTCAGCAGCGCACCGACCAATTTCTTCGCCTTTGACGGCGGTGCGGCGAGTGACGACCTGCCTGCGTTCAGCTCGAAGATCTATATCAGGGGCGATGACGTCTTTATTCTGCAAATCGGGGCGTCGATTACGACCGATCCTGAAGGCGTCCAGCAGACTGACGATCCGCTCTATACGGTACACCGGATTCCGGCGGCATCGCTGTTGGCGGCGTTTCCTGCGGCAGAGGCAGCGGCGACAAACCTTGTGCTGGACGCTGCAGGCGTGACGAATTTCTCGTTCTCGCTGTCTGATATTGATCCCGACTACGCCGGTGGCGGCATCCCGGCCAATGTGGGTTATGTCCCGATTGATATATCTGCCTCGGATGGTCCTCCGGTTGTGCTCCTGTTCCGCGAGGACCAGGGCACACAGATTACGTCCGAAGGGTACATTGTGCAGATCGACCTGAACGATGGGTCAGTCACGGCACGCGAAATCGATATCGCACCGCTTCTGGATACAAGCGGCGATGGCTCGATCAATGATTTCTTCATCAGTCAGCGGCTGTTCAACGACCCCGCGACCGGCGAGCTTATCCGATCAGAGTTCGAGGCGCCTGATCAGGGCGACGGCCTGACCAGAACCGCGCGGCAGGACTATGTGAATGGCATTCTGTCGGCCTCGACGACCGGTAACGACGACCAGTCGGATCTGCTTGTAGCCGAGGGTGGGATCATCGAGTTCTTGGATGGAGGGAACAACGGATCGGGTGGTGACAACGACTTCCTGATCGTGGGCAACACGGTCGGAGACGAAACAGGGGTCAACATCACCGTTGACGGAAACTTCGTCACGGTCTCTCTGGACCGCGCCGTATTCCAGTCAGTTTTCGGCGAGACTGGAACGGTCAACGATTTCTCGTTCGATGTTTTCTGGACGGGATCGGTCAATCCCACCGACTTCGCCACAGGGACGTTCTCACCGTTGATTAATGGGGTAACCGACGCGCAGGTAGGCGCTACACCTCAGGGCTTTTCAGTCGCTCGCTTTACGGTAGATCTTGATGTCACTGGCTTTGCGGGCACGAGCCCGGACGCAGGACCATTCGAATTTGTCACACTAGAGGTTTCGGGTCTGGCTCCGGGAGCATTCTATGGCTTTGGTTTCAATTCAGTAGAAGGCGACGCCGATATTGGCGTGACACCACCCAACTTTGACGGCTTCTTGAAGGTCGGCGGCGTCGATGGGTCCGACGTCCAGTTCGTTGTTGTCTCTGACAGTCAGTCGACCAATGGGTTGGATCATGTTTCCGGCTTTGACCTCAGCGATACTGGTGATGTCATCCAAGTGCAGGCCAACTTCGATGTCTATCGCGGCACCGGTCTTGAGCGGGTGGCAAACGATGCAACGGGCGTCAGCATCGCCGGGGACACCGGGATTGTGGTCTTTGATGGCCTGACCGACGGGGACGACGCTCCCGTCATCGCAATGGTCGAGGCCGCGCTGACGGGCGTCCAGGGCGAGTCAATTATTGCGATTACCGGGGACGAAAGTGCCATCGCAGTCTGGCGGCTCGACTTCGACTCCGGCGGCAACGCCTCGACGGACAGCTTCCTGCGCCTCGACGGTCTGACTTACGAAGACTTGTCCGCCTTCGGCGCGAACGACATCCAGCTTTTCCTTCCGGAAGCCTGAACCAAAGGGCCAGCGCGCGATTTGCGCGCTGGCGATTGACCCTGCCATGACCCGCATGACACCCCTTTCCAATACCCGTCACTCCAAGATGGGCTGGACATCACGCGGGCCTAGGCTTGCACCGGATGCGACGTCCTCGGTGCGGCTGTGTCTTGACGAGATGCCGATCTTTGCGATCCGCATGCCGGTCGTGTTCCGCGTGGTTGCCGGGCGTGCGCAGCCGGTTATTCCTGTGGGGGCGCTTCAGACGGGCGAGACACCGTTGCTTGACGACACTGGCGGATGGCGGCCACGCACTGTGCCCTTCGATCTGCGTCGCGGACCGTTCGAGATTGTTCGGACACAGGACCGGGACGCCGTGTTCGTAGATGAGAGCGAGTTGATATCATCCGCTTCGGCAACGATGCCGCTGTTCGATAGCGCGGGTGCGTTCCACAAGCGCGCGCGCGCGCATCTGGCACAGCTTTCCGGATGGCATCGCAGCCTCAAGTTGGCCGAGGTCGCGGCAACGCTTCTCCACCGTGCGGATCTGCTGTTGCCTTGGCCCAAGGGAGGGGTGGGTTTTTATGTAGCTGCCTCGGACCGCATCAAAGACGTTGCGGGCGACACAACTGCAATGCTCCACGCCGCCGGTGCGCTCCGCCTCGCGCATGCAAGCGAACTTTCGCTGGGAATGATCGAAGCGCGGCCTGTGGCCGCCGAAAACGATCGATCCTTCACGAAAACGCCTCAAGACAACGACTTTCTCAAGGCCATGCGGGAGGAATTCTCATGAGGGGCGTGCTCGCGTCCATCGCCGTTTCGATCTTTGTTGCAGGGTGCGTGGGATCTGCCATCGATCCGCTCGGGGCCGAAGGAAGTTTGTCGGATCTTGTAGAAAGCGCCCCTCGCGCGACCTTCCTGCGCGAGCCCGTGCTTGCCGGAACATCGGTTGCAACCGCCGTGCAGACTGCGCTTGAGGATGGGCCGACACTGCGGGCAGGACGCGCGGGCGAAGCCGCCGCCGCAGCGCGCGTGGAAGAGGCACGGTCCGCTCTTCGCCCGTCCATCAACTTGGGCGTCACTGCGGGAATGGGCGCGGGAACGCCTGTCGACGTCACCCCCACTACAACACTCAGCCAGCGGATATTCGACGGCTCGGCAGCCCAGACAAGAATAATCGCGGCCCAGACCCGTGCAGATGTTGCTGTGTCTGATACGGCTCTTCGGGTTACAGAACGCGCGCTTCTGGCCCTTGTTGCTTGGGAAGAACTTCACACGGCGCGGGTGCTTCATGACATCGCGGAGTCTTCGGTTGCAAGGAGTGATGACCTGGCTTCGCGGATAGATCGCCTCCTCTCCGCCGGAGCCGGGCGAACAGCAGATGCGCTTCGCGCCGCTGCGCGACAGGCAGACGCCCGAGCGACCCTCGCAAGTGCGGAAGGTCGGGTAGCAGAGGCAGAGGCGAGCGCCCGAGAGGTCTTTGGTGCCCTGCCAGCGGTAGGACCGCTTCCTCGCGCACCTGAGCCGAGCTTTGCGGGTCGGGCAAGCGAGGCTCTCAGGGCACTTTCCTCGCAGGTGGAAGCGGCACGCGCTGACCTGTTGGCCCGAACGGCGGAACGCGCGCCCACTGTTTTTCTCGATCTGATCGGGGGGATCGATTCAGACAACGATCCCGATGTCGGTGCCGCGATCCGCTTGGACTATGCGCTCGGAACCGGCGGTCAGCGCGAAGCGGCGGTCCGGGCCGCCGAAGCCGAAGTTGCCCGGCTTGAGGCGGAACTCGCTCTTCTGGACAGCGATATCGAACGCGCACTCGCGGCAGCTGCGGCGCGCGATGCCGCCTTGTCGCGTGAGCGCGTCGCTGCGCGCGAGGCCGAAACGACAGCAGCACAAGCGCTTGAGGATGCCGAACGCGGGTTCGAGAGTGGTCGCGTTGACAGTCTGGATCTTCTGGACCTTGGGCGCGATATGGATCGGGCGGCAACCCGTCACGCAGAAATCGCGGCGGCGCATCGGGTCGCTGGCTTCGAACGCCTTGCGCTCGCGGGCGAGCTTCTTGCTGTTCTTGGCGTTGATCCAAGGAGAGTTGAGCCGTGAACGAAAGCACATCCATCGGGGGCAGCGGTGTAGCGACTGCGGCCATTGACCTGAATGGTGAGCCAACACGCTCCGTGATTGAACGTGCCTTGGCGCATGCTTCGGCCCTTCTTGGTCACCCCATTCCTCAGGCCCGGTTCGAGGAGGCGCGCCGTGACGACGAAGCCGATGGCGGCCTCGGGGCGGCGGTTCGCGCTGCGGGTGCCTCAGGCTTCGCGGTCGGCGTCGGCCCGATCACCGTCGAAGAACTCGACGCGACCGTTCTACCTGCGGTTATCTTGACGGATGCCGGTGCCCTTGTGATTGAAGAGCGTCAAGATAAAGGCTGGGCCATTCACGATCCGCGCCTCGGTGCCAAGTCCCGGACCTTCCTGTCCGATGGCGACCTTACTGCCGCCTATTCCGGGCAAGCGATCCTTCTGCGGCCCCGCGCAGTCTCGGCGGGCGGAAAGGAGCAAAGTGATCACTGGTTTCGCTCGGCCCTCGTGGCAAACCGATGGAGCTACCTTCAGGTCGTACTCGCCGCCGCCGTTGCGAACCTTCTCGGTCTGACGACGTCCATATTCATCATGGTCGTCTACGACCGGGTCCTCCCCAACGAAGCTGTCGAAAGCCTTGTCGCGCTGACCGTCGGCGTCGCGATTGCGCTTGGTTTCGACTTCGCGATCCGCACCTTGCGCGCGGGTTTCATCGACCGGGCCGGGCAGAATGCCGATCTTTCTATGGGACGCGCAATATTCGACCGGGTGTTGTCCGTCCGCCTCGCTGCGCGGTCAGGCTCTATCGGCGCGACCGCAGCGAGCCTGCGAGAATTCGAGATGGTCCGCGACTTCTTCACCTCGGCCTCGTTGGTCGCCATCGTCGATCTGCCCTTCATTCTGCTTTTCATCAGCGTGATCTACCTCATCGGTGGCCCACTTGCCGTCGTGCCCATGGTCGCGGTCCCGGTGGTTTTCCTTGTCGCGCTTGCCACGCAACCCTTCCTTTCCAAGCTTGCAGAGCGCAGCTTTGCGGACAGCCAGTCCAAGCAAAGTGTATTGGTCGAAGCGCTCTCGGGGCTCGAAACGATCAAGGCAGCGCGCGCCGAAAGCCGGATGAAGGCCAAGTGGGACCGGGCGTTGGCCGCGCAGGCCGAGCACGGGGTGCGATCGCGCGCAATCAGCCAGTTCGCACTTAACGCAACCGCTTTCGTTCAGCAGGTTTCACAAATTGCAATCGTGTTCTACGGCGTCTTCCTGATCATGGATGGGTCCGTGTCGATGGGTGCCCTGATTGCAAGCGTGATCCTGACCGGGCGGGCGCTGACGCCACTTGCCCAGATCGCTCAGACGCTGACCCGCATCACGCAGACCCGCACCGCCTATCGCGCTATTGACCGCATGATGCAGGCAGAAAGCGAGCGGCCGCATGGCCGGCGCTATCTCGTCAGGGATCGTGTCGAGGGCCGGGTCAGCTTTCACAAGGTGAACTTCAGTTACCCCGGCGCGTCAGAACCCAGCATAGATGGCGTGGATTTTGAAATCGCGGCAGGTGAGAAAGTCGCGATCCTTGGGCCGATCGGATCGGGCAAGAGCACGCTGGCACGCCTTATCTTAGGACTCTACCAGCCTGGATCAGGTGCTGTCCGGGTCGATGGAACCGACATCCGGCAGATTGATCCGGGCGACCTCCGCCGCAATGTCGGGTCTGCCCTTCAGGATGCATGGCTCTTTACGGGAACGCTGCGGGAAAACATCACGCTGGGCGCGATGCACGCAGGTGACACCGAGGTCCTTGAAGCGGCGACCGTCGCCGGGGTCGAGGAATTCGCCGCACGTCTGCCTGATGGCTACGACCTCGTGGTCGGTGAACGCGGCGAAGGGCTCTCGGGCGGACAACGGCAATCGGTAGCTCTCGCCCGGGCGCTTGTCGGTCGCCCTCCGGTCCTGCTTCTCGACGAACCGACATCAGCGATGGATGTGATGACCGAGAAAGCCGTCATCCGACGCCTCAAGGAACATACGGCTGACCGCACACTTATCGTCATCACGCACCGGCCAAGCCTCCTCGAACTCGTCGACCGGGTCATCGTTCTGGGGCAGGGCAAGGTCGTGGCCGATGGTCCGAAGGATCGGATCGTGGGTGCCGGCGAGACGGCGAGCTGACGGATGGCACCGCATGTCAAAGCAGCCCGCGACATGGCGCGACAGATGCGAGGGGGAAACCCGGTTCGCGCCTCGCTTCTCCTTGTGTTGATCATTGCCTTCATCGGCTCCGCGACGGCTTGGGCGGCAATGACCGAACTCGACGCCGTCACCCGTGCCGACGGTCGCATCGTGCCGAGCGGCGAGGTGCAGGTTGTTCAACCTGCGGAACCGGGTGTGATCGCGGATATCCATGTGAACGAGGGCGACATCGTGGAGGCCGGAGCGGCGCTGGTGACGCTGGATGGGCGGCAAATGGAGGGAGAACTAAGCCAAGCTGAACGTCGGGTGTTATCGCTTGAACTTCGGATGACCCGTCTTGAGGCAGAGATCTCGGGCGACCCGTTTGATCCCGACGCAGCCCTTGTCAATGAAAGCCCAAGGCTTGCGGCCTCTGAGTTGGCACTGTTCGAGGCTCGGCAGACCGCACTGGCCGATGAAATCACGGTTCTGGAACGTCAGGGAAGACAGCGGGAGCAGGAAGTTCTGCAGGCCGAGACACGCGTCCGCACGTCGGAAGAAACCCTGTCGCTGATCCGCGAAGATATCACGGTGATCCGGCCGCTTGTGGAAGACAACATCGAGCCACGGACAACCCTGACCAGCCTTCTTGGACGTGAGGCCGAAGCAGTCGGCCGGCTTGCCGAGTCGCGCGCCGCACTGACGGGCGCGCGCGCGTCCGTAGCCGAGATCGAAGACCGGATCATTTCGACCCTCTCAGCATCGCGTTCCGATGCACTTGATCAACTTGCGCGCGCCGAAGCCGAGCTTGCAGAGGTTCAGGTGATGCTGCCAGCGCTCGAGGCACGGTTCAGTCGATCGGTCCTCCGTTCACCCACTCGCGGAATCGTAAATCGGATTATCCTTGCCACGGTCGGCTCACTTGCGCGAGCCGGAGAGCCGCTCATTGAGATCGTACCTCTCGGGGACGAATTGCTCGTTGAGGCCTACCTAGCTCCGGAAGATGTGGCTTTCGTTCGCCCGGGACAGGATGTGCGCGTGTCGCTGACCGCCTACGATCCGTCCCGTTATGGATCGATCGACGGCAATATCCTGCGGGTCGGAGCGGATGCCGTGATGCGACCGGATCGTGATGAAAGAGCGTTCGTGGTGGAAATCCGGACGTCTGGCACACTGACGGACGCAGACGATGTAATCGTCGATATCCTGCCCGGGATGGTCGCCACGGTCGATATCCTTTCAGGAAGGCGGACAATACTCGAATATCTCATGGCGCCGATGGTCAGAGTGAAGGACGCGGCGCTCAGGGAATAAGGTGGCCACGGGGGGCTGTCAGACGCATTCGGACCGGTCACAGTTTCCCGTCAAACGCCTGAACCGCAACATCGCCCTCTCCCGCAGTCGGAGCGACGGGGCGAATTCCCTGCCCGTTTCCTGTCGATCAGCCGCTCCGATCTCCTTTTGAGCAGCCCCGTAAGACCTCAGTTTGTCCGTGCCGATGCCCTCCGTCCGCCCATGGTTTCGAGTTGTTTTCTTCGGAGTTCGATGCGCTGCCGTCTTGTCGCGCATTTTGGTGACACGGCTCGTCGAGGTGCCGCCGGCGGCGGTTCGATTTCATCCCGCCGATCCGGCGTTTGCGGATCTCAGACGCGCACGTGGGTCCGAACCTAAGCCATCAATATCGCACCGTTTCGTGGCTGACATCAATGCCGCGCGCGTGCCGCAGATCCTCGACGTTGGATAACGTGCGGATTCACGACTTGCGTCATACCTATGCCTCAAACGCCGTAGCCAATGGGATGCCGATCCAGATGGTTGGGAAACTTCTCGGGCATACGCAACTGCAAACAACGATGCGTTACGCGCATCTTGTCGATGATCCTGTGCTGCTCGCGGCTGAACGAAATTCAGCATCGCTTGCTCAATCACTAGGCTGAGCCGAAGAGGGGATGATGATGTCAGAGGAACGATCTTCCAACGCTGAGCTAGGCGAGTGGATGGTCATGTCACTTGAGGAGGGCTTTCACGCCTACGACAAAACCAGCGGCTTGGACTGGCCACCCAAAGGTTCAACTGCTGGTCTGGAGATTCATCATGTATGGCGCACGCTCCGCCTGAAAAACGGGGGGCTTCTTGGCTGGGTACATCTCGGGCAAAGCCACAGGTGACGGAGCGAGACTATAGGCGAGCTCATTTTGTTTGGAGCCTATCCGTCGGGCAAGCAGAGGCCATCGGGTATCCTTTGCCCCGACGTGCGAGTGATCGCGCGGTCCTGATCCCCCAAGAGGCTTGGGTGAACTGTAATTTGGACTGGGACAGGGGAACGCTATCCGGCGCAGGCTTTGAGTTCGCGCACGTAAGGGTGTTGATGCCTGATCGGTCGAGGCTACTAAAGAATGGCATTTACTTGCTTCAACCATTGCCCCCTCTCGCCGCCAGGACGACCGTCAATGCAGAGCGCGATCGTAGATGCTTTTTGGTCAGTCGACAAAGACCCAAACTGGACCCAAAAAGAACTGTGCAATGCTATCCGCGTCCACGTGAAGGCAGCGAATAGCCTTCTGAGTGATGAAGGCCTCGGGCAAAAGACAATCATGCGTCACGTGGGTAAGCTGTGGAGCGACTTTCGGGGTCAAAAACCCCAAAACCCCTTTGGGTATTTTGACGATTAGACCAGCGCACGGACTTTGCTCAACCATCCTCTCATCAACGCAAACGATGAAAGGACTACGATGAAATCCTCACAGCATGACCCTGACTATTTCGACCGCCTGATCACGGAGCGCGATGCCGCCGACTTTCTCGGCTATACAATGCGCGCGTTGCAGAACTGGCGCCTGCGTGGCGGTGGGCCTGCCTTCGTAAAGGTGTCGGGACGCTCGATCCGCTATCGCAGGCGAGACCTGCGCGCATGGGTCGAAAGTAAGCTTTCCGCGCACACCTCGCAGGGAGGACTTCGTCATGAGTGACATCGATAAACTCGATGCCTTCCTCGAAGGCGCTGCTCTGGATCAGCTGGAAGAATACATGAACCGGCTGGGGCCAGCGATACTCGAAAACAGCGCCGGTTTTAGCGTCACTGGTCAGATCTTTCGATCCAAGGACGTCGATTGGGACGCCGAAGAGATCGTGATCGTGGACACGATTGTCTTCCGCATTGGCGGTCCAAACAGTGAAGATGCCGACGCAGGGCCAGCGCGTTCGCGCAGCGCGCGCCGCCGTCAGGCGGGTGCGCGGCGTGATCGCGCTGTCCGTCCTCGCAACGTTCGCCACTAGCGACAGAGGGGGGTCTTGTAACACCCCCCTCTACGGATACTGGAACGTAGGTAACCGGACCTTCGCCGCGCCGAGCATCGAGGTCTGCTGTTCAGACAAACCGAACCACCTCTACTATCACCCGTGCCGACTGACCCTCGCGAAGGGCATGAAGCGGTCGCTTGCGGCTTCACCCTCTTGGGCTTTCTATGTCGGCTTACGATCCGATGTAATTGCTGGTGCAATCGGATGAATCGTTTCGTTGACAAGTTTCCCTTACCCAGTAGAGTGAAATAGACTGACCGGTCTATTCAATCACATCAAAGGGAGAGGTTGCCATGCGTGTTTCCAAGCAACAGGTAGACATCAAGATGCAGATTCCCGGAGCCGTCATCCGCCAGCGCAAGGACTTCGGCGACGCGACCGGCTTGGGCAAGATCAGTGGTGAGTACTTCACCTTATCCGCTGGAGTGGACACCACGCCACTGTTTCAGGGGCTGGAAGGTAATCTCTGTCAATCGCCTCATTGGGGCTATGTGCTTAAGGGCCGACTCACCACTACTGATGCTGCGGGCGAGCACGAAACCGTAAGCGCCGATGACCTTTTCTATTGGCCTCCCGGCCACAACGTGAAAGTTGACGAGGACGCCGAGATCATTATGTTCAGTCCTCAGCACGAGCATAGCCATGTGATCGACCACATGATTGAAATGACCAAAGGCTAGGCCATTCGGCGTTGGGTCTGCCAAAAATCAGATTGTGAAACGGCCGATGGCTCCGACCACAGCACCCGACGCTGACACCATACCGCCCCTTCATTCAACCAAGCACCGGCTGATCGTGGCGGGGCTCCGATTGCTTCTGAAGCACGGCTACAACGACCTGGGCATTCAGGCATTGTTGCAGGCGACGCAGACTCCAAAGGGGTCGTTCTACCATCACTTCAAAGACAAAGAGGATTTCGCGCTCCAAGTTCTCAATACCTACATGACGCAGGTTCACGCCGGTATGGATGCGTGCCTCAAGCACCCGGATCGCCCACCGCTTACACGGGTGCGGGATTTCTTCGAGATGACGCAGAAATCCTACCGCGAAGAAGGCTATATGGGCTGCCTGATTGGCGGCCTTGGTCAGGAGTTGTCGGGAGTTAACGAAGTCTTCCGTGCAAGGATCGCGCAGTGCTTCTCCGAAATTGCCGCCGGAATGGCTAGTTGTCTGGAAGAAGCTCGGCAACTGGGGGACATTCCAAAGGACAGCGACGTGCAAGAGATGGCCGAACGTTTGGTTGACTGTTGGGAAGGAGCGGCATTGCGGAGTCGGCTGCAGAGGAACCCAAACTCCCTGACTTCAATGCTCGATTTCTACTTCTCGGCGGTCACCGGCGTGCGACAGCAGGCAGATGCCTCATAGCGGCCATACTGCCGGACCAGCTCGATCATGTCGGCAACGAGGCAATCCTCAT
>JAFMHK010000061.1 GCA_017854585.1 Paracoccaceae bacterium
GCACCTGCAATGCCGCTGCCGATACTCAGACCCAATCGCGGGAAAATCAAACCAGCCACAAATGCTCCAACAATCCCGACGACAATGTTGCCTAGCAGGCCGAAACCGTAGCCCTTGACGATTAGCCCAGCGAGCCAACCAGCCACTGCACCGACTAAGACTATTACTAAAAGACTTTCGAGAGCCACTTTGGGGATCCTTTCAATTACGTATGCGATCATCCGAATACTTCAGACATCACTTGCCTCAGCTTCGCCGCTATATGCGATGCCACCCGGCCTGGTTTGGCGGTGTTTGGTGTGAACAGTAATCGCCTGTTCCCAACTGTGGGTTCGCTGATGCCCGCACGACACGACCTATCCTGTGTATCCCACATCACCGGCGTCAGAGATAGCGCCATCTCTCACAGTTGCCTGCTGCGTTGAGGCGGAGGACGATCTTGTTCGTGAAGCCACCCCGCGAACGGCCGACCTCCTGTCGCGGAGTCCCCCCCCTTTGCGCCCGCTGCCTGATGATGGGCGCGGATCACGGTGCTGTCGATCATTTGCAGGGCGTCCGGTACTGCTCCGCTCTCGGACCGGTCTCGCCATGGGGCACCAGTACGGCGCAATCCAGAAAGTCCCATCAAGAACAAGGCGATGATTGGTCGGTTTGCGCCCAATCGGGGCGCGGACGGCATGATGAACCGTTCAAAGAACGCGCACTCTTCGTCCGACATCAGGTTTCGTGCCAAGCTGGTCTTCATCGCAGATACCAGCTTGAATCACGACCAGACGACGGTGGGAATCCCGTTTGTCAACACGGCCTAGGAACATCATAGGTCCTGACCTTTTGCTTTATCTGTTAAGCGCCAGCTTCTTGACGTGCGGGCTTGAGGTTGCCTCGCCGTGCCCCTTTGGGCGCGAGAACCGGCCGTGCGGTGCCCAAAAGGGTCTTGGAGGCTACTTCGCTATGCACCTCACTCCATCCAGAAAGGATGCGGTCCCGGCCATCTCTACGGAGGGGAGGTTGCCCGTCCTAATGGTCCTTAACCTGCAACTCTTGGGATTGTCGGACCAATACGCGTGCACGAGATTGCGTCTTGGAATATCTCGCCCGGCCTTGGGTCAGCGGGCCCTCGTGTGCGGAGATCCTAAAAGGAACGCCCTGCGGGAAAAACCAACCCGCGACAAATCCCAGTGCAAGTTTCATGGCCGGGCCAGCACGGGGCAGCGAGCGCTCGCGATCTGGGCCGGCTTGTTGTCGGTACGCAGTCGAAGATGCCGTGGATCGAGGGTGTTGCCAAAGAGGTTGAGCCCTGCAAACGCCGCCGGGTCGGCATCCGGACAGATCAGGATATGGTCCTTTGGGTCTTCGGCGATCATAATCCGCCCAATGCGCTCGAGATATGCGCGGTGCGCGAACAGCCCGGACGATATCGCGTTGGAGGCGGCGTTCCCAAGGTTCATCAGCGTATTCTGCGGGTCCTTCCCTGACGTGACCTTCGCGCCCACGGAAAACGGGGTGGTCCGGGCGCGGCTTCATGGCCCTGTTACACAGCTGTGATCAACGCTGCACATGCGTGCGCCACGGCGCAGCAACCCGGAGAAATGTCATTGGGGGACCCAGAAAAATGACTTATCACGCGCTGACCATGACGTCGGCCATCGCCCTGCTTGCCGCAATGCCTGCGGCGGCGCAGGAGATGAACTTTAACCGCATCGCGTCCTTCATGGTCGCCGAAAACACACCCGACGCCGAGGAATCCTCGGCCGAGATCATCGCCGCCTCGGCCGATGGCATGACGCTGGTCTATACCGACAGCCCTGCGGGTATGATTGGCTTCATCGACATCACCGACGCGACTGCACCGGCGCCCGCCGGCGTGATTGTCCTCGACGGCGAGCCGACTTCTGTCGCGATCTCCGGCACAACAGCCTATGCTGGCGAAAATACGTCCGCCAGCTTCACCGAGCCGTCGGGTTTGCTGCACGCCATCGACATCGCCTCGCAAAGCGTGCTCGCCACCTGTGATCTCGGCGGTCAGCCCGACTCGGTCGCGGTCTCTCCCGACGGCAGCTTCGTCGCGGTGGCCATCGAGAACGAGCGGGATGAGGATCTCGGCGATGGCCGCGTCGGACAGGCTCCTGCCGGGTTCCTGACGATCACTCGGATTGTCGATGGCGACCTCGACTGCGCCAGCACCATGGCCGTGGACCTTACCGGTCTGGCCGATATCGCGCCCGAAGACCCCGAGCCGGAATATGTGTCGATCAACGGCGAGAACGAGATCGTCGTGACCCTGCAAGAAAACAACCACATCATCGTGGTCTCAGGTGCGGGCGAGGTGCTGAACCACTTCTCGGCAGGCGAGGTCACGCTTGAGGGCGTCGATACCGAGGAAGAAGGCGCGTTGCGCTTTACCGATACGATCACTGTCCCACGCGAACCCGATGCGATTGCTTGGATCGACGACACCCACTTCGCCACTGCGAATGAGGGCGACATGGACGGCGGTTCACGCGGCTGGACCATCTTCAGTCAGGACGGCGCAGTGGTCTACGACAGCGGTGTGTCGTTCGAGCACGCCATCGTCGAGATCGGTCACTACCCGGACGACCGGTCCGGCAACAAGGGCGTGGAGCCCGAGAGCGTCACCTTCGGCGTGTTCAACGATACCCCGATGGTCTTCGTGGGGGCCGAGCGCGCCTCAGTTGTGGGCGTCTATGACGTGTCCGACCCGGCCAATCCCGTGCTGACGCAGCTTCTGCCCTCGGGTATCGGCCCGGAAGGATACGCGGTCATCCCCCAGCGCGGCCTGCTGATCTCGGCCAACGAGACCGACGATGCCGGCCCACGCGCCCATGTGATGATTTTCGAACTGCAGGACGCCCCCGCCGTCTACCCGCACCTCACCTCGGCAGGCATGGACACGCTGACCGGCTGGGGCGCGATCTCCGGGCAGGTCTGGGGCGATGACGGCAGGATCTATGCGGTTTCGGACAGCTTCTATGGCATGCAGCCCACGATCTTCGTGATCGAACCGGACGTAGCGACATCGCGGATCGTCGATGTGATCCGTGTCACCCGCAACGGCGAACCTGCGCAGTTGCTCGACCTCGAAGGCATCACCACTGATGGCGAGGGTGGCTTCTGGCTCGCGTCCGAGGGTCGCTCGGACCGGCTGGTGCCGCATGCTCTTTATCATGTGGACGCGGGCGGTGAGATTCAGGATTATGTCGCTTTGCCCGACGAACTGCTGGCCGTGGAGACCCGCTTCGGCTTTGAGGGCGTAACTCGCGTCGGTGATACCCTCTATATCGCGGTGCAGCGTGAATGGCGCGACGATCCGGCGGGCCATGCCAAGGTGCTGTCCTACGATCTGGGGACCGAGGAATGGGGCGTGATCCACTACCCCCTGACACAGCCCGCTGCAGGTTGGGTCGGCCTGAGCGAGATCGTCTTCCATGACGGCTTTCTCTATATCGTGGAGCGTGACAACCAGCTCGACCAGCGCGCCGTGACCAAAATGATCACCCGCGTGCCGCTTGACGCGATGGCGATGGTCGCGCCCGGCGAAGTGCCCAACGTGCTTTCGCCGGAACTTGTGGTGGATCTGATCCCCTACCTGACCGCCACCGGCGGCTATGTTCTTGACAAGGTCGAGGGCCTCGCCATCGCGCCCGATGGTACGATGTGGGTGTCGACCGATAATGACGGGGTCGACGATCATTCCGGCGAGACGATGTTCTTCGCCATCGCCGCCGAATAGGCGGTCCGACCCGCGACAGAGGCCCCTGTGGTTCGCGCCACGGGGGCCTTTTTCGTGCAGCGACCGCGTCGTGCGCAGCCCGGGGATTGGGAAGATCAGGATCCGCGTCACCACTGCGAAGATGTACATTTTCCAAAGTGACTGCATTGGCCAGACAGGATCGTTTCAACGACTGCAGGTATGACGTCGAGCCGGGGTGCGCCATACGCGGCGGCCTCAACGTGGGTGAACTGGACGAGGCGCAGTTGGCACGCTGGCGCAAGTTGGTAGCCGAAGAGCGTTTCATCTCTGCCCCAGTCGCGGAGCACGAAGCCGGTCAGAAAGCCCTGCACAGGACGATCCGAGACATCGGGAAGCGGAACAGGACGTGAAAAATGATCCGGGCACATGGCCCCTGAGATGCCGCGCGGCCAGCGCGCGCCGGAAGGCCGAGACGACAACCAGCGGTTTATTCAGTCGGTCCGGCAGGGCCTCCACTTGGACAAGCGCGGCTTTCTCGTGCCAGCGGCAGATGTCCTCGGGCACGTCGCGCAATTGTTGGAGGCAGTCGTGGTCATGGCGACGGGCCGGGGGAGTTCGCCGGTCTTACATGGTCTGTGCGGTTTTAAGCAGATGTCTGGATCAGGCATGGGAGCCATTTCAACGGCTTGCCGCTTGTCTGGCGACCGATTGCAGCTGCTCAAAAATGTTGAAGCGGGTATCGTGAAGCCGCTGCACCTGACCCGTCTGCGGTTTGTAGCGAGAGGCGAATGTCGACATCTGTTCCATCGCTTGATGGATGTCCGAATGAACCCCTGCTGCGA
>JAFMHK010000001.1 GCA_017854585.1 Paracoccaceae bacterium
GCCGCAACTTTGACATTCGCAAACAGCTGCTCAAATTCGACGACGTGATGAACGATCAGCGCAAGGCCATTTTCGGCCAGCGGATGGATATCATGGGCGCGCAAGACATCGCCGAGGTTGCCCGCGACATGCGCCATCAGGTGATCGAGGATCTGGTGGACCTAAACATGCCGCCCCGGTCCTATGCGGATCAATGGGATACCGAAGGGCTGCAGCAGGCCGCGCGCGAAACGCTGGGCATTGATGTGCCGGTTCTTGAATGGGCCGCGGAAGACGGTGTCGACCAAGAGGTCATTCGCGAACGCCTTGAGAAGGCCGCCGATGAATACATGGCCGCAAAGGCAGCGCAGTTCGGCCCCGAGCAGATGCGGAACATCGAAAAACAGCTGTTGCTGCAAACCATCGACGGCAAGTGGCGCGAACATCTTCTGACGCTTGAACATCTGCGATCCGTTGTCGGATTTCGCGGTTACGCCCAGCGCGACCCACTGAACGAATACAAGACCGAAGGATTTCAGCTGTTCGAAAGCATGCTGGATAGCCTGCGCGCCGAAGTCACGCAAAAGCTGTCTCGTATTCAGCCGATCACTGCGGAACAACAGGCCGATATCATCCGGCAGTTGCAGGCGCAGCGGCAGCAGCAGGAAAAATCCGTCGAACTGGCAACCGCCGGTGACGTGTCCGCAGATGCCCCCGCACCTCTGCTTGCCGGGTTCGATGAGACGAACCCCGACACATGGGGCAACCCCGGTCGGAACGACCAGTGCCCATGCGGATCTGGCAATAAATTCAAGCATTGCCACGGGCGGATTGCCTGAGTCTTGACGCATTTCCGGCGCGACCGGGCATATCAGAGGGCCAGATGTGGCGCATTTTCCCTGAATAAGGGCCATTCCCTCCGCAATCTGGCCTGATTGTTCAGCCATCCTTCACGCGAAATCGTGAAGGAAGATACCATGTCGCGTAGATCCCTCATCATCCGGGCCGGAGCAATCGGCCTCTGCATGGTCTCCGGCGGTGTGTTTGCACTGCAATCGGGATTGCTGCCCGGTATCGGCAACGCACAGACCGCACCCGTTCCGGTCGTTCTGGCGTCACTCCCGGCGCAGGCCGCGCCAATGGCCATCGCGGCATTGTCTGCGGCCGATCAGACGCCCGTCGCGCCGGTCGCGCCCAGCCCGACCACTACGGTCGATGTCGCATTGCCCGCACAGGCGGCCACGGCACAACGCCCGGCGCAACAACCCGTTCTTCTTGGCATCACAACGCCAGACGTGCCGCCACCCCTGAACAGTGATAACCCAATGGAAGAAGGCTTGATTGCTGTCAGCGCGCTCGGCTTGCCCTGTGGGCTGACCATGACGGCATCCGCCATGCCCGCGGCTATGGTCGCGTTGGATGTCATTGACCCTTGCCAACCCATGGCCCGCGTCACCCTTTCACACTCGGGCATGACCCTGACCGCGCAGACCGATGCCTTGGGTTTGCTGACCATCGATATCCCGGCCTTTGAAACGCCCGCATTCTTCACCGCAGAAATGGCCGACGGCAGCACTGCGTCCACCTTGGTGGCCCTGCCGGACATGGCCGGGTATGAACGCGTCGGCGTCCAATGGCAGGGTGATCGCGGCCTGCAGTTGCACGCCATGGAATTCGGCGCGGCCTTCGGTGAAGCAGGTCATATCTGGCAAGACATGCCCGGCACCATGGCCAATGTTGAATCGGGTCTCAGCGGTGCCCTGATCACGCTTGGGGACCCCACGCTCAGCGATCCGCATGTGGCACAGATCTATACCTTCCCGCGTGATACGCTGCGCCGTGACGATGCGGTGCGCCTATCGATAGATGCGCCGATCACTGCAGCATCATGCGGTCAGGATACCGTTGCCCGCACCCTACAAACCGCAAGCGATGGCAGCGTCGTCGTCACCGAACTCAGCTTCACTACCCCCGGATGTGACGCGGTCGGCGATTATCTGGTGTTGCAAAATCTTCTGCGGGACCTGAGACTCGCATCCAACTGAAGCGCTCTCGCGGATACCCCATGACATCATGGACAAGGGCGGCTGCAACGGCCGCCCTTTTGATTTGCACGATACCTTTGACTGCCTTGGCGCAGGATGTGGAATTGCGCTCTCTCGATGGATCGGTCGAACTGGAAGGGACGCTGCTGGCATATGACGGGGCATATTACCGGATCGACACCATCTATGGGCCCCTGACCATCGCGTCCGAGGGCGTGGCCTGCGCCGGGCCCGGTTGCCCCGACCTGTCCACTTTCGTCGCAGAAGCCCGGATTGCCGGCGAGGCCACCCTGACCGAGGATCTGTTGCCGCAACTGATCGCGGGCTTTGGCGAAAGCCGTCACATGACGGTGACCGTGACGGTCGGCGATGACGACCTTCAAATCTATGCCCTGACACGCGCGGACGGCAGCACCGCCGCACGCTTCACCGTCCGCCCCGGCACATCCGATAGCGGGTTCTTGGACCTGCTGAACAGCGATGCCGACATCGCCCTGACGCTGCGCCCGCCCACCGATGTGGAACAGGCCGCGTCCGAAGCCGTGGCACCTGATGATCCGCCGCTGGCGCGGCGGGTGCGTGTGCTGGCGCTTGATGCCTTGGTGCCCATCGTTTCGCCCGAAAATCCGCTCGATAGCCTGTCACTTCCCGACATTGCCCGGCTTTTCGCGGGCGAGGTCAGCCGCTGGTCCGACATGGGCGGGGCCGATGCCCCCATCGCGCTGCATCTGCTGGCACCCGGTCTTGGTGTCTCGCAAACCTTTGAAACACGGATCATGATCGGCACTGACCTCGCCCTGTCTCCGAATGTGATCCGCCATGATACGGCCGCCGATCTTGCGGCGGCTGTCGCCCATGATGCCTATGCCATCGGGATCACAACGCAGTCCGCCAGTGGCGAGGCGCGCGCGCTTGCCATTTCCGGCCCATGCGGTTTTTCCCAAGTGGCCACCCCCAACTCCGTCAAGGCCGAGGATTACCCGCTGACTGCGCCGGTGTTCGTGCACTTCGCCCCCCGCCGCCTGCCGCAGCTTGTCCGCGAGTTCCTTGTGTTCTTTGAAACCGACACTTCCGAACACATGGTCCGTGCGGCGGGGTTCGTTGACCAGACCATCACCCGCACCTCGGTCGCCCTGCAAGGCGCGCGGCTGGCAAACGCCATCACCTCGGCTGGCGACGAGATCACGCTTGAAGATCTGCAAGCTCTGATCGCGCGGGTCGACGGCGCCGAAAGGTTGTCGCCGACGTTTCGCTTCGCCGGGGGTGCCACAGATCTTGATACCCAATCCCGCGCATCCATCGCGCGGCTGGCTGCCGCCATCGAGCGGGGGGCATTTGATGGTCGGCGCCTGATCTTTGTTGGGTTTTCAGACGGCGACGGGGCCGCTGCCGTCAACCTGCGCCTGTCGCAAAGGCGAGCTGAAACTGTGCGCAACGCCGTTCTGGCCGCTACCGACGCTGCCGCGCCCGACCGGGTGGAACTGATCGTAGATGCCTTCGGGGAGGCGATGCCCATGGCCTGCGATGACACCGAATGGGGCCGCGCCGTCAATCGGCGGGTCGAGGTGTGGCTGGAATAACCGGATCTATCCTGAGCGACGCAAGGCAACGCAAACAGACGTCATGCAGCGGAGTTGGTCGTGGCGGATACCACGCGCTAAAGCAACCCCTCGGCCCGGAAACTTAATTGCCGCGCCTTGCCGATGATCAGATGGTCATGGATCACCAACCCCAACACCTCTGCCGCATCCCGAATCGCATAGGTCATCTCGATATCCGCATTGGAGGGCGTGGGGTCACCCGACGGATGATTGTGGATCAAGATCAGCGCCGAAGCATTCAGTTCCAGCGCCCGTTTCACGACCTCTCGGGGGTAGACCGGGACATGATCCACGGTTCCCGTCTGCTGCGCCTCATCGGCGATCAGCACATTCTTGCGATCCAGAAACAGGATCCGGAACTGTTCCAGATCGCGGTGCGCCATTACAGACTGGCAATAGTCCAGCAACGCATCCCATGAAGACAGGATCGGCTTCTTGATGACCTTTGCGCGCGCCATCCGGTGGCCAACGGCCTCCATCAGCTTCAGTTCGAACACGACGCGGTCGCCAACGCCTTCCACCTCCTTCAGGCGGGCAGGCGGCGCGGCCAGCACATGGTTCAGATCGCCAAATTGTTTCAACAGACCCTTGGCCAGCGGCTTGGTATCGCCACGCGGCAATGCGCGATACAGCACCATCTCAAGCAATTCATAATCCGGCACCGCATCCGCGCCGCCTTCGGTGAAACGCTGGCGCAGGCGGTCACGGTGGGCTTTGCGATGTTCCTCTGCACCCGGCGATTTCCGCGCGCGCGGCATCTGCAGCGGTCGGGCGGTTTCGAAACCCGACATTGGCCCTTCGGCAAAAAGATCATACCGCTGCGTCATACCGAAAAGTCTGCCGCAGCATTGGTTAACAGGGCGTTACAATCCGCCGTCGTAACGCCAACTTGTCACGATCCGCCCGGTCAGCGTGTCGTCAAACACTCCGTCAACCACCGGCACGAATGTCAGGCTGATTCGGCTGACGGCCACGTATGAGGCCAATTGCGTCGGATGCGGCAACGCCACCATTCGCAGCAGCATAGGCCCCTGAACCGGGTCGGTATATGTTCCGACAATCTCGACACCATGGACATTACCGACGTCGAACCGTTCCCGCGTCAGGATGGTGGCGTCGTCAAAGCCCTGGGTTTCCGCCGGAAAGGCCAGTTGTTCCAAGATTTGCCCGGCCATGCGGCGGCGGATATCAACCGCACCCTCATCGGACCCAAATATCGGGATGCCCGCGCCAACCACACGAAAGCTTTCCAGCAGGATCGGGCCTGCATCGTCAGGATCGGCGCTAAAGGTCAGCTCAAGGATCGGTCCCTCGGGAACCAGATCGGCGGTTGTCAGGCTGATGTCATCCCTCATCGGCACGTCGATCCAGAAGGGCGCCGGGACCGCAACATCGTCGGTGGCGCCGATGTGCAAGACCTCGGTCGTATACGGGCCGGCGTCATCAAACAGGTTGAACCCGGCCCCTGCCGTCGCCGGGGTCTGGTCGGCATGCGCCATCTGCGTAGCGACAAGGCCAACCGTGGCAGCCGCGCAGGCAGCCCGCAAGAAATAGGTCATGAAACCCTCGTTCTCTTTGGGCGGGCGCGCCGCGCCGGGGCTGGTTACCTCGGTCAACTTGCAGATTTTCGCCACGTGGGGTGGAATCGCCCACCCGGCGACAGGGTGAAAATCTCGCACCCATCCGCTGTCACCCCGATGGAGTGTTCGAATTGTGCGCTCAGGGATTTGTCGCGGGTGACCGCCGTCCAGTCATCGGCCAGCACCTTGGTTTCGGGCCGTCCAAGGTTCACCATCGGCTCGATGGTGAAGAACATCCCCTCTTCCAGCACCGCCGCCGTGCCCGGGCGCCCATAATGCAGCACGTTCGGCGGCGCATGAAACACCTGACCCAACCCGTGACCGCAAAAATCGCGGACGACCGACATCCGCTGCGCCTCGACATAGGTTTGGATCGCGTGGCCGATATCGCCAAAGGTCTTGCCGGGCCGCACCGCCTCGATCCCTTTCATCAGCGCGTCGTGGGTCACCTGAATCAGGCGTTCCGACCTGCGGCTCACGTTTCCGGCCACGTACATCCGACTGGTGTCGCCGAACCAGCCATCGACGATGACCGTGACATCGATGTTAAGGATATCGCCATCCTTGAGCACCTTGGCACCCGGAATGCCGTGGCAAACGACATGGTTCACGCTGATGCAACTGGCGTGCTGATATCCGCGATAGCCGATCGTGGCCGAGGTCGCGCCAGCGGCCTCCACCATCCGTTGAATGGCGGCATCGATCGCCTCGGTCGTGACACCGGGCGCGATCATATCAGCGACATCGTCCAGAATGCGCGCGGCCAATGCCCCAGCACGGAACATCCCTGCGGAATCACCGGCGTTATGGATGCGGATGCCGTCCTTTGTCAGACGGCCCTTGAATTCATCCAAAGGTCTTCTCCTGTTTGGAATTATGCATAACCTAAGTCATGGTGCGGGGGATTTCCAGTCACCGATCAGAGGCGTTTGCTGCCGCGGATCAACCCGCAACGCCGCACCAAGAGTAACCCCCAGCGGGCTGATCCCGGTCCCGTGGCAGATCACCTCGACCCCGGCGGCGCGCGCGGCGTCAAAGCCCTTGGCATAGGCAAGATCCAGATCGGCCGCCATGCGCAGGCGGGTGCAATCCGTGCGTTGGACAAGATAGAACATGACGGCGCGATGACCTGCCGCAACCACGGCTGCAAGATCGGCCAGATGCCTTGTTCCACGGGCTGTGACACTGTCTGGAAACTCGGCCCAATCGGCGGTGCGGCGCAGGTGGACGTTCTTGACCTCGACATAGCAGTCCGGCAAATCTGGGGCGCGCAGCACGAAATCCACCCGGCTGTTTGTGCCATATCTCACCTCGGGCTGCACGGTGCGATATGCCGCCAGTTCTGGCACGCGCCCGCTGGTCAACGCCTCTTTCACGACGCGGTTGGGAACGCCGGTATCGATGCCAGCCCAATGACCGCCCGGCAGTTCCGCCAACCGCCAGCCATATTTCAACTTTTTCTTCGGGTCGTCGTTGGGTTCAACCCAGATGCGCAAACCCGGATCGTCCAACCCCAGCATCGCACCGGGATTGGGGCAATGCGCGACAGCGACAGTGCCATCCTCCAACCTGATATCTGCCAGAAACCTTTTGTAGCGGCGGATCAGCCGGGCGGGAACAAGGGGGGTTTGAAACTCCATGAGCTCGACCCTATACCGTTGCAGACCCCTGACAAGACGGACCCTAGCCCATGCCGAACCCCACCGCCGCGATGCTGGTCATTGGAGATGAGATCTTATCGGGTCGCACGCGCGACGCGAACATGCACCATCTGGCTGTCGAACTGACCAAACACGGCATTCAACTGACCGAAGCGCGCGTGGTGTCCGATAATCATGACGCCATAGTCGCCGCGGTCCGCGAACTGAGCGCGGCCTATGATGCGATCTTTACCTCGGGCGGCATCGGACCGACCCATGATGACATCACCGCCGATGCCATCGCCGACGCGTTCAATGCACCGATCGGTATTCGCGCAGACGCCCGCGCGTTACTGCAGGCCCATTATGATCGTCAGGGAATGGAATTGAACGAAGCCCGCCTGCGTATGGCGCGGATCCCCGATGGGGCAGCTTTGATCGAAAACCCCGTCTCCATCGCGCCCGGCTTCACCATCGGCAACGTCCACGTGATGGCCGGTGTGCCATCGATCTTTCAGGCCATGGTTGCCAGCGTGATCCCGACACTGACAGGCGGCGCGCCGGTATTGTCCCAATCCCTGCGCATTCCGCGGGGCGAAGGGGATATTGCGGGCCCCTTGGGCGCCCTTGCCGCGGCACACCCAGAGGTATCCATCGGCTCTTACCCCTATATCCGCGACGGGGCGCACGGCACCAATATCGTCGTGCGCAGCAGTGACCCAGCAGCCGTTGACGCCGTCATCATCGCCCTGACCGTCCTGTTCCCCGAAGCGCAATGACGCCCGATTTCACCGCACTCATTCCGGTCATCACCGCCACTTGGCCGCCTGTCAGCAGCACGGAACAGGCTGGCTGGGTCATCCCGCAGGGCGCAGGCGGAGGTAGCCGCGTCTCTGCCGTGCGCTGGAACGGTGCGGCCATGACCCGTCAATCGGTTGAAACGGCCATCGCGGCCCAAGCCGCCATCGGGCAGAGGCCCCTGTTCATCATCTGGCCCGACCAGACCGCGCTGGACAGCTTGTTGGACAGTATCGGGTTTGCCGAAAAAGACCCGACGCTTGCCTATATCGCCCCGATCCCGTCGCTGACGGCGCCGTTGCCGCCCGTGACCACGTTTCCGACGTGGCCGCCGCTTGCCATCCAGGCCGAGATATGGGCCGACGGCGGCATCGGTCCCGCCCGGCTTGCGGTGATGGACCGGGTTGACGGCCCAAAGACAACGATCCTTGGCCGGATCAATGACCGTCCGGCAGCGACCGCCTTTGTCGCTGTTCATGACGGCATAGCCATGCTGCACGCCCTTGAGGTTGCGCCAGCCGCCCGCGGACAAGGTCTGGGGCGGCAGATGGTGCACGCGGCAGCAAACTGGGCCCAGACACAAGGCGCCACGCATCTGTCCCTGCTGGTCACGCGCGGAAATGCGCCTGCCAACAGGCTTTATGCTTCCTTGGGGATGCAGGTTATAGGATACTATCACTACCGCGAGATTTGAGGTGCTGGCGCTGAACCGGGCAATCCACAGTTGTGTAATCGTTCCCTGCGGGCCGGTCATTGCCACGCTGTTTGCGGCGCTGTTCGTGTTTCCGGCGATGGCCCAAACCGTAATGATGCCCCAAGGCGCGACACTTGTTCGCGCGGATGAGGCCGGCGTTGCGCATTATCGCATCGCATTGGGCCCGGTTGCAGGCCAAGGCGACCCTCACATCATGGCCTCTGGCGCGATCAATCGGGAGATTTGGCAAATTCCCGAGTTCGGCGGCACGACCGCCGAATTGATGGCCATGCTTCAGATGCAGTTCGAGAATGACGGGTTCACCCCGCTTTTCAGTTGCGCCGACCGGGACTGCGGCGGATTTGATTTTCGGTTTGCGATAGATGTCGGGCAGGCCCCCGCCATGTATGTCGACTTGGGTGATTTCGCCTATTTGTCTGCCGAACGCGTAACGGACGTGGGGGACGAATACGCGGCGCTGATGGTGTCACGCGGAGGGGGGCGCGCCTATGTCCATCTGACCCGCGTGGCGCCACCCTCTGCCTTGGGCAGCCCGGTTGCCGTGTCCAGCCGCGCCCCCGATACTGCCGATGTCATGCCAGAAGATTTCGACACCACGTTGGTAACGAACGGCAGGGCGATACTTGACGATCTCCGGTTCGAAACCGGGGCATCGGCCCTGTCTGCCGATACCTACCCCTCGCTCGTCTCGCTAGCGTCATTTCTTGCGGAAAATTCGACGGCTCAGGTCGTTTTGGTGGGGCATACGGATGCCGAGGGATCGTTGGAGGCGAACATCGGCCTCAGCCGGGCGCGCGCCGTCGCCGTGCGCCAGTTGCTGATTACCGAACTTGGGGTCCGCCCCGATCAGGTGGGCGCCGACGGGGTGGGCTATCTGTCGCCCCGCGCAGCGAACACGGATGCAGGCGGGCGTCAGGCAAATCGGCGGGTCGAAGTTGTGCTGACGCGCAGCGAATAAAAAAACCCGGATGGCAGATGGCCACCCGGGTAGAGTTTCAGCGCCCAACAGATGATGAAGCAAGGCACTGGCACGGCATGTGTTGGAAAGGTCTTACCAGTCGTCGGCACCCTTCTCGCGGAACTGATCAACGAGGAAATCGATGAAGGCGCGAACCTTGGGCTGTGTGTAGCGGCCCGGCGGGTAGACGGCATAGATACCCTGCGTTTCGTAAGGAAGTTCGGGAATGGCATCGACCAGCAGCCCCTGGCGCATCGGTTCCGCATACAGAAAGCTGGGCAGATAAGCGATGCCAAGACCGCCGATCGCGGCGTTCAACAGGGACTGCCCGTCATTCACGGTCAGCCAGCCAGCGGTACGCACCTGACGCTTCTCGCCGGACGGCGCCGTGATCTTCCAGACATTGCCGCTGGACTGGTTGGAATAGTGCAGCAGCTTGTGATCATTCAGATCGTCGATCTTTTCGGGTCGGCCAAATTTCTCAAAGTAACTCGGCGCGGCGATCATGCGTTTCTGGGTTTCGCAAAGCTTGCGGGCGCGCAGGCTGCTATCCTCAAGCTCGCCCACACGAATTGCCATGTCGAAACCTTCGGAAATCAGTTCCACATAACGGTTGTTCAACACCATGTTGACGCTGATGTCGGGATAATCATGCAAGAACTGCCCCAGAACCGGCGACAGGTGGTTGACCCCGAAATCGGTCGCCACCGACACACGCAGCAACCCCGAAGGTGCCGATTGCATAGATGTAACAAGTGCGTCGGCCTCGCCAGCGTCATTCAGAACGCGGCGGGCACGGTCATAGTAGGCAAGACCGATCTCTGTTGGGCTGACGCGGCGGGTCGTGCGGTTCAACAACCGCGCGCCCAATCGGGACTCAAGGCTGGAAACGTGTTTGGAAACGGCCGACTTGGAAATCCCCATCTTCCGGGCAGCGTCGGTAAATCCGCCTTGGTCCACAACCGTGGCAAAGGCTTCCATCTCTGTTAGTCTATCCATCGTTACCACCTACAAACTACAAACGTCTCTCTGGGTTTGACTTTCACCATCCAATTGAGGCGCCATTGGGGTGAGGGACGGGCCAAAGCCGGGAATTACCGAGGATCGTTCAAGGCAGCGCAACGATGCTTGCGTACAGAACGGTTGGCGTTACCGTATTCTCCAACCAACATCAGGATGACACCCATGGACCATGCCACCGCTCGCGCCGACCTTGCCGCCGCTTTTCGCCTGACCGCCGCCGAAGGGATGAACGAAGCTGTGGCCAACCATTTCTCGTTCGCCGTGAATCAGGATGGTTCGCAATTCCTGATCAATCCCAAGAAACACTTCTCGCTGATGACGGCATCGGACCTTTGGGTGATCGACGCCAACGATCCTGACAGCATGACAGGCAGCAACGCCCCGGATCCGACTGCATGGGGTCTGCACGCCAGCCTGCACCGCCACGTGCCCCACGCGCGTTGTGCAATGCATGTCCATTCCACCTATGCGACCGTGCTGGCCTGCCTCATCGACAGCCGCCTGCCCCCGATCGATCAGTCGTCAGCGATGTTCTATAATCGTCAGGTGATCGATGAAGATTACGGGGGGCTGGCCTTGGAGGAAGAAGGCACCCGTTGTGCCCGCTTGTTTCAGGACCCATCGGTCCGCACCATGATCATGGGCAACCATGGCGTCTTGTTCATTGGCGAAACCATCGCCGAGACCTTCACGCGCATGTATTATTTCGAACGCGCTGCGCGGACCTATATCCTTGCCCTGCAAACGGGCCGGCCTTTGCGTGAACTGTCGCACGAGGTTGCCGAACTGACCGCCCAGCAACAAGAGGGCGACACCCAAGCCGAGGCTGACCTGTTCACGGGCATGGCGCAAACCCTGTCACCGGATTACCGCCATTGACGTGTGCGGTTCAGGCCGCGTCGAAATCCAGCGTGACGCGGTCACTGGTTGGGCGCGCCTGACAGGCAAGCACGAACCCCGCCGCCAACTCCCATGGCTCCAACGAATAGTTGACGGCCATTTCCACGCTTCCTTGGGCAACCCGGCAGCGGCAGGTGCAGCACATTCCTCCACGGCATGAATACGGCAGCTCGATCCCCTGCCGCTCTGCCGCTTCAAGCACGCTGTCGTCTCCGGCCTCCATGCTGAATTTTCGGCGTGTACCATCCAGCAGCACTTCAACGGCCACACCCTTGGCAACTGCCGCCTCTGCCGCTGCGGACCGCGCCGGACGAGGTCCCTCCCCGGCAACGACAAATCGTTCCTGATGAACAAGCTCCGGCGCAACCCCCAGTTCGGGCAGGCGCGCGGCGACATCGTCAATCATCTCACCCGGGCCGCACAGGAACACGCCATCAGTATTTTCAAGGTCGACGGCTCCCACAAGCGCCAACTGGGCGATCTTGTCGCCATTCACGCGTCCATTCAGCAGCGGCACGTCCTGCGCTTCCCTGCTCAGCACATGAATCAAGGCGAAGCGCCCCATATGGCGGTCCTTCAGCGCCTCAAGGGTTTCGCGGAACATGATCGTATCGGTTCGCTTGTTCCCATAGATCAACGTCACCTCGGCCCCGCGCGCCAATGCCTCAGCCGCAATGGACACCATCGGCGTAATGCCCGACCCGGCGGCGATCAGGACGATCCGCGCCGCATCATCACAGGTGAACCGCCCTTCCGGCGGCATGACCTGCAATGTATCCCCGGGCTGCAACCCTTGGACGAAATTGGAAAACGCCCCACCATCCACCCGCTTGACGCCCACCATCAGCGGCCCGCCGGGCAACGATGCGATTGAATAGCTGCGGCGCAGGTCATGCCCATCCACCACAGTGCGCAATGTCAGGTATTGGCCCGGCCGATAGGAAAAGGCCGCGGCCAGCGCTTCGGGCACGTCGAACGACACGGCAACCGCATCAGACCCCTCAGGGCGGACCGCCGATATCGTCAACGCATGAAACATGGCCCGGCCCTCTCAGATACACTTGAAATAGTCGAATGGCTCCGCGCAGGCGGTGCAGCGGTATTGCGCCTTGCAGGCGGTCGATCCAAATTCGCTGATCCGCTCGGTCGCGGATGACCCGCACCGCGGACACGACACCGTCAGCACACCGAACAATGCCATCTTCCCCGATCCGGCGACCGGCGGCGCGATACCATAGGCCCTCAGCTTTTCGCGGCCCGCATCCGTAATCCAGTCGGTCGTCCACGGCGGCGACAAGACGCGCTCCACCCGCGCATCAAACCCGGCGTCGCGCAACGCGGCTTCAATCGCCAGTTCGATCGCCACCACGGCAGGGCAACCGGAATAGGTGGGCGAAACCCTTGCAATCGCCACGTCACCATCCACCGTGACCTCGCGCAAGATGCCCAACTCCGCCACCGTGACGCAGGGCACTTCCGGGTCCAGAACCGCAGCAGCCGCAGACCACGCGCGCGCTTGATCAAGCATGCCTACCATTCCGCCCCCGGATAAGCGCGCTGCAAATACTGCATCTCCGCCAGCAGATGGCCAAGGCATTCCCCATGCAGGCCCTGTCGCCCACCCGTCTGCGGGAATGGAACGCCCGGCACCTGCAACAGCGCGGCGGCGAAAACCATCGCGATCACCCGGTCCCATTCGGGACGGATCGCCGCCCGGTCGGGCAATATCCCTTCCGGCCCGGCGCCGTCGAACAATTCCCCGGTAAACCGATGCAACTCCTGCACCGCCGCCTGCATTCGCGCCGCGCTCGTCTGTGTGCCATCGCCCAGACGGATCACCCATTCGCCGGCATGGCGCACATGATAGGCCATTTCCTTGGCCGCCTTGCCCGCGACACCCGCGATTACACGGTCGGAAGATTGCAGCGCGGCCCGCCAGAACGGCTCCATGAAGGCCGCGAAATACAATTGCCGCAGCATGGTTTGGGCGAAATCGCCGTTCGGCCGTTCGACCAGCAGCAGGTTCCGATACTCCCGCTCGACCCTCAGGAACGCCAGATCATCCTCGGTCCGCCCCTTCCCCTCGATCTCCGCCGCATAAGAATACAGCGTCCGCGCGGTGCCAATCAGGTCCAAACCCATGTTCGGCAGCGCCAGATCCTCCTCCAGCATCGGCGCATGACCACACCATTCCGATATCCGGTGCCCCAGAATCAGATGATCATCCGCAAGGGCCAGAACCTCATCAAGCAAGGGCATCACATATGCCCCACATCATCGGGGATGTCGTAAAAGGTGGGGTGGCGGTAGATCTTGTCGCCTGCCGGGTCGAAATTCTCGGCGGCGCGCTCAGGATCGCTCGCTGTGATCGCAGCGCTTGGAACCACCCAGATGCTGGTCCCCTCGCCGCGTCGCGTATATACATCGCGCGCGGCGTGCATCGCCAGAACCTCATCCGCAGCATGCAAAGACCCGACATGCTTGTGTGCCAGCCCATTTCTGGGCCTGATGAACACTTCCCAAAGGGGTGTCGCTTCAGACATCGCCGCTCCCATCTTTGCTTTTCAAATATGGCGGGGGTCTGGGGGTTGGCCCCCAGCCCTGCCCCCTACTCTGCGGCCAGTTTGCGCGCTGCGCGCTTCGCGGCATGCGCCCGTGCTGCCTCTCGCACCCATGCACCCTCATCCCAAGCCTTCTTGCGGTCGCGCACCCGGTCCACGTTCATCTGCCCCCCGCCCTTGACGACGCGCCAAAACGCGTCCCAGTCGATCGGGCCGTGGTCATAGCCGCCCTTTTCCGCGTTCCATTCCAAGCTCTTGTCGGGAATGGTCAGGCCCAGAAACGTGGCTTGGGGAACGGTGGCGTCGACGAATTTCTGGCGCAATGCATCATTGGTGAACCGCTTGATCTTCCATTTCATCGACTGGTCGGAATGGGCGCTCTCGGCATCCGGCGGCCCGAACATCATCAAGCTGGGCCACCACCACCTGTTCAACGCATCTTGCACCATCGCCTTTTGCGCGTCGGTGCCGCGTGCAAGGGTCATCACGATCTCGTAGCCCTGCCGCTGGTGAAACGACTCCTCCTTGCAGACGCGAATCATCGCGCGCGCATAGGGGCCAAAAGAACACCGGCAAAGCGGGATCTGGTTCATGATCGCCGCACCATCGACCAGCCAACCGACGATCCCGATATCGGCCCAAGACAGCGTGGGATAGTTGAAAATACTCGAATATTTGGCCGTCCCGCTCAGCAATTCCTCGGTCATTTCCTCACGCGACACGCCAAGCGTTTCGGCGGCGGCGTAAAGATAAAGGCCATGCCCGCCCTCATCCTGAACTTTCGCCAAAAGCGCCGCCTTGCGCTTCAAGGTCGGCGCGCGGGTGATCCAGTTGCCTTCTGGCAGCATCCCCACAATCTCGGAATGCGCGTGCTGGCCAATCTGGCGGATCAATGTCCGGCGATACCCTTCGGGCATTGAGTCATTGGGCTCTATCTTTTCCTCGGCATCGATGCGCGCCTGGAAACGGGCAAGGAATTCCGGCGTCTCTTCGGTGGCTGTCGTGGCCCCGATCAGTCCTTGCGAATACATCCGCGATCCTCCCAGAACGGCCTTACCCCAAAAATAGGTTACAAAAAAACGCGATTCAACGATTTTTTGTAACCTATTTTTTGTTCCCGAAGCGTTCCCAATACGGACCATAGGGCGCGCCAAGGCGGCCAAGCCCCTCCGGCGTGCCGTCCAACCAGCGGTCGGATGCCGCCGCAAGCGACCAATACGCCAAGGCAACACGCTTGCGCAAAAGATGTCCGGGCCAGTCATCCGGCGCCATGGCGCGGGGAATTTCGGGAAAGCGCAAAACATATCGTCGCCAACGATGGATCAGCACCATCCGGGCCGCCAGCGCGTCAAGATCATCATCAGGCGCAAAGGTCTGGCCGAGAAAGCGCAGCAGCATATCAAGGGCCATCACCTCGGCCGCGTGATCTTCGCCAACTACTTGATCTCTCTTGCTTTCCGGGACCTCGGCAAGATGGCCGACCATGGTCAATCCGCGTTTGGCCGGGGCAAAATCGGCGGGCCAGATACCCACGCCCGGCGCAACAGGCACACCGCGCGGGGCATCGGATACGCAAATCAACCAATGATCCGGGTCGCCTGCTCGCGGGTGCGCGTAAACCAACCGGCTGGCGGGAACAAACGCAGCCCGCCCCGTTGCGGTGAACTGATAGGCCGACGCACGCCCGTCATTGCCGGATTTCACGCGCTCGATCCAGCCATCCTTGACCAGCCGCGAAAGCGCCGTCCGCTGCGCCGCAGTGGACACTCCCATTCGTTCCAACAGCGCCGACAGGCGTGCCGTGGGCATGGTTTTGTCCCTGATTTCAACGGTATCACCCAGAATAGTGACGATCAGCGACCAGACCCGCAGGCGGCCAAGCCCGTGCAGGTGATCATCAAGGACAGGTTGCAGAAGGCTGTTCATGGCGATGATTTAGCGGGAAAATGCGACCATCGTCAAAAGCTCATATTCCGCCACCTGTTCGTCGTCTTGATTGAATAACGTCACGTTCCAGCGCACTTCGCCATATTCCGTCGTCCTGCGTGTCTTGCGCTTGGCGGTCAGGCGGACCCAAAGACTGTCGCCGGGACAGACGGGTTTGTGAAAGCGCAGGCCGTTTAACCCGGTATTGGCCAGAACTGGGCCCGGATCAGGCTGCACGAACAACCCCGCAGCAAAGGACAGCAGCAAATAGCCATGAGCCACCCGTCCGGGGAAGAACGGGTTTGCCTTGGCCGCGACATCATCCATGTGGGCATAGAAGGTATCGCCGGTGAAACGGGCGAAATGCTCGATATCTTCCACGCTGATTCGTCGGGTCGCGGTCTTGATCGTCTGACCGATACGGATGTCATCAAAGACAAGCTGGAACGGATGCACGGGCGCCGTGATCTCAGGGGCGCCGGGCAGCCATTGGTCGGTGATGGCGGCCAGCATCCGGGGGCTGCCCTGAACGGCCACGCGCTGCATGTAATGCATGACGCCGCGGATACCGCCCATCTCCTCTCCGCCGCCGGCACGACCCGGACCACCATGGATCATGTGCGGCAAGGGGGACCCGTGGCCGGTGGCCTCGCCCATGCTGTCGCGGTCGTTGATGTAGATCCGCCCGTGCCACGGGCCTGAGGCCTGCACCATCGATCTGGCAACCGCCGGGTCATGCGTGATGACCGAGGCGACAAGACTGCCGCCACCCCGGTTGGCGATTTCGGCGGCCTGCTTGATATCGCTGTATGGCATGATCGTCGCGACGGGGCCGAACGCCTCCACCATGTGGATATTTTGCGCCAATACAGGATCTAAACAGCGGTATAGTGCCGGTTTTTGGAATGCGCCATGATCGGGGGTTTCCGCCTCGATGGCCATGCCCCGCCCGTCAAAGATACACGTCGCCTCGCTTGCCAGTTCCGCCATGCGGGCCTGCACATCGGCGCGGTGATCGAAGCCGACCAGTGCGCCCATACGGGTCGTTTCCAACGCGGGGTCGCCGATGCGGGTTCGTGCCAAACGCGCGACAAGCGCATCAGAAACAGCCTCTAACAAGGCCATTGGGACAATGATCCGGCGGATTGCCGTGCATTTCTGCCCGGCCTTGGTCGTCATCTCTTGGGCGGCTTCCTTGATGAACAGGTCAAACTCAGGGGTGTCGGGCGTGACGTCGGGGCCAAGCACAGTGGCGTTCAGGCTGTCTTGTTCGGCGATGAACCGTGTGCTTTGACGGATCAAGCGCGGGTTCGAGCGCAGCGCAAAAGCAGTTGCAGCAGAGCCGGTGAAGCTGACGACATCCTGCGGACCAAGACGGTCCAGCAGGTCGCCAGTGCCGCCGACAATCAACTGCACCGCACCTTCGGGCAACAGGCCCGAGTCCATGATCATGCGAAACGCGGATTCAGCCAGATAGGCGGTCGCTGTTGCGGGTTTGACGATGCAAGGCATGCCCGCCAAGATCGCCGGGCCCAGCTTTTCCAGCATGCCCCAGACAGGAAAGTTATACGCGTTGATATGGACGGCAACGCCGTGCAACGGCACTGCCACGTGTTGGCCAAGGAACGTGCCCCTGCGGCTGAGGCGTTCCACCTCGCCATCAAGGTAGATCTGCCCCTCGGGCATGTCCCGCCGCCCCTTTGAGGCGAAGACAAAAAGCGTTCCGATCCCCCCGTCGATATCGATCCGGCCATCGGCACGGGTGGCGCCGGTCAGGGGGTTGAGCGCGTAAAGCTCCTCTTTCCGGCCATCAAGATACTGCGCCAGCGATTTGAGCAAACCGGCGCGGTCATGAAACGTCAGGGCGCGCAACGCCGCCCCACCATTCTGGACGGCATGGGTGATCATTGCCGCGGTATCCAAGTCTGCACCGCCGCGCGCGATCGGCAGGCCAGTTACGGCGGAATACATCAGGCGGGCGCTATTGTCGGGCGCGATCCACTGACCAGCCGCATAGGATTGCAGTTCCAGCATCAAGATACCTCTCGTTGTTCGACAGTCTTGACCGATCGGTCGGCTTTGCGTCAAGCTTTGCACCAACGGAGGACGACAATGACACCAGAAGAGCGCGCACGCCTGTCTGCGGCGGCGATGTGGAGCAGCGATGCAGCATCCAAGTGGGTCGGCTTGCGTCTGGACGATGTGGGGCCCGGAACCGCCCGGATCAGTCTGGAGGTTCGGGGCGACCATCTGAACGGCCACGGCATTTGCCATGGTGGGGTGATCTTCACCCTGGCCGATAGCGCTTTTGCCTTTGCGTGCAATTCCCACAACAAGGTGGCGGTCGCACAGCACAATTCGATCAGCTACCTGAGCCCCGGCCAATTGGGTGAGACATTGGTTGCGGAAGCTGTCGAAGTGGCTCTGTCAGGCCGTTCAGGCCTGACAGATGTGGTTGTGACAGGCGGAGACGGACGGCAGGTGGCGCTGTTTCGAGGTGCATCGCGCCAGATATCGGGCACACATTTCCCCGAGGAGACATGATGGAGGACCGGACCCCGAACCGCGCCGATCTGGATCCAATCGAGATTGCCAGCCGTGATGAGATTACCGCGCTGCAACTGGAGCGGATGAAATGGTCGCTGGCGCATGCCTATGAAAACGTGTCGCATTACCGGGCAAGCTTTGACGCGGCGGGGGTGCATCCCGGCGATCTGAAATTGCTGTCTGATCTGGCCAGATTCCCCTTCACGGTGAAGCAAGATCTGCGGGCAAACTACCCGTTCGGCATGTTCGCGGTGCCCCGCGAAAAGGTGGTGCGTGTCCATGCATCCAGCGGCACGACCGGCAAGCCGACGGTCGTGGGTTATACGGCAAAAGATATCGACACCTGGGCCACGGTGATGGCGCGATCGATGCGGGCGAGCGGGACGCGTCCGGGCGATGTCGTGCATATCTCTTATGGGTATGGCCTGTTCACTGGTGGCCTTGGCGCACACTATGGAGCGGAAAAGCTGGGGTGTACGGTGGTGCCGGTGTCGGGCGGAATGACGCCGCGCCAAGTCACGCTGATCGAGGATTTCGGCGCCACGACCATCATGGTCACGCCGTCCTATGCGCTTAGCATCCTTGACGAATACCGCGCGCAGGGTCTGGACCCGCGCAAATCGCCGCTCAAAGTGGGCATCTTCGGCGCGGAGCCATGGACGAATGCGATGCGGCTGGAGATTGAACAGGCGTTCGATATGCACGCGGTGGACATCTATGGCCTGTCCGAGGTGATGGGGCCGGGCGTGGCCAACGAATGCGTGGAGACAAAGGACGGGCTGCACATCTGGGAAGATCATTTCTATCCTGAGGTGATCGACCCTATCACAGGCGATGTGCTGCCCGATGGGGCGTTGGGGGAACTGGTTCTTACATCGCTGACCAAGGAGGCGTTCCCGATCATCCGCTACCGCACCCGCGACCTGACGCGCCTGATGCCGGGCACCGCGCGGTCGATGCGGCGGATGGAAAAGGTGACCGGGCGCTCGGACGACATGATCATCTTGCGCGGTGTGAACGTGTTCCCGACCCAGATCGAAGAACAGTTAATGCTGACCAGCGGCCTTGCCCCGCATTTTCAGATCGAGTTGTCGCGTGACGCGCGAATGGACGTGATGACCGTGCACGTAGAGGCGCAAGCCGGGCAAATGGGGCAAGAGGCGCTGCAAGCCGCCAGCGAAGCCTTGAAAGCCCGCATCAAGGAACGGGTCGGTGTGACCGTGGAGATTGCCGCCCATGGATTGGGCGGTGTGCCGCGAAGCCAAGGCAAGGCCGTAAGAATCCTCGACAAGCGGCCCAAGGGCTGATGCCCCGCGGATTGGCACGGGACCACGCGGAGAAGCGGACGGCGCTGCGCAAGGGGGCGGCCGTGCACTTTGCCGAGCATGGGTTCGACCGCGCGTCGATGGCGTCGGTCGCGCGGGCCTGCGGCGTATCGAAAGCGCTGATTTATCATTATTACGACAGCAAGGAGGCGTTGCTGTTCGATATCCTGAATGCGTATCTTTGCGCATTGGCGAATACCGTGGAGCAGACGCCGCGACAGGGCTCCGCCGAGGCCCAATTCCGCTGTCTGATCCGCGCGATCCTGCACCGATACCGCGATGCGGATGCCGAACATAAACTGCAACTGGACGCGATCGCCCGCCTGCCGGGGGACATGCAGGCCCCCTTGATCGATCTGCAGCGCAGGATCGTCGCGCGCATGGGGGTGGTGCTGGCCGAACTTGGGGTCACGCGCGCACCCCGCGCAGTTACAATGAGCGTGTTTGGCATGCTGAACTGGTTCTATATCTGGCACCGTCCCGGAAAGGTCATCAGCAGGGAAGACTATGCCGATCTGGTCAGCGATTTCGTCTTGGGGGGCGTTCGCAACCTTTGAGAAAGCCGGAACAGGGCGGGCACACCCGCCACGGTTTTCGACGCATGCCCCGAAAGGGGTTTCATATTGAACTGCAGCAGCGGTATTTTCGCTGCGGAGAAGAAAACCCCGAGGGGCAGG
Source organism: Paracoccaceae bacterium (assembly GCA_017854585.1). GTDB lineage: Bacteria > Pseudomonadota > Alphaproteobacteria > Rhodobacterales > Rhodobacteraceae > JAFMHK01. The sequence goes on from JAFMHK010000001.1 coordinate 20,276, forward strand.
GTGGCAAGACGCGCAACAAAGACCGGCAAGACGGCAGCCAAGCGGCCAACCCTGCAACAGCGGGTGCGCGGGGTATTGCGCTGGATCAGGCGTCTTGTGCTGGCGCTTGTGATGCTGGGCCTGATCTGGATTGCCGCCTATCGTGTCTTGCCCGTCGCCACCACGCCATACCAGATCAGCGAAGCCCGTCGTCTGGGAGGGGTCAGCCATATCTGGGTTCCGATGGAAGAGATCTCGGAAAACCTGCAACGCGCGGTTGTGGCGGCCGAGGATGCGAACTTCTGTCTGCACTGGGGCTTCGACATGGATGCGATCCGCGATGCGATCGACGACGGCGCGCTGCGCGGTGCCTCGACCATTTCACAACAGACGGCTAAGAACGCGTTTCTCTGGCAAGGGCGCAGTTGGTTCCGCAAGGCGATGGAGGCCGTGATAACCCCCACGATGGAGGCGATGTGGCCAAAGCGGAGGGTGCTGGAGGTCTACCTTAATAGTGTTGAATTTGCCGAGGGCGTGTTTGGGGCCGAAGCTGCGGCACAGCATTATTTCGACATCCCCGCGCGCGACCTGAGTGAAACGCAGGCCGCACGTCTGGCCGCCGTCTTGCCCAACCCGCAAGACAGATCTGCTGCCGACCCGTCGGATTTCGTGATAAGGCGGGCCAATGCAATAAGGGAAGGGGCGGCAACGATCCGCGCCGACGGACGGGATGATTGCTTTGCGAATTGAAAAACGCCGCGCAGCAAGGCAAACAAAGGCAAAACAAATCAAGAAGAGCAGAGCATGACCCGGTTGTACCATTTCGCCCTGTCCCCGTTTTGCCGCAAGGTGCGCCTCGTTCTGGCTGAAAAGCGGATCGAGGTGGAGCTGGTGGAGGAACGGTATTGGGAGCCGTCGACCGAATTCCTTCGCCGGAACCCTGCGGGCAAGGTGCCCGTGCTGCGCATTGACGGGCTGATGTTGAGCGAAAGTCAGGCGATCTGCGAATATCTGGACGAAACGGTACCTGACCCCGAATTGCTACCGCGCGATGCCAAGACCCGCGCCGAAGTGCGGCGGTTGTGTTCATGGTTTGACGACAAATTCCACCGCGAGGTTACCTCGAATCTGGTTTATGAGCGGGTGAACAAGAAGGTGATGCGCGGCGGTTACCCCGACGGCAAGGCCGTCAAGACAGGCGCGCAGCAGATCAAGTTTCATCTGGATTACATGGCATGGCTGCTGGACCATCGGCGGTGGCTAGCGGGTGATCGGCTGACTCTGGCTGATTTCACCGCAGCCGCACACCTGAGCTGTCTGGATTATATCAGCGACGTGGATTGGAACCGGTCCGAGATCGTCAAGGATTGGTACGCCAAGATCAAATCGCGCCCGGCCTTCCGTTCGATACTGGCCGACCAGATCCCGGGGTTCATTCAACCGCCCCATTACGCCAATCTGGACTTTTGAGCGACCTGCGCGCGCATCTGGAGCAAGAGGCCCGCGCGGCGGGGTTTGCGCGCATGGGCGTATGCGCACCGGATGCAGCGCCCGAAACAGCCGACCGGTTGGCCGCCTTCGTGAACGAGGGCAGACACGGCCAGATGGGTTGGATGGCCGAACGTATGAGCTGGCGCGGCGATCCGACGGCACTTTGGCCCGAGGCGAAATCGGTCATCATGCTGGCCGATCTCTATACGCCACACGGCGACCCACTGGCGGCGTTGGAGCGGCGGGACCGCGCGACAATCAGCGTTTATGCTCAGAACAGAGACTATCATGATATCGTCAAGAAGCGGCTGAAACGGGTCGGGCGCTGGTTGTTGGACAAATGCCCTGACGATCATATCAAAGTGTTCGTCGATACCGCGCCCGTGATGGAAAAACCGCTGGCGCAGGCCGCAGGACTTGGGTGGCAGGGGAAACATACCAACCTGCTCAGCAGGGAGTTGGGCAACTGGTTCTTTCTTGGTGCGATCTTCACCACCGTCGCACTTCCCTTGGACATGCCCGAGGATGAACATTGCGGCAGTTGCACCGCATGCCTTGATGTGTGTCCAACGCAGGCATTTCCCGCACCCTTCCAGCTGGATGCCCGGCGCTGCATCTCCTACCTGACGATCGAGCATAAGGGGCCGGTTGATCCCGCATTGCGCGCAAAGATGGGGAACCGGATTTATGGCTGCGACGATTGTCTGGCAGTCTGCCCTTGGAACAAGTTCGCAGCAGACGCGACCGAGATGCGTTATGCGGCGCGGCCAGACCTGCAATCGCCGCCCTTGCATGACTTGGTCAAACTGGATGACACGGCGTTTCGGGCGAGGTTCTCTGGGTCTCCGATCAAGCGGATCGGGCGGGACAGATTCGTGCGGAACGTGCTGTATGCCATCGGAAATTCGGGTCAAAAGCAGCTGACACAGGCTGCGCAGGGCCTGTTGAATGACCCGGATGCCGCAGTTTCCGATGCCGCCAGATGGGCGATGGAGAGATTGAAATGAAGCTGGTTATCTTTGGCTGCGGCTATACGGCGACGCATTTGGTGAAGGCGATGGCACCGTTTCCGCCGCGCAGCGTGGTGGGGACCACCCGGTCGGCGGAAAAGGCCCCGATGCTAGGCGAAATCGGCATCGAGCCCCGTGTGTTTCCGGGCACCGACATGCGCAACGATCTGGCAGATGCGACCCACCTTCTGATCTCGGCAGGCCCGGCTGAGGGGGGCGACCCGGTGCTGGCAGCGCTTCGGGATGAGATCGCGGCCATCGCCGGGCGACTGCATTGGGTCGGCTATCTGTCGACCACAGGCGTTTATGGCGACCATGACGGCGGTTGGGTAACCGAAGAGACGCCGTTGACCCCATCAACAGAACGGGGCCGCGCCCGAGTTGTTGCCGAAGCTGGTTGGCAAGATCTGGCCGCCGAGACAGGCTTGCCGCTGCATATCTTTCGGCTGGCTGGGATTTATGGGCCGGGACGCGGGCCCTTTGCCAAGGTGCGTGCAGGTACCGCGCGGCGCATCATCAAGCCGGGGCAGGTTTTCAGCCGGATCCATGTGGATGATATTGCCCAAGTATTGCTGGCGTCCATGGCGCACCCCAATCCCGGTGGTATCTACAACCTGTGCGACGACGACCCCGCCCCACCGCAAGATGTCATCGCCTATGCGGCGGACTTGCTGGGCCTGCCGGTTCCCCCGGAGGTAGCGTTCGATCAGGCGGAATTGTCGCCCATGGCGCGCAGCTTTTACGCAGAAAGCAAACGGGTGGATAACGCGCGCATCAAGGACGAGTTGGGGGTCAAGTTGCTGTACCCGGATTATCGCACAGGCCTGCGGCAGCTGCTTTCCGCCGAAACTGGCGCGTAAGTGATTCCGTCGCCCGAAAAAAGCCGGTAAGGCAGTTTCAGGCGACAGGCGGTGGGGCAAAACAAGATGCGAGTGCTACTTTGGGCGGCGATGTTCGCAGGACTGATGATCAGCGCGGGTTGTTCGCGGTTCATCGAATACAATGGCCCGGAAGTGACCCGGATCGAGGTGCATAAATCCTCTCGCGTGATGTATCTTTTCAACGATGAAAACCTGCTTGAAAGCTATGCGTTCGAGCTTGGGTTCGCGCCCGAGGGGCACAAGGTTCAGGAAGGCGATGGCCGCACGCCGGAAGGGCGGTATTTCATCGATCGCCGCAACCCGAACAGCAACTATTACCTGTCGATCGGAATCAGCTATCCCAATGCACAAGATCGGGAGGCCGCGGCAGAGTTGGGCGTGTCACCGGGCGGGGATATCTTTGTTCACGGCACCACCCGCCCATTTCGCGGGCGCGATGACTGGACCGCTGGCTGTATCGCGGTGACAAATGCCGAGATGCGGCAGATCTATGCCATGGTGCGTGACGGCACGATCATCGACATCTATCCCTAACCCGTCGGTGCGTTTGTCGGGCCAGCCGTGCCGCCATCACCGGTCACCAGCGTCCACCAGATCTTGCCGTTTTCTTCCTGATGGAACGCTATTCCCAGATCGCGGGCGGCGGGGTCGATGATGACTTCGCGCGTGTCGGTTTGCTGCATCCACGCGGCGACGGTCTCCAACTCTGATTCGTACGTTTCCGAGATGTTTTCCCCCAGCACCGTCCCGGCGTAACCCACGCGCTGCGCCCGGTCGATCGGCGATGACCCGTCCGACCCGAAATGCCATGGTCTGTTCTGCACCGCCATGTCGCGCGCATGCGTCGCGGCGGCGGCGTTCAATTCAGCGTTCAGTGCCATGGGCAAGGCACCGGCAGCGCCGCGAAGCGAATTCACGCTATCAAGAACACGGAACTGGATGCTTGCCGTATCCGCGGTATCGATCCGATACAGGACCTGACCGGTGGCGTGGGCTTCACGATTGCCGATGGATGCCGGGCGCATGACGCAGGCCGACAGCGCCACAAGGCTCGCCAAGGCCAGAAATACACGGCGGTTCATTGCTCACCTCTGCAAGTTGTGCGGTGTTGTTGGTTGGACCACAGGGCCGGTTCGTTGCGGTCATAGAAGCACAAGCCGTGGCAATTCGCGCCCCCTGACTGGCGTTTGAATTGCGAGTGAGGCGGTTTCGCCATATTCTATCCTCCTGAGGCAGAAAAAACGCCCCGCAAAGGAGGCAGGAATGAGCAGTGACTTCACGCAACGATGGAGCCGTCGCATGTTTCTTGGCGGCAGCATGGCCGGGTTGGCGGCGCCGTCAATCGCGCAACAGTCAAACGACACGGTCGAGATAGAAGCCGACATCGGACACGAGGTGCAGCGTAATATCTCGAGCTTTCGGACGTTGGATTGGCGGCCCTACTTCAGCAACACCACGAACGGCGCGATTCTGGTCGATATCACATCCCGCGCCCTGCATTTCTGGTCGGCAGATCAGGCAGTCTATCGCCTGTATCCCACATCGGTCCCCATGACCGACGATCTGACCCGTCGCGGCCGCACCGAGGTTGTGCAGCTTGTGGAGGGCCCATCGTGGAGCCCGACACCCGCCATGCGCGAACGGAACCCCGAATGGCCCGATTTCGTTGGTCCCGGCCCGGATAACCCGCTTGGGACCCATGCGCTGCACCTGAGTTGGCAGTATTATCGCATCCACGGCACCCATGACACGCGCAAGATCGGGCGGCGTTCATCGAACGGGTGCATCGGTCTGTACAACGAGCATATCGCCGAGCTCTATCAACGGACGCGTATCGGCACCCAAGTGTTGCTAATTTGACGACATGGCAAACAACCTATGCGGACTGCGAATTTCACAGCATTGCAATCGATTGGCAGAACTGCTTAAAGAAATCATACGAGGTACAGTCTTGGGTGCCCGTAATAGGTGCAATTCCGCGCCAATTGGGCGTATCTTGGAGGATACAATGAAAAAATTCGCAATCGCAGCCGCTCTCGCGGTAACCGCAACTGGCGCCACTGCTGGTGGTGTTGCTCCCCCCGTTCTTCCCCCTGTTGTCGTCGTTGAGGACACCTCGTCTTCGGCTGGTGGCATCATCGTTCCGATCCTGGCTCTGATCCTGATCGCGGCAGCTGTTTACGCCAACGATTGATCTGAACGCCTTATGGCATTCAAAAGGCGGTCCGGTTTCCGGGCCGCCTTTCTCGTTTCAGGAAAGGATGTTGCCGAAGTTCGGCGACTGATCAGCCGGGAACGCCAGACTCAGCCGCAATCTGCGCGCGCGATTTGCGCTCTCTCTGGGTCGCGGACTTGAGCTGCCCACAAGCCGCCATGATATCTTCGCCGCGCGGTGTGCGGATCGGGCTGGCGTAACCAGCCTTGTAGACGATATCGGCAAAGCGCTCGATGCGCTGCCAATCGGATCGCTCATACGGCGCGCCGGGCCATTCATTGAACGGGATCAGGTTGATCTTGGCGGGAATGCCCTTGATGAGTTGAACCAGACGCCGGGCATCTTCATCGCTGTCGTTCACATCCTTAAGCATCACATATTCAAAGGTGATGCGTTCACTGTTGGATGCCTTCGGGTAGGCGCGCAATGCATCGAGCAGGTCGTTGATGGGCCATTTCTTGTTGATCGGCACCAGCTTGTCCCGAATCTCGTCCGTAGTGCCGTGAAAGCTGACGGCGAGCATGCAGCCGATTTCATCGGCGGTGCGCGCGATTTCTGGCACCACACCTGAAGTGGATAGCGTGATCCGCCGCCGACTGAGGCTGATGCCTTCGGGGTCCATCGCGATCTTCATCGCATCGCGCACGTTCTCGAAGTTATAAAGCGGCTCACCCATCCCCATCAGGACGATGTTGGAAATCAAGCGTGGGCGCGCATCACTGCCTTCGCCTGCGGGGGTCCATTCCTCAAGATCGTCGCGTGCCAGCATCACCTGCCCGATGATTTCGCCAGCCGTCAGGTTGCGCACCAGTTTCTGTGTGCCCGTGTGACAGAACGAACAGGTAAGCGTGCACCCTACCTGAGAAGAGATGCAAAGCGTTCCACGGTCGGTTTCAGGAATGTAGACCACCTCAACCTCGTGGCCACCGGCGATCCGGACCAGATATTTCCGGGTGCCATCTGCGCTGATCTGGCGGGTTACCACCTCGGGCACGGCGACGACGAAATTATTGGCCAGTTCAGCGCGATACGGTTTGGCCAGATTGGTCATCGCTTCGAAGTCGCGGACGCCTTTCTGGTAAATCCATTGCCAGACCTGTCCGGCCCGCATCTTGGCCTGTCTTTCAGGCGTCCCCGCAGCGATCAACGCGGTGCGCAGCCCTTCACGGGTCAGGCCGACCAGATTGGTCGGCCCATCGGGCAACTTGCGTGGAATGGTCATCACGTCCTGAGTTACAGGCACGGACGGGGGGACACTGGCTGTCATGGCATGATTCCTTGGGGCCGTTGGGTCATATAAGGCATGATCCGCCGGTGCAAACCCCAAGGGACATGGCGCGACTCAGCCAGCGCAGCGTGTTTCCGCGTCTTCGACTGCGGCGGTAAAGCCCAAAAGCGAGAATGTATCCTGCGTCTGGGTCCCACGTGCCGATCGCGCGGTCAGCACCGCACTTGCGCCGCGTTTCATGGCCGTGATGATTCGTTGATCATCGGCACCCGATGCAGCCCAAGCCATCTCACCCTCGGTGAACAACTCGAACGTGGTATCGCCGATGTCCACCGAAACCGTCGACCCGTCTGCGAACGGATACCCACCGGTAAACGACACCTCGCCCAGACGCTCGGCCGATGGCCAGAAGCTGACGAACATCAGGATTTCACCCCGGTTCACGGCCACAACGCGACCGTCGCGCGTATTGACGGTTTCACTTGGCGTCGACACAACCCAGCATTGCGTCGGGTCATCTTCGACGAACACGCTCCAGTCCGTCTCCGCGTTGACGCGGTTGGTTGATTCTTCATCTTGCGCGTACGCTGCACCACCGATGGCGGTCAGCGTTGAAATTGCCAGCGCCCCGACAAGCCAGTTCTTCATCTTACCAAACGCCTCCAGCCCATAGCTGCCTCTGGTCGCCTCCCCGTTTTTGGTTCAAGTTCACCGGGATAGCCGACCTTTTGCCGTAAGTCAGACTAACCTGTTTTTCAGACAATGCAAAAGCCCCGGTGGCGGAAAATCGCCAGCTTGTGAAGGGAAAGGGATGAAAATGACAAATGCTGCACCTTTGGTTGAAGTTTGGCGGGGTCCGTTTTGCGAAAGCCTGCATCGCGGCCATGCCGTCATATGGGACGCCGGTGGCGGCATCGTCGCGGCATGGGGTGATCCGGACCAAGTGATATTGCCCCGTTCCGCAAGCAAGATGATGCAGGCCCTGCCCCTGCTGGAAAGTGGCGCCGCGGACGCCTTTGGCCTGACCGAGGCACAACTGGCGCTTGCCTGCGCATCCCATCAGGGAGAGGCGGTTCATACCGATATGGTCACCGCGTGGCTGGCGGCACTTGACCTTACAGAGGGCGCAATGCGGTGCGGGGCGCACCTTCCGTATTCGGAAGAGGTGCGGAACGCACTTGTCTGCAGCCACACCGCGCCAGATCAACGCCATAACAACTGTTCGGGAAAGCATTCGGGCTTCTTGACCTTGAACAAGCATATCGGCGGCGGATCGGAGTATGTGGACCCATCCCATCCCGTGCAGAAGGCCGTTCTGGCCGCGTTTGAGGAAATCACCGAGGAAACCAGCCCAGGATACGGGATTGATGGCTGCTCAGCCCCCAATTTCGCCTGCACGATGACCGGATTTGCCCGTGCGCTTGCCAGCTATGCCAAGCCCGCACCCGGCGCGCGGGGCGAAGCACAAGCCCGCCTGACCCACGCAATGGCGACCTATCCGCACCTTGTTGCCGGTGAAGGGCGCGCCTGCACCACCCTGATGCGCGCAATGGAGGGGCGCGTCGCGATCAAGACCGGGGCCGAGGCGGTGTTTGCAGCCATGCTGCCGGACCAGGGAATCGGAATCGCCGTAAAGATAGAAGATGGCACGACGCGCGGGGCCGAGGCTGTGATCACGCAGCTTCTGATCGGGGCTGGCGTTCTGGATGCGGCACACCCGGCGGCGCAGCAGTACACCCATGGCCCGATCGTGAACCGACGCGACATCGAAACCGGACATTATCGGCTTGTCGATGATTTGACGTCCTGGAGGCTCTGATCCGGCACGAAACGGTCGATCATCCCCAGCAACCCCGCCTTGCTCAGGGGTTTCGTCAGGTATTCGTCGATCCCGGCGGCAAGGATGCGGTCCTTGTCGCCGTCCATGGCATGGGCCGTCATGGCGATGATCGGCACAGGTGAACGGGCGTGTTCCCGTTCATGGGCCCTGATTTTCCGGGTCGCCTCCAACCCGTCCATCAGGGGCATGGAGATATCGGTAAAGATGATATCGGGCGTATCGGCCACGTAGGCCTCCAGCAACTTCTGACCATCGTCCACCATCGTCAGGTCCAGATCGGCAGCCTTGAGCATGGTGCGGAACACCAGTTGATTGGTCTTGTTGTCCTCGGCGGCCAGCACGCGCAAACGAGCGGTGCGTGCGCCAGTACCCTCGACCGCGGGCGGGGGTGGCGTTGTGCCGACCTGATCCTGCGACGGTGCCAGAAACCGGCGAAGGGCGGCCAAGTCAATATCGTGGCGGAGGGGGGTTGATCCGTTCGGGACCGGCCCGTCGAACGCCTTGTTCAGGATGCCAACAGGCACATGAAGGCCCAGATCGCGCAGATGCAGAAGCTGTGTGGCCACCCCCTTCCCATCCGTCAGGATCACAGCGCAGAACGCCCCGCGCTCTTGCTGGTTGGCCCGTTCCTCCACCGGGACGCGCAGCCGCCGCAACTGCGCCACCAGCCAGCGCGTTCTGTGCGTATCGCCGCCCAGAATCAGAACCGGCGGCGTGCCATCAGGCAGGGGGGCAACGGGTTCGGTCACCGCACCGGGAGCGGGCATCAAGGGCAACGAGAACCCAAACACAGACCCGGACCCAACTTCGGATTCCAGCCAGACGGTACCGTTCATCATCTGGATCAGCCTCTGGGTGATCGCAAGACCAAGCCCCGTCCCTTCGAACCGGCGATTTGCCTGATCTTCGACCTGATTGAATTCGCCAAACACGTGGCCCTGCATCTCGGGTGCGATCCCGATGCCGGTATCTTCGACATCCACCCGCACGGAGATTTGGCCATTTTCTTGGGGCAGTCCCGCGACCCGCACCACCACGTGGCCCTTTTCGGTGAATTTCAGCGCATTGCCGATCAGGTTGGTCAATACCTGTCGGATCCGGCCAGCATCGCCCATCAAGCGGTCAGGCATGAACCCGTCATAGTCCAGTTGCATGGTTACGCTGCGGCCTTGCAGACCCGGTCGAAGCAGATTGAAAATCTCTTTGATCAGGTCATCAAGCGCAAACGGCGACGGATGCAGCACGATCTTGTCAGCCTCGATCTTGGAGTAATCAAGCACATCATTGATAATGACCAAAAGCGCCTCGCCCGAGCTTTTGATCGTATCCGCATAGAGTTTCTGTTCATCGGTCAGGGCCGTTTCACGGAGCAATTCGGCCATCGACACCACACCGTTCATCGGGGTCCGTATCTCGTGGCTCATGTTGGCCAGAAATGCGGATTTGGCACGGTTTGCGGTTTCGGCCAGATCACGCGCCGCGCGCAGTTGCTGTTCGCGGCGAATAGTCTGGGTGATGTCCACGCCAAGGCTGACGACATCGCCCTGAACCGTGCGCTTGTCGATCAGGCGAACGTAATGCCCATTCCACAGCTTGATGTCCGATTGCGGGATATGCGTGCTTTCCCAGCGCGCAATCATGCGTTCGATCCAATCCGGGGGCTGTTCCCCCTCCAGATCGACGATACCTTCGTCCACCGCAACGCGGAGAACCGTTTCATAGCTTGCGCCGGGGGCCACGTCGGCCACACCGTCAAACAGGCCCATATAGGCAGGGTTGGCCACGACCAGCCGCCAATCCTTGTCGAAGATTGCGAACCCGTCTTCCGCCGCCTCAAGGGCATCCCAAAGGCGACGTTCGGCAATGTCGGCCTTTTCTGTCGCAACGGCCAAAGCGGCCTGCGTGCGTGAGTTGTTGCCCTGCAACACGACATTCTGTTCGCGCTGCGCAATAACCTGATGGGACAGAACAGTCGCATGTTCGGCCAGCTTCTCGTTGGCTGAATAGAGTTCATCAGACCGCTGTGCCAACAGGCGTTCGGCCTGCAGCCGCCCCCGGCGTTCTTGCGCCAGCCGGTCATGAAACCCGCCGCCTGCCATCTAAGACTCACTTAATTTCGCACCAATGTAGGCACCATCGTGGTTCTGGCTGAACAATCGGTAAACCGTAGGTCCCCGCATCCGATCCGGAGAATCGTGGACAGAATCCAGTGGGGCATGTCACCCTGACGGCATATTTCAGAGAATCGAGCCATTCATGTACCGTTTTGCATTTGCACTTCTCATCGTGGGTGTTCTTGCGCCCACCAACCTGATCGCGCAGGACGTCGTGCCAGATCGCACCCTGTCGCTGATCGCAGACATGGATTACCCGGGTGGAGATCTGCGGCCCCTGTTCGACACCACAATGGGCAATTGTCAGGCCGTGTGCCGCGCCGATCCGGACTGTCAGGGCTTTACCTTCAACACGCGCAACAACGCCTGCTTCCCAAAATCGCGGCTTGGCGAGGGTGTGCCATTTGCAGGCGCGATTTCGGGTCTGTTGCGGCCGACTGACCCTGCTGTTCTATCCAACATCCGCCAGCGGATTGCCGATCTGGACGGCCTCAACCAATCAGACCTGAGCGGCGCATATGATCAGGCCCTTGGCATGGCCAATGCCCATTTTGCCAATAATTGGACCCTTGGCCAGCTCCGGCAATCGGCCATCGCCAGTGCTGCGGCAGGTGACGCGCCTGCAGCCGCGCGCCTGATGGGGGCCGCCATCACCTTGTCAGACGCGGCAGCGGATTGGACGGCTTACGCCAGCTATCTTCTGGCCAGTCAGGACAACAGTTACAGTCAGCGGTGGCAGCGGGAACGCGATGCCCTTTTTGCCGCCACCAACGCCGCATTGCGGGCAACGACCAGCGGCGACCTGTCGGCGGCGCTGTCTGTGGTTGCGCAGGCCTTGGAAACTCAGGGCCGCGGGCGCGACATGATCCCGGTGCTCCGCCTTGCCGTGGCGCAGGCGCCTGATGCAAATCTCCGGGCGGCGCTGGAACGTGCGCTTGGCCTTTACGGATTCCGCCTGACTGACACGCAGGTCGACAACGAGTCTGAATTCCCGCGCATCTGCACCATCTTCTCTGACCCCTTGGCCGAAGGCGGCGTCAACTATGACGACTTCGTGCAAACCACCCACACCGGCCTGAGCGTTGAGGCGGAAGGTCAGCAACTGTGCATCAGTGGCGTGTCGCATGGCGCGAGGTACGAAGTAACTTTGCGGGCCGGTCTGCCCGCCGCATCGGGTGAGGTGCTTCGCGCGCCGATCGCGATACGCCAATATGTGCGTGACCGGGCGCCATCGGTCCGCTTTGCCGGGCGCGCCTATATCCTGCCCCAAAGTGATAGCGCCGCCTTGCCCATTGCTGCGGTGAACACCGACAGCGTGGATCTGCGCCTGTTCCGGGTTTCCGACCGCAACATCGTGCGCAGCCTGCAGCAAGATTATTTTGGCCGTCCGCTGAGTGACTGGGAAATTGACAGCTTCGCCAATGAACTGGCCGAAACCGTCTGGGAAGGCAGCGCCGAGGTGGCCACCGAACTGAACCGGGCAATCACGACGCGCCTGCCCATGACCGCAATCATGACGGGGATGGAACCGGGGCTTTACGCCTTGGAGGCGCGCGTAAGCGAGCAGGCGGCGCAGGATCAGGTGCCCGCAACCCAGTGGTTCTTGATCTCTGATCTGGGGCTGACCACGTTGAGCGGCGCGGATGGGGTGCATGTGATCGTGCGATCGTTGGCGACTGCGGGCGCGCGCGCCGGGCTGTTGGTTCAGTTGCTGTCGGAATCGAATCGTCTGCTGGGGGAGGCGGTAACGGACGCCGATGGTTATGCCCACTTTGACGCCGGATTGACGCGCGGGCGCGCGGGTGCAGCACCCGCAATGATCAGCGTGAGCGACGGTGACGGCGATTTCGCCTTTCTTTCGCTGCGCGAAACGGAATTCGACCTTTCTGACCGGGGCGTCGAGGGGCGCGAACCGCCAGCCGCAATCAATGTTTTCCTAACAACCGACCGCGGCGCCTATCGCGCCGGTGAGGTCATCCATGCAACCGCTTTGGCGCGCGATGACCGGGCCGGCGCGTTGACCGGGCTGCCGCTTACCGCGATCTTGCAACGTGCCGATGGCGTGGAGCACAGCCGCCTCTTGCTGGAGGAGACGGGCGCGGGCGGCTATGTCTTTGCCCTGCAACTTGGCGCAGACGTGCCGCGCGGCACTTGGCGTTTGGCCGTGCACGCCGATGTGGATGCGGCACCGCTTGCCACGACAAGCTTGCTGGTCGAGGATTTTCTTCCCGAGCGCTTGGACTTGACCATCGGCCTACCCGAAGGACGCTTTGTCGCCGGTGACCGCGTGCTTGCCGATTTCAATGCCAACTACCTTTATGGCGCTGCGGCCGCAGGGCTGACGATTACCGGTCGCTTGACCCTGCGTCCGACCTCGGAATTGGCCGAATATCCGGGTTACCTCTTTGGTCGCCACGATGGCCAACCAGCGCCTGCCTTCGGGAATTTCGGCCCGATCGAGACGAATGGCCAAGGCAGCGCAACGGCCATGCTGGATTTCCCCCGGTTCGAGGGGGCAGTGGGCCATCCCGGAGTGCTCACGGTGACCGCCGAGATCGTCGAGACCTCGGGTCGCCCGGTTGAACGCACCCGAACCGCCACGATCGCACCTGATGGACCGGCGATCGGGATCCGGCCACTGTTTGACGGGGTCTTGCCCGAAGGTGCCGAGGCCGCGTTCGATGTAATCGCCACAGGCGCCAACGCATTGCCGGTACGCTGGGCGCTGAACAGGGTTGAACGGCGGTATCAGTGGTATTCGCAGGATGGCAACTGGTCATGGGAACCCGTGACAACCCGCGAACGGGTCGCAAGCGGCGAGGCCACGATTGGCGACACCGCCACCCGGATCACCGCCCCTGTCAACTGGGGTGAATACGAGCTTCGGGTAGAGACGGAAGCAGGTGGTTTCGCCATAAGTTCCGTCGGGTTTTCCGCAGGCTGGTATGCGACCGCCGACAGCGCCGGAACCCCGGACCTGCTGGAGGTCTCGTTGGATGCCGACAGCTATCGGCCCGGCGACACCGCGCTGCTGCGGATCGTGCCGCGTCAAGGCGGCGTGGCGCTGGTGCAGGTCTTGTCGAACCGTTTGATCGCGATGCAGATCGTGGAGGTCGGCGATGACCCGACCACCATCGCCCTACCCGTGACCGATGATTGGGGCAGTGGGGCCTACGTGACCGCATCGCTGATCCGCCCGCTGAACGGGCTTGACGGCCAGACCCCGACACGGGCGCTTGGACTGACCCATGCCACTGTGGCACCCGGCGATCGCGCGCTGACGGTTGTTCTGGAAACGCCTGAGGAGGCGCAACCGCGCGGCCCGCTGGAGGTTATCTTGCGGGTCGAGGACGCCATCAGCGGTGATACGGTTCATGCGACCATCGCCGCCGTCGATCTTGGCATTCTGAACCTGACCAGCTTTGAAAGCCCCGATCCGCAGGAGCATTATTTTGGCCAGCGCAGGCTGGGCATGGCGATCCGCGATGTTTATGGCCGCCTGATCGACAGCCGCGACGGTGCCGAAGGGCGCATTCGTCAAGGTGGCGATGCGGCTGGCGGGCTGCGGATGCAGGCGCCTCCGCCAACCGAAGAACTGCTGGCGGAATTCTCAGGGGTTTTGACGGTGGGGCGTGATGGACTGGCCCGCGCCACCTTCGATCTGCCTGCGTTCAATGGAACCGTCAGGCTCATGGCGGTGGCGTGGTCCGATACGGGTGTCGGGCAGGCGCAGGCCGATGTGTTGGTGCGTGACCCTGTGGTTGTCACCGCCAGCCTTCCGCGGTTCCTGTCGCCGGGCGACACCACGCGCCTGCTGTTGGAGTTCACCCACGCCTATGGCCCCACAGGTGATATGGCGGTGGAAGTGCAATCGTCGGCCGGGATAAACACCGGCGGGCCACTGGGCCGGGTGACGCTGGGCATGGGGGGAACCGCCCGCCTGTCCATCCCTGTGACTGCAGGCCAAATACCCGGCCTGCAGGACGTCACCGTGACGTTGACCACACCAGATGGCACCACCTTGCAGCGCAACCTGCGCATCCCGATTCAGGTGAATGACCCCGAGGTGGCTGAAACCTCGCGCATCACGCTTGCGCCCGGTGCCGCATTTACGTTGGACGCCGTCGCCTTTTCCGGGCTGCGCACGGGGACCGGGCGGGCCACCATCGCGGCCGGGCCACTGGCAAGATTTGATGTGCCGGGCTTGCTGCAGATGCTGGACCGTTACCCCTATGGGTGCACCGAACAGATCACCAGCAGTGCGTTGCCATTGCTTTATATGGCGACCGTTGCCGAAGCGATGGATCTGGCCACCGCAGCCGACCTTGGCGCGCGGATTGACGACGCCATTTCACGGGTTCTGGTCAATCAGGCGGCAAATGGCGGTTTCGGTCTGTGGTTTGCCAGTTCAGGGGATCTTTGGCTTGACGCCTATGTGACCGATTTTCTGTCGCGTGCGCGGTCTGCCGGCCATGAGGTGCCCGCGCGCGCCTTTGCCAACGCGCTGGACAACCTGCGCAATCAGGTCGCCGCATATCCCGATTTTGAGAATGGTGGCGAAGATCTGGCCTATGCCCTGATGGTGCTGGCGCGGGAAAGCGCCGCCTCGATGGGCGATCTGCGCTATTATGCGGACGTGAAGGCAGACGAATTCGCCACGCCCCTTGCCCTTGGGCAATTGGGCGCGGCTTTGGCCATGTATGGTGACCAGCCACGCGCCGACGCGATGTTCCGCGCGGGGTATACCCGGTTGCAGACGCTTGCGGCCGAGGGTGAAGGCCAAGTCTGGCGCGCGGATTACGGCAGCGATCGGCGCGATGCCGCAGGTCTTTTGGCGCTGGCAGCCGGGGCAGGGTCAACGGCACTGCCTTTGGAAAATATCGCCGCCACCCTATCGCCTGCCGACCGCCCCGTCTCGACGCAAGAGGCCGTGTGGTCCTTGCTGGCCGCCAATGCGCTGATCGATATGGACGCGGCAAGCGGGTTGAACATGAACGGCACGCCGGTTTCCGGGCCCTTGATCGAGGTGCTGCGCGCGGGCGACACCACCACCCGCGTTATCACGAACGATGGCGCGACCGACGAAGTCCTGACCTTCACCCGCTTCGGCATTCCCGAGGGCACGACAGAAAGCTCCGGCAACGGGTTTCGCATCATGCGCGCCTATCTGGACATGGACGGGCAACCGATTGAACCCACCACGGTTGAGCAAGGCACACGGATGATCGCGCTGCTGACGATCACCCCGTTTGGGGTGCGTGAAGGGCGCCTGATGGTTAGCGACCCACTGCCCGCCGGGTTCGAGATTGATAACCCGAACCTGCTGCAGGCTGGCGATCTGTCCGCCACGCAAGGGCTGAACCTGCGCAACGCAGCCACGCATACGGAATTCCGTCAAGACAGGTTCCTTGCGGCGGTCGACATGTTCGGCGACGATGTCTTGCGGTTTGCCTATATCGTGCGCGCGGTGACACCCGGCGCGTTCCATCACCCGGCGGCCAGTGTGGAAGATATGTACCGCCCTCAATATCGCGCGCAAACGGCCTCGGGCTTCGTGACGGTGGCGGAATAGGTGCTGCGGCGCGTCCTCTTTTCGACCATCGTGGTGATGCTGCTTGGCGGCGGTGGCGGATTGATCTGGCTGGACCGTTGGATTTCCGGCACCGATCTGCCGCCTGTGGTGCTGAACACCGGGGTTGAGGTGGTCGACCGCAACGGCCAATTGTTGCGCGCCTACACGGTCGAGGACGGTCGTTGGCGGCTACCGGTCAGTCTGGCCGCAGTTGATCCGACATTCGTTACCATGCTGATCGCCTACGAAGATCGGCGATTTGCTGACCACGCCGGGGTAGATCCGCGTGCACTTGCCCGGGCGGTTTGGCAGGCGGTGACCACGGGGCGCATCGTCTCGGGGGGGTCGACCCTGACCATGCAGGTGGCCCGCCTGCTGGAAGATACCGGGACCGGTGCGCTGGAAGGCAAGATCAGGCAGATCAGGGTCGCCTTGGCGCTGGAACGCATCCTGAGCAAGGATGATATCCTGACGCTGTATCTGCACCTTGCACCCTATGGCGGCAATATCGAAGGCATTCGAGCCGCGAGCCTGACATGGTTCGGCGTGGAACCCGCGCGCCTGACAGCGGCGCAATCGGCCCTGTTGGTGGCATTGCCGCAAGCGCCGACATCGCGCCGGCCTGACCGCTTTCCCGAAGCCGCCCGCGTGGCCCGCAACCGCGTGCTGGATCGGGCCATCCAGTTCGGTGGCCTGACCGAGGCGGAGGTGGATTGGGCACGCATCGCGCCGATCCCCGCTGTCAGGCGCCCATTCCCTGCGTTGGCCCCACATGTGGCCGACCGGATGGTTGCGGAGCGCCCCACCCAAGGCCAGCACCGCCTGACAATCGACCGCGACCTGCAGGCGCAGATGGAGGTGCTGACGGCGGACGCGGTTCAAGGCCGAGACCCACGGCTGAGCGCCGCCATCATGGTGATGGACCACGAAACGGGCGCCATTCTGGCCAGTGTCGGGTCACCCGATTACACGGATCTGATGCGGGGCGGATTTGTGGACATGACGCGGGCCCTGCGCTCGCCCGGATCGACCCTGAAACCGCTTATCTACGGGTTGGGGTTCGAGGCCGGGTTGATCCACCCCGAAACGCTTGTCGCCGACCTGCCGGTGAACTTTGGCGGCTATGCACCGCAAAACTTCGATAATCTGTTCAGGGGCGAGGTCACCGTCCGTCAGGCGCTGCAGACGTCGCTGAATATTCCCGCCGTGACACTGTTGTCGGAACTGGGGCCGGCCACGATGATGTCGGCGATGCGCCGCGCAGGGATGCAACCGGAACTGCCCGAAGGCGAGGCGGGTCTGGCCATTGCACTTGGCGGCATCGGAACCACGATGGAGGATCTGATGCGCCTTTATGGTGCGCTTGCGCGGGGGGGGCAGACGGTACCGCTGCATACCCGCGCGGGCGAGGCCCCGATCGCGACGCAGCGCATGATCCCGGACCTTGCCGCCTGGTATCTGGGCGATATCCTGTCAGGTGTGCCGCCACCGCCCAATGCACCGCGCATCGGGCTGGCCTACAAGACCGGCACCAGCTACGGCCACCGCGACACTTGGGCATTTGGCTTTGACGGCCAGCATGTCGTGGGTATCTGGATGGGTCGCCCCGATGGCGCGGCAGTGCCCGGTGCGTTCGGGGCCGAGGTTGCTGCCCCGATCCTGTTCGAAGCCTTCGCCCGTCTGAGCCACGATCTGACCCCGCGCAGCCCGCCGCCACCGGGTGCGCTTATCGGGATCGGCAACACGGCTTTGCCCGCCCCCTTGCAACGGTTCGGCCCAAGGCGACCCGTCGGTGACCACACCGGACCGGCGATCATCTTTCCGCCCGAAAACGCCATCTTGTCCCTGCAACCGGATTTGCCGGTCATCGCACGCGTCGCAGAGGGGCAGGCACCCTTCACCTGGCTTTGGAACGGCGCGCCGGTCGCCATCGACCAGCAGGATCGGGACGTGGTTCTGGACGTGACCAGCCCCGGTTTCGGGGAGTTGACGGTGATCGACGCCTTGGGCCGCGCAGGGCGCAACAGTTTCGAGATCGCTGTGCCCTGAGGGCGAGGTGGCGACAGTGCAGTGCGATTTCCGCCCACCTTGGATGTGGGCACACACCCCGTTGCCACACAACCATTTCAGATGAAGGCCCACGGCGGCCGGGGCCGCCGTGGGCAATATCAGATCCGTTCGATCGCCAGCGCAATCCCTTGCCCGCCGCCGATGCACATGGTGATCAACGCCAATTTCCCGCCGATCCGCTCCAACTCATACAGCGCCTTGATCGTGATGATCGCACCCGTCGCGCCCACCGGATGGCCCAGCGCAATGGCGCCGCCATTGGGGTTCACCTTGGCGGGGTCCAGCCCCAGCCCCTTGTTCACCGCAAGCGCCTGCGCGGCGAACGCTTCGTTCGACTCGATCACATCAAAATCCGTGATTTTCAGGCCTGTGCGCGCCAAGAGATTTTCCACCGCCGGCACCGGGCCGATGCCCATGACCTCAGGGCGAACGCCCGCGTGGGCATAGCCGACAATCCGGGCCCGCGCCTTCAATCCGGCCTTTTGCGCCGCATCGGCGCGTGCCAGCACCAGCGCAGCCGCCCCATCGTTGATCCCTGATGCATTGCCCGCCGTGACGGTGCCATCTTTCTGGAACACCGTCCGAAGCCCTGACAGCGCTTCAACGCTTGTCGGCTTGGGATGCTCATCGGTGTCAAAGGGAACCATGTCACGTTTGACCCGCACCTCGATCGGGACGATCTGATCCTTGAACCGCCCCTCGGCAATTGCACGGGCGGCACGGTTCTGGCTTTCCAGCGCAAAGGCATCTTGCGCGGCGCGGGTGATGTCATGTTCGCGGGCCACATTTTCCGCTGTCACCCCCATGTGGCCGGTGCCGAATGGGCAACTGAGCGCGCCCAGCATCATATCTTGGGCAGCGGCGTCACCCATCTTCTGCCCCCACCGTGCGGTCGGCACGATATAGGGCGAACGGCTCATGCTTTCCGCACCGCCGGCCAGACCAAAGTCAGCATCGCCCATGGCGAGTGACTGAATGATCGAAACAATGGCCTGCGCGCCAGACCCGCACAGGCGGTTCACGTTCATCGCGGGCGCCGCATCGGGCACGCCAGCCTGCATGGCTGCGACGCGCGACAGATACATGTCGCGGGGTTCGGTGTTGATCACATGGCCGAAGGCGACATGGCCGATCTGCCCGCCGTCTACCCCCGCCCGCGCAAGCGCCGCGCGCGACACTGCAGCGGCGATGTCGATCGGTGCGACGCCTGCCAACGACCCGCCAAAACTGCCGATCGCCGAACGTGCACCACTTAGAATTACAACGTCTGTCATGCCTATCATCGCCTCTTTGTCAGGGTCTCATGGGGCGCGACCTGCACCTCACGATCCGATGTCCATCCACACCGCGTATTAGAGCCAGCCGAAAGGCAACTCGTCCACCCTTAAGCGGCGACGCACAGACGGTGTTGGCCTTGTCAGCATCAACAATTCGCGGCTAAGCCTTTTCGGCACGTGAAACCAACAAAGGTGCCGCGCCATGGCCTTGCTTGATCCATCTGTTCACCTGACCGAAACCGATCTGCCCGATTTCGGAGAACCGTCGCAGCAGCCCTTGGTTCCGCCCGCAATCTACGCCGCCCGTGTCGACGCCGCGCTGGAACGGACGGCGCAACGGGGGCTGGATTGTCTGCTCATTTATGGTGATCGCGAACATTCGGCCAATATCGCCTATCTCACCGGATACGATCCGCGTTTCGAGGAAGCACTGCTGATCCTGCGCGCCGGGCAACGGCCCACGCTGTTGGTCGGCAACGAAGGGATGGGGTATTGCTCCTTGGCTCCGGGCGCGTTCGATCCGGTGTTGTTCCAGAGCTTCAGTCTGCTTGGTCAACCCCGCGACAAAAACCCGGGATTGGCCCGCATTCTGGCGGACCGGGGGCTTGCCAGCGGTCAACGGGTCGGCGTGGTTGGTTGGAAGTATTTCGGCAACGGCGATCCCGGAATGGATCAGACAACGCTTGATCTGCCATCGTTCATCGCCGACACGCTGCGCGATCTGGTGGCGCCGAATGGCCGGACGATCAATGCCACTGACATCTTCATGGACGCCGCAGACGGGCTGCGCAGCATCAACGATGTGCATCAGTTGGCCGTATTCGAGCATGCGGCGACCTTTACCTCTCAGGCGTTGCGCAATGTCTTGTTCGGTCTGAAACCCGGCATGACGGAATTCGCGGCCGTCAGGCTGATGCAAATCAACGGGTTACCGTGGGCCGCCCATCTGATGTTGTCGTCTGGCGACCGGGCCGCGTTCGGCTTGCCCAGCCCATCGGCCAAGATCATCGCGCGGGGCGACCCGTTCACAATGGCCTATTCCGTCTGGGGTGCGTTGAATGCACGCGCGGGATTTGTGGTGCGCGACGCGGATGAATTGCCCGCGCAAATCCGTGACTATGTCGACAGGCTGGTGGCGCCTTATTTCTCGGCCATCGTGGCGTGGTATGAAACCGTTGGCATCGACGTTCCGGGGCATGACCTGTTTGCAGCCGTGCATGACCGCATCGGGGATCCGTTCTTTGGGGTCGGGCTGAACCCCGGCCATCAGATACATCTTGACGAATGGATGAACTCGCCCATCGCCAAGGGCAGTGCGATCACGCTGAAATCCGGCATGGCGTTGCAGGTTGATGTTATCCCTGCCACGCATTCCCCTTGGTTCACCACCAATATCGAAGATGGCATAGCGCTTGCCGATGCAACGCTGCGGGCCGAATTCAAAGCGCGTTATCCCGAAGCTTGGAGCCGAATTGAACGCCGTCGGGCATTCATGACGGATGTCCTTGGGATCCGTCTGAAGCCAGAGGTTCTGCCGTTCAGCAACATCCCGGCCTATTTGCCGCCCTATCTGCTGTCGCCGCGTCGGGTCTTGGCGGTGAAGCCATCTTGAGGTTGTCGGCTATGTGGGGGATTTGGCCATCAGGCCGGTGATGCCGTCAAGGAACCCATCCGCATCGTCGCCAAGCCGCGCGATCATCTCTTCTTGGAACGCCTGCGCAAGGGGGGCCAGTTCAGCCATCATGGCGCGCCCCTTTTCGGTCAGGGCCAGTTCGACAAGGCGCTTGTCGCCGGGATGCGCTTGCTTGGTGATGACCCCTGCGTTTTCCAAGCGTTTCGCGGCACGGCTGACCTTGGACTTGTCCATATCGACGCGGTCGTGGATGTCGCGCACCGAAACGGCAGGTTCTTGGCTGAGATGGGCCACAACGCGCCATTCAGCCCGCGAGAGGCCAAACCGATCTTGATAGATGCGGGAATATTCACGGCTCAACCGCCCGGCCAGAACCGCAACGCGATAGGGTAGGAATTCATCCAGAAGGAACGGGTCGGGCATGGAACGCTCACTGCAAATGCAACGGGTCCAGCTTGGCCTGAACCTGCCCCCGGCACAAGCGGGGGGCAGGTTCTTGCGATGTCAGGCGGCGTCGAACCGAAGCGTCCTGATCTGCTGGAACAGGCCCGTGCTCATCAGTTTTTCCAGCACCGATGCCGGCGGCTGATCGTCCAGATAGAGCAGGGCAATCGCCTCTTTTCCCTTGGATGAGCGGCCAAGAGTGAAGTTGGCGATGTTCACGCCATTTTCGCCCATGGTCTGGCCCAGTGCCCCGATGATGCCCGGCACATCCTCGTTCGTGGTATAAAGCATGTGCGCCCCGATCTCGGCGTCAATATTGATCCCCTTGATCTGGATGAACCGCGGCTTGCCGTCAGAAAACACGGTTCCGGCGATAGAGCGTTCCTTTTGCGCCGTTTTCACGTGCAAACGGATGTAGCCGTCGAAGACGCCGGATTTGTCTTGTGTGGTGGTCGAAATCTCGATCCCGCGTTCGCGGGCGATGACGGGCGCACTGACCATGTTCACGTCGGGGTTGGCGGCTTTCATCACACCGGCAATCGCGGCGCAGTTCAGCGCCTTCAGGTTCATTTCCTTCACGACACCGTTATAGGTGATTTCGATGCTCTCGATCGCCTCTTCCGTCAGTTGCCCCACGAAGGCGCCCAGATGTTCTGCCAGCTTCACCCATGGCCCCATGATCGCGGCTTCCTCGGCGGTGACCGACGGCATGTTGAGCGCGTTCGTCACGGCACCGGTCAGCAGGTAATCGGCCATCTGTTCGGCAACCTGCAGCGCGACGTTTTCCTGCGCTTCGGTCGTGGCGGCCCCAAGATGCGGGGTAACAACAACATTTTCCATGCCAAACAAAGGGTTGGACGTTGCCGGTTCTTCCTTGAACACGTCGAAAGCCGCACCCGCGATATGCCCCGAGGCGATCAGATCGGCCAGCGCTTGTTCATCAACCAGACCGCCGCGCGCGCAATTGATGATGCGCACGCCCTTCTTGGTCTTAGCCAGATTCTCGCGGCTGAGAATGTTCGCGGTCTTCTCTGTGAACGGCACGTGCAGGGTGATGAAGTCGGCCCGCGCCAGAAGCTCATCCAGATCAACCTTGGTCACGCCGATCTGCTTGGCGCGCTCCTCGGACAGGAAGGGGTCATAGGCCACGACCTTCATCTTGAGGCCCAGCGCGCGGTTGCACACGATCGACCCGATATTACCAGCCCCGATCACGCCCAGCGTCTTGGCGGTCAGTTCGACCCCCATGAAGCGGGACTTTTCCCATTTTCCGGCATGGGTCGAGGCATTCGCCTCGGGGATCTGGCGCGCGACGGCGAACATCATGGCGATGGCATGTTCAGCGGTGGTGATGGAGTTTCCGAAGGGGGTGTTCATCACGATGATGCCCTTCTTGGACGCCACCGGGATATCGACGTTGTCGACACCGATACCCGCGCGACCAATCACCTTCAGGTTGGTGGCGGCCGCGATGATCTTTTCGGTCACCTTGGTGGCAGACCGGATGGCGAGACCGTCATATTGGCCGATGACTTCCAGCAGCTTGTCCTTGTCCTTGCCGATGGATGGATCGAATGTGACGTCGATGCCGCGGTCCTGAAAAATGCGGACGGCAGCGTCGGACAGCTTGTCGGATACGAGAACTTTGGGGGCCATGTCAGGCGCTCCTTGATGCACGATTGGGGGATGCACATCGGATGCACAGGTCATGCACATCCGATGGATATGATTTTCAGGTCAGGCGGCGGCCTGTGCGGTGATTTCTTCCGCGAACGCCCATTCCAGCCACGGCAGCATCGCCACGACATCGGACGTCTGGACCGTAGCGCCGCACCAGATCCGAAGACCTGCGGGCGCGTCCCGATAGGCCCCGATGTCGAGGGCGATACCTTCGACCTCCAGACGCTTTGCGACAGCCTTGGCGAAACTTGCGCCGTCCACGATCTGCGGATCGGTGAACTTGAGACAGACGGAGGTGTTGGACCGCGTGGCAGGATCGACGGAAAGGTTATCGATCCAGTCGCGCGCCGCGCAGAAATCGAAAATCGCCTGCGCGTTCGCGTCAGCCCGCGCCATCAGGGCAGGCAACCCGCCAATGTCGTCGGCCCAGTCCAGCGCAACCAGATAATCTTCAACCGCCAGCATCGACGGCGTGTTGATGGTCTCCCCGGCAAAGATCCCCTCAATCAGCTTGCCGCCCTTGGTCAGGCGGAAGATCTTGGGCAGGGGCCACGCAGGCGTGTAACTTTCCAGCCGCGCCACGGCTCGCGGCGACAAGACCAGCATGCCATGTGCAGCCTCACCCCCCATGACCTTCTGCCAAGAGAACGTGGTGACATCCAACTTGTCCCAAGGCAAATCCTGCGCGAAGGCGGCCGAGGTCGCATCACACAGCGTCAGGCCCTTGCGGTCTGCCGGAATGGCATCGCCGTTCGGCATCCGAACACCGCTGGTGGTGCCGTTCCATGTGAAACAGACATCATGATCATAATTCAGCGCCGCCATATCGACGATATGGCCATACTCTGCCGTGTGAACGGTAGCGTCGATCCTGAGTTGCTTGACCGCATCGGTGACCCAACCGGCGCCAAAGCTTTCCCATGCAACCATTTCGGCGGGGCGTTCGCCCAGCATGGTCCACATGGCCATTTCATAGGCGCCCGTATCGGACGCGGGCACGATGCCGACGCGGTATCCATCCGGCACGCCCAATATGGCGGCGGTGCGGTCAATCGCGGCTTTCAGCTTGGCCTTGCCCACAGCAGCACGGTGCGATCTGCCCAAGGCGGCATCGCCCAGCTTGTCCAGCGTCCATGTGGGGGGTTTGGCACAGGGGCCTGAGGAGAAACGCGGGTTCGACGGGCGTGTTGACGGCCGCAGAGTTTCCGGCCGCGTTGCCGGTTTTGCAGTGCTCATATCCGATATCCTCACAGATATATGCCCCTCGTTGGGGAGGGGTGTCCCGCTGTTGCGTCTATGCGGGGCCTACGCGGCGCACAAGTCGGAAAATGCACCGCAAGCGCCGTATATCGGCTGTTTCTGCGGGCACCGTGTTCACGATCGGAAACATGACCGGGCAGGCAATCGGATCATCGTCAATCAGACGTGGCGGCCAGAACGGCCTGCGTGATCGCGCCGTCAGGATCGGCCAGTTCTTCAAGCATGCTGAAATGGTTATGACCGGGCAGGTGGATCGCCTGACAATCAGCACCCAGCCCAGTCCAGATATTTGCCAGCAGATCGGTTTGGCGGATGAATTCCGGCCGCTCCTGCGCGCCCACCATCGCCGTCAGGCACACCCCCGGCCGCGGCTGCAACAGGGCGGGGCTTTCAGCTGCCGCAGTTTCCGGCGTCAGATGCAGGGTCTCGCGCATGGCGGTCCGCAGCAGGGGGCGCAAATCATGCACACCCGCGATTGAGACGACATGCGCGACCCGTTCGGCCACCGCGTCGGGCAACGCACCGATGCAAACCAGCCGCGTCACCAACTGCCCGCCTGCCGAATGCCCCACCAATCGAATGGGGCCATCCACCTCCTGCGCCAGAAGTGTCAAGGCGCGGGCCATCTCGGTCACGATCTCGGCAATCGTGGCTGCGGGGGCAAGGGTATAGCTCGGCACCGCCACGACCTGCCCGTGCGCCAAGGGACCCGCCGCCAGATGGCTGACCTCTGGCCCCGAAAGCATCTGCCAATAGCCGCCGTGGACAAAAACGGTCAGGCCCCGTTCTTCATGATCGGGCCGAAAGACATCAATAACCTGACGCTGGCCAGACCCATACCGGATCACCTGCGGCGGATGCCCCGCGCGAAAGGCGGCGGTGTCCCGCGCCCAGCCTGCCGCGATCCTGTCGGCGTCGGGGATGAAGGCGCTGTTTTGATAGGCAACGTCCCAGTCTGTAATCCGCATCACGTATCCTCCCTGCGCTTGGCTAACGGGGGCGGGCGTCGCTCGCAAGGCTGCGGCCCTGCCGCGCCCTTGATGCCCTTCATGCTTTTTCTTGGTCCAAGTACTCGGCGGGGAGCACACGGCCCGCCAAACCCATTATTCTGCGGCAAACACACGGCCCGGACGCCTGTGGCATTTCGGTTTTAATTGCCGATACGTCGCAGCTGCCCCTTGCCCGACTCGCGGGCGCCGCGCTACCACAGGAACACTTCGGTCCGGGCGGCGGTGTCGTTCGGGTAAAAGGGAACGCGGTTAAAATCCGCGACTGCCCCCGCAACTGTAAGCGGTGAGCGCGGTTGGCACATGCCACTGGGATCCGTCCCGGGAAGGCCCAACCAAGCGTTGACCCGCAAGTCAGGAGACCTGCCGAGGTGATCACCCTGTTCCGACGCGGGAGGCGTCAGGGACAACGGACCTGTCCGGTGTGGTGGCGACAATCACCGCCGCGGCAGGGATCCCCCCTCCATGGCTCTTTTATCCTTGCCCGCGCAATGCGTGGCAAAAGGAGTACGCCAATGAGGCCTTTTTCCACCGCAGCGGCCGTTCTTGCCGTTTGCACTGCGCCCGCGCTGGCCCAAAATACCCCGTTCCAGCTGGACGAGATTATCTTTTCCGCTGGGCTGACGGCGGTCGAGGCCCTTCGGACCGGCGTCACCGTCGAGGTCCTCGACGAGGAAGATCTCGAGACCCAGGGCGAACGCCCCTTGGCCGAGATTCTGGATCAGCTTCCCGGTGTGTCGATCACGCGAAATGGGCCGTTGGGAACACAGGCAACCATCAGGGTGCGGGGCCTGAACGGATATTACACGCCGGTCTTGATCAACGGGATCGATATGACCGACACCTCATCGACCCAGACGCAGTTCGACCTTGGGTCCCTGACGGCCGCAGGCGTCAGCCGGGTCGAGGTGCTTTACGGCTCTCAATCGGCAATCTACGGGTCCGAGGCGATTGCCGGGGTGATCAACATCACGACCCTCGCGGCCCCCGACGAAAACGGAACCGAGGTGACGGTGGCGGCTGAAGGCGGCAGCTATCAAACGTTCAGCGGTCTGATCGGGATCGGCACGCGGTTCGACCGGGGGTCGATTGCGTTGAGCTATGGGTATGTCGGCACCGAAGGGTTTTCCGCCGCCGACGAGAATCAGGGCAACACCGAGGCGGATGGGTTCGAGTCGAATACCGTGACGCTGCAGGCCGATTATGACCTGACGGATGGCCTGAGCATCGGGGCGAGTGTGTTCTATCAAGCAGCCAGCAACGAATACGACGCAGGCGGCGGACCGGGCAACGATGCGGGGCGTTACGCCGAGGACGAGCGTATCGGAACCCGCGTGTTCGCAACGTTCGAGACCTTCGGGATCGATAACGAGATCGCGCTGAGTTATTCCAAGACCGACCGCGCGGCATTCAATATCCCGTCGTTCTTCAACTCGCCGTTCTTGGGTGAGCGGTTTGAGTTGAGTTATCAGGGCACGATCGACTTGCGCGATGACGCCACGTTGACGGTGGGGGCGGACCGCACGCGCGAGGAGTTCTTCATCGGACCATCGGCCTTTTCGCTCCCTTCGTCCGGAGAGATCGATCTGACCGCCATTTACGCGGATCTGAACATGTCGGCGGGTGACGCGCTCGATCTGGGGGCTGCGATCCGGTATGATGAACACTCCCGCTTTGGGAGCGCGCTGACGGGGCGTTTGGCGCTGGCATGGCGGCCAGCCGTTGGAACGACCCTTCGCGCAAGCGCGGCAACCGGGTTTCGCGCGCCGTCGCTGAACGAATTGTTCGGGCCGTTCGGCGCGAACCCCAATCTGGAACCGGAGGAAAGCTTCAGCGTCGATCTTGGGATCAGCCATGAATTCGGTCGCGGCAGCGTCGACGCGACGCTGTTCTATTCCGAGATCAACAACCTGATTCAATATGTGGGAGCAGGTTACACGCAGGTGCCCGGCACGTCGGTCACACGCGGTATCGAGCTGTCAGGGGATTACGCGCTGAGCGATGCGATGACCGTGTTCGCGAATTACACCTACACCGATTCCCGCGCATCGAACGATACGCGGCTGCGGCGTGTTCCTTATCATGACACGACCATCGGCTTGCATGCCAGTTTCGCCGACAACTGGTCCACCGATCTTGCCCTGCAGATCGTTGCCAACCGGGTCGACCCTGCCCCGGTCGAAAACTACGCGGTCGCCAATGGCACAGTCAGCTACGAGATCAACGATGGCACGGAGGTTTACCTGCGGATCGACAACATCCTTGACGAGGAATACCAGACGATCACGGGCTATGGCACCAGCGACAGGGCGGCATATCTTGGCGTTCGTGCGCGGTTTTAGGCCACCCATGGTGGTGTTTGCGGTGGCGGGCTTGTTGCTTGCCGCCGCCACAGGCTTGGCCAGTGCACAAGCCGATGAGCCCGCCGCCGTGCCGCCGCAGCGGGTTGTTTCGATGAACCTGTGCACCGATCAACTTGCCATGATGCTGGCCGCGCGCGGCCAGCTGATCTCGGTCAGCGACCTGGCGGCGGATCCTGACACATCCCCGATGCATGAACAGGGTCGGAACTATCCGGCGAACCATGGCGGCGCCGAGGAAATTTACCTGCTGCGTCCAGATCTGGTGGTTGCGGGCACATATTCGGACCCCACCGTCGTTGCGATGCTGCGCCGGCTTGGCATCCGGGTTGCGCAGCTTGATATCGTGCGGACGCTGGATGAGGTTCCCGAGCGACTGGCCACGATGGGTGCGCTGTTGGGGCGGCAAGACGCGGCAGCAGCGCAGATCGCGGATTTTGACGCGGCTCTTGCGGCGCTGAGCGCCCCCCCGGATGGTCCCCGCGCGGCGTTCTATTTTCCCAATGGCTACACGCTTGGCACCGGGACCCTGTCGCATGACATTCTGACGACCGCTGGCTATCGCCATATCGCGGACGAGTTGGGGCGCAGCGCGTCGGGGCGGCTTGCACTGGAACTGTTGATCATTGCCGACCCGGAATTCGTGATCACCTCCAGCCCCTATCCGGGGGCGTCGCGGTCCGAGGCGTTGCTGGAGCACCCGGCATTCGCAGCCGTGGTGGGCGCACGCGGGGCGTTCATCTCCTCCAATGACTGGATCTGCGGCACGCCCTTGGTGCTGAACGCCCTGCGCGATCTGGTGGAGGCGCGGGAATGAGGGTTTTCGTCATCCTGTCGGCACTTGTGGTGATCTTGTTCGGGGCATCGCTGTTGATTGGGCCCGCGGGGTTCGGGCCGGCTGAAAGCCTGCGCGCCTTGCTTGGCGAACAGGGGGATGCGGTGACGCTGGTGATGCGTGAAATCCGGCTGCCGCGGGCGATACTGGGCGTCATGGTCGGAATTTCGCTTGGGCTATCGGGGGCCGCATTGCAGGGATATCTGCGCAACCCGCTGGCGGAACCGGGTCTAATTGGCGTGTCGGGGTCTGCCGCGCTGGGGGCTGTGATCGCGTTGCAGACGGGGGTGGCGGCAAGCTTTGCGCTGGCGTTGCCATTGGCCGCCCTTACTGGCGCGCTGATCGCGGTTTTCCTGATCCTTGCGCTGGCGGGGCCACGGGGCGGCTCCCTGACGCTGATCCTTGCGGGGATTGCGATATCGGCGCTGGCGGGCGCGCTGACGTCATTGGCCCTGAACCTGTCGCCAAACCCCTTTGCAGTCTCTGAAATCATCTTCTGGATGATGGGGTCACTGGCGGATCGGTCGTTCACCCATGTCTGGCTGGCGCTGCCGTTCATGGCGGTGGGATGGGTATTGCTGGCGCGGTTGGGCCGGGGTCTGGATGCGCTGACGCTGGGTGAGGATGCGGCGGAAGCGCTTGGCATCCGGCTGGATCGGTTGCGCCTGATGCTGGTGCTAGGCGTTGCGGCCAGCGTGGGGGCCGCGACGGCCGTGGCTGGGGCCATCGGGTTTGTCGGGCTGGTGGTGCCGCACATGTTGCGCCCGTTCGTGGGGGCGCGGCCCGGTGCGCTTTTGTGGGCATCGGCACTGGGCGGGGCGGCGATGGTGCTGGCCGCCGATATCGCGGTGCGGCTTGTCCTGCCCGACCGCGACCTGCAACTTGGGGTCTTGATGGCGATCGTCGGTGCGCCTCTGTTCCTTCACCTGATCTACAAGACGAGGCGGCAATTATGAGCCTGCTGCATCTGAGCGACCTGAGTGTGCTGCGCCTGACATGCCCGGTGGTGGATCGGGTGTCGTTCGATGTGAGCGAAGGTGAGTTGATCGGCCTGATCGGGCCGAACGGGGCCGGAAAGACCACCTTGTTGCGGGCCGTGCTGGGCCTGCTGCCGTTCAAGGGGCATGCCAGTACCGCCGCCCTGTCAGTGAGCCAGCGTGCGCGTCATGTCGCGTGGATGCCGCAGGCCCGCGAGATCGCATGGCCGGTGACAGTCGACACATTGGTGATGTTGGGCCGGGTGCCACATCTGGCTGGTGGGGCGAAGCCGTCTGAGGCTGATCGCCGGGCCGTCGCCGATGCGATCAGCGATATGGGTCTGGCCGGATTCGAGCAGCGCAAGGCCACCGAATTGTCCGGCGGCGAACAAGCCCGCGCGCTGATCGCCCGCGTGCTGGCGCAAGATACACCCCTGATCTTGGCGGATGAACCGACCGCCGGTCTGGACCCGGGGCACCAGATCACCACGATGGAGGTGTTTGCCCGCGCAACGCAGTCCGGCAAGTCGGTCTTGGTATCGATGCACGATCTAGGGCTTGCGGCACGGTATTGCACACGGCTGATCTTGCTGCATCAGGGTGGCGTGGTCGCGGATGGCCTGCCCGATACGGTGCTGACCGCGCAGAACCTTGCGAAGGTTTTTGGCATCACGGCCCATGTGGAACGCACAGCGCAGGGTCTGATCTTTCAGCCGCTTTCGGTGCTGTCATGATCAACGTCACGCTGGACCGGCCTTGGCTGCGTGCCGATCTGGGGCAGATGATGCGCGTGCTGTCCTTTGCGCCCTATCGCCCCGGGTTTGTCACGGCCAGCCGCGTGTTGTGGCGCGAGGTGCGCAATGCCGACCTGACGCCCGATTTCGATGCTGTCGGGTGGCTTGCTGAAAGTGTGGCGGCGGATGACGCGGTGGCGATGCTGACCTCTCGCGATGTGGGGACATACAGGCTCGAACATGCGGAACAGGGTCTTTTCCGGGCCAGTTGCCTTGCGACCGTGGGCCTGACGAACGCCGAACGGGTCGGCCGCCGCCTGCCGGTTGCCACAAGCGGTTATGGCACCATCAATCTGCTGGTCACCATCAGCCCCGGCCTGTCCGATACCGCAATGATCGAAGCCTTGAGCATCGCTGCCCAAGCCCGCACCGCCGCCGTGATGGAGGCCGGTCTGCGCCTGCCGACCGGCATTGCCACGGGCACCGGAACCGATTGCATTGCCGTTGCCTGCCCGCCGGGCGATGTGGCCTTTGCCGGGCTGCATACCGAGGCGGGCGAAGTTATCGGACATGCCGTTCACACCGCCATTGCCAAGGGGTGCGCCCATTGGCTGGCGACCGAGAGCATGGCTTTTCCAACGGCATCCGACACCGTAAGCTGAGGACACCATGACCAACTACGCAGAGATCATCACGCGCGGCGGCATCGCCATCTGGGTCATCGCGGCCTTGTCGGTCGTCACGCTGGCGCTGATCTTGTGGAAGGTGTGGCGGCTTGCGGCGATGGGGGCATGGTCGGGCGGGACGGCGACCGAAAACGCCCTGTTGGCATGGCAGGGCGGCGAAGACGCGGCGGCGCAGGCCGGGCTTGCCGGGCGCACGTCGTTGCGGGCGCGGCTGGCTCGTGCCGCGATGGACGCCCATGCCACCCGCCCCGAGGCGTATGCCCGCGAGGAAACCACCCGTATCGCGCGCGCCATGCTTGCGGAGGCGCGCACCGGGTTGCGTGCGCTGGAACTGATCGCCACCATCGCGCCCCTGTTGGGCCTTTTGGGGACCGTTCTGGGCATGATAGCGGCGTTTCAGGCCCTGCAGGTCGCGGGAACCCAAGCCGACCCCGCAACCCTTGCCGGCGGTATCTGGGAGGCCCTGTTGACCACAGCCGCAGGTATGGCAGTGGCGATCCCCGCGTCGATGGCCCTGTCGTGGTTCGAAAGCGTGATCGAAACCTTGCAGACCGACATGGAAGATGCCGCCACCCGCATATTTACCCGGCCACCCGCTACATGAGCTTTGCCTTCGCCAGCCCCCGGACCCGGCGCAAACCCAGCCTGACGCCGATGATCGACGTGGTTTTCCTGTTGCTGGTGTTTTTCATGCTGGCTGCGCGGTTCGGGCAGGATGGTGCGCTGAATCTGAGCAGCGCCACGCAAGGTGCCACGGAATGGCCCGGTCTTCCCCGCCTTGTCGACATCCGGCAAAATGAACTGGCTGTGAACGGCGTGGCGATGGATATGGGGGCGCTGATACAGACGCTGAATGGCCTGATGGACACGCCCGCAGACCCCATTATCCTGCGGCCTGATACGGTGACGGAACTGCAGCGGCTTGTTGATGTGATGCAGGCGCTGGAGACGGCGGGCTTTGCCAACCTGATCTTGGCCGCCCCATGAATTTCGGCCCGGCCCAGCCCCCCCGGCGCCGGGGTCTGACGCAAGACGGGGCCATCGTGCCCATGATCAACGTTGTGTTCCTGTTGCTGATCTTTTTCCTGATGACCGCACAGATCACGCCGCCCGATCCATTCACGATCACGCCGCCGGCGGCCACTGCGGTGCCCGCCGATACGGCGGCCGCAACACTGTTCATCAGTGCCGATGGTGCGCTGTCGTATGGGGGCGCGGCGGACGCGGTGGCACTTGCTTTGCTGGCCTCGCATCCGGCGGATCACCCCCTGCATGTCCGGGCGGATGCGGCGCTTGGCGCTGCGGAACTGGCGCGGTTACTGCCACAGATCGCGGGCGCCGGCATCGAGACCATCCGCCTGATCACGGTGACCCCATGAGAAGGCTTGTCGAAATTACCTGTTTTCTGGGCCTGTCGGCAGCGGTGCATGCGGCCATCATCGGGCAATGGGCACCGCCGGGCGGCACCGCCGGACAGGGGGGTGGCGGTGAAAGCCGCGCAACCCTGCAGGCAGCCCCTGACAATATCGCGGCGATGATCGACCGCTGGACCGACCCGCCCCAGATCGCGGATATTGCCCCGCTGGTTGAGCCGATGTCGGACACTGGGCCGCCGCCGTTGACCGCAGAAACCAGCGCAACCAGCGCGCCGCGCCCCCCGGATCTGAGCGTGAGCATGCGCGATGAACGCCCGATCGTTCAGGCGCCGGTTCCGGCAATGGCAATCACGTCGGATGCGCCCGCCGGGTTTGCACAGCCAGCACCACAGGCAGATTCAGAGGTTGCGCTGTCTTTGCCGGATGCATCCATGACGCGGCAGAGCCCCGGTATCTTTGCTCCCCAAGAGGCGAGCGACCCTTTCATCGACACGTCGTCGCCCCCCGCGTCGTCTTTGGCTGTGACAACGTCGCGGCGCCCGGCCATCCGGCCGGACCGCACGCCCCCTCAGGTTGTCACCACAAGCCCGCCGGCATCGGCGCGTATCGCCGCAGGGCAAGGTGCGGCGGTCGTGGCGGGCGACGCCGCCGCCAGTGCCGATCAGGCACCGGGGTTGGGCGATGGTGCGCACGATGCCTTGATGGCGCAGTGGGGGGGGCGCATTCTGGCACGGATCGAGCGGAGCCGTCCCCGCGTCGCGGGCGAGGGCCGGGTCACGGTTGCCTTGGAGGTTGCGCCCGATGGGCAACTGGCGGGCCTGTCGGTGGCACAATCATCAGGCAACGCCGCCGTGGATCAGGCGGCCCTGACCGCCGTGCAACGCGCAGGCCGCCTGCCCGCCGCGCCAGATGGGTTGACCGATGCAAGCTATGCTTTCGCGCTTCCGATCCGGTTCGAATAGGCCCTTTCTCTGGCCCCAGTCTCCGCTAGGTTACGCGGCATGATCGAACCCACACCACTTCTGCAACTGCAATCCGTCAGCAAGGGCTTTGTGACGAACGAAGGGCCCTTGCCGGTTCTGCGCGATGTCTCGATGACGCTGCTGGCGGGCGAAACGTTGGCTTTGACCGGGGAAAGCGGGTCTGGGAAAAGCACGCTGATGCATCTGGCGGGCGCGCTTGATGTGCCGGATGCCGGGATCTTGCAGGTGTGCGGCGTGAATGTTGCAGGTTTGGGTGACCGCGCGCGGGCCACGGTGCGCCGCGACCGGATCGGGCTGGTGTTTCAGCAGTTCAACCTGATTCCATCGCTGACCGTTGGGCAGAACATTGCATTTCAGGCCAGATTGGCCGGGCGATACGATCGGACGTTTACCGGTGAACTGATCGTGCGGTTGGGGCTGTCCGATCACTTGACCCGCTATCCGGAGCAGCTTTCTGGTGGGCAGCAGCAGCGGGTCGCGATCGGACGCGCGCTGGCCGGGCAGCCCGCCCTTATTCTGGCCGACGAGCCGACCGGAAACCTTGATGAGGCGACCGGGGACGCGGTGCTTGACCTGTTGCTGGACCTTGTGGCCACGACGGGTGCGGGCCTGATGATGGTCACCCATTCGGGGCGTCTTGCCGCGCGCATGGAACGGCAATTGCATCTGAGCCATGGGGCGCTGGCCGCGCCGGTGGTGGATTGAAATCATGGTCTATACAGCGTTTCAGGGTCTGTTTTCGCATTGGTGGCGTCATCCGGGTCAGTTACTGACCTTGCTGGCGGGTCTGGCGTTGGCCACGGCACTTTGGTCTGGCGTTCAGGCCATAAATGCCGAGGCGCGCGCGGCATATGATCGGGCCGCCTCGACCTTGGGGCAGGACCAGCTTTCGCGTCTTGTGCGTGCCGATGGGCAGCCAGTCCCCTTGGCCGACTATGTCGCCCTGCGGCGCGCGGGCTATTTGGTGTCGCCGGTGATCTCGGGCGAGTTGCGGGGGGATGGGGCGCGCCTGCGGATCCTTGGGATCGATCTGCTGACCATACCGCCACAGGCGCAAGCGCCCGTACCGATTACCGGGGGCGATATCGATATTGGCCAGTTCCTTGGGGATGGCATGCTGTTGGTCAATGCCGCGACGGCGGCGGGCGCCCTTCCCGCTGATCTGCCGCCGCTGTCGATCACAGATACCGCGCCACCGGCCGCCGCAATCACCGATATCGGCACCGCCGCACGTTTGTTGGCGCAGACCGATCCGTCCTATCTGCTGGTTGATCCCGATCAACCTGCGGGACTTGGACCGCTGTCGGATGCGACCGACCTTGTTTTGGCACCACCAACCCAAGCGGGCGATATTACCCGGCTGACCGACAGCTTTCATTTGAACCTGACCGCGTTTGGCCTGCTGTCCTTTGCTGTCGGCCTGTTCATCGTGCATGCCGCGATTGGCCTTGCGTTCGAACAACGCCGCTCCAGTTTCCGAACGCTGCGGGCCGTGGGTGTGCCGTTGGGTCAGTTGATCTGGTTGCTGGCCGCCGAGATCATCGTGTTCGCCGTGGTCGCGGGGGCCATTGGGGTCGCGTTGGGCTATGCCATTGCGGCCACATTGTTGCCCGGCGTCGCGGGCACATTGCGTGGGCTTTATGGCGCACAGATCGATGGGACATTGGGGTTCAACGCGGTGTGGGCAATTGGCGGGCTGGCCATTGCGGTGCTTGGTGCCGCAGTGGCGGGAGCGCAGGCACTGGTTCGCGTCGCCAAGATGCCGCTTCTTGCCGCCGCCCAGCCGCGCGCCTGGGCCATTGCTGCCGCGCGAACGACCCGGGTACAGGGCGTGGCCGCCTTTGGGCTGATCATCACCGCCGTTATGATCGCCATGTGGGGCGACGGTCTGCTTGCAGGTTTCGCGTGTCTGGCGGCACTGCTGATCGGCGCCGCGCTGGCCCTGCCCGGGCTGCTTGCGCTCATGCTGCGCGGAGCGGAGCGCATGGCGCGCGGGCCCTTTGTCGAATGGCTGCTTGCCGATACCCGACAGCAGCTTCCGGGGCTTTCCCTTGCGTTGATGGCCTTGCTGTTGGCCCTGTCGGCAAATATCGGGGTGTCGACCATGGTGGGGTCGTTTCGTGCCACCTTCGTCGGGTGGCTGGATCAACGGCTGGCGTCCGAGCTGTACGTCACCGCCCGAACAGAGGCGGAAGCGGCCGAAATCAGGGTCTATCTTGCCGATCAGGGTCTTATTCTTCTTCCCATCTTGTCGACTGAAACGCGGCTTGGGGGTGCGCCCGCGGATGTCTTCGGCATCGCCGATGATGCCACGTATCGGGACAACTGGCCGTTGCTGGTTGCCGCGCCTGACGTATGGGACCGGGTCGCCGACGGCACCGGCGCGCTTGTCAATGAGCAGCTGTATCGGCGCGACGGATTGCGCCTTGGCGACACGGTCACGTTGGACCCTGGCCCCAATCTGCCGATCGTCGGCGTCTATTCCGACTACGGGAACCCGACAGGACAGGCCATAATCGGCCTTTCCCTGTTCAGGGAGACCTTCCCGACGGTGGAGACGTTGCGTTTCGCGTTGCGGGTTGCCCCCGATCAGGTGGCAGACCTGGCAACTGCGCTGCGCGACCGTTTTGACCTGCCTACCGACAGCGTCCTCAATCAGGCGCAGATCAAGCAATTCTCGTTGGAAATTTTCGAACAGACATTCCGCGTGACCGGCGCACTCAATATCCTGACCCTTGGTGTGGCAGCCTTTGCCCTGCTCACCAGTTTGCTGACCCTTGCGGGAATGCGTTTGCCGCAACTCGCCCCGGTCTGGGCATTGGGGCAGACCCGCAGCACCCTTGCGCGGGTGGAACTGGCCCGGTCCCTCTTGCTGGCCACGCTGACCTTTGGGCTTGCCCTGCCGACGGGTCTGGCGCTGGCTTGGGTGCTTCTTGCCGTCGTCAATGTGGCCGCGTTCGGCTGGCGGCTGCCGATGCATATTTTCCCCGGCGACTGGCTCCAACTGTTGATCTTCGCGCTGATCGCTGCCGCGCTTGCCGCCGCATGGCCTGCCTTGCGGCTTGCGCGAACGCCGCCCGCAGCCCTGCTCAAGGTGTTCGCCCATGAACGCTGAGATGAACGCCAAGGCGCTGATCATATGCCTGTTGCTTGCCCCCGCACCGGGCATGGCCCAAGGTTTTGCCGGGCTTGGGGCGGATGCCGAAGGCTTTGCCGTCCCCATGCCGAACCCCGATTTCGCATTTCCCGAGGACCACGGCCCGCACCCAGCGTATCGCATCGAATGGTGGTATCTAACCGCAACCCTCAGCGGCGCGGACGGGCAAGACTATGGTGCGCAATGGACCCTGTTTCGCTCGGCCCTTGGGCCGGAAACCGGGCGCGGGTGGTCGGCCCCGCAGATCTGGATGGGCCACGCTGCCGTCACCACCCCAGATATGCATTATACGGCTGAACGGCTTGGCCGTGGGGGTATCGGCCAAGCCGGGGCAGCCCCCGAGCCCTTCACCGCCTGGATCGACGACTGGGCCATGACCTCGACCGCGCCCAACGGCGCCGACGCGTTATCGGCGCTGACCGTTACCGCGCGCGGTTCCGATTTCAGCTATGACTTCGACCTGCAGGCTCATGCCCCCCTGATCTTTCACGGCGATGGGGGATATTCGGTCAAATCGGCGGAAGGGCAGGCCAGTTATTACTATTCGCAACCCTTTTATTACCTGTCCGGCACGTTGATGTTGCCGGAAGGTCCCATGCCGGTAACCGGAACCGCGTGGCTGGATCGCGAATGGTCATCGCAACCCCTGTCCCAGACTCAAGAGGGCTGGGATTGGTTCTCGCTGCAATTTACAGATGGCGCACGGCTGATGGGATTTGGCCTGCGGGCGACGGATGACACGGTCTATACGTCCGCCACGTGGATCGCTGCGGATGGCACCACCACCGCCTATCCCGATGGCGCCTTGAGCCTGACGCCGCTGATCACGGAACAGGTTGCGGGGGCCACGTTACCCGTGGAATGGCGCGTGGAACTGCCTGCGCGCGATCTGGACATCACAACCACACCGCTCAACCCGCAAAGCTGGATGCCGATGAGCTTTCCCTATTGGGAAGGGCCCATTCGCTTTGCGGGCACCCACACCGGGCGCGGGTATCTGGAGATGACAGGCTATGACTGAACCGACCCTGCAAGGCTATCTTGGGACTGTTTGGCAGCATCTGCTGCATGGGGTGAACGATCGGCATCACCCCTGCCGTCACCCGACACTGGCCACGATCGGCCCCGACGGCCCCCAAGCCCGGACCCTCGTCTTGCGCGCCGCAAATCAAGGTGTCGCGACCCTCACCCTCCACACCGACAGCGCCAGCGCCAAGACATCCGAGCTTTGCGCCGACCCCCGTGTCGCGATCCATGTCTGGCTGCCGGACCACAGGCTGCAATTTCGCCTGTCGGGCACCGCAACTCTGCAATCGGGCGATATGGCGCTCTGGTCCGGCCTGCCTGCTCGGGCGCAGACGAATTATGGCAGCGCGCCGTCGCCGGGCGCCGCCATCGCGGCGCCTGACGCCGTCGCCTCCACCCCGGACCCGGCGCGGTTCACCCAGATAACCTGCCAGATCGCCAGTATCGATCTGCTGCACCTTGCCGCTGACCGCCATTATCGCGCCGCCTTCGACGCAAAGACCAACTGGCAAGGCCGATGGCTGGCGCCCTGACGATGATTGACTTCATCTTGGCCAGAAAACTCCGGGGGGCGCCGAAGGCGGGGGGCAGCGCCCCCTATAGCGTCCCGTCGAACAGGGGAAATGTCACCGACAGGGCCCAACCCAGCACCAGCCCAAGCCCAAGCCCCATCGCCCAGATTGATCCCGTCCGCCGCCCCACCCAGCGCCCCATCAACCCGAAGGTCGCGTAGAACAACACGATGACGGGCAGAATGATGATCAAGAAGAACAGCCTCTCGAAATCCAGCGCCACCGCAATCCCCAGCGACACCAGAAACGCCAGCCGCACGACCCAACGCTTCCACCATGCGGCCCGCCCTGCCTCTTGGAGCAATGCATCGCCCAGCATCGCAGCGACCGCACCGGGCAGGATGACAGCCATGATCAGCGCCCGTTCATGGTTGGGAAGAAAACTGGCCACGTAGCGATCCAGCACGCCGCCAAATACCACCAAACCGTACACCGCCAACGCCCCCCCCCACACCCAGCCCCGTCGCGGGCGCGTGATCAACCCGGCAACTGTGGCCCCGGACAGGATCAGGCAGCCGTAGACCGCCAGATGCAGCGCGAGGTAATCCGCCACCAGAACGGGGAGGAACCGGGTGTCGAACAGGGCCAGTGCCACCGGGGTGATCAGCGCGGGGGCGCATGCCAGCGCCCAGAACACCCGCAGCGGCAAGGTTTCAGGCACCCCGGCCCCAGCCGGCAACACCCGCGCCAGTGGCCATGCCAGCAAGACAATCCCGAATAACGTCAGAATGATCGGGCCACCAATTGCGGCAATCCGTGCGTCACTTGTTAGGTCAAATGTTGCATCAAGCCAGCCAACCGTTTCCCGCAACCCCGTCGCAGAATACAAGACCCCCACATGCTCCACCCCCGGCGCGGCAATGGCCCGGCGTGCGAACCCGGCGCCGGGGGTTCCCACGGTTTCGCCCTCGACAGCGGCGACCTCGGCCATGACGCGCACCGCCTCGGCACGCAGCATCCCCTCCAACGCGCCGTTGATGATCAGCAGGTTGGCAGGCGCGGTCGCCGTAACAGCCTGCGAAAACAGCGAGATCGCGACAACCGCATCCACGCGCTGATCCGCCAACCCCTGCCGCACCACCACGTCAGAGGACATCGAGTGCCCTACCAGCGCGACGCGACCATCGGCTCCATCCAGCGCCAGTGCCGCATCCGTGACGCGCCCGACCTCGTCCATCAGCAATTGGGTGGTGCCGTCGATCGCGGTGACGTCGCCGGACATCGGCACCGGGTTACGGCCATGGCCCTGCAAATCGAAACTGACTGCGATATATCCCGCCTGTGCCAAGCTGATCTGGTAGGCATTCATCAACTGCCGCGATCCCGCAAAGCCGTGCACGATCACCACGACCGGCCCTTCCGCGTGCGGCAGGCGCATTACCGTCGCGGGTGTTTCGCCCACGGCCAGAGGTTGCACCACAAGCCCGATCCGCGCCCGTTCCAGCATCAGCAGGCCCGCGACGATCGCGACTATGGCTACAAGGCCCGCTATCCAGTGTCGTGTTGTCATGGCGCCAGCATAGAGGGGCCGCCAAGCCTGCCAACAGCAAACCACTGGCACAGGCGCGCGGTTCATGCTCTATCGCGGCCCATGTTTACAATTACCCTTTTGACCAACCCAGCCATGTTCCTCGACGCGCATCTGGTGTCGCACCTCCGCAATGCGATGGGAGGCGGCGATGTCATGTGGCTGAAACCCGATATGGCGGCCGAGTTTCAGGTGGCGCGATTGCCCAAGAACCTGATGTCCGTCTGGGACAGTCTGCAGGCCGAGGGCGTCGATATGGTGGCGCAGCCGTCACAGAACCGACGCAAGAAGCTGCTCTTGGCGGATATGGACAGCACGATGATCTGTCAGGAATGCATCGACGAGCTGGCGGCGGAAGCGGGCGTGGGCGACCGTGTCGCCGCCATTACGGCGCGCGCGATGAATGGCGAACTGGAGTTCGAAGGGGCATTGCGTGAACGGGTGGACCTGCTCAAGGGGTTGCCAACGACGACCATCGCGCATGTCCTGCAAACCCGCATCACCCATATGCCCGGCGGCAAGACGCTTTTGGCGACGATGAAGGCACATGGGGCGCATGCCTCGCTGGTTTCGGGTGGTTTTACCGCCTTTACGTCCAAGGTGGCCGCCGATCTGGGCTTTGACGATCATCGGGCCAATACCCTGTTGACGGATGGCGATTATCTGAGCGGGCAGGTGGCCGAACCGATCCTTGGCAGTGATGCCAAGGTGCAGGCGCTGCACGACCTGACCGGGCAGTTGGGGATCACGCCCGCCGATGTCATTACCGTGGGCGATGGCGCGAACGATCTTGGGATGCTGCAACTGGCGGGCACCGGCGTGGCGCTGCATGCCAAACCGGCGGTTCAGGCACAGGCCCGCCACCGGATCAACCACGGCGACCTGACGGCGCTATTGTATATTCAGGGCTACACGGCAAACGACTTCGTCACGGCGTAACGTCTGGCCACGCGCCACCGCGCACGCGTGGCGTGGAGCCAAGGCATCCGTCATGGACGGCGATGAAGCCGCGCGCGAGGCTGGTCGCCCTGCGCGCGGCTGCAGGTCATTCTGCCGGAACGGCCTCACGGCCCATTCCCAGCGGATGGCTGAGCTTATCCAGCATTTCCTTGGGGCATATCTGGATGAAGTTGCCCAGTTCGATATCCCAATGCTGCAAGATGTCCATTGCCTTGCGGCTGCCGGTTTCACGGGCGTGGGTCTGCACCAATTCGTGCAATTGCGATTCCCAATGCGGTTCCGACACGGGGCAGATGACGAGTGTCTCGAGGTTCATGTTCACCATCGCCTGATTATCGGGATCATACAGATATGCCATGCCCCCAGTCATCCCTGCGCCGAAGTTGGCGCCGATGCTGCCCAGAATCACCGCAACCCCCCCGGTCATGTATTCGCACCCGTTGGACCCACAGCCTTCGATCACCACCTTGGCTCCTGAGTTGCGAACCGCGAACCGTTCCCCGGCGCGACCCGCAGCGAACAGATAGCCATCGGTCGCCCCATACAGCACGGTATTCCCGATGATCGTGTTCTGATCGGCCCTTAGCGGGCTGATCTGCGGCGGTCTTACAACGATAATCCCGCCCGACAGGCCCTTGCCGACGTAATCGTTGGCATCGCCTGAGACTTCCAGCTTGAGCCCCGGCGCGGCAAATGCCCCGAGCGATTGCCCCGCGCTGCCTTCCAGCTTTACGGTCAGATGGTCGGGTTGCAGGCTGTTGCGCATGCCAAAGGCCTGCACGATATGGCTGGATGTCCGGGTGCCGATCGTGCGCAGCGTGTTCTGCACGGCATAAGACAGCTGCATCTTTTCGCCATCCTTGAGGAACCGGGCGGCATCCGCAACGATCTGGGCATCCAGCGTGTCTGGCACCACGTTGCGCGGTTTGTTCCGGTCATAAACGATCCGGTCGGCGCCATCGACGGTGATCAGCAACGGGTTCAGGTCCAGATCATCCAGATGCGCCGACCCACGGCTGACCTGCGTCAGCAGATCGGCACGGCCGATGACCTCATCGAGGGACCGCGCGCCGATGCTGGCAAGCAGTTCCCGCACTTCTTGCGCATAGAAGGTGATGAGGTTGACCACCTTGTCGGCATTGCCCGTGAACTTGGCGCGCAAAGCGTCGTCTTGGGTGCAGACGCCAACGGGGCAAGTGTTCGACTGGCACTGCCGCACCATGATGCAGCCCATGGAAATCAGGGCCGCAGTGCCGATCCCGTATTCTTCGGCCCCCATCATCGCGGCCATCACGATATCGCGGCCTGTGCGCAGGCCGCCATCGGTGCGCAACGTCACCCGGTCGCGCAGCTTGTTCATGGCCAGCACCTGATGCGCCTCGGTCAGGCCCATTTCCCATGGCAGGCCCGCATACTTGATGCTGGTCGCGGGCGATGCGCCCGTGCCGCCGTTGTGGCCGGAAATCAGGATGATGTCGGCCTTGGCTTTGGCGACACCTGCCGCAATGGTGCCCACGCCGCTGGAGGCGACAAGTTTCACCGTCACCTTGGCGCGCGGATTGATCTGTTTCAGGTCGTAGATCAGCTGCGCCAGATCCTCGATCGAATAGATGTCATGGTGCGGTGGCGGGCTGATCAGCATCACACCCGGCGTCGAATGGCGCAGCCGCGCGATCAGTTCGGTCACCTTGATGCCGGGCAACTGCCCGCCCTCACCGGGCTTGGCACCTTGGGCGACCTTGATCTCAAGCTCTTCGCAATGGTTCAGGTATTCGGCCGTTACGCCGAACCGGCCCGATGCCACCTGCTTGATCTTGGCGCTTGGGTTGTCGCCGTTGGGTTCGGGCACGAAATGCGCCGGGTCTTCGCCGCCCTCGCCCGAATCCGACTTGGCGCCGATCCGGTTCATCGCCACGTTCAGTGTCTTGTGCGCCTCGGGCGACAGCGCGCCCAGCGACATGCCCGGCGTGACGAACCGTTTGCGGATCGAGGTGATGCTTTCGACCTCTTCGATGGGCACCGGATTACCCAAGGGCTTGATGTCCAGCAGATCGCGCAGATGGATCGGCGGGTTGGATTTCATCTTGGCCGAATACTGCTTCCACAGCTCATAGGATGCGCGATTGCATGCTTCTTGCAGCATATGCATCGACTGCGCTTCCCATGCGTGTTTTTCGCCCGAACGGCGCGCCTTGTAGAAACCACCGATGGGCAACACATCGCGCCCCCCAAGCCAGCCACGCTGATGCACGTCTTCCACCTTGCGCTGCAGGCCCGATACGCCGATGCCGGAAATGCGGCTGACCATGCCGGGGAAATACTCGGCGACCATGGCGCGGCTCAGGCCCACGGCCTCGAAGTTCAAACCGCCCCGATAGCTGGAGATCACGGAGATACCCATCTTGGCCATGATCTTGAGCAGGCCCTGATCAATCGCGTTGCGATAGCGCGCGATGGCTTCTGTCAGAGTGCCTTCGATCAGCCCGCGATCAATCCGGTCGGCGATGCTGTCTTGCGCCAGATAGGCGTTCACCGTGGTTGCGCCGCAGCCCACCAGAACCGCGAAGTAATGCGGGTCGATGCATTCCGCCGACCGCACATTCAAGCTGCAGAACGTCCGCAAACCCTTGCGGGTCAGCCAGCTGTGTACGGCGGACGTAGCAAGGATCATGGGCATCGGCACCTTGCCCTCCTCTTGAAACCGGTCGGTCAGAACGATGTGTCCCGCACCGGACCGCACGGCATCCTCTGCCTCTGCCCGGATCCGTTCCAACCCCTGCCGCAAAGCGCCCGGCGTCCCACCGGCGGGAAACGTGCAATCGATCGTCACGACGGAATCACCGAAGTATCTGAGCATCGTGTCGAACTGCGCATTACCCACAAAGGGCGAATCCAGCACGAGGATTTCCGTCTGCGACGAATCCTCGTCCAGCACGTTCTTGAGGTTGCCGAACCGGGTCTTCAGGCTCATCACGCGATATTCGCGCAGGCTGTCGATTGGCGGGTTGGTCACCTGACTGAAATTCTGGCGGAAGAAGTGGCTGAGTGGGCGGTATTGCGTCGACAGAACGGCGCTGGGCGTATCATCCCCCATCGAGGCCAGCGATTCCTTCCCATCATCCGCCATCGGGTGCAGAATCTGCTCCAGTTCTTCGATGCTGTATCCCGCAGCGATCTGTCGCTTGCGCAGGTCGGCACCGCCAAAGATCGCGGTTTCGGTGACGCCGCTGGTTTCAACCTCCAGATCGGTGATCTTGCCAACCCATTCCCCGAAGGGGCGGGCGGCGGCCAGTGCGTCCTTGATTTCGGTATCGTGGAACAACTGCTGATCTTGCATGTCCACGGCAATCAACTGCCCCGGACCCAAGGCACCCT
This sequence comes from Paracoccaceae bacterium, assembly GCA_017854585.1. Lineage (GTDB taxonomy): Bacteria > Pseudomonadota > Alphaproteobacteria > Rhodobacterales > Rhodobacteraceae > JAFMHK01. The sequence continues at coordinate 64,546 of JAFMHK010000001.1, forward strand.
TTTCCACCACCGTCGCCTCGTCGATCGGGACCATCCCGGCCTCGGATCCGGCGATCAACAGACCATCGCCCGTTACGACATACCGCATCGGGCGCAGGCCGTTCCGGTCCAGTCCGGCACAGACCCAGCGCCCATCGGTCATGGCCAAGGCTGCGGGGCCGTCCCACGGCTCCATCACCGAGTTGCAATAGGAATACATGTCCTGCCACGCCTGCGGCAGTTCGGTCGCCGTCTGGGACCACGCTTCGGGCACCAGCATGGTCTTCGCCATTGGCGCGTTCCGTCCGGCACGGACCAGCACCTCGAATACCGCGTCCAGCGCCGCCGAATCCGATGACCCGCCGGGGATGATCGGTTTGATATCTTCGGCCAATTCACCAAAGAAATTCGACGCCATGCGAATTTCGTGGGACTTCATCCAATTGGTGTTGCCCTTGAGGGTGTTGATCTCTCCGTTGTGGGCCAACATGCGGAACGGTTGCGCCAGCCACCACTGCGGGAACGTATTGGTCGAATACCGCTGGTGATAGATCGCGAAGGCGCTTTCGAACCGCTTGTCCTTCAGGTCGGGATAAAACTCGGCCACGTCCTGCGCCAGCATCATGCCCTTGTAGATCATGCTGCGGCACGACAACGAACAGATATACAGCCCCGCGATGCCTGCAGCACCGGCGGCTTTTTCGATCCGGCGACGGATCACATACAATTCACGCTCGAACGTCTCTTCATCGACGTTCTTGCTGTTCGAGATGATGATCTGCTCGATCTCGGGGCGGGTGGCGTTGGCTTTCTCGCCCAGCACCGAAATATCGACCGGAACGTGCCTCCAGCCATAGATGTAATAACCCATCCGCAGCACTTCGGATTCCACGATGGTCCGGCAGGCCTCTTGTGCACCGAAATCGTTGCGCGGCAGAAACACCTGCCCCACGGCCATCAGGCGGTTCATATCGGGTTCATGCCCGGTGCGGCGCACCTGATCATAAAAGAATTGGACAGGGATCTGCACGTGAATGCCCGCGCCGTCGCCTGTCTTGCCATCCGCATCGACCGCACCCCGGTGCCAGACCGCCTTGAGCGCGTTGATGCCGTTTTCCACGACCTTGCGACTGGCCTTGCCATCGATCGAGACAACCAGCCCCACGCCGCAGGAGGAATGTTCTTCCGCCTCGGAATACAGGCCGTTTTCAGCCAGCCATTCGCGCTTGGCCTGTTCGGCCACTGCCCAATCTGCATCATATTTGGTCATGGCGTCTTCTCCTTGTCGGGGCGGGCGCTGGCCCACGTTAATTGCTGTCCACAATCGGAAACTGCACGGTGGCATTACCCCGGACCGCAGTGCGGTGACCGCTGGGGGGATGCAGCAGGTTCCCTTTGAAATCCATGGTAATCTGCAGGTGATCAGGGCCGTCACAGCGGACGTCGGTCAACAAGACCTGCACAGAGTCGAACCCTTCATATGTCGCGATGGCATCGCCGCCCGCATCAATGGTGCTGAAGAACAGCGCCGGGTAATCTACCCTCCAATCAGCACGTCCACCGGGGATCAGTTCAAAGATCAGGTGGCCTTCGTAACCCGGCCACGTGTCGCCAAAGAAGAAATCGACGTTGAAGGCGTCGACGGTGTCACAGGTCAGTCCGCTTCCGGTCCAGCCGTCCACATAGGCATCCATCGCGCCCCAGTTTTGCGTGCCGGCATCTTCGATGATGTAATTGCGGCTACCCGACATCTCATGCGCCATGCCGTCCCAATCAACCGCGACAGACCACGGGCCATCGGCCAGCGCGGGCAATGCCAGCGGCAGCGACAGGCAGGCGGCGTAAAGGACAGGCGTGCGCTTCACCCTTGGTTCCTCCGCAAGGCATCGGGAAGGGCCGACATCATCTCGCCGCAGTCATAGATCGGGGTCATCGACAGAAAGCCCGGTTCGCCCGGTTCCGCGAAATCCATCGGGGAGTAGTTTGCCTCGAACGTCTCGCCGTCAGGCATGGTCACCGTTTCGACGCCGCCAAAGAACAACCGCCATTCGGGGTGCACGAACTGGTTGCCCTGCGTCTGACGCGGACCATCGCCCAGATCATACTGATAAGCGAATTCCGTCACCAGAAGGGTGCGGCCATCCACGACCACCTCACCGCCGGTCAAGCTGTCGAAACCCGTGTAATTCCGGATATTGGTGAAACCGCCCCCGTTTTCGTGCTGCATCGAAAACACCATCGCATCCGTGCCCGTTTCCAACAGTTCACTGAGGCTGGCGGGGTCTTCTTCTGGCTCGATCAATTGGCCCTGACTGCCGTCGCGCAGGCCCCAGTTCTGCAACCACCGGAATTCGGCGTCCGTATAGGACAGGTAGAAGGCGCCTTCGTTGTCCACCGACACCCGCCAGCGCGTCCCGGCGGGATTAGCGGCACAGGTCCAATAATGCGCCACGGTGCAGCTGCGCGATTGCACGGTAAGATAGGCGGTGCAGCCTTCGGGCACGGTGAACAGACGGTCATCATCTTGCGCCGCCGCAGTTTGTGGCATGGCAAGACCGGCCGCCAGCGTGACGGCGGCGGTCAAGACGAACATGGGTCTTGTCGATAGATCAGCCATTGTGACCTTTCACCTTTATGAACAGTCCGGGTTTCAGACCCGGGCGGCGTCGAGCGTTACTCGGCAGCGACGCTGGCCGCGCTGCCCAGTTTCTCCAAAATCGCCTCGGCCGCCTCGCGGCCATCGCGGATCGCCCAGACAACCAGACTGGCACCGCGCACGATGTCGCCAACGGCATAGACGTTGGGAAGCGCGGTTTCGTGGGTCTGGAAGTTCGCCTTGATGGTGCCCCAGCGGGTCACCTCCAATTCAGGCGTGCCCCAGAGCGTCGGCAGGTCTTCGGGTTCAAACCCAAGCGCCTTGATCACCAGATCTGCGTCTTCGACGTAATCCGCGCCCTCGATGATTTCCGGGCTTTGCCGCCCGGTCGCATCGGGCTGTCCCAGCCGCATCCGCGACACCATCACGCCATTGACGGCGTCGCCCTGAAAACCCTTGGGGGCGGAAAGCCATACGAACTCGACCCCCTCCTCCTCGGCATTGGCCACCTCGCGCTGGCTACCCGGCATGTTGGCGCGGTCACGGCGATACAGACACTTGACCGAGATTGCGCCCTGCCGTGTCGCCGTGCGCACGCAATCCATGGCGGTATCGCCACCACCGATCACGACCACGCGCTTGCCTTCGGCGTTCAACTCTCCGGCGTCGAACGCGGGAACGTAGTCACCAAAGCTTTTGCGATTGCTGGCGGTCAGATAATCGATCGCACGCACAATCCCATCGGCGCCGACGCCCGGTGCGGGCAGGTCGCGCGATTTGTAAACGCCCGTCGCAATGACAACGAAATCATGGCTCTCGCGGATGTTGGAGAAGGTCAGATCATTGCCAACGTCGCAATTCAGGACAAAGGTCACCCCGCCATCTTCCAGCAGCTTGTTGCGCCGCATCACGACGTCTTTTTCCAGCTTGAAGCCGGGGATGCCGTAAATCATCAGGCCCCCCGCGCGGTCATACCGATCGTAGATGGTGACCTGCAGACCGGCACGACGCAGCATGTCGGCAGCAGCCAATCCGCCGGGACCTGCGCCGATGATACCAACGCTTTCGGGACGTTCGACAGACGGCGTGATCGGCTTGACCCAGCCCTGATCCCAAGCCGTATCGGTGATGTATTTCTCGACCGAGCCAATGGTCACGGTGCCGTGGCCCGACTGTTCGATCACGCAGTTGCCTTCGCAGAGGCGGTCTTGGGGGCAAATGCGGCCACAGATTTCAGGGAATGTGTTGGTGGCTTGCGCCAGTTCGTAGGCTTCCTGCAACCTGCCCTCGGCGGTCAGCTTGAGCCAATCTGGGATGTTGTTGTGCAAAGGGCAATGCGACTGGCAATAGGGCACGCCGCATTGGCTGCAGCGGCCTGCCTGCTCGGCCGCCTTGTCGCGCGCATATTCGCCATAGATCTCGTCGAAATCTTCCTTGCGGAGGTTCGGCGGACGCTTTTCCGGCATCTGCTTTTCGACAGACACGAATTTCAACATGGGTTGCTTGGCCACAGAGTTTCTCCCATTCTCTCAGGGGCCCCTATACCGCGTCCCTTTCTGGACAAAAAGACAGCAACACTGTCCTATTTTTACTTTTTTTCGCTTCTTGCGGGCGATTGGAGCAGAAATAACGAAATAAAAGGTCCGGTTCGATACATATATTAACCGTTTCCCTTTCTAATCAATATTGTAGAAGCCCGAGAGTGGACCAACCAAAGGGAACGAGATGAGCCTGTTCTACCTGTTCCTTGTCGCTGTGGTTCAAGGCCTTACGGAATTCTTGCCCATATCATCTTCGGGACATCTGATTCTTCTGCCGAATCTGGTGGGTGCCGATGATCAGGGGCAAGTTATAGACGTGGCCGTTCATCTGGGCACGCTGGGCGCCGTAATCCTTTATTTCCGGCGCGACGTCATGATCGCACTCGGTGGATTTGGTCAGCTTGCGCGGGGCAATACCACCGCCATGGGCGCACGTCTGGCGCTTGGACTGATCATCGGCACCGTTCCGGTGATCTTGTTCGGACTTGTGCTTCACGTGACAGGTCTGGACGATGCGCTGCGGTCTATGGCGGTCATTGGCTGGGCCATGTTGATATTCGGCATTGTGCTTTATTGGGCCGACCAGAAGGGGCCGCAAATCCACACCGCAACCGGCTGGACGTTGAAACACGCGCTGATCATGGGGGTGTGGCAGGCCGTCGCGCTGATCCCCGGCACGTCGCGGTCAGGGATTACCATCACCGCCGGTCGGATGCTGGGGTATGACCGTGAAAGCGCGGCCCGGCTGTCGATGCTCATGTCGATCCCCACGATCATCGCCTCGGGCGCGCTGTTGGGGGCCGAGGTTGTGCGCGATGCCGATGCCACCCTTGCAAGGGAAGGCGCTATCGCCGCTGTCATGTCATTCATCGCGGCGCTGTTGGCCCTGACACTGATGATGCGACTTTTGCGGAGCGTCAGCTTTACGCCTTATGTAATCTATCGGGTGGTCCTTGGCATCATCTTGCTTGTGATCGCCTATACCTGATTGCGCAGCTTTGCGGCGCTTTCCTGAATTTCGGCGTATTGGCCGCCGGGCCGATAGGGCCACAGGTAATCTTCCAGCACCGCCTCCATGGCGGTGGGCGCGATCCCAAGATCGGCAAAGCCCTTGTGTTCACCCGTTACCACGTTGTCACGCCGCAGGTTGCGCACCTGATCACGGCTTAGCAGGCCGTTGTGAAACAAGCCCAATGTCGCCGCCTGCAGTGCATCAAAGGCAAAGCCCATGATCGACGCGACCCAGAAGGGCACATTGATGATCAACCGACGGCGGCGAACGATGTGCAGCATGCGCTGCATCAGCTCGCGAAAGCTGAGCGTTTCGGGCCCACCCAGTTCATAGATGCCGGGCGCGGCGGAACCGAGTATTCCGCTGACGGCGGCCTGCGCCACGTCATCAACATAGACCGGCTGAAACTTGGTATCGGCGCCGACAACCGGCAGGATCGGACCCATCCGGGACATGGCGGCAAAACGATTGAAGAACTGATCCTCCGCCCCGAAGATGACCGAGGGGCGCAAGATGACCGCAGTTGGAAACGCAGCCAGCACGGCGGCCTCGCCCTCGCCCTTACTTTCGGAATAGAGGCTGTCGCTCTTTTCATCCGCGCCGATGGCCGACACATGGACAAGGCGCGCGGCGCCTTCCTCGGCTGCAATACGGGCAACCCGTGCGGCACCGTGGTTCTGCACAAGGTTGAACTTGTTCTTCCCGCGTTCCGCCAAGATGCCAACGCAGTTCACCACGACATCAGCCCCGTGGATCGCGGCGCGCACGGAATCATCATCACGGATGTTGGCGAGAACCGGCTCGACCTGACCGACAACGCCATAGGGACGCACGAACAGCGCCTCGTTCGGGCGACGCACCGCGACGCGCACGCGCCATCCCTCTTTGGCCATCCGGCGCGCGATATAGCGACCGACAAAGCCCGAGCCGCCAAAAATCGTGACGAGTTTTGCCATGAAACTTACCCTCCGGTCGCGGTTGGTGGTTGTGATACGCGTAGCCCTTTCGCCGGACAAGGCGCAAATCGTCCCAATGGTTTTCATGCTATGGCGAAACTTTGCCGGCATTGCTGGCGTTCATACCTTTGGAGCACTAAAACAGCAGTCATGGACACACGAATGCGCCGCTTCTCATCTCTTGCAGTCAAGGCACTGCTGCTGACGTGTTTTCCCGTCGCGGTTGCGGCGCAAGAAATACAGCTGAGCGTGGCGGGCGATTCCGATGGCCTGACCGAACGGCTGCAGGGCGCATCGCTTTTGTTGCGTGTCACCGAAGACGATTCGCAAACCCCACAAGATATCATTGCCGCAGCACGGGCCGATTACGGGCGGCTGATCGGCGTGTTGTATGACGCGGGCTATTTCGCCCCGGTGATCAGCATCATGATCGACGGCCGGGAGGCCGGACAGCTTTCGCCGTTCGAGGCACCCGCGCGCATCGAACGCGTCAACATCGCGGTCGATCCGGGCGCGCCATTTCGGTTCGGCAGCGCCGAGATAGGGCCACTTGCGCCCGATACCGCGCTGCCAGACGGCTTTCGCAGCGGTGAACCGGCCAGCACCGCCATCTTGCGCGACACGACAGATGCCGCAATCACGGGCTGGCGCAATGTTGGCAACGCCACCGCAACAGTGGCGAACCAACGCATTACCGCCGTGAACGACGAGGCCGTGCTGAATGCGCAGATCACGGTGGCCCCCGGACCCACCGTGACGTTCGGCAATCTGATCCCCGAGGGTGAGAACCGGATGCGTCGCGACCGGATCATCGAAATCGCCGGCCTGCCGACTGGTGAGGTGTTCGACCCCGACGAACTGGCCCGCGCGGAAGAACGCCTGCGTGACAGCGGCGTATTCAGCGCCGTGGCGCTGCAAGAAACGCCGCCGGGCCCGGATCAGGCCATGGACATCACCGCCGTCGTGTCCGAAGCGCCCCTGCGGCGGATCGGCTTTGGCGCCGAGATTTCATCAGACGAGGGGGCGGGGTTCACCGCCTATTGGATGCACCGCAACCTGCTGCGCGGGGGTGAACGCCTGCGCTTTGACGCGGCGATTTCAGGTATCGGCTCTGAAGGTCTGGGTGACATCACGAAAGGCGCGCGTGGGATCGATTACAGCATCGAAGGCCGCTATTCCCGTCCGGCCACTGTCACCCCAGACAGTACGGTATTCTTTGGTTTTATCGTCGGCGTCGAAGACGAACCGGGCTACGAAGCGCTTACCGTCGAACTGGATTTCGGGTTGGAGCATGTGTTCAGCCGCACGATTTCGGGCAGCGCCGCCATCGGTCTGCGTTATTCCGACATCGACGATGCGTTCGGCAACCGCGAAGTCACGACGGCGCTGCTTCCCGTTTCGTTGACGTATGACAACCGTGATGATCCGCTGGATGCGCGTAGTGGTTATTTCGCCGAGGCTGAGGTGACCCCGTTCGTGGATCTTGATGGCAACGCCGGTGTGCATGGCACCCTTGATGCCCGCGCCTACCTTGCCTTTGGCGCCAACGACCGGTCACGCATTGCCGGGCGGTTTCAGGCAGGCACGGTGACGGGGACGTCGGTGTTGAACCTGCCCCCCGATTTCCTGTTCTATTCGGGCGGAAGCGGCACGGTGCGCGGGCAGGCGTATCAATCGCTGGGGGCCCAGCAACTGGGCCAGCCGTCGGGCGGTCGTGGGTTTCTGGCTGCATCCGGCGAATTTCGCCAAGACATCGGAGCGACGAATTTCGGCCTCGTGGCCTTTATTGACGCGGGCTATGTTTCGGCCGACCCACTTTGGGACAACAGCGGCGAATGGCAATCCGGCGCGGGCATCGGTTTGCGCTATTCCACGCCCTTCGGCCCCATCAGGGTCGATGTAGCAACACCCACCAGCGGACCGGGTCAGGGCGAGGATATCTATCTCTACATCGGCATCGGACAATCATTTTGAAGCGGCTTGTTCTCCTCCTTGCGGTTTGTCTGCTGCCTTTTGTGGCCATCGCGCAAGACGATGATCGCGGGCGCATCCAAGCCCTGATCGAGGACGCGCTGTCCGATGGGGAGGCCCGTCAGGTCCGTATCGAGGGCTTTGCCGGCGCGTTGTCGTCGCAAGCGACGTTGGACCGGATGACGATTTCCGACGCCACCGGGCTTTGGCTGATCCTTGAAAATGTGCAATTGGACTGGACCCGCACCGCACTTCTGCGCGGGGCGCTGGAGGTAAATCAACTGAGCGCGGAGCGGTTGGAGATATTGCGCCTTCCACTTCCCGGCGGTGAACCTTTGCCAGATGCGGCCGCGACGCCTTTTTCCCTGCCCGAATTGCCCGTCAGCATCGAGATCGGACGCGTTGCGATCGAAACGGTTGTCTTGGGCGAACCCGTCATTGGCGTTGCGGCGACCCTGACAGTGGCGGGCAGCCTGTCGATCTCTGGTGGGGCGGGGCGTGCCGACATCACGCTGGACCGACTTGACGGCCCGCAGGGCACAGTCGCACTTGCCGCCGCATATTCCAATGAAACCCGTCAACTGTCCGTCGATCTTTTGGTGGCTGAAGACGCCGGAGGGTTGACGGCGGAGCTTTTGAACCTGCCGGGGGCACCTTCGGTCCGGTTGGCGGTGGCCGGGGCAGGCCCGTTGGATGATTTCGCTGCTGACATCGTGCTGGAAACGGACGGTGAGCGACGGGTTTCCGGCACCGTTACCACCAGCGCCCCAGAGGGGCAGGCGCGGATCACTGAACTGGCCCTCAGCGGCGATGTAACGCCCCTGTTCTTGCCTGAGTATCAGGACTTCTTCGGCCCCGATGTCAGCCTGTCGGCACGTGTCATTCAGGAAGCCGACGGGGCAACGCAACTGGAAAACCTGCGGCTGTCGACGGCCGCGCTGTCGCTTCGCGGCAATGTCAGGATTGATGCGAACGGACGCCCTGACAGGATTGCTATCAACGGAAGTATAGATGACCCGGTCGGCCGTGTGCGGCTTCCCGGCACCGATGTCACGATTGCAGATGCCGTCCTCAGCCTGAACCACGACAGCGAGCTTGGCGAGGATTGGCACGGCTCATTTCGTATCAGTCAGCTGTCCGCCGCCGATTTTGGTGTCCGTGAGCTGGATATCGGTATCGACGGCAGTTTTACCGAAGGCGCGCAGGGCCTGACCGGGGTGACCGCGGATATCACGACGTCGATCATCGGTCTGGGGCACAAGGACCCGGACGTTGCGGCAGCGCTTGGAACCAACGCGCAGCTTGATGCGATTCTATCGTGGACGGACGGTGCGCCCGTGCTGCTAAGCGATCTTGTGCTGACGACGGACACCGTATCGCTGGATGGCGCGGCGGCCTTTGACCTGAACGCCGAGGCGCTGCGCATTTCCTTGGAAGCGTTGGCTTCGGCCCCATCGCTCAGCCCTTTTTCAGGGCTGGCAGATCAGGATCTGGCCGGCGCGGTCAGTCTGAGCCTGTCGGGTGGGATAGAGCCTTTGTCAGGGGCTTTCGATCTGACCCTGTCGGGCACCGGAACCGATCTGCGGGCGGGTGACGCGGTGCCGCCCGAACTTCTGGCTGGCGATGTCGCGCTGACTGTATCGGCCGCGCGCGATACCGAGGGCCTGCGCCTTGAATCGTTCGCGATTGATGGCACCCAGATCAGCGCATCGGGATCCGGTGGGCTTTCTGCCGTGGCGGGTGAGCTGGATCTGTCGGCCCGTCTGGCGGATGTGGGTTTGTTCACAAATACCCTGTCTGGCCCCGCCACGGTTGATCTGGCACTGCAACGCAGCGGCGAGGCACCGTGGGATTTGACGGTGCAGGTGACAGCGCCCGCCGAGATCACCATGAACGCCAGCGGCACCTTGTCGCCGGATGCAATCGCCCTGAACCTTGCCGCGCGTGCTGGAAACATCGGCGTCTTCACCGATCAGATCAGCGGCCCTGTCACCGCGCAGCTGACAGTTGATGGCGCGACCAGCGGCCCGTTTCAGATCAGCGGCACGCTGGATGGCCCGGTGGGGATGCAGGCCACGGTTGATGGCGAAGTTCTGCGCGCCGATGGCTCTGTCGATCTGGATGTTTCGGCACGGCTTCCGCTGTCGCTTGCCAACCGCGCCCTCAGCCCGCGCAGTCTTGATGGGACCCTGCAGGCAAACCTCGCGATCAGCGGCCAGCCATCGCTGAGCGCTGTCTCGGGTTCGTTTTCGAGCACCGGTGCGCGTGTTTCCCTGCCGACGATCCAAAACGCGCTTGAGGGGCTGACGCTGAGTGGTTCGATTTCGGGCGGGCGGGTGCAGTTCACGGCCAACGGGGCGCTTGCGACGGGCGGCACCACCACAGCCCAAGGCAGTCTGACCCTGACGGGCGGCGGGCTTCCCGTTGCGGTTGTGATCACGCTGGCCGATGCGCGCCTGATTGATCCGCTGCTCTATGAAGCATTGATCACGTCCGCCGAGATGCGGATTTCAGGCGACTTGGCTGGATCGTCGCGCGTCGCGGGGACGATCAACCTTGGTGAAACCGAAATCCGCGTGCCTGAGACCAGTGTCGGAACCGGCGGCGCGATTCCGGAAATCACGCATGTGGGCGAATCCGCCGCCGAACGGCAGTCGCGCCTGTTTGCGGGCCTTCTGGAACAACGGGCGGGCGGTGGCGGCGGTGGCAGTGTCGCGCTTGACCTAACCATCAATGCGCCGGGTCGGATTTTCCTGCGGGGCCGGGGATTGGATGCGGAACTGGGCGGGCAACTCAGGCTTTTGGGAACCACGGCGGACATGATACCATCGGGGCGGTTCGAACTGATCCGCGGACGCCTGTCGATCCTTGGGCGGCGGCTTGATCTTGATGAAGGGTCCGCATCGCTGCGTGGCAGCCTTGATCCCTATCTGCGGCTTATCGCCAGCAGTCGGGCCGGTGATTACACCGTCTTTATTACGCTTGAGGGACCCACGTCGGAACCGACAGTCAGCTTTTCAGCCGACCCCGACCTGCCGGATGACGAAGTGCTGGCGCAACTCCTATTCGGGCGCTCGATCTCTTCGCTGTCGCCGTTACAGGCGCTGCAACTGGCCGATGCCGCGACGTCGCTAGCCGGTGGCAGCACCAACGCCGGACTGCTGTCCAGCCTGCGAGAAGGATTGGGGCTGGACGATCTGGACCTTGAAACCGATGCCGAAGGCAATGCAGGTGTGCGTGCCGGGCGCTATCTGTCGGAAAATATCTATACCGACGTGACGGTCGGCGCAGATGGTCAGACGGACCTTTCGCTGAATATCGACCTGACGCCTGACATTGCGGCACGGGGCACATTTTCGTCGGACGGGGCAAGCAGTATGGGCGTGTTTTTCGAACGGGATTACTGACTACGCGGATCACGTCCAAGAATCGCGCCGCCGCCCGTTGACAGCCCTTCGCGCCCGCTATATCAGCCGCGTTCACGACACCTGCCCAGGTGGCGGAATGGTAGACGCGCTGGCTTCAGGTGCCAGTGGCCGCAAGGCCGTGGAGGTTCGAGTCCTCTCCTGGGCACCACCCCCTTTCCAGCCGGAACCGGGTGCATCAAAGGGGCCACCCTTGACCATTCAACTATATCAGAACGATCTGCCCGACGACTTGGACCTTGGCCCTGTCGTTGCGATTGACTGCGAGACCATGGGGCTTGTCCCATATCGTGACAGACTGTGCCTGATCCAGCTTTCGAGCGGCGATGGACACGCGCACCTTGTGCAGATTGCCCAAGGTCAAACCGAGGCGCCGAACCTGTCGCGGATGCTGACTGATCCGAATGTGCTCAAGCTGTTTCATTACGGCAGGTTTGACATCGCCGTGATGTATCACGCCTTTGGCGCGCTGGCCGCGCCAGTCTATTGCACCAAGATCGCATCCAAGCTGATCCGCACCTTCACGGACCGTCACGGCTTGAAATATCTGTGTCAGGAACTGCTGGACGTGGACATTTCCAAGCAGCAGCAAAGCTCGGACTGGGGTGCTGCATCGCTCAGCGAAGCGCAGAAGACCTATGCCGCATCGGATGTGCTTTACCTGCACCGCTTGCGGGATGAACTGAACCGCCGTCTCGACAGGGAAGGCCGGACAGATATCGCACAAGCATGCTATGAATTCCTGCCGATGCGGGCCCGCCTTGATCTTGCGGGCTGGCCAGATCAGGATATTTTCAGCCATTAAGGCTGCACCATGGCCATCGAGAATCGCTACTCCACCCTGATCTCCTGGATCAAGATCGTGCTGCCGCTGATCGCGCTTGGCCTTTTGTCGACGCTGTTTCTGTTTTCGCGCACACCCGACCCGGATGCCGCGATTCCCTTTGCGGATGTGGATGTAACCGAGTTGGCGCGGGAACAGCGGCTGAGCAATCCACGTTTTGCCGGCACATTGGAGGACGGTCGCCGAATTCAGATGACCGCCGATGTCGCCACACCCGTGCCGGGGACGCCCAACCAGCTGACCGCCGATAATATCGAGGCGAGGCTGGAAATCTCCGGGGTTGATTTCCTTCTTCTGAACGCACGGTCCAGCCTGATCGACCTTGGCGCATCGGTGGCCGCGTTATCGCAAGACGTGCGCCTGACCAGTTCAAACGGATATCGATTGAGCAGCGATATGATGACCGTCGCCTTGACCGCGCTTGACCTGCAATCGCCCGGTCCAGTGGTGGTGAATGGTCCAGGCTTGACCTTGACTGGCGGCTCAATGAGCTTGACGATGGAAGACAGTGCGCAGGTTCTCCGTTTTACCGGCGGGGTTCGGGTGCTATATGATCCTCCGACTTAGGGATAATCTCATGCGCGCGCTTTATCTGGGCCTTGCCCTTGTTTTCCTCGGCTTCGGCGCAACCGCCCAAACCAGCGTTGGTTTTGGCGGCGTTGCACACGACGCAAGCCAGCCAATCGAGGTGACGTCCGATAGCCTGGCCGTTGATCAATCCACTGGAGAGGCGGTTTTCGCTGGGAACGTCATCATCATGCAGGGCGATCTGCGGATGGCGGCGGGCGAGGTAAGGGTTGTGTATGCGGGCACGGATGGCCGCAACGATGTGCAAACCGTTGTTGCCACCGGTGGTGTGCTGGTGACGCGCGGCGTGGATGCCGCAGAGGGCGCGCGTGCCGAATACGATGTGATCGACGGGCTGCTGACATTGTCAGGCGATGTCCTTGTCACGCAGGGAGCCACCGCAATTTCCGGCGATCGCATGGTGGTGAACATGGCCACCGGAAACGGCACCGTCGAAGGGCGTGTGCGCACCGTTCTGCAATCCGGTGACCAATGACGGCGACGCGTCCCAATCTGACCGTCACTGACGGCACGCAAGGATTGCGCATCACAAATCTGCGCAAATCATATCGGCGCCGTCCGGTGATACGCGATGTGACCATGCGCCTTGACCGGGGTGAGGTCGTGGCCCTGCTTGGCCCGAACGGATCGGGCAAGACCACCTGCTTTTATGCCATCGCGGGTCTGGTTACCCCGGATGGCGGCACCGTGGAACTGGACGGGCAGGATGTGACCCTTCTGCCAATGTATCGCCGCGCCAAGGCCGGTATTGGATATTTGCCGCAGGAGATGTCGATCTTTCGCGGGATGTCGGTCGAAGATAACATCCTTGCCATTCTTGAGGTGGTCGAACGCGACCGCAAGAAACGTCTGGATCGGCTTGAGGAGCTATTGTCCGAATTTTCCATCGGGCACTTGCGCCGTGCACCGGCATTGTCATTGTCGGGTGGCGAACGGCGGCGTGTGGAAATTGCGCGCTGCCTTGCCTCCGATCCGCGTTATGTTCTTCTGGACGAGCCTTTTGCCGGCGTGGACCCCATCGCCGTAGGAGAAATCCGCGGACTGGTCGTCGAGCTCAAAACGCGCGGCATTGGCGTATTGATCACCGACCACAACGTGCGGGAAACCCTGCAAATCGTTGACCGCGCCTATATTCTGCACGACGGCACGATATTGATGAGCGGAACCGCCGATGAGGTCGTGCGTGATGAAAACGTGCGGCGCGTTTATCTGGGCCAAGGCTTTCGCATCGGTTGATCGCCGACGCATACAGGTGGCCATCCTTTCCGTTGACAGAGGCCCCCGATTCATCGCCAACTATATGCGATGTTTGCGCTTTGCTCATCTTTGATTTCGGACGCGTCGGCCAAGGCCCGGCCTCTGCATGTTCCGGATCAGTCCACGACAAACCCGCACATCGCCGTAAGAAACGGCGGCCTCGCCGCACCTATGCGCGTGCGCCCGCCACAGATCGGGAGGATCTATGCGTTATCAAATCAGCGGAAAACAGATCGACATCGGTGACGCGCTTCAAGTCCACGTCAAGGACAGTCTGGGAAGCGCCGTATCGAAATATGCAGAGCGTCCGACCGATGCAAACGTGATATTTTCGAGAAGCGGATACGAATTTGTCTGCGAAGCGATCGTTCACTTGTCGACTGGACTGACGGCATCTGCCAAGGCCTCCAACACTGAAATCTACGCCGCCTTCGATAGTTGTTGCGAGAAGATGGAGAAGCAGCTGCGTCGCTATAAGCGGCGTCTCAAGGATCATCACCGCGACCGACCGCAACCCGTTGATGTTTTCGGCGCTTCAACTTATATCCTCGCCGGGTCAGACGACGCCGACGCGGAGGAGCCCGACACACTACAGCCCATCATCGTGGCTGAGATGGAAACGCGCGTTCCACGATTGTCCGTCGGTGAGGCCGTGATGCAGATGGAGATTGCAGGTGCGCCGCTTTTGGTGTTCCGAAACGAAAAGCATGAAGGGGTCAATGTCGTATACCGGCGCGACGATGGAAACGTTGGCTGGATTGATCCCCGTTAGGAACAGAAGTTAACGCGATGGTGCCGGTGACGGCCCATCGCCCTACCCCGAGGTTTTGCATGGAATTGTCGTCACTTCTCAAACCGACGGGCGTAAAAGTCTTGTCGGACGTGAGCAGTAAGAAACGTTTGATGCAGAGTATTGCAGAAATCGCGGAAGGTTTGGTGCATTTGCCCGCATCCAACATTTTCGACGCGCTGCAAGAACGTGAAAGCCTTGGGCCCACGGGAGTTGGCCATGGTGTTGCGCTGCCGCATGCCCGGTTGGCCGCACTGAGTGAAGTTCACGGCGCGTTTCTGAAGCTGGACCGGCCAATTGACTTCGATTCAGCCGATCGACAGCCGGTGGATTTGATCTTTGCCTTGTTCGCGCCGATGGATAGCGGCGTCGATCACCTCAAGGCACTGGCGCTGGTCTCACGGACGCTGCGCGACACAGCACTTTGCGCCAAACTGCGTGCAAATTCGGATCCGGCAACCCTGCATACCCTTTTGACCGAAGGCGCGACGTCGAAAGCCGCATAGCAGGCGGCGGGTGTCAGCGCTTGTTCCAGCGCGGAAATCCAAAGTTCAGATAGTCGCGCCGATAGGCTTCCATTGTAGCCTTCTCGATCTTTCCGTCATACACGGCCTTCAATGGGAACGGCGCATCATCGGTTGCCGCCGCGAAGGGCTGCGGTGCCGCGCCCACGGCCACCGCAAGGTCAGGCAACGTGGTGGGCAGGTCTTCTTCGCGCAAGATGTGATCGGGCAGCGTGACGTGTGCCATACCCTGCAGCACTGCGGTCTGGGTGGCCCAAGCCGGGTCCACCTTGAGCCCGGTCTGCCCGGAAAGATTGCCTTTCAGGAACTCCAGAAACGCGGCAAATGCGACTTTGTGTTCATCAGCGCCGTAGCCGGGCACCAACCCCGCCTCGGGGATCGGCAGGCCATACATCTTGCGCAAGACACGCCGCACATCGGCATAGGCGGGGCGATCATTGGGCAAGATGAACGTATTGAATACCGCATAGGCGCGCGCCACGGGATGGCGCAACACCGTAAAACTACGGTGGCCCTGATTGTCACGCATCCAGTGGCGCATGTCTTTTTGTGACATCCGGCTGCGCAGGCCATCGCGACCCACACCACCAACGGCCCCCATCCAATCGGCCACCGGGTCCACCACCGACCCCTTGATCGGCATGAACAGCAGGCCAGTTGTCGGCAGGGCAAGGAAGCCCGGCACCCCGGCGTGTCGCGGCGGTTCAAAATTTGGCGTCCCGGATAATTCAAATCGGTCCATCGCCCCGATTGCCGCAACCATTTCGTCGTAGTTTTCGACCTTTTCGCTCAACTCGCTGGGATTTTGTTTCTTGAGCTTGTCGGACGTCGCGGCGATGGCGTGATCAGATCCCAAGAACCGGCCCAACCCGTTCAGGACGTCCACATCATTGATGTCATCATACCTGATATAAAAAGCCGTCTGCCCCGTGGTTTGCAGGCCGTGTTGCAGGACCTCTTGAAATGCCTGCAAATTCTGTAGCATTTCCAGAAACTCATCGCGGTCGAAGCGCACCGTCGCGCTGCGCTGGTGCTTCAGGTCAGACAAGCGCCACTGCCCGGTCTGCGCGGCGATCTTGCGGCTGACATAACTTTCCAGCGGGTTTCGCGTCAGGATCACCTTGGCGATACGCGGGTCGGGCAATACCCGGTCCAAGACGCGCGGGTCGTGGTCATGAAAGAACCGCAACCCTGGGGTGCCCTTGGTCTGGCTGATGATGGCGTCGAGCAGTAAAAGCGGGTTGGCCTCGCGCATAGCCATGTCGATGCCAAACATCTCGAATGTCTTGTGGTTGCCCATGAACGTGGGATTGAACACCTCTCCGAGGCAATTCAGGTCGTCGAATTGATTCAGGCTCGCCTCCAGGTAATTCGACCCGGTCCGCATCTCGGCAAACAAAACAAAGGCATCAAAACGTTTGGGCACAGGTTACCTGACCAGATAAGGGCGGCTATCGGACGTGGGCGGCTGTGCCCCCGTCGGCGTTGTCGGAAAATCACCCATGATGAACGGGTTCATCCCCTGATTCTTGAGGTTCTGAAGGAACTGACCAAACCCTTCCATGCTGGCAATGCGCGGGGCTTCCGTCAGGCGCACGGCGGTGGCTCCTCCCATGACGTCCAGAATAGACTGCAAGTTTTCCATCGGTTCTTCAACGAACTCGGCAAGTGTCCAGATGCGCACTTCTGCCCGGGTCCGAACGTGGCGAAGGGTGTTCACGAACTCCATCTCACGCTTTTGCAGGCGCGCCGCCTCGTCCCGGATGCTGGCGAAATCGCGGTTTGCAGCAAACAGCGGCACCGCCCAAGCCCCGGTGATGACAGAGATTTGCGCGTTCGCATCGGCGGCCATGAAGCTGCCGGGTCTTTGCGTGTCGCGTGGGCTGAATTGAAAGACTTGCCGCTCGCCGCGCGTATTCCAGATCAGGCTGCTGATGAAACGCTGCGGATTATAATCCCGGATCGCCGCCGAGGATGACAGGCACCCGGCATAGATGTCCTGATCGCCAGCAAAACGAGCCTTCTTGGGGTCGAAAAGGTTGCCGTGCACCCGTGTGCCCAGCCGCCGCGAGAGCCACGCTTCGAAATCCTCGAAGAGGTCATTGAAGCCCTGAAAAACCGAATACGGCGCGCAGGTTTTGCCGTTTTCCCAATCACTATTTGGGAAGCGGCTGTGCATATACAGGCCCGCCCGGCCCCGCGTCCGCCGCTCCAGCGCCTTGGCAAAAACGCGGTCGATCTTGCCCGGCGCGGGTTCCGCCATGCTTGATCCGGTATGGTTCGGGTCCAGAAATGTTTCGAACAGCCTGTTTGCCTTGGGCCATATCTTGCGTGCAACGAAGCAGTCGGACCGCTTCAGCAGATGCAGGTGATCGTCGTAGAATACGTGCGGCTTGCCCTGAAAATCGAACTTGGACAGGGTCAGTGACCGGCTTTCGATCTGGCGCGAATAGTTGCGGGCCAGCGTCTGATAATAGCTTTCGTCGGGAATCCAGACCATGCGGAAATAAGCGTCATGCTCCCTCCGGGCAGGATCTTGCAGGATCGCCGACAGGGTCTGTCGCGTCAGGCACCACCATTGCGACCCAAGATGCGGAACCACGTCTGCAGGCAGCCGCCGCTTGAAACCAACGCTTCGCTGCAGTTCCACATACCGATCAAACATGAACCTGTGGCGTTTCCAAGAAAATGGAAACCGCAGGTGGAACCGTTCGGCATTCAGCCCGTCGATCGTCCAGTCCACATCCTTGGTCGTAACGCTTTCAACGAAATCGGTCATCGGGCGCACGGCAAGGTAGTCGCGCAGTTCCTCAACTGGGCGCAACGGCAGGCAAGATCCGCTGGCCAGATACACGTGCCGCACGCTTGGAAACTGGGCCAGCATCAGTTCTGACGCTGTTTGTGACGCGGCGACCAATGACCACGTCCCCCATTCGCAACGATGGCGTCTGGAAAACCTGATATTTTCCAAGTCGGACAGTGCCTTTTGCAGGCCTTCAAACTCCGGTCGGGAAACGGCCTTGTCGACGTGGATGACGACGGGGCAATCGCGTTCGGCCCAATGTCGTGCAACCTGCGCCGCGCGGTGCAGGGCGGTGTGGCACAACATGACAAAACCGACCGTGCTCATGCCCAGTTTCCCTTGGACATCAGGCCCAGAATCTCCAGCTGCCGCCAGTTTATGTAGCGTTCCGACCACTTGGTCCAGAAATCCAGATCGGTGTGCAGTCCCTCATGATAGGCGCGATATTCTGCACTGTTGGCGTAATGCTGGCGCCGTTCCAGTTCCTCGGCGGCCTTGGCGGTGAAGGTGTCGATGAATTTGGCATGAAGCAGAATGCCCGACGTCTTTTCGCCCCCCCATTCATCGTAAACGAGGTTCAGACCACGCGGCAGCAGCATATGGGTGGAACTGGCAAAGCAGAATGATTTGTCCCATTTTATCAATGGGATCTTGTTCAACGCGGGGGCGCGATCCGGTTTCTCGGCGAAGAAGGAACGGGCGCGGGGGCCGCCTTGAATCCACAGGTTCCCGAACTGCCAGTTCCGCTCGATCGTGTAATTTCCGGCATCGAACCAGCAGGCAATCTCGAACGGATCCCGCCCGGCGCTATAGGGCTGCGCACTGATCGGTCCTTTGGGGTACATGTCCAGCAGCATCGCGCCAAACGACCTGACCGATGATGCGTCCAGCCAATCGGTCAATGCGGGAATGGGCCGGGTATCGCAGAACGGGTAGACAAGAAATTCGTCGGGGTCGACCACCAGACACCAATGTCCGTGGCCGTGGCGACGCAACAAGTGGTTGACCCAGTCCATTCCAAATCGGGACCGCTTGTAACTGGTTTCGGTTGTCCAGACCGAACAATCGACCTGCTCGGCCAGAAATTCGCGGGTGCCGTCGTCGCTGTCATTGTCGACGAAAAGAAAATGGCTGATCCCCTTGGTCCGGTAATACTCGAGGAAAAACGGCAGGCGCACCCGCTCATTGCGCAGAGTAACGAAACACAAGGCGTCAGACGGTTTGATCTTGGCGGTTCGGTCAACCACTTCCAGCAGACTCCGCCCCTTGCGCCATGCACGCACAAGGAACTTCTTTCGCCTCAGGCGTAGCCCGTAGCGCTCCACCGCCCTCATTTACTGCCCTTCACGTTCGACCCGCTGTATTAAGCAACGCCGCCTCAACGGTTTCAAAATGCCTTTGCCAACTTGGTAGCCGGGCTTTCGCCGACGCTGGCAACGGCAACTTGCCATCAATAGCTTGCTTTATTGTTTCCGCCCAAGAGTAAGCATCGTCAGGCTGCAGGTAAACGGCGCAATCGCCAAAAACCTCTCTTATGACAGGCAGATCGCTGCAAATCGCCATGGTGCCCAGCGCTGCGGCCTCCAGCGGGGGAAGGCCAAAGCCCTCTGCCAGCGTTGGAAACAGCAGAGCATTCGCCTTGGACAGCAGATCGGCGGCGTCCCGGTCATCCAGTGCCCCGTGTTCAAATATGGCCGTCCCGCGCAGGGGATGAGCCTGAAGCCGCGCGGCAAGCGCGTCAATGCGCCAACCGCGATGTCCGATAATATGCAGCGCGGGCATTTCCGACTCTGGCAGATCGCGCGCCAACATCTCCCATACGTCCAGCAGGAGCGCGTGATTTTTCCGCGGCTCGATCGTGCCGATGGCCACGAAAAGGCGCGGGTCTTTCACGGTCGACGCAGGCGGAGCAACATCCAAACCCAGATGTGCGGTGATCAGCGGAGGGCCACCGTTCCAGTGATCACCCAAAGCAGCAGCCGTATCAT
Source organism: Paracoccaceae bacterium (assembly GCA_017854585.1). GTDB lineage: Bacteria > Pseudomonadota > Alphaproteobacteria > Rhodobacterales > Rhodobacteraceae > JAFMHK01. The sequence continues at coordinate 84,820 of JAFMHK010000001.1, forward strand.
GTGAATTGCAGATGATCAGATCCGCATACGTACGCACCCGGTCCAACATATCGGCAAAGCGCGCAGGCTGACCGGGAGCCGCGAAGGCAGGGTGGGTGATCGGGATAAGATCATGGATCATTACGGCAATGCGGGCTTGGGGGTGGGCACCCCACGCCGCAAGCGTTCGAGCGCCAAGGTTGCTTAGACCCACGTTCAGGTAGGTGGTCGGCCCCGCCTTCAAGGATCGCAGCAGCCGTGGCAGGCTGCGGCGTGTGCACCGACCCAGCGCAAAGGGCCGCAAAGCGGCCTCGGCTCGGTGGCGCAGATTGTTCCCCCGCCCCAACAGACGTGAAATCAGATCTGCCCGCCCCGGCTTGGCACGCCCCTCGGCCAGCGCAAGAAGTTGCGCGCCGCCATCGGGACCAAGCAGAAGATAGCCCCGCGTGGTCCGGCACAGCAGCCGCAGGCCCGGACCGGACATCAGGTAATGGCGCAGATATGCTGCCTCGACCCGGTCAACGCCCGTCATGGCCCCGCGACCAACGCGTGACAAAAGGCGTGTGACATCGAGGCAGATGGTCATGGACGCAACCAAGCGCGGCCCTTCTATTGGGCTGCCGCGCGCGAGGACATCAGATCAACCAGAAACTCGGTGAATTCGTCCTTCAGGTCGGGCCGCGCCATGCCAAACGCCACGGTCGCCTGCAGGAACCCTGCCTTTGATCCACAATCAAATCGCTGACCGCGGAACCGATACCCATAGACGTTGTCCGACTGTTCGATCTCGAGCGCGATGGCATCGGTCAACTGCACCTCACCCCCGGCGCCCGATTTGATCTTGTGCAGGTTATCCATGATCTCGGGCGTCAGGATATAACGCCCGATAACAGCAAGGTTCGATGGTGCGGTGCCGAGCGCAGGCTTTTCGACCATGCCTTTAACCGACACGACCGAACCCATGTCTTCCTTGATATCCAGCACCCCGTAGGCCGAGGTCTTTTCGGCCGGCACTTCCATGGCGGCAACCATGTTGCCCCCCGTTTCGGCATGCGCTTCGACCATCTGTTGCAGGCAAGGCACCTCTGCCGCGATAACGTCATCGGGCAAGATCACGGCAAAGGGTTCGTCGGACAGCAACCGCCGCGCGCACCAAACGGCATGCCCCAGACCCAACGCCTTGTGCTGGCGGATATAGGCAATCGCGCCGCTATCCATGTTTGTGGCCTTCAGCGCCTCCAGCAATTCGGTCTTGCCCTTCTTGCGCAGGGCGTTTTCCAACTCGGGCGCGTGATCGAAGTAATCCTCCAGCGCGGATTTCCCGCGCGAGGTGACAAAGATGAAGTCCCGAATACCGGCAGCGCGCGCCTCGTCGATGGCGTATTGGATCAACGGTCGATCAACCAACGTCATGATTTCCTTGGGAACTGATTTCGTTGCCGGCAAAAACCGGGTGCCCAAGCCCGCTACTGGAAAGATGGCCTTGGTAACGCGCTTCTTCATGACAGCCCCTTAAAATGTAACTTCGGCGCCCGCCGACATGTTCGTATCTGCTTACACGAACTCTATTTACTGAATTGTAGCGAAAATTCCGATCAAACAAAACGGCGAATTCACGAAACGTTCGGCCCCCGCACAGGGGCGACGCGCGCTACCTCAGCCTCTATTCGGGCGGCGCGCCGCCAGTATTGGAAGCGCTTGCCGCTACGTTCGGCTGGCCCGAACAACCCGCCTCGCTGGACCCAGATGCCCGGAGCGATGAATTCCACCGTGTGCTTGCGTGGCGTCGGGGCAAACAGGAAAACGCTCACCGTGTGGCCCGCCAGCGCCAGCGCTTCGGCCTCGTACATCAAGACACGTTCATCCCCGGCCCGACCAGCCAGCACCTTTGGCGGCAAAGGTGTTGTCGTGCGAAGGGGTTGAAAATTCCCGGCCATGGGGGCCGGTGATGACCCGAAATCGCGGGTACGCCCAATGGCGATGCCCGCCATCAACCCCTCCATCAGCTCACGCATGGTTTCGGTCGTCAGCTTGCGCCGTCGCGCAAGCCGCATAAGCCGCCGTCGCTGATTACCGACCAATTGATCCAGCGCGCCGTCAACCGCTTTGGGCGGGGCATGTTTGCGCAGGAACACGGCAGTTGACGCACCAATGTCATGCAGGCTGAGCGGAAGCCGATCGGCGGTCCGCCGGACGCTGGCTGCGAAGCCATGATGCACCGTCGCAAGGGGCGCATAGGCGGCACGCGCGATGCGCCGTGCCAAATCAGTGTCGTCCATGTAAAAGGCGAACGCAGGGTCAAAACCGCCGATCCGAGAGAAAACATCGCGTCGAACCGCAAAATTGGTGCCGTTCAACTTCAATCTCTCACCATCGGGCAAGACAGGGGTCATTACCCCCGTTGGCATTGGCAACGGCCTGTCCCGCCCCAAGCCATCCACCGCCTGCGCACCCCATTGGACCGAGATGCCATTTCGCCCCAGAACCGTGCCCGTCACGGCATCCGCGCCGGTCTGATCCAGCGCGTCCAACAATCGTATTGCCCACGTCGGTTCCGCCACCGCATCATCATCAATGAAGGCAACCACATCGCCCGCAGCCATCGCCAGCCCAGCATTTCGCGCGGCCGAGATGTTCGGTTCCACCTGTTCGGCCTGTTTGATCCGGTCCACAAATGGCAACGTGGCAATCGCGTCCAGCCCCGCTGCGTCTGCGATCACTACAACCTCAGCCGGAGGGCCGAGAAGTTGGTTCAGCCCCCAAAGACACCGCACCAAAGCCCGGGGCCGCCCGTGGCTGACCACGATGACACTCAGGCGTTCGGGCATCAGGGTTGCGCCATTTCGGCCAACATCGCCTCGATGCGGGGGATGTCCTCGGGGTTGTTGAGTTCCCAGAATTTGCGCCCCTTGCCCTCAACCTCGACACACAGCACCTTGTGCCCCGCCTCGAGGAACCGCAACTGCTCGAGGCCCTCCAAGGTCTCAAGCGGGCCGATCGGCCAACCGGGATATGCCCGCAAGGCCCATGGCCTGTAGGCATATACGCCCACATGATGAAACACGGGCGTCGGCGCTTCGGGGGCATAACTGCGCGCGGTAAACGGGATCACCTCTTTCGAAAAATAAAGTGCCCGCCGCATACTGTCCGTCACGGCAGTTGTTCCGCCCACACGCCCGGCAGCCCGATCCGCCTTCAACGCGGCAAGCGTTTCACCGTCACATCGCAGAATTGGCGTGGCAAGGGCCGCCTGACTGTCATTGCGCAAGCCGGCGATCAGATCTTCCAGAAACCACGATGGCGTCAGCGGGGCGTCGCCTTGCAGGTTCACGACCATCTCAACATCGTCACCCAAGAGGCCCAGCGCTTCGGCACAACGATCAGTGCCGTTAAAGCAGTCTTCCGATGTCATCAGAACGTCGGCGCCGAATTCACGGGCCGCACGGGCGATCCGGTCATCGTCTGTCGCGACGAAAACGGCATCAAATCCCTGAACCCCTTGGGCGGCAAGCCAGCTCCGCTCGATCAGGCTGCGGCTTTCGCCTGTGGCACCGCGTAACATCGCCAATGGTTTGCCCGGATAGCGGGTGGAGGCATAGCGGGCCGGGATGATGCAAACAACGCTCATGCCGGCACCAACACGACACCGGGCGCATGCGCGATGAAGAACCCATTGGCAAAACCCGGTTTGCCGTAGGTGAATGGCTGGTGATCCTCAAACCGGACCATCTGCCCACCGGCACCGCGCAGCACCGCGTCACCGGCAGCGGTATCCCATTCCATCGTGCGGCCCAGTCGCGGATAAAGATCGGCCTCGCCCGTGGCGATCAAACAGAACTTCAGCGAAGATCCCGCGCTTTTCATGTCCCGGACCGCATATTTGCCGATATATTCATCTGTTGCCGCATCCCGGTGTGATTTGGACGCGACCACCAGCAGGGCGTCATTGTCCGGGGTCGACACCCTGATTGGCTGCGTTTCACCCATTGCATCGGGCGCAAACGCGCCGGTCTCCTCCACGGCCTGCCCGGTTGCATCGGTATAGAACAGCCGCCCGATAGCGGGCGCAAAAACCACACCGCGCACGGGAATACCGTCTTGTACCAACGCGATGTTCACCGTGAAATCACCTCGTCGCTGAATGAACTCCTTGGTGCCATCCAACGGATCTACAATGATGAACTCCGAGGCCGTTTCGCCATGACTGTCGGCCTGCTCCTCGGTGACAAGCGCGATGTCAGGGAAGGCATCCCGCAGTCCTTGGGAGATCAGTGCGTCGGCCGCTTCATCCGCCGCGGTCACCGGGCTGTCGTCAGATTTGATTTTCACGTCGAAATCTTCAGCCTCGTAGATCTCCATGATCCGCGCGCCCGCCAAAATGGCCAGCCTGCGAAATTCCTGCATCACCTTTTCATGGTCCAACTCGGGCCCTCACTGTGTCTTGATTGATCGTTTATCTATTTGGGGTTATCATCATCCGCATGGCTTTCGGCAAGGGTGACCCGCAATAAGATGGGCGCCCGTCGCGGCCATTAAGGGCCTGAGCAGGCAAAGGCGTAGTCACATGTTTGAAGCACGGCGCAACAGGTCGACAATCGGGCTGATGTTCTCGCTGGCCGAGGTCATGTACGTCAGCACGGTGCGCAAAGTACGCCAATCACATGGAAATGCGGTTCTGTCTATTGGACTTAGCCTGTTCCAATCGGCGCTTTTCCTGGCTGCCTTCTATTTCATGTTCAGCTTCATGGGCACCCGGACTGCGGCGATCCGTGGCAGTTTCCTGCTCTATCTGATGTCGGGGATCTTTCTGTATCTGACGCACATCCAGACGGTTCGCTCCGTCATGAATGCGGAAAGTTCAACATCCGCCATGATGCAGCACGCGCCGATGAACACGATGGTGGGCATCGTTTCTGCGGCGGCATCCACCCTTTACGTCCAAACCCTGTCTCTGCTTGTGATGCTGTTTGTCATGCACACAGCGCTTGAGCCGATCGAGATCCATCGCTGGGCGCCCGCATTTCTCATGTACATTCTGGCATGGTTTTCCGGTATCGGCGTCGGCCTTGTGTTCATGGCGCTGAAGCCGTGGATACCCGATGTGATGGGCATCGTGCAGATGGTCTATATCCGCGCCAACATGATCGCATCAGGCAAGATGTTCGTGGCAAACATGCTGCCGAACTTCATGGTTCATCTGTTCGCGTGGAACCCGCTGTTTCACGCCATCGACCAAGGGCGCGGCTTCATCTTCGTGAACTATTTCCCACACAACACCAATTGGCAGTACCCGCTATATTTTTCGCTGGTCTTCATTCTGTTGGGGCTGATGGGCGATTTCTATACACGCAAACGGGCATCGGCGTCATGGGGCGCGACGCGCTAGGTGACAACGCGCAGCGTCAGGTTGATTCGTCCCCCCTTGGGCAGCAGACTGGACGATCCGGGGCGCAGCCTGTCGACCCCGTGATAGGCAAGCCGCGCATCGCCACCCATCACGGCGACATCGCCAGACTGCAGCCAGATAGATTGCGTCTTGCCACCGCGGATAACACCGCCCACCCGAAACAGCGCATCATCCCCCAACGAGATGGAAACAACCGGCATCGCGAAATCCGCTTCGTCTCTGTCTTGGTGCATACCCATGCGAGCGGCCGTATCGTAAAAATTGACTAAGCAGCATTCTGGCAACCTTTCGACCCCGCTTAGGCCGCGCCACACGGCCAGCACGCTTTCAGGAATTGCCGGCCAGGCCAGCCCACTGGGGTGTTCCCGCGCATAGCGATAGCCGCCCCTGTCGGCGATCCAGCCAAATTCCCCCGCCGCCGTCATCCGAACCGACATTGGCAAGCCTCGTTTCGTCTGAGGCACAAAGAGTGGCGCGGCCGACACCACTTGCCGCAAATCCGAGACCAGTTCCGCCTGAGCCAAGGCGCTCAGATACCCTTTGTGGATGTTCACGCCGGCCAGATTCACGGCACCCCGAGGCATTTCCATGATTTTCCTTCGCTTTCGACGCTCACGTGTGGCTTGCAGGGGTATATCCCCCTCCTTATATAACCCCCGAAGCTGGATGGGGCGTGCTCTCCATTCTATTTAACCGGTGGGCTGGGGGCCGAATGTGGACCCGCCACACCAGATCGCCTAATGAAAGGGACCTAATCGATATGGCCAAAGTGATCGGTATCGACCTCGGCACCACGAACTCCTGCGTCGCCATCATGGATGGCTCGCAGCCGCGCGTCATTGAAAACGCCGAGGGCGCGCGCACAACTCCTTCGATCGTCGGCTACACAGACGACGAACGCCTTGTTGGACAGGCTGCCAAGCGGCAGGCCGTAACCAACCCGGAAAACACGATTTTCGCGGTCAAGCGTCTGGTCGGTCGTCGTGTGACCGATGCAGAGGTTGAGAAGGACCGGAAGCTTGTCCCCTATAACATCATCGACGGTGGCAATGGCGACGCATGGGTAGAAGTGAAGGGTGAGAAATACTCCCCCTCGCAGGTTTCTGCCCTGATCCTTCAGAAGATGAAGGAAACCGCCGAGAGCTACCTTGGCGAAGATGTGACACAAGCCGTCATTACCGTGCCCGCCTACTTCAACGACGCCCAGCGTCAGGCGACCAAGGACGCCGGCAAGATCGCTGGCCTTGAAGTGTTGCGCATCATCAACGAGCCGACAGCGGCCGCGCTGGCCTATGGTCTGGACAAAAAAGACAACAAGACCATCGCCGTTTATGACCTTGGCGGCGGCACCTTCGATATCACCATTCTGGAAATCGACGACGGCCTGTTCGAGGTGAAATCCACCAACGGCGATACGTTTCTGGGTGGCGAAGACTTTGACATGCGCATCGTCAACTATCTGGCTGACGAGTTCAAAAAGGAAAACAGTGTCGATCTGACGAAAGACAAGATGGCCCTCCAGCGCCTGAAAGAAGCCGCTGAGAAAGCCAAGATCGAACTTTCCTCTTCATCTCAGACCGAAATCAACCAGCCGTTCATCTCGATGGGCGCCAACGGTCAGCCGCTTCACATGGTCATGAAATTGACCCGCGCCAAGCTGGAAAGCTTGGTGGGCGATCTGATCAAGGCCTCGATGAAACCTTGCGCCGCCGCATTGAAAGATGCCGGTTTGTCCAAGGGCGATATCGATGAGGTTGTTCTGGTCGGCGGGATGACCCGGATGCCAAAGGTGATCGAGGAAGTGACCAACTTCTTCGGTAAAGAGCCCCACAAGGGTGTGAACCCCGATGAGGTCGTTGCCTTGGGCGCCGCAATTCAAGCCGGCGTTCTGCAGGGTGATGTGAAAGACGTCGTGCTGCTTGACGTTACCCCTCTGTCTCTGGGCATCGAAACGCTTGGCGGCGTCTTTACCCGGTTGATCGACCGCAACACCACGATCCCGACGAAAAAGTCGCAGATCTTTTCGACTGCGGAAGACAACCAGAATGCCGTGACGATCCGGGTGTTCCAAGGTGAGCGTGAAATGGCGACCGACAACAAGATGTTGGGCCAGTTCAACCTTGAAAACATTCCGCCCGCACCGCGTGGGCTGCCGCAGATCGAAGTGACCTTCGACATTGACGCCAACGGCATCGTGTCGGTCGGCGCAAGGGACAAGGGCACCGGCAAGGAACAGCAGATCACGATCCAAGCGTCTGGCGGTCTGACCGATGATGACATCGAGCGCATGGTGAAGGAAGCCGAGGAAAACGCGGACGCAGACAAGGCCCGCAAGGAATTGGTCGAAGCCAAGAATCAGGCCGAAAGCCTGATCCATTCGACCAAGAAGTCCTTGGAAGAGCATGGAGAAAAGGTGGACCCGTCCACCGTTGAAGTGATCGAGTTGGCCGTGAAGGCGCTTGAAGAGCAGATGGAGTCCGAGGACGCCGGGAAAATCAAATCCGGCATCCAGAATGTCACCGAGGCATCGATGCGTCTGGGAGAAGCGATCTACAAGGCCTCTGCCGAACAAGCCGAAGCTGGGGAGCGCGAAGGCGAACCAGGCGGTGTGGACGATGATATCGTCGATGCGGACTTCGAAGACCTCGACGACGATCGCAAACGCTCCTAAGCGCGTTATCTGACCCAAAGCGGCCGGCCAGGGGGAACCTTGGCCGGTTCGCGCGTTTCAAGAGGGCGACCTGACCATGGCAAAGCGGGATTATTACGAGGTGCTTGGCGTCAAGAAAGGCGCCACGCCCGAAGAGATAAAGAAAGCCTATCGCACCAAAGCAAAAGAGCTTCATCCCGATCGCAACGGCGACAATCCTAACGCCGAGTCGATGTTCAAAGAGGCGAACGAGGCGCATGACGTCCTGAAGGACCCCGAGAAGAAGGCCGCTTATGACCGGTTCGGTCACGCCGCCTTTGACGGCGGCATGGCGGGCGGGCCGCGGGCTGGTGGCTTTGGCGGGGGTCAGGGCCAAGGCGATTTCGCCAGCGCCTTTTCTGACGTTTTCGAGGACCTTTTTGGCGACTTCATGGGTGGCGGCGGCCGTCAGGCAGGCGGGCGCAATCGGGCGTCTCGTGGTTCAGATCTTCGGTACAACCTCCGAATTAATCTGGAAGACGCCTATTCGGGGCTCCAGAAATCCATTTCCGTACCGACCTCGGTCGCTTGCGATAACTGTAGCGGCACCGGGTCAGAGGCGGGGGCCGAGCCTGTCACGTGTCCAACCTGCTCGGGCATGGGCAAGGTGAGGGCGCAACAGGGATTCTTTACGGTTGAGCGGACCTGTCCGACATGTGGCGGTATGGGTCAGATCGTCAAGAACCCGTGCAACCAATGCGGTGGCGCAGGCCGAAAGCAAAAAGATCGCCAGTTGAACGTCAATATTCCCGCTGGGGTTGAAACCGGAACCCGCATCCGGTTGTCCGGCGAAGGTGAAGCGGGGCTGCGTGGTGGTCCGGCGGGCGATCTTTATATCTTTATTGAAGTGGCGGATCATCCGCTGTTCCAGCGTGACGGGATCGACCTGTTTTGCCGCGTTCCGGTATCGATGGCATCCGCCGCTTTGGGCGGTGAAATCGAGGTTCCCACAATTGATGGCGGTCGGTCGCGTGTGCGGGTTCCCGAAGGGTCCCAATCAGGGCGGCAAATGCGTCTTCGCAGCAAAGGCATGCCTGCTTTGCGCGGCCCAGGTCAGGGCGATATGTATATCGAACTGGCTGTGGAAACCCCAGTCAAGCTGACGGCACGGCAAAAAGAACTGCTGCGTGAGTTCGAAGATTCCTGTGCACAGTCGAACAATCCGAATGCATCCGGTTTTTTTGACAAGGTCAAAAGCTTCTGGGACGGCATGAAGGGGTAGCGCCGCAGATCTCTGCGCAGCTATTTACCCCTTCATCCCAAAAGCATCAGGCCCTTTTCACCGACCGATCTCGCAGGCGGCCATCACTGCCATGTTGAGGATATCGTTCGCCGTCGAGACTGACGAGGCGATCTGAACCGGTCTTTCCAATCCTGTCAGGATCGGCCCGATCACGATGGCACCGGCCATTTCCTGCATCAGCTTCACCGAGATTGACGCCGAATGCCGCGCGGGCACGACCAGCACGTTTGCTGGCCCAGTCAAGCGATTGAACGGGTATTGTGCACGCACCTCAGCGTTCAGCGCCACATCCACCGTCATCTCGCCATCATACTCGAAATCAACGCCCCTCTCGTCCAGCACCTTTGGGGCCTGATGCATCTTTTCGGCGCGCTCGGACACGGGATACCCGAATGTCGAAAAGCTGACGAAGGCCACCCTTGGTTCAAGTCCAAGGTCGCGCGCAACGCCAGCGCCGCGCTCCGCGATCAGCGCCAGATCTTCAGCGTCCGGCCATTCATGCACCAGCGTATCTGCAATCAAGACAATCCTGCCCTTGTTCAACAGGGCCGTTACACCGACAGCGCCGTCCTTGGCTTGGACATCGAAGACTTTGCCAATCAGTTCAAGAACATGCGCCGATTTTCGCGTGGCGCCGGTAACCAGCCCATCCCCATGCCCATGCGCAAGCATCAGCGATGAAAAGACATGTCTATCGCGCGAGGCGAGACGATGAATGTCCTGCACATCATGGCCTTGCCGTTGAAGCCGCCGATAAAGGAATTCCTTGTAGGTATCCAAATGCTCGGTGTTGGCGGCGTTCACCACCTCCAACTCCTTGACCGCATCGCCCAAGCCCGCAGCTTCCAGCTTTTGGCGCACATCGTTTTCGCGCCCCACCACCAGCGCCTTGCCCAGACCGTTGCGCTGATAAGCTACGGCGGCGCGCAGCACCCGGACATCATCGCCTTCAGCAAAAATCATCCGCGCCTGCGCGTTCTTTGCCCGCGCATAGATGCCTTGAAGAATGGAGCTCGTCGGATCCATTCGCGCCTGAAGCGCCTGCGCGTACCCTTCAAGATCGATGATGGGCCGCCGTGAGACGCCCGTATCCATCCCCGCACGCGCCACGGCTGGCGGAATCATATAGATCAGGCGCGGATCAAATGGCGTCGGGATGATATAATCCCGTCCAAAACTCAGCTTGCGGCCATAGGCCATCGCAACCTCGTCAGGCACATCCTCTCGGGCCAAGGCGGCAAGCGCCTCGGCGCAGGCGATCTTCATCTCGTCGTTGATGGCGCGGGCATGAACATCCAGTGCGCCCCGGAAAAGATAAGGAAAGCCCAAGACGTTATTGACCTGATTGGGGTAATCCGACCGACCGGTGGCCACGATGGCATCCTCGCGCACTGCGTGCGCCTCTTCCGGCGTGATTTCGGGGTCTGGATTGGCCATGGCGAAAATAACAGGGTCGCTTGCCATGGATTTCACCATCTCAGGCGTGACAGCGCCCTTGACCGAAACACCCAGAAAAACATCCGCGCCAATCATGGCTTCCTCTAGGGTGCGCATGTCTGTTTTCACGGCATGCGCTGACTTCCATTGGTTCATTCCGACGGTGCGGCCCTGATAAATGACGCCCTTGGTATCGCACATGATGCAGTTTTCGTGCCGCGCGCCCATGGTCTTCAACAGCTCCAGACAGGCGATCCCCGCTGCGCCAGCGCCATTCAGCACAATCCTTACATCTTCGATCTTCTTACCAGAAAGATGGAGCGCGTTGATCAGCCCGGCGGCACAAATTACCGCCGTACCGTGCTGGTCGTCATGGAACACCGGGATATCCATCAGCTCTTTCAGCTGCTGTTCAATCATGAAGCATTCCGGTGCCTTGATATCCTCAAGGTTGATCCCGCCAAATGATGGGCCCATCAGTTTGACCGCGTTGACGAACTCGCTCACGTCTTCGGTGTCCAACTCGATATCGATGGAATTGATGTCGGCGAACCGCTTGAACAGAACCGCTTTGCCTTCCATCACCGGCTTGGATGCCAAAGCGCCAAGGTTTCCCAAGCCCAGAACAGCAGTGCCATTCGAGATCACGGCAACCATGTTGCCCTTTGTCGTGTAATCGTAGGCCGCTTCCGGGTTTTCGGCGATCACCTCGCACGGCACCGCGACCCCGGGGGAATAGGCAAGGCTGAGATCGCGCTGTGTGGTCATCCGGGTGGATGCCTGAATATCGATCTTTCCGGGACGCGGCTCAAGATGATAGGCCAACGCCTCTTCTCGCGTGACTTTCGGAGTATTTGCCATAAGCGTTAGCCCTTCCTGAATCCTTCATGCGTTTTAGCGACAAGACCAAAGGCCCACAACTCATGGCTTTAATCCCCTCACGCGGGTCAGTAGGCTGCAACTTGCGGAACCGGGGGGATGCATGACAGCGCAAGCAACGCCGATGATGGTGCAATACCTTGAAATCAAAGCGCAATACCGAGATGCTCTTTTGTTTTATCGGATGGGCGACTTCTACGAGATGTTCTTTGACGACGCTGTGGCGGCGGCGGCGGCATTGGATATCGCCCTGACCAAACGCGGGAAGCATGATGGCGATGACATTCCCATGTGTGGCGTTCCCGCACACGCATCCGAGAACTATCTGCTGACATTGATCCGCAAGGGGTTTCGGGTGGCCGTTTGCGAGCAGATGGAAGACCCTGCGGAGGCGAAAAAGCGTGGGTCCAAGTCCGTGGTCCGACGTGATGTCGTGCGACTTGTTACGCCCGGCACCTTGACCGAAGACAGCTTGCTTGACGCCCGGCGCCATAATTTCCTTGCTGCCTATGCAGAGGTGCGGGGCGAAGGGGCGCTTGCTTGGACGGATATTTCTACCGGCGCCTTTCATGTGATCGACTGCCCGCCCGTCAGGCTGGGCCCCGAGTTGGCGCGATTAGCGCCAAGAGAGGTCATCATATCGGACGGCCTCGACCGTGATGGGGTCAACGTCATCGACGAAATGGGCGCAGCCATTGCACCGTTATCACCGGCCAGTTTTGACAGCACATCGGCCGAAACGCGGTTGCAGCGGCTATTTCAGGTGCAGTCACTGGATGCTTTTGGCAGTTTCACGCGTCCCGACATTTCGGCCATGGGAGCGATCGTCGATTATCTGGAATTGACCCAGAAGGGGAACTTGCCGCTTCTGCGTCCGCCGGTGAAGCAGCTTGCAGGCGGGTTAATGCAGATTGATGCGGCGACCCGGCGCAACCTTGAACTGACCCAAAGCTTGTCTGGCGGGCGGGCAAACAGCCTTCTTTCAGTCATCGACCGCACCGCAACCGCAGGCGGTGGCCGTTTGCTGGAGCGGCGGCTTTCCAGCCCGTCAAGACATCTGGGTTTGATCCAAAGTCGCCATGACGCGGTATCGTTTTTTGTGTCTGAACCGCATGTTAGAGAGTTTCTGAGAGATGAGCTTCGCAAGGTACCCGACCTTGACCGGGCTCTTTCGCGTCTTGCGCTTGATCGCGGCGGGCCGCGAGATCTGGCCGCTATTCGGAACGGATTGGAGCAGGCGACAAAGATCGCCCAAGGACTGGCAGCGCTTGATGCACCGGAACTTGTCGCACACACCAGACAGGCGTTGACGGGGCATAAGGCCGTGATTGACCTTCTGAATGAAGCATTGATTGCTGAGCCGCCGCTACTGACCCGTGACGGTGGATTTGTCGCAAGTGGATACAACGAAGATCTTGACGAGGCGCGGAAACTCCGCGACGAGGGCCGCGGCGTCGTGGCTGCGATGCAAGCGGAATTTATCGAGGCGACAGGGGTCGCCACGCTGAAGATAAAGCACAACAACGTCTTGGGTTACTTCATCGAGACAACGGCCACCCATGCCCAGAAAATGCTGTCGCCCCCCTTGTCTGAGAAGTTCATTCATCGGCAAACGACGGCGAACGCGGTCCGCTTTACGACTGTTGAGCTATCTGAGTTGGAAACGAAGATCCTGAATGCTGGGAATCGCGCGCTAGAGATCGAAAAGACGCTGTTTGAGACGCTTCGCCACGCGGTATTGCACGCGAATGACCCAATCGGGCAGGCCGCACAAGCGCTGGCAGAGCTGGATCTGAACGCATCGCTGGCCGCTCTGGCTACCCAACACGATTGGGTGCGCCCGGAAATGGACGGAGGCCGCAGCTTCATGATCGAAGGTGGTCGGCATCCGGTCGTGCAGGCCGCCCTGACGAAATCTGGCGCTCCGTTCATCGCGAACGATTGCAGGCTTTCAGCGGATGGAAGCGACCCGGCCATCACGCTGCTCACGGGTCCGAACATGGCCGGCAAATCCACCTTTCTTCGGCAAAACGCGCTGATGGCGATTTTGGCACAAGCCGGCAGCTTTGTGCCTGCGCGGGCTGCAAAAATTGGGGTCGTCAGTCAGGTCTTCAGCCGGGTGGGTGCCTCGGACGATCTGGCGCGCGGACGTTCGACCTTCATGGTTGAAATGGTCGAGACCGCAACCATCCTGAATCAGGCGGACGATCGGGCGCTGGTCATTCTGGATGAGATCGGACGCGGCACGGCCACCTATGATGGTTTGTCAATTGCATGGGCGACGTTGGAACACCTGCATGACGTCAATCGCTGTCGTGCCCTGTTCGCCACCCATTATCATGAGATGACGGCGCTTGCTGGTCGGCTGGAGGGGCTGAAGAACGCGACGATGGCGGTCAAGGAGTGGGAGGGTGATGTTATTTTCCTGCATGAGGTCCGTGAGGGGGCCGCTGACCGATCCTATGGTGTCCAGGTGGCAAAGCTGGCCGGATTGCCTGCCGCCGTCATCAAGCGCGCCCAAGCCGTGTTGGAAGCCCTCGAAAAGGGAGAGCGGGAAGGTGGCCAGAGACAGAAGGCCCTGATTGATGATTTGCCGCTGTTTGCCGCAGCGCCAGCTGTGCCCATACAAAAAACCGCCCCATCCGTGGTGGAGGAGCGGTTGAAAGCAATTCATCCCGATGATTTGACGGCGCGGGAGGCCCTTCAGCTTATCTATGATCTGAAGGGCGTCATGGGCGAATGATCACCCCGGGGTGGACGACACGCCAACTTGGGCGGGACGCAACAACCGGTCATGCAACATGAAACCCTCGGCCATAATCTGAATGATCTCGCCGGACTTGGTCCCAGGGACCGGAGCCTCGAACATCGCCTGATGTTGTTGTGGGTCGAACGTATCGCCAACTTCCGGCACAATCGGGGTGACGCCGTGTTTGGAAAACACGTTCAGCAATTCGCGAAGTGTCAGCTCCACCCCTTCAATCACGCCGCCCGCCGCCGAGCGTTGCTCTTGTCCGGCAGCGTCGAGAGCGCGACGCAGGTTATCGTACACCGGCAGGAGGTCACGCAACAGCTTGGAGCCGCCATAAGCCTCAGCCTCACGGCGATCACGTTCCGCGCGCTTCCGAACGTTCTCGGATTCGGCCAGCGTACGTAACAAGCGATCCTTGAGTTCATCGCGCTCGATCCGCAAAGCATCAAGCTCCAGAGCGGTTGCATCAAACGCGGCGTGTTCTTCGGCGGCTTCCTCAGCCTCCAATTGATGCTCCAACGCATCTATATCGTCCAGAAACGGGTCTTCCTTCGGGTCTGCCATCCGTATCCTCTTAACTCCGGTCCGAGATCAGTTTCCCGACCAGTTGTGCCGTGTAATCCACGATCGGGACGATGCGGCCATAGTTCAGCCTTGTTGGACCAATCACACCAACCGCACCGACGATCTTACGATCAGCGTTCATATATGGAGAGACCACCAGAGAGGAACCCGAAAGTGAGAAAAGTTTGTTCTCGGAGCCTATGAAAATCCGCACCCCGTCGCCCTGTTCGGTGAGATCCAGAAAATCTGCGATATCGCGCTTGCGCTCTAGGTCATCAAAAAGCTGCCGAATTCGTTCCAGATCATGGGTTTCGGCGGCAGATGATAACAGGTTCGAACGTCCTCTGACAATCAGCCGCTCGGTTCTGTCGCCTTCGTTTTCCCACACCGCAAGACCGCTTTCGATCAGGCTGTTGGCTATTACGTTAATCTCTTTGCGGCGCGTCTTGACCTCAGCTTCCATCAGTTCACGCAGGGACGATACCGTTTGCCCAGCGACCCTTGCATTCAGAAAATTGGCGGCCTCTCGCATTGAACTGGGTGTTTGGCCCGGGGGGGGCGTGAAGAGCCGGTTTTCGACGTGTCCATCGGCGAAAACCAGAACCACCAAGGCCTGCATGTCAGACAGCGAAACGAATTCAATATGCTTTATGGGAGCTTCTCGCTTGGGCACCAGAACAAGGCTGGCCCCGTGCGTTGCGGCGGAAAGGGCCGACCCGATGCGATCAAGCGCGGTGACAACGTCGTCGGAGTTGCGTTCAATGCTTTCGTCAAAACGAAGGCGGTCCTGATCGGTCAGGTCGCCAACCTCCAAAAGCCCGTCGACGAACATCCGCAATCCAAGCTGCGTTGGCACGCGACCCGCCGATGCGTGCGGACTGTCCAACAGACCTAGATATTCCAGATCCTGCATGACGTTGCGGACCGTTGCGGCAGATACCTTCTCGGTTAAACTCCGGGTCAAGGTCCGGGAGCCAACGGGGATGCCGCTATCCAGATAACCTTCGACGACCCGACGAAAGACTTCGCGGGACCTATCATTCAGTTGGTTAAGGATTTCGGATTGCGTTGCCATGGTGTCACTAGCGGTTTCAACGAGGTCATTAAGCTGCTTGGCGTTCGAAGGGTCAATCGGGGTTGCGTCGACCCCAGCCCGCAGACTATTCCCCGATCAATCAAACTCAAGGAGTTATGTATGCGTCCGTCCGGCAGAAACCTAGATGAACTTCGGCAGATTTCCATTGAAACGGGCGTCACAGCCTATGCAGAAGGTAGCTGTCTGATCAAATGCGGCAATACCCATGTGTTGTGCACCGCCACTTTGGAGGAGCGGGTTCCACCGTTCTTGAAGAACACCGGGTTGGGTTGGGTCACGGCCGAATACGGCATGTTGCCCCGCGCCACGCATACACGCATGCGGCGCGAGGCGGCAGCAGGCAAGCAATCGGGCCGGACGCAAGAGATTCAGCGGTTGATCGGGCGGTCCTTGCGCGCCGGCGTTGACCGCTCTGCCTTGGGAGAACGCCAGATCACGATCGACTGCGATGTGATACAGGCCGACGGCGGAACCCGGTGCGCCGCCATTACCGGGGGTTGGGTTGCATTGCGGCTTGCGATCAACAAACTGATCAAGGCGGGTGACATTGTCACCGACCCCATGACCGACCATATCGCGGCTGTGTCTTGTGGGATCTATGCGGGTCAACCCGTGCTGGATCTGGATTATGCCGAAGACAGCGAGGCCGGAACCGATGGGAATTTCGTCATGACTGGCGGTGGGCGCATGGTGGAACTTCAGGCAAGCGCTGAAAATGGCACCTTCAGCGGTGGCCAGTTTTCCGAACTGATGGACCTCGCCACAAAGGGCGTGGCCGCGCTTGTAGTGGCACAAAAGGCCGCGACGGTCTGAAGATGCGGCGGTTTACGGGCGATACTCTGCTGGTGGCGACCCATAATCAGGGCAAACTGGAAGAGATCGCCCACCTGTTGGCCCCGTATGGCATCAAGATAACGTCGGCCAAGGCCCATGGGCTGCCCGAGCCTGAGGAAACCGGCACGACATTCGTCGAAAATGCACAGATCAAGGCGCATGCCGCAGCCAAGGCCACCGGACTGCCCGCACTTGCCGATGATAGCGGGTTAGAGGTTGCTGCTCTTGACGGTGCTCCGGGTGTCTACACCGCAGATTGGGCAGAAACGCCAACCGGGCGGGACTTTGTCATGGCCATGCGGAAGGTGCATGACGCCCTTGAGGCAAAGTCTGCCCTCTACCCGCGACGCGCGCGGTTTTGCTGCACTCTAGTGCTCGCGTGGCCAGATGGCCATGACGAGGTGTTTCCAGGCACGATGGATGGGCAGATGATCTGGCCCATGCGGGGCGATCAGGGCCATGGATATGATCCTGTATTTCAGCCTGACGGATATGACCTGACTTTTGGCGAAATGGACCGCTGGCAGAAGAACAAGATCAGTCACCGGGCTGATGCGTTTGCTAAACTGGTGAAAATATTTGACCCAACCTGACTGGCAGTATGGTGGGTTTGGCATCTACCTGCATTGGCCATTCTGTCAGGCCAAGTGCCCCTATTGCGATTTCAACAGCCACGTCTCGGCCAACATTGACCAAGCTCGCTGGAAAGCAGCGTACTTGGCCGAAATCAGACGTGGTGCCGCGGAAACGCCCGATCGTATGCTTACCAGCGTGTTCTTCGGCGGCGGGACGCCTTCGCTTATGGCGCCCGATACAGTTGCGGCGATCATCTCCGAAATCCGGAGCCATTGGCCAACAGCGAACGATCTTGAAATCACGCTGGAGGCGAACCCGACATCTGTCGAGGCAGCACGGTTCAAGGCGTACCGCGACGCCGGGGTAAACAGGGTCTCTATCGGGATACAGGCTCTCAATGACACAGATTTGAAACGGCTGGGTCGCCTCCATTCCGTAGCTGAGGCAAGGCGCGCTTTCGATCTGGCCCGTGACTGCTTCGATCGCGTAAGTTTTGACCTGATCTATGCCCGCCAAGACCAGACGCTTAGCGACTGGGAGATTGAATTGCGGCTGGCGCTGGCAATGGCGGCCGATCATCTGTCCCTGTATCAACTGACAATCGAAGATGGGACCGCGTTCGGTGCACGGTTCGCGGCTGGAAACCTGCGCGGCCTGCCAACAGACGATCTGGGCGCAGATATGTATGACCTTACGCAGGACCTGTGCGAGTCTGCAGGGTTCCCTGCTTACGAAGTTTCGAACCATGCACGGGATCTGGCTCAATCGCGGCATAACCTGATTTACTGGCGCGGTGGCGAATACCTTGGATTAGGGCCAGGTGCGCACGGACGCATCACTCATCAAGGCATGCGGGTGGCAACCGAAACAGAAAAGGCCCCTACGGCGTGGTTAAAGCGTGTCGAACAAGCTGGTTCGGGAGAGACGGTTCGCGACCCGTTGGCAGATGAGGACCGGGCCGTTGAGTACATGATGATGAGCCTTAGGCTTAGCGAGGGAACGGATTTACAGCGATATAGCACCCTGTCAGGCAAGAACCTGTCAGAGAAATCTTTGAAGATGCTTGAAGATGAAGGCCTTGTCAAAATTGCTTCCGATCGCCTGACGGCAACGGCAACCGGGCGGCGGGTTCTGAATGGTATCTTGCGAGAGCTTCTGACTTAACCGATCGTCAGCTTGCGCATAAGATCATCGAGGTCCTGCAAGTCTTTGTATTGTATGGATACTTTGCCTTTTCCAGTACCTGCATCATGCAAGATTTCCACGGCCATACCCAAAGAGGCCGAAAGGTCGCCCTCCAACGCGACGGTATCGGCGTCTTTTGGTGTCGCGAGGGCACGCTTGGTTCGCGACTTCGGGCGCGTGTCGTCTTTTGCCAGCTGTTCAACCTGCCTGACAGAAAGCCCTTTCGCGACCGCGTCACGCGCCAGGGCAGAGGCGTTCTTTGATGTCACAAGCGCCCGGGCGTGACCTGCCGACAGTCGGCCATCTCGAACCATTTGTTGCACGTCTTCAGGGAGTTGCATCAGACGAAGCAGGTTGGCGATATGGCTCCGGCTCTTTCCCATCGCTTCGGCCAGTTTTTCCTGAGTATGTCCGAATCGATCCATCAACTGGCGATACCCCATCGCCTCTTCCATGGCGTTCAGGTCGGCGCGTTGAATGTTTTCAATGATGGCGACTTCCAGAACCTCTGTGTCATCGAAATCGCGAACAATCGCCGGCAATTCATGCAACTGGGCCAATTGAGCCGCACGCCAGCGACGCTCACCGGCGACAATCTGGTAAAAATTAGCCTCTTGGGGATCAGGGCGAAGGATCAAGGGCTGAATCACGCCTTTCTCCCGGATCGAAGACGCCAACTCGTTCAACGCCCCTTCCGAGAATTGGCGGCGAGGCTGATCCGGATTCGGGCGGATGGCCTCTACAGGAATGGTGCGTTCCATCCGACGGCTGGTTGCGACATCCGGTTGCTGTCGGTCCGTGTCCGGAGTTTCGATATCTGCCATCAGAGCGGACAGACCGCGGCCCAGCCCACGTTTTCCAGTTTTTTGTACCATGACTGCTTTCCTAGGCGGGTGTGAGTTGACGCGCCAACATTTCGGCCGCCAAATCCAGGTATGCGATACTGCCCTTCGATGTTGGATCATAGGTGATCACCGGCATGCCGAAAGATGGCGCTTCGCTAAGACGTACATTTCTTGGAATTTTGGTCTCATAGACCAATTCACCAAGTGTCTGGCGGGCATCCTCTTCCACTTGACGAGAGAGATTGTTCCTCTGGTCGAACATGGTCAGCACCACACCCTCAATCCTAAGGGCGGGGTTCGCGGTTTGCCGAACCTCGCGGATGGTCAGCATAAGCTGTGACAGCCCTTCGAGGGCAAAGAATTCCGCTTGGAGCGGCACCAAAACGGTTGTGGCGGCGACCAGCGCATTAATGGTCAACAAGTTTAATGATGGCGGACAATCAATGAGAACATGATCATACTTGGCCAGATCTGGCGTCATCAGCGCGTCCTTGAGCAAGAAAACACGCTTTTCGTTTGTGACCAGTTCAACATCCGTCGAGCTGAGGTCAGTCGTGGCCGGTGCGATATCAAGACCTTTGACATTGGTCCTTGTCACGACATCGGCCAACGGCACGCCATCAAGCAACAAATCATAAGTCGTCAGATCGCGGCTGGAGGCATCGATACCCAAACCCGTTGAGGCATTCCCTTGAGGATCAAGATCGAGGAGGAGAACCTTTTTTCCCTTTTCTGCCAACGCCGCACCAAGGTTAATTGTCGTCGTCGTCTTGCCAACGCCACCCTTTTGGTTGGTCACTGCAATGATCCGTGTGGGATGGGATTCAGACATGGGACAGCTCTCTTATACGCAAAATGACCGACTCGGGTGCGGTCCTGCTTGGCATCGCCTCTACCGACATGTGCCAGTGCTGTTTCGCCTCCGCAACCTCGGTTGCGTAATTTCCGCCTTTTTGAAAAAGGCACGTGGCCTGCGGCGCAAGGTGGCGATGCGTGAGGTCCAGAAGCCGCGGAAGAGGTGCCAGCGCGCGGGCGCTGATCACATTGGCGTTCTGGTCGGGCAAATCCTCCACCCGTGCGGTCAGGACGGTTACAGTGACGCCGGTGGTGCGCGAAACCTCTCGCAAGAAAGCACACTTGCGTTCATCGCTTTCAATCATTGTCCACTTGATTTCGGGTAACTGTTCCGCCGCGATAATTGCACAAACCATCCCTGGAAATCCGCCGCCGGTTCCAATGTCCAGCCATGTCCGGGCGCCAGCTGGGGCCAATGGCAGAACTTGCGCCGAATCGAGGAAGTGGCGCGCCCAAATTTGGGGAACCGTTGCCGGAGCGATGAGATTAATGGCCTTCTGCCACTTAATCAAAGCCCCCGCATAGGCATCTAACCGAGCCAGTGTTTCACGTGAAACATTCTGAGTAATCGTCGCGCGGGCCTCTTCCTCGGTCATGCCGAACGACGCTCGATCTGACGAAGGCGCGTCAGAATAAGCGCCAACGCGGCAGGTGTCATGCCATCAATCCGCCCGGCTTGCGCCAGCGTGCTAGGTCGGACCCGGCTCAGCTTCATCCGCAACTCATTCGAAAGCCCGCCAATCTCATCATAGCCAAAGTTAGCGGGTATCCCCTGCCCCTCATCACGCTTGAGTGCGGCGACATCCGCGCTCTGACGATCAATGTAGTGCACGTAAAGCGCCTCGCGCTCCAGCTGACGACCAGTTTCGGCATCCAATTCAGCAAGCTGCGGCCAAATCGGAACCAGATCCGCAAGGCCGATATCGGGAAACGCGAGGAAGTCCAAAGCGGTCCGGCGCACACCATCTTGACTAACCTTAAGCCCATGCGACGCAGCCTCGTTCGGACTCATCACCAGGTGGCACAAGTCAGCCTTTCCAGCCTCCAAGCGCTGCATCTTGGTCGCAAAAGCCTCCCGGCGCTGATCCGTTATAACCCCAATTGCATCCGCTTTGGGTGTAAGTCGCTGGTCTGCATTGTCCGCTCGCAAGGTCAGTCGATATTCGGCGCGCGATGTGAACATCCGATATGGCTCGGTGACGCCCCGCGTCACCAGATCATCAACCATTACGCCAATATAAGCCTCATCACGCCCGAACCGGACCGGCTCAGATCCGATTGCGCTACATGCGGCGTTCAAACCTGCCACCAGACCTTGGGCCGCTGCCTCCTCGTATCCGGTGGTTCCGTTGATCTGCCCAGCCAAGTAAAGCCCCGGCACATCGGTTACCTCAAGGGTATCTGACAGGGACTGTGGATCCACGTAATCATATTCAATCGCATACCCCGGCTGGAGGATGACGGCATTTTCAAGCCCCTTGATTGTGCGGACGTAGTCGTTCTGCACATCCTCCGGCAAAGAGGTCGAAATACCGTTCGGATAGATCGTGTCGTCATCCAGCCCCTCGGGCTCAAGAAAAATCTGGTGCGATGACTTGTCGGCAAATCGCACGACCTTATCCTCGATCGACGGGCAATACCGGGGGCCGACACCACTGATATGGCCCCCATACATGGCTGATCGTTCCAGATTATCGCGAATGATCTGATGCGTCGCCTCAGAGGTATGCGTTATTCCACAAGCTATTTGGCGCGCGCCCGGCTTGGTTGAGAGGAACGAGAACAACGACGGGTCATCATCGGCCGGCTGCATGTCAAGATTTGACCAGTCTATTGAAGCGGCGCTTAACCGTGGCGGCGTCCCAGTCTTCAATCGCCCCAGCGGAAGGTCAAAAGCGGCCAACCGCTGTGCAAGACGCACTGATGGTTTATCCCCCATCCGGCCACCGGGTATTTGCCGGTCTCCGATGTGGATGACACCGTTGAGAAATGTTCCGGTCGTGAGGACAACCGCCCGTGCCGTCACTGCCGCGCCATCAACAAGCATTACGCCAGAAACAGAGCCCTGAGCGATCAGCAAATCAGCAACTTCGCCTTCCATGATCGAAAGGTTGGGTTGTTCTTTCAGCAGTTCCTGAATGGCAGCCTTGTACAGCTTGCGATCGGATTGCGTTCGTGGCCCTTGGACCGCCGGACCCTTTCGGCGGTTCAGAAGACGAAACTGAATACCGGACCTGTCGGCAGCCAGCCCCATAATACCGCCCATCGCGTCGATTTCCCGAACAAGATGGCCCTTCCCCAACCCGCCAATGGCAGGATTGCAGGACATGACGCCAATTCCATTTCGGTTAAGCGTGATAAGCGCGGTCTTTGCCCCCGCGCGCGCCGCGACGTGGGCCGCCTCGGCACCCGCGTGGCCACCACCAATCACGACAACATCAAAATCCGGATGTTTCACGTGAAACACTCCTATTTGCCAAGACAGAAGCGTGAGAATATCTCACCCAACACGTCTTCTACATCCAACCGCCCCATCAAGACGTCCAAAGCCCGCACCGCCGCCCGCATATTCTCCGCAGCAAGCTCCACCCGCTCTGGTCCAGCTTCTACCTCAACCAAAGCGGATTCCAAAGCCCCCATCGCGGCCTTCATTGCAGAGCGATGGCGCTCAGAAATCGCTACGCCGACGCCTGCAACGCGCCGGGACAAGATCGCATGGATCTCGCCCAGAACCCGTTCAACACCCGCCCCGGTCTTCCCGGAAATGCCCCTGCCCTCAGCATGCGCATCATCATCTTTGCCAACGCGGACGATGTCATCGCTTTGGATTTCAACAACCGGCTTGTCTTCAGTGGTTTCCAGCAAAAACAATCGTATGTCAGCTGACTGAGCACGTTGGATCGCGCGATCAACTCCGATCCGCTCGATCTCATCATCTGTTTCTCGCATCCCCGCAGTGTCAAGGAATACCACAGGGACCCCCTGCAGGTTCAGTTGAACCTCAATTACATCCCGCGTGGTCCCCGCGAGCGATGAAACGATGGCTGCATCACGTCCAGCAATATGGTTGAGGAGTGTAGACTTACCCACGTTCGGCGCCCCAATGATCGCAACCTCAAACCCATCCCTGACCCGTTCGGCAGCGAAACTGCCTGCAACTTCGCGCCGGATATCTGTGGTCACACCAATGATCAGGCCAACAACCTCAGGCACGACATCAACGGGGACCTCCTCATCTGCGAAGTCAATCGTCACCTCCAGCAAAGCGAGGGCGCGGAGCAAATCGGCGCGCCAACGCTCCGTCACTTCGGTCAAGGCCCCGGCAAAAACGCGCTGCGCTTGCTTTCTCTGTGCCTCGGTTTCCGCCTCGATCAGATCGCCTAAGCCCTCCAGCTGCGCCAGGTCCATGCGGTTATTCATCAATGCGCGTCGTGAAAATTCACCCGGCTCAGCCATTCGGGCCAATCCGGTTTCGCTAATCGCCGCCAGCATTGCTGTCATAATCGCAGAACTGCCGTGACATTGCAGTTCCACCACATCTTCCCCCGTGAAGCTGTGGGGCGCTGCAAACGAAAGCACCAAACCGGAGTCCAGCACCTCTCCTTGGGCATTTCGAAACGACCGAAGCGCAAACCTACCGGGTTCTGGCACCGTGCCGACCACAAGTTTAGCCGCAGCAAACGCATCAGGCCCGGATATCCGGATCACAGCAACGCCCGCTTTTCCCGCCGCAGTTGCCTGGGCGAAGATCGTGGTCATCTCGATACCCTCCGGTATACGATCAGGTGTTCATGGAATCGAAGAATTCCGCGTTGGATTTGGTCTGCTTGAGCTTCGACAAAAGGAACTCGACCGCATCAGTCGTCCCCATTGGGTTCAGGATACGCCGCAAGACAAACATCTTCTGGAGGTCTCCCTTGTCGACCAACAGATCCTCTTTCCGCGTTCCGGACTTGAGGATATCCATCGCGGGATAAACCCGTTTGTCGGCTATCTTGCGGTCCAGAACGATCTCAGAGTTACCAGTACCCTTGAATTCTTCGAAGATCACTTCGTCCATCCGGCTACCTGTATCAATCAAGGCCGTGGCGATAATGGTCAGAGACCCGCCTTCTTCGATGTTACGCGCCGCACCAAAGAACCTTTTTGGCCGTTGAAGTGCGTTCGCATCAACACCGCCGGTCAAAACCTTGCCAGACGATGGAACAACCGTGTTGAACGCGCGACCAAGGCGCGTGATCGAATCCAGCAAAATAACTACGTCACGCTTATGCTCAACAAGCCGTTTTGCCTTCTCGATAACCATCTCGGCAACGGCGACGTGACGGGTTGCGGGTTCGTCAAAGGTTGAAGAAACCACCTCCCCCTTCACGGAACGCTGCATATCCGTGACCTCCTCGGGCCGCTCGTCAATCAGCAGCACGATCAGATAGCATTCCGGATGGTTTTTCTCGATCGAGTTAGCGATGTTCTGCAAAAGAACCGTTTTACCCGTACGCGGGGGTGCCACGATCAAAGATCGCTGGCCCTTGCCGATCGGCGCAACCAGATCGATGATCCGCGCTGACCGGTCCTTTATGGTCGGGTCTTCCACTTCCATCGTCAGCCGCTCATCAGGATAAAGCGGGGTCAGGTTGTCGAACGCGATCTTGTGCCGCGCTCTTTCGGGATCTTCGAAGTTGATCCGCGTCACCTTCACCAAACCGAAGTAATTCTCGGCGTCACGCGGTGCGCTTATGACGCCCTCAATCGTGTCACCTGTCCGCAAGCTGTGTTGGCGTATCATATCGGGGGAAACATAGATGTCGTCGGGGCCCGGCAAATAATTTGCCTCTGGCGACCTCATGAAACCAAATCCGTCCTGCAGCACCTCCAGCACGCCATCGCCGGATATTTCCCATCCCTCCTCTGCGCGCTCTTTAAGGATCGCGAACATCATGTCGCCCTTGCGCATAGTCGACGCATTCTCGATCTCGAGCTCTTCAGCCATAGCCAACAGGTCTTTTGGCGATTTTGCCTTGAGATCGGCAAGGTTCAGGGATTCTTGTGTCATGTAATATCACCGGAAGCGGCAACGCCCATCGAGCGCGCGGCATCTCTATCTGTAATGGAAACGACCTCTCCGGACGGTGAGGATGAGATGTAAGTAATGATCTGCTCAGTTCCCGTCAAGCATGACCACGAGCATGCCCTAGAGCGGGTGTCCTTACTTAAAGATAAGTATATTTAAGAAGGCTTGTTGTCTTAGTAGCGCCGTGGATAACCGATAAAACACCAAGTGAGGTAACGGCGAGGATTGTTGAGACCAGGTTGTCCAAACCTGTGGACAGGTTTTGCAGAATAGAATTAAGTCGTTGTTAAATAAGACTTTTTCTCAGTATTTTCTGATCATGGAAAGCGGGAAAAAATGTGGCTGGGTCGGGATACGACAGAGTTATCCCGAATAGATTCAACATCCATACCCGGGGAAAAATACCGGATGAACAGTGGCGCAAACCCAGATTGTGGTGCATGAAACACAGAACACATTTCATGCACTGTGTTGTCCCGCGACGTGACAGGCAGTTATCCACGGTCTTGTCCCATGACAGAAATCATCCTTGCCTCCCAATCTGCCGCCAGACAGGGCATGTTGCGACAGGTTGGCGTGCCGTTCCGCGCCCTTCCCGCACGAATCGATGAAGAATCGATCCGCGCTTCCCTCGTTGAGGAAGGTGCCACTGCGCGCGACGTTGTCGATGCTCTGGCCGAGTTCAAAGCGCGCCGGGTGTCGGAAAAACAGCCAGACGACATCGTCATAGGGTCGGATCAAATTCTGGCATTCAAAGGTGCCATAATGGCAAAATCCGATGACAGGGATGCCGCAGCCGAGCAGTTGCGCCGGTTGCGCGGCCAGACGCACCAACTGTTGTCGGCTGTGGTCGTCTATGAACATCAAAAGCCGGTTTGGCGTTTCGTAGGCGAAGCCCGTCTTACGATGCAGCCTTTTTCAGACCAATTCCTTGCGGCATATCTTGACCGAAACTGGCCGGATGTGTCCGATTCCGTCGGTGCGTATAAGCTTGAGAAAGAGGGTGCCCGGCTCTTTTCGCGGGTTCAGGGTGACTATTTCACCGTTCTGGGATTACCGTTACTGGAGCTCCTTGCATATCTGGGGAACCGGGGGATTTTGGAAAGATGACAAACAAGATCCGACTGGCCGGAGTGATCGGTGACCCGATAGCCCACAGCCGTTCACCCAAGCTGCATGGACATTGGATTCAACGCTACGGTCTGTCTGGATACTACATCCCGATCCACGTTCGCCATGACGACCTTGCCCAAGTTCTCAGGACCCTTCCAAAAATGGGGTTTTCGGGGGTAAACGTCACCATTCCGCACAAGGAATATGTTCTTCAACTGGCTGATACAGTGACTGATAGGGCCGCACTGATCGGTGCAGCAAACACCCTGACCTTCACGGGCGCCGGGATGATTCAGGCCGATAATACCGACGGTATCGGTTTTCTTGCAAATATACGCCAAGCTATATCCGGTTGGCGCGCGTCAAGAGGCCCCGCGTTGGTTTTGGGCGCAGGCGGTGCTGCAAAGGCGATCGTGTCGGCTTTGCTATCGGACGGCGCACCGCAGGTAACGGTGGTCAACCGCACGCGCGCCCGCGCCGAAGCCTTGAAGGATCACTTTGGTGCACGGGTGGTCGTTCAGGACTGGACGCAGATACCAAACCTCGTTGGCAGCAGTGCGCTCTTGGTGAATACGACATCCCTTGGAATGGAGGGGCAGATGCCACTGGCCCTTGATCTGTCACGTCTTCATCCACCGACGGTGGTCACTGATATTGTCTATACACCTTTGCAGACACAGTTCCTGTGCGATGCCGCCGCCAAGGGGTGTCCGACGGTTGATGGGTTGGGGATGCTCTTGCATCAGGCCGTGCCCGGTTTTGAACGCTGGTTCAGCTATACGCCCGAGGTCGATGATGAATTGCGGCAGGCAGTGTTGTCCTGATGGCTATCGTTGTTGGTCTGACCGGGTCCATTGGGATGGGAAAATCGACGACTGCGGCAATGTTCCGCGATCTGGGCGTTCCCGTGTGGGATGCTGACGCCGCGGTGCATCGGCTGTATGGGCGCGGTGGCGCGGCTGTGGCGCCGATTGCCGAGCATTTCCCGACAGCCGTCGTTGATGGGCAGGTTGATCGCTCCCAGTTGAAATCGATCATCAAACAAGACCCAACAGCGCTTGATAGGATCGAATCCATCGTTCATCCACTTGTTGCTGAAGACCGCGCCGAATTTATTCGAGAAAATGCCGCCCCCCCCATTATCGTTGTCGATGTTCCCTTGTTGTTTGAAACGGGCGGTGATCGGTTTGTCGATGTTACGGTCGTTGTCTCCACTGACCCCGAAGAACAGCGCCGCCGCGTTCTTGCACGGCCCGGCACCTCTCCCGAGATGTTTGAGGCGATGCTGGCACGCCAAATGCCCGACGACGAAAAACGCCGCCGTGCCAATCATGTCATTCAGACAGACACGCTTGAATCCGCGCGGCAGGCCGTCGAAGCTCTCATCCATCAGTTGAAAGGTCCGGACCATGCGTGAAATCGTGCTTGATACCGAAACCACCGGGTTAGACCCGTTTGATGGGCACCGCATCGTTGAAATCGGCGCAGTTGAACTGTGGAACCATGTGCCGACCGGAAAAACTTACCATCAATACATCAACCCGGAACGCAGCATGCCATCCGAGGCGTTTGCTGTTCACGGGATCTCGGCTGAGTTTCTGGTGGACAAGCCTGTCTTCAAAGGGATCGCACGGGAGTTCATCGACTTCATCGATGGTGGCCAACTCATTATCCACAACGCTGCCTTCGACATGAAGTTCTTGAACGCGGAACTGAAATGGGCGGGTCACGCCGATCTTCCGACATCGCGCGCAATCGATACGCTGGCAATCGCACGGCGGCGGTTTCCGGGTTCGCCAGCCTCACTTGATGCCCTTTGCCGGCGGTTCGGCATCGACAATGGCGCGCGAACGCTGCACGGCGCGCTTCTCGATTCCGAGATTCTGGCCGAGGTCTATCTGGAGCTAATCGGCGGGAAACAACCCGACTTTGCCTTGAGCGCGACCCCGCAAAGGCAAAAGGCGACGCAGGTTGACGAGGCATGGCGACCCCGCCCTCGAGAGGTCAAATTAGCCTCGCGGTTGAGTGACGCCGAAAAAAAGGCCCACGATGAATTCATCGTGGACCTCGGAGATCACGCGCATTGGCGCAAGATCAGCTGATCAGGCGTCAGCTTTTGGGCCGGCTGCCGCAGCAGCGGCACGCTGCGCAATCTGGTTGCGATAAAGCGCCACAAAATCAATAGTATCCAGGTTTAGCGGCGGATAGCCCCCATCGCGCGTGACGTCTGAGACGATACGACGAATGAATGGAAAAAGCATCCGTGGGCATTCGATCATCAGGTAGGGGTGGAGCTGTTTTTCATCGATATTCTCGATCTTGAAGACGCCGCCATATTCCATTTCCAGCAAAAAGATCGGAACGGGCTTTTCTTCCTTGGTCTTGCTGTCGATCTTGATCTTGACGATAACGTCAAACAGGTTGTCACCCTCGCGCTTGCGCGCGTCCATACCGACCTGAATCTGGATGTCTGGTTGCACCTGCGATTGAAGCGACTTCTGCGCTGCGATGTTCTCGAACGACAGATCTCGGACGAACTGCCCGACAATTTGCATTTTCGGAAGGGTTGGTTGGGACGTCTCCGCGCCGGCAGCGCTCCCGTTCGTTTCGGCCATTGGGCTCTCCAGTTCAATCAACGTTACGGTTCTCTACCAGCCCCCGGCGGGAGCCTCAATGGCGACGCCAACCCGATGGGCCATCCCGGGGCGGGTCATCTACGGTATATTCCGCGTCGATGACATTGTCCTGCTGATCGGACCACCCGCCCTGTCCCGATACGACGGACTGGACGGTAATCCGCTTGCGCAACTCGCGGAAGATCAGAGCCCGTACACCGGGCACTAAAAGCGCGAACCCGACGGCATCGGTGAAAAAACCCGGCGTCAGCAAAAGCGCCCCGGAAAACAGGATCATCGCGCCGTCAGCCAGTGGTTCGGTAGGATCCGTCAGCGTGTCCAGCCGTTGGCGCAGACGGGCAAGGGTTTGCATCCCCTGAGAGCGCACCAACCAAGTCCCGATGATGGCCGTCAGCACGACGATCACCAAGGTCCACCACAGACCGATGAAACCACCAACCTGAATGAACAGAGCGATCTCGATCAACGGAATCGCCAGAAAAACGAAAAACAGCCACATGATTCGGGCCTTTCTGCTAATCAACCGGTGGTTCATGGACTTGACCCCACCCATCACTTACATATGTCCCTTGGAGCGGCAATTTAAGGCCGCAATCCTTATCCGAGGTTCCCGATGAACTCTTCCCTTCTTTCTTTGCTCGTCCTTGCCGGTATCGCAGTGTTTCTTATTCTGCGGTTACGCAGTGTTTTGGGCACACGTGAAGGGTTCGAAAAGCCGACTGCCCCCCGTGTGGCCGCAAAGTCCGACCCCCGACGCGACTTCGAGGTAATCGAAGGCGGTCCCGACCGGGACATTACCGATCACGTGGAAGATGGCAGCGATGCCGCCAAGGCGCTTGCGGCCATGAAGCTGGCAGAGCCCGGGTTTTCGGTATCCGACTTCCTGCAGGGCGGTCGCGGCGCCTATGAGATGATCCTCATGGCATTCGAAAGCGGAAACATCGACGATCTGCGCAGCTTTCTTGCTCCCGATGTTCTGGAGACGTTCGAGGAGGTAATTCGCCAGCGCGAGTCGCAGGGCCTAAGGATCGATGCCCACTTTGTCGGGGTCCGCGAATTGAGTTTGGAAGATGCGACGTTTGACCGGTCCACTAACGAGGGGGAAATCAGCATCCGCTTCGTGGGCGAGTTGACCTCGGTTGTGCGCAACCGCGACGGTGATATCGTCGAAGGCGATCCGAATGAAATCAAGCGTCAGCGCGATGTCTGGACTTTTGGACGAACAATGGGAAGCTCGGATCCGAACTGGATGCTGGTAGCCACCGGCGGATGACACATGGCTTGGAGGCGCGGCATCCTCTTGGCGGCAGCCCTTGGGCTTGCATCAGCGGGGATCGCCGTGTCTGAGGAATCGGCCCGTATCCTGTCATTCGACGACCTTGATGGATGGGCCGAAGATGATCATGCGGAGGCGATGGCGGTCTTTCAGTCGACGTGTTCCGACATGGAGGGCCATGATTGGGAATCCCTTTGTGCCGTGGCCCGTAGTAACCCGGACCCACGTGCATTTTTCGAGCTTTTCTTTCGGCCCGTCTTGATCGGTGGAGATCGCCCCGCGCTTTTCACGGGGTATTTCGAACCCGAGCTGGAAGGCTCTCGCTTTCGCAGCTCCAGATTTCAGTATCCCATATATCGCTTGCCGCCGGAGGTGCAGGGCCAATGGCGCACCCGCGCCGACATCGAGACATCCGGAATATTGGAGGGTCGCGGGCTAGAAATCGCTTGGGTCGATGACGCGGTTGAGCTTTTCTTTCTGCAAATTCAAGGATCTGGCCGGATCCGTTTGGCTGAAGGTGGAACGATCCGGGTCGGCTATGGCGGTCGCAATGGCCACGAATACCGATCCGTGGGCCAAGAAATGATACGTCGCGGTATCTACGAGCCGCATCAGGTCTCTGCGCAGGTGATCCAGTCTTGGGTGCGCCGCTATCCGACCGCCGGGGTGGAACTCTTGCGTCACAACCCATCCTACGTATTCTTTCGCGAAGTTGATATTGACGATCCAA
Organism: Paracoccaceae bacterium; assembly: GCA_017854585.1. Lineage (GTDB taxonomy): Bacteria > Pseudomonadota > Alphaproteobacteria > Rhodobacterales > Rhodobacteraceae > JAFMHK01. The sequence continues at coordinate 115,987 of JAFMHK010000001.1, forward strand.
CGCTGGGCCCCCTTGGGGCGATGAACCGCTCCATTACCCCGATGCGGACAATTGCCGTCGATCCCGCCCATACGCCATTGGGCGCTCCTGTCTGGATCGAAAAGGACGGTGACAACCCCTTGCGGCGGCTTATGGTGGCGCAAGATACCGGGGGTGCCATCCGCGGCGCTCAGCGGGCTGATGTTTTCTTTGGTTATGGGGACGCGGCCGGGTCGGCGGCTGGAACGCTTCGTGACCCCGGTCGTATGGTGGTCTTGTTTCCGATAGAGCTGGCCCACCAACTTGTTCCGGACGCCTGACAAATGAGCCGACGTAAAAAGCCACGGCTGACTGCCGATGACGCCGAGCTATGGGCGCGGGTTATCCAGACCGCCAAACCGCTGTCGCCCGTCAGGCCAAAACCCGGCCTTGCGGCGCCCAAGGCGCAACCCAAGAAGCCTCTGCCGCCTCAGTTCGAGATCATGGATTTCCGGGTCGGTGAAACGGCAGACACATCAGGAAGCCAGACAGCCAGCCGCCGCAGTCTGGATGGGGGTGCGCTGGTTGCACCGTTGCGCATGGACAGCGCAAAGCATCGCAAGATGGTGCGGGGCAAGGTCCGCCCGGAGGGGCGCCTCGATCTGCACGGAATGACCCTGTCGCAGGCGCATCCAGAGCTGGTCAGTTTCATCATGCGGGCCCATGCGGATGCGAAACGGTTGGTCCTAGTGATTACCGGCAAGGGCAAGGACCGTGATGATCCGGGCCCCATTCCCGGCAGACGCGGTGTCCTGAAGCATCAGGTTCCGGGCTGGCTAGCGGCGCCGCCCCTAAATGCGGTCGTTCTGGAAACCCGTGAAGCACACCTCAAGCATGGCGGTGCCGGTGCCTATTACGTCTACCTTAGCCGCAGTCGCTAACGATTTCTTGCCCTACAGGGCTGCATTGACCTTTGAGGTAGTGCCCAGAACGCGCCGCCCCGCTACCAATAATCCGGCATCAGTCCCGGCCTTATGCCGGACGTTGGCACGCACTACAGAACATAGCGGCTCAAATCTGCCGATCGCAGCAGGTGCCCCAGATTGGCCTCCACGAAAGCGGCATCGACGGTGATGCTTTCGCCGGATTTATCGGGCGCATTGAAGCTCAGCTCTTCGAATACGCGCTCCATCACGGTGTAAAGTCGCCGCGCTCCAATGTTTTCCACACTGCGGTTCACTTCGGCCGCAATCCGCGCAAGTGCGGTTATCCCATCATCAGTGAAGCTGACGATGACCTCCTCGGTCGCCATCAGGGCGGTATACTGCCGGGTCAGCGCGTTGTCGGTCTCTGTCAGGATCCGAACGAAGTCGTCTTCCGTCAGGGCGCGAAGCTCGACCCTGATCGGCAATCGACCCTGCAATTCCGGCAGCAGATCCGACGGCTTGGCGATGTGAAACGCACCAGATGCGATGAAAAGGATGTGGTCTGTCTTTACAGGCCCGTGTTTCGTGGAAACGGTCGTCCCCTCGATCAAGGGAAGCAGGTCTCGTTGTACCCCCTCGCGGGAAACATCCGCACCGCGCGATTCAGACCTGACCGCGACCTTGTCGATTTCGTCGATAAAAACGATGCCGTCTTGCTCGACCGCGCGAATGGCTTCCCGTGTCACCATCTCGGGATCCAGAAGTTTGTCCGCCTCCTCGTCAACGAGGATTTCGTAGCTGGCGGCCACGGTCATCTTCCGCTTCACCTTGCGACCCCCAAAGGCTTTGCCAAACAAATCACCAAGGTTCATCCCGCCCGGCATCCCGCCCATCCCGCCGGGTTGACCGGGGATCTCGAACATCGGCATCGGGCTGGAGCTGTCGGCCACCTCCAGTTCGATGATCGACGCATCCAACTCCCCAGAGCGGAGCTTCTTTCGAAACATCTCGCGCGTCTGATCGCGTGCGTCTTGCCCTGCCAGCACCTCAATAACGCGCGTTTCGGCTGCATCGTGCGCCTTGGCTTTCACCTCTTCACGCATGTGTTCGCGCACCATGACTTGGGCCGCGTCAACAAGATCGCGGATAATCTGTTCGACATCGCGACCAACATACCCGACCTCGGTATACTTCGTCGCCTCCACCTTGATGAATGGCGCGCGAGCCAGTTTCGCCAGCCGACGACTGATCTCGGTCTTGCCTACGCCGGTTGGCCCGATCATCAGGATGTTCTTGGGGTAAACCTCGTCCCGCAGGTCGTCACCCAATTGCTTGCGCCGCCACCTATTGCGAAGGGCCACCGCCACGGCACGTTTGGCCGCGTTTTGCCCGATGATAAAGCGGTCAAGCTCGGATACGATTTCGCGCGGGGTCAGGTCGGTCAAATTTCAGCCTCCTCAGCCGTTAACATGGTCCATGGTGGCAGTCGGTCCTTGCCGGGAAATCCGGGGAGGATTTCCATCAGGATGCGACGCAGGACTTCCCACTGTGCGCCAAGTCCGATCAGACCAAAGCCCAACAACATGATCACAAGAAAAGCGTTGCCCTGCATCACAGTGATGGACAGCGCAACAATATAGCCAACCCCAGACACCAGAAACGATCGGCGGTCGATGACGACGGCAAACAGGGCCATCGCCATCACAAATCCGACCAGGACGATCTGCGCAAGAACCGTCCCGGCGGAAAACAGGCTGAGCGCTACGGTGTTCACGATGGCAGGTGCCGCTAAAATATGAAGCCAGAAACCGCTGGATGCCCGGCGCGTGATGCGGTGTGGATCACTCATGTCAAAGGCCAAGGCAATCGCCAAGCCAATGACACCCAGAACAATTGTCAGAATTGCAAACGGGCCATCGGCCGACAGCAGAAAGATGTCTTGAGCGGACTCCGGCACCGCGCCGCCCACCGCGGCAATGCCAAAAGCGGTCGCAAAAACACTGATTGCAATGAGGGCGACGGTGAACGGCACCCGAAAAAGCGCGTAATATCCCATCAGGCACATTCCGCACACAGCCGCCGTGGTGGTCAGCCCCCCCTGAAAATTCATATCGAACGCCGCAGCCAATGACGCCCCCGTCTGACCGGCGCTGACGCCGAACATCACCGCCAGTGCGATAGACGGAGCAACCATTCTTCGCTTCAACGTGAAATACCTGGCCAACAATGCGATCCCGCCCATGGCAATCAAGGCGTATATAAAGCCAGCCACGTATCCCGTCATCGACATGGACGCGAGGCCAAGCCCGGTCAGGCCCAGCCAGCCCGCAAAGATAATGACCAACCCGACCACAATGAATATCTCGTTGAAACCGCGAAATAATTCGAACGGTTCGTCAAGTCCGGTCATGTGCGTCCGTGCGCCCCGGCGGGTATCGGCCAGTGCAATCAACGAAGCCGCTTGTGCTTCTGTCAACATTCCGGCACCCACCGCGGCCCGAATGTCGTCGCGGTTCACGTTTGCCATGCGTTATCCCTTGGAAATCCGCTCAACGGTCAGGTTGCCGTTGGTGTAAACGCAAATATCAGCGGCAATCTGCATCGCCTCGCGGGCGATCTGCTCGGCGGCTTTGTCCGTATCCAGCATCGCCCGTGCGGCGGCCAATGCAAAGTTCCCGCCAGATCCGATGGCCGCGATTCCGTGTTCGGGTTCCAGCACATCGCCCGCACCCGTGATGACGTACAACTCTGCGCCATCGGTCACGATCAGCATTGCCTCAAGCTTCTGAAGGTATTTATCGGTGCGCCAGTCCTTGGCCAATTCAACGCAGGCGCGCTGCAATTGTCCGGGCGTGGCCTCCAACTTGACCTCCAGCCGTTCCAGCAGGGTGAAGGCATCGGCCGTTGATCCGGCGAACCCGCAAACCACCTCGTGGCCGCCGGGGTTCAGTCGCCGCACCTTTCGGGCGGTTCCCTTGATGACGGTCTGTCCAAGGCTGACCTGCCCGTCGCCAGCAACGACAACCTCGTTATCTTTGCGCACACCGATGATAGTCGTGCCGTGCCAGCCCGGGAATTCTGATTTGGTCATGCTGTCCTCGTCCGTTTCAGTCTATATGGACAGGGTCGGCGACTACGACAACCGCCACCGCGCGCGTCGCGGCACACGCACCGCCAACATCGGCATCAACCAAGCGCCCCGAAATCGGTCCAGATCAAGCGCTTCGTGAACGCCAACCGTTTCTTCACCGTTGATCATCGTTCGCACCGCAGAGCGATTGTAGAACGGTGCGTCCAGCATCGCCTTTACTTGTTTCGGGCGATACCCGGCGTCGGCTCTTGTTTCTCGTCTAACTGTCCACAACGGGCGCGGCAGGGGCTGTTTGATCGGCATTTCGATCTGACGCGCAGTGCCGTCTTCGGCAAAACCTATTCCCACGGCCAGTTCGGACCCGTCGCGCCGCGTTGCATCATAGAAACATGCGGCCCCGTCGCGCAGCGGGAACCTACCCCACGTCCAATAGCTGAAGTCCGCCTCCAAGGCGCGGGTTCCGAAATTTGCGTCGAAATACCCGTGTCCCCGCCACTGCCAACCCGGCCTGTTCAACTGCACATCGATATCCGACTTGGGCGCAAATGGCCGCCATATATGCGCGCCATCCTGGGTCAGCGGCAGTTCGACTTGTGTCAATGCAGAGGGCCTGACCGTCACGCGCCCGGTGATGCGCTGTGCGTGCGGGGTGGAAACCTCGTTGATCTCAATAACAAGCTTGTCGCCATCCCAGTGCATGGCTGACGGGCCGATCTGCAGCGTGTCGTCCGATAGCTTCAGCGCGTCCTGTCCGCGGTCGGTCATCGTCCACCGTCCGCCACGCCCATAAGTCACGACGTTCAGGCAGCAATGGTTCGCGGGATTCCTGCGCCCTGACCAACGATACCACGGAGAGAAGACGGACCCTATGAAGCCGATGATCGAGATGGCGCGCTCGCCATCGTCGCTGATTCCATCGACGTACCACCAGGCATAGCCATCGGGCGGGACCTCAAGGTTGAAGCAAGGTCGTTCAAGATCGCCGCGGCCGCGTGCTGACCGGAGAGGCAGGCCATCGGAATTCCCGCCCCCGGATGAACCCCGCCCCCCGCCAGATACAGGCCCGGAAGGCTGGTTTTCGCCGTAGGGCGCTTGAACGTCGCCATCATGCCATGCGGGCTCCGCCCGTACAGGGAACCGTCCGAGGCTGGAAACCGGGCGTTGAAGCCGGACGGTGTCGTCAATGCGCCCGTGCCCGGTGCCGGAGAGAAACTGAGCCCCATGTTGCGCAGCGTTTCGAAAGTGCGAGTTCGACATGTTTCTGTCTCCTCTGGGCCGCCCTCATAACCGGGAGGGCCGTTCATGATGATCTCGAACCGTTCGGGCCCGACAGGGGCGATGCCGCCTCTGTCCTGTGCGCAAACATAAAGCGTGGGGTCGGCTGGCATATGACCTGCGGCAAGGTCCTTGAATTCCGCCACGGGGTCCTTGCCGAAAAACACGTTGTGATGTGCCAGTGCGACCCCGGAAGGTTCGGATGCGAACGCCCAGACAAAGGCTGAAAGGCTCCGCGGAAAGACGCCGTTTGACGGGACTGTTCTTTGGGATGGCGCGCCTAACTCCCCGCTGTGCAACGCCTTGGGGTCGCCGTTGAAGATCACGACATCTGCTGGAAGTTGCCGGCCATCGGAAAGATGCACCGCAGATACGCGCCCTGCTTGCTGTTCGATCCGTGTCGCGACTTGTCCAAACAAGAACCTGGCCCCAAGCCTTTCGGCCAGATCGCGCATCGCGCGGGCCAACTTGTGCATTCCGCCTTCGACGCGCCAAACGCCCTGCGCTTCGGATTGCCAGATCAACGCCAGAACAGCAGGGCTTTGTAGCGGCGATCCGCCAACATAGGTCGCATAACGCCCAAACAACTGCCGCAGACGTGGGTCACTGAAATGGCGGGCCAGCATCTGCGCCAAGGTGCGCCCCGGCGCCATTGCGGGTATAAGCCGTGGGTGGCGCAACACATGCGCGGTCAGCCCCAAGATATCTGGCCTTGCCGCCTGCATGATCGGCTTTTCAAATCCATTGAACAGGCGCTTGGCCGTTGCATTGAACGCTGCGAACTCACGCTGTGCCGTGGCGCCAGCAAAGATGCCTATGGCGTCGTGCGTGGCATCAGGGTCGGCGAACAGGTCCAACTTGCTTCCGTCGTGCCAGAAATGGCGCGCAATCAAAATTTCGGGTTGTAGCGCAACGTGGTTGTCCAGTCGGTCACCCACATCCGCAAAAAGTCGTTCAAAGACCGACCGAAGCGTCATTACAGTTGGGCCGGCATCGACGGGACCCACGGAAGAAGCGATCGTGCGCATCTTGCCTCCGGGCGCGCCGTGCATATCCACGACCGTTACCTGATGTCCGGCATGGGCGAGGCGAATGGCGGCGCTGAGGCCGCCAATTCCCGCGCCGATCACGACGGTTCTGACCGGTCGCTCCACCCTGTGTCTCCCCCATTGTGTCACTTATAGTTGACATAAGCCGGTGGACTGTCCAGTATAATTTACACATGAGCCGGATCTCGCGGCTCGGCGACGACTGTTGCAGGAGCGCGCATGCCCATTAGAAACCGTGTCGAACTGGCCATCGCCAACGCCATCGCAACGGGGCAAGGCGGCGCCGCGCCTCCCAAATTGGCTGCCGCCCTTGATTACTCCGTGAACCCCGGTGGTGCGCGAATCAGGCCAATGATCCTCATGTCTGTTGCCGTGGCGTGTGGCGACAACCGCCCCGCGATTTCGAACGCCGCCGCCGCGGCCTTGGAGCTGATCCATTGCGCCAGTCTTGTTCACGACGATATGCCGTGCTTCGATAATGCGGACCTCAGGCGCGGCAAGCCATCTGTCCACGTCGCGTTTGGCGAACCGATTGCCCTGCTGGCGGGAGATTCGCTTATCATCATGGCATTTGAGGTTCTGGCGCGGGCCGCCGCACACGACCCGGAACGCGCCGTCTCGCTTATGCGCATCCTTGGCGAAAGCGCGGGCATGCCCGGCGGTATTTGCGCCGGTCAGGGGTGGGAGAGTGAGGAAAAGATCGACCTTTCCGCGTATCACAGGGCGAAGACGGGCGCGCTTTTCACGGCTGCGACCCGAATGGGTGCCGTTGCGGCCGGTGAAGATCCGACAGCCTGGGCCGAACTTGGCGCACGTATCGGAGAAGCCTTTCAGGTCGCAGACGATCTGCGCGACGCGCTTTATGACGAGGCAACATTGGGCAAGCCAGCCCATCAAGATGAGATCAACAACCGCCCCAATGCTGTTGCAGAATTGGGCATCAAGGGCGCGATAAGTAGGCTCGAAGATATCCTTGGCGGCGCAATTTCATCGATTCCATCGTGTCCGGGTGAGGCTGCGCTGTGCGAGATGGTGCGGATGCAGGCTGAACGCCTGATCCCCGTGATCCCGGCCCGTCAGCGAGCTTTTTGACCAATGGCAGCGGCCGAAGACCCGGCCCCTGCCGGCAAATCAATTACGGAACGGTTCGCGGCCTGGCGTGACCGGCTGGTTGGCTCCGCCTCGTTTCAGTCATGGGCGGCCCGCTTTCCCCTTACGCGCGGCATGGCTCGGCGTGATGGTCAGCGGCTGTTCGATCTGGTTTCAGGGTTCACATATAGCCAAATCCTATATGCCTTCGTCGCCTTCGATCTTCCTGCACAGTTGAACGCGGGGCCGCGAAGCGTGTCCGATCTTGCGCTTCGATGCGCCGTTCCGCCTGAACGCATGCAAATCCTGTGTCAGGCCGCCGCCTCGCTTGGGTTGTTGCGACGCAGGCGCGACGGGTGTTTTGGCTTGGCCCGGCTTGGGGCTGCGTTGCCAGGCGTTCCCGGATTGGCGCAGATGATCTTGCATCATGACGTGCTGTATCGTGACCTGACGGATCCGACCGCCTTCTTCCGGGGCGACACCGAAACGGAGCTTGCTGATTTCTGGCCCTACGTGTTTGGCGCAACGGGCCCCTTGGATCACGGCGTGGCCAAGACTTACTCCGACTTGATGGCAGACAGCCAAGGCCTTGTTGCGGAGGAGACGCTGAAAGCGGTCGATTTCGCGAGCGCCCGGCATGTGCTTGATGTTGGTGGCGGGACGGGTGCTTTCTTGGCTGCGGTCGGAAAGCGCCATTCGACGCCCCGGCTGCATCTCTTTGATCTTCCTGCTGTGGCGTCGGGCGCCAATGATCGCTTCGCGGCGGCCAATTTGTCGGATCGGGCGCGGATTACGCAAGGCAGCTTCAGGGCTGATCCATTGCCTGAAGGTGCGGACACAATCACCCTTGTGCGCGTTCTTTATGATCACCGCGACGAAACTGTGCGGAACCTACTGGCAAAGGCGTATGCCGCGTTGCCACCAAGGGGGCGCATTGTCGTGTCCGAGCCGATGTCGGGGGGCGCAAATCCCAGCAGGGCGGCTGACGCATATTTTGCCGTGTATTGCATGGCCATGCGCACCGGCACCGTTCGGAGTGCAGACCGGATATCGGCAATGCTTGGCGAGGCGGGGTTCGTCGGCATCAAAGAGGCCAGGACTGACAGGCCTTTTATCACCAGCATCGTAACGGCTGAAAAAGACTGAAGCTCTCCATCCGTCTGTCCATTTTGATTGACATAAAAAAGTGTCAGGTTAGACTGACACATAAGAAAACAGGGCGTCAGGATTCTCTGACACAATCCCAGAAGCTAATGGTGAGGGCCAATAACCGTGCAATCCGCTGCCGTCATACTAGAAGGCCCCCGCATGCTGGGGCTTGGCGCAGTGACGCTCTCGGATCCCGCTCGTGGGGATCTTGTGGTGAGCGTGCGGCACTCGGGCATTTCGACTGGCACGGAGAAGCTTTTCTGGTCGGGTGACATGCCACCGTTTCCCGGAATGGGATATCCTCTGGTACCCGGCTACGAAGCGGCGGGCGAAGTGGTGGAGGCTGCGGCCGACACCGGATTTACCCCCGGAGATATGGTGTTTGTGCCGGGCGCGAATTGTTATGGCGATGTTAAGGGTCTTTTCGGCGGCGCCTCGCAACGCCTAGTTACGGCCGCCAACCGGGTCGTCCGGATTGATCGTGCCCTCGGCGCCGAAGGCGCGCTGCTTGCGTTGGCTGCAACCGCGCGCCACGCTATGGCTGGCCTTGATAGGCAATTGCCGGATCTGATCGTGGGTCACGGCGTATTTGGCCGGTTGCTTGCGCGGTTGACGATTGCCGCGGGTGGCCCCGCACCCACCGTGTGGGAGATCAACGGCGATCGGGCCACCGGGGCCACGGGTTATACCGTGCTGCACCCCGATGCAGATGATCGTAAGGACTATGCCTGTATCTATGATGCGACAGGCGACTCACACCTTCTGAACACTTTGATCAGCCGTTTGGCCAAGGGCGGGGAAATCGTCTTGGCGGGGTTTTACCCCGAGCCGCTTTCCTTTGCCTTTCCGCCTGCATTCATGCGCGAGGCGCGTTTTCGCATCGCTGCGGAATGGACGCGCGATGACCTGATCGCCACGCGTGACTTGATCGACCATGGGGCGCTCAGCCTGTCTGGCCTCATTACGCATACACAACCCGCCAGCGAGGCTGCGAGTGCGTATCAGACCGCGTTCGAAGATCCGGCTTGCCTGAAAATGATACTGAATTGGGAGAACGCCGCATGACTTTGGATGTACCAAATCTCAAGGACTTCGATCAGCGCTTGCGGGATGAGGCGAACGAGGAGCCGACACTGGAAGTGCCCCAAGGCGAGCCAACCAAAAAGACGCAAATCATTGCAATCTATGGCAAAGGCGGCATTGGCAAGTCGTTCACTTTGGCCAACCTCAGCCACATGATGGCCGAACAGGGCAAGCGCGTCTTGTTGATTGGTTGCGATCCCAAATCCGATACTACCAGCCTGCTGTTTGGCGGCAAGGCCTGCCCGACGATCATCGAGACCTCGTCCAAGAAGAAACTGGCCGGGGAAGAAGTGAAAATTGGCGATGTCTGCTTCAAGCGCGGCGGCGTCTTCGCGATGGAACTGGGCGGTCCGGAGGTAGGTCGCGGTTGTGGTGGCCGCGGAATTATCCACGGCTTTGAACTGCTGGAAAAGCTGGGCTTTCACGATTGGGATTTCGATTACGTCCTGCTCGACTTCCTTGGTGATGTGGTCTGTGGCGGCTTCGGTCTGCCGATCGCGCGCGATATGGCGCAAAAGGTCATCCTGGTTGCGTCGAACGATTTGCAGTCGCTTTACGTGGCGAACAATGTCTGCTCGGCCGTCGAGTATTTTCGTAAGCTCGGCGGCAATGTCGGCGTGGCTGGCCTTGTCATCAATAAGGACGATGGCACCGGAGAGGCGCAGGCCTTTGCCGATGCGGTCGGCATCCCGGTTCTGGCCGCGATCCCGCAAAATGACGACCTGCGCAAGAAATCAGCAAATTATCAGATCGTCGGCACTGCCCAAAGTGAGTGGGGCGCCCTGTTCGCAGGGCTTGGCGATAGCGTTGCGGTTGCCCCTCCGATGCGTCCGACTGCTTTGAATCAGGACGGATTGCTGGCGCTGTTCGACAGCAAAGACACCGGCGGCGATTACGTTCTGGAGCCGGCGACCGACACGGACATGCGCGGCAAGAACGCCAAGCCGCTGAAATCCCTTGAAGTTATCTACGACGAGGCATGATTGATGACCGATGAAGTGACATATGGCCAACCTGCCGAATCTGACATGATGGTCGGAGAAAGCGGTGGTGCGTCTGTCACTTCGGTTGATGGCATGGGGTGTCATGCCGGTGCCGGTGAGATGGAAAAAGCCGCACGGATGGCCGGCAAATCAGAGATCCTAGATCAATACGCCAAAGACTATCCGCAGGGGCCACACGACAAGCCGCAGTCGATGTGCCCTGCCTTTGGCAGCTTGCGCGTGGGTTTGCGTATGCGTCGCACGGCGACGGTCCTGTCCGGGTCTGCCTGCTGCGTCTATGGCCTGACCTTCGTGTCCCATTTCTATGGCGCGCGGCGGTCGGTCGGCTATGTGCCGTTCAATTCCGAAACACTTGTCACCGGCAAACTGTTTGAAGATATCCGTGAGGCCGTGCACGAGATGGCCGACCCTGAGCGTTACGACGCGATTGTGGTCACCAACCTTTGTGTCCCCACGGCAAGCGGTGTCCCGCTTCGGCTTTTGCCAAATGAAATCAACGGTGTCCGCATCGTGGGCATCGATGTTCCCGGTTTCGGGATCCCCACCCATGCCGAGGCCAAGGATGTCCTTGCCGGAGCGATGCTTAACTATGCCCGACGGGAAGTGGAGGCCGGTCCAGTCCAAGCCCCCGTTTCGGGTAAATCAGACCGTCCGACAGTGACCTTGTTGGGCGAAATGTTCCCTGCGGATCCTATTGGAATCGGAGGGATGCTCGCGCCGCTCGGTCTGGCGGCGGGTCCGGTCGTTCCCTGCCGTGAGTGGCGCGAGCTCTATTCTGCTCTGGATTGTGGCGCTGTTGCCGCTATCCACCCGTTCTATACCGCTGCGATCCGTGAGTTCGAAGCGGCGGGCCGGGCAATCGTTGGTTCAGCGCCCGTTGGCCATGACGGCACGGCCGCGTGGTTGGCGAATATCGGTGATGCGTTCAACGTTTCGCCGGACAAGATTGCCGCTGCGCAAAACGCGTTTTTACCAGTGATTTCAGAGGCTTTGAAAGCCGCGCCCGTCAAGGGCACCATCACGCTGTCAGGCTATGAAGGGTCCGAGTTGCTGGTGGCGCGGTTGTTGATCGAAAGCGGCGCGGACATTCCGTATGTCGGCACCGCCTGCCCGAAGACGCAGTGGTCCAAGGACGATGTGGAATGGTTGGAGGCGCGTGGCGTCAAGATCAAGTTCCGCGCCAGTCTGGAAGATGATTGCGCCGCGATGGAGGCCATCAAACCCGACCTCGCCATTGGCACCACGCCTGTTGTGCAAAAGGGAAAACAGCTTGGAATTCCAAGCCTTTACTTTACCAACCTGATCAGCGCCCGGCCCCTGATGGGGCCGATGGGTGCGGGGTCCTTGGCGCAGGTGGTCAATGCCGCCATGGCGAACAAGGGCCGCATGGATCACATGAAGGAATTCTTTGAGGGCGTCGGCGTCGGCGATACTGCCGGGATCTGGGAGGGCAGCCCCAACCTGCGGCCCGATTTCCGCGCGGCCCATCAGAAAAAGCTCGATAAGCAGGCGCGTGCCGCCCAAGCGCAGGAGATGATCTGATGATCCGTTCCTGCCCAAAAACCCGCATGCACATCCCATGCACAGGTCATGCACAACCCATGCATACGGCCACGGTGTCGGAGGTCGTGCAATGCTAGTGCAGGACCACGATCGCGCGGGCGGCTATTGGGGTGCGGTTTACGCCTTCACGGCGGTCAAGGGACTGCAGGTTGTGATCGACGGCCCGGTGGGTTGTGAGAACCTGCCCGTGACCTCGGTGTTGCATTACACCGACGCGCTGCCGCCGCACGAGCTTCCGATTGTGACGACGGGTCTGGGCGAGGAAGAGCTTGGTCGCGACGGAACCGAAGGCGCGATGAAACGCGCGTGGGGGACGCTTGACCCCGCATTGCCGGCTGTGGTCGTCACCGGGTCGATTGCCGAGATGATCGGCGGCGGCGTCACGCCCATGGGCACCAACATTCAACGATTCCTGCCGCGCACGATTGACGAGGACCAGTGGGAAAGCGCCGACCGCGCGATGACCTGGATCTTTACCGAATTCGGCATGACCAAGGGGCGGATGCCGCCCGAGAAGAAACGCGAAGAGGGTGCAGCCCCTCGCGTGAATATCCTTGGGCCGATGTACGGCACGTTCAACATGCCATCCGATCTGCATGAAATTCGTCGTCTGGTCGAAGGGATCGGGGCCGAGGTCAACATGGTGATGCCGCTGGGCAGCCATCTGGCCGAAATGCGCAATCTGGTGAATGCGGATGTGAATGTCTGCATGTACCGTGAATTTGGCCGGGGCCTGTGCGAAGTGCTGGGCAAGCCGTACCTGCAGGCGCCGATCGGGGTGGAAAGCACCACCAAGTTCCTGCGCATGCTGGGTGAGATGCTGGGCCTTGACCCGGAGCCGTTCATCCAGCGCGAAAAGCATTCGACGATCAAGCCGGTCTGGGATCTGTGGCGGAGCGTGACACAGGATTTCTTTGCAACCGCCAGCTTCGCGATCGTGGCCAACGAGACCTACACCCGTGGCGTGCGCCAGTTTCTGGAAGACGATCTGGGCCTGCCCTGTGCCTTTGCGGTGTCGCGGATTCGCGGCAAGAAAACCGACAACGAAGCCGTGCGGTCGATGTTGAGCGAAAAGCGCCCCCTGATCTTGATGGGGTCGATCAACGAAAAGATGTATCTGGCGGAAATGACCGCCGGCCACGGACCCAAGCCCGCGTTCATTCCGGCATCTTTCCCCGGTGCAGCCATCCGGCGCGCCACGGGAACACCGTTCATGGGCTACGCCGGTGCGACCTACATGTTGCAGGAAGTCTGCAACGGATTGTTTGACGCGCTGTTCCACATTCTGCCGCTGGGCACCGACATGGATAGCGCCAGCGCCACACCAACGACCCTGCGCCGCGATTTCCCATGGGATGCCGATGCGCTGACACTGCTGGACCGGATCGTTTCCGAACACCCGGTCCTGACCCGTATCTCTGCCGCCAAGACCCTGCGCGATGCTGCTGAAAAGGCTGCGTTGTCGCAAGGCGATGAACGCGTGGTGCGCGAAACGGTGGCCGCTTTGGCACCCAAGAAATTCGAAACAACACAACCGAGGGAGACCCTGAATGGCTGACTTTACCTCAAATACACCGATCACGACGCGGGCAAGACCGCTGAAGACGGAGTTCATGATCTACTTTGCGATCATCTTTCTGGCGACCTTGCCCTTGGCGACCATCACGTGGGCGCTGGCGGCATTCCGGTCCGGAAGCCTGACCGACAAGGGACCGATCGCGCGGGCATGGACCCAAGCGCGCATCATCACGCCGATGATCTTCTCGGCGTAGAAAATAGGGTCAAACCTGCATGTTAGAGCCTGTCTAGACCCAGGTATGCAGGAACGGACCACGACATTCTCGGCGTGACGACCGGAGCCGACTTCAAGTTCGCCAAGGGGGAAGCAATTCGCCCGAGGTGGAGTGCCGAATGGGTAATGAGACCCTTTCGGTACCTGGCCGCAGGGTATGCGGCACAGTCTAACGTTCCGGAGGAAAGTTAATGGCTGACAATACTGACCTGAGCTTTACGGGTCTTACCGACGAGCAGGCACAAGAGCTGCACTCAGTTTACGTGAGCGGGCTCACGCTGTTTGCCGCGGTGGCCCTTGTCGCTCACATCGCGACGTACATCTGGGCACCCTGGTTCTGAGAAAGGAATAAGACATGTCTAAATTCTATAAAATATGGCTGATCTTTGACCCGCGCCGCGTTTTTGTTGCGCAGGGTGTGTTCCTTTTCCTGTTGGCGGCAATGATCCACCTGGTGGTTCTGTCGTCCGGTATGAACTGGTTCGATACCGCCGCGATGAACATGGGTTTCGGCAACTAAGCCTGACCCACCGAGATTTACGGCAGAGACAAGATTGCTGCGGGCAGGGCGCCGTTTTGCCCGCAGCCATACAAATCAAAAACACTGACGGCTCAAAACGCAACGCGAGACAGCCGCCAAACGCGGAGACAGACGCATGGCTTTGCTAAGCTTCGAAAAAAAGTATCGCGTCCGCGGAGGGACGCTGATCGGCGGCGATCTATTCGATTTCTGGGTCGGTCCTTTCTACGTGGGCTTCTTCGGGGTCACGACAGCATTTTTCGCCCTGTTGGGAACCATTCTGATCTTCTGGGGCGCTGCCATGGATGGCAACTTCAACCCTTGGACGATCAACATTGCGCCGCCAGACTTGAGTTACGGCCTTGGAATGGCGCCATTGATGGAGGGCGGGCTTTGGCAGATCATCACGATCTGCGCGATTGGCGCCTTTGTCAGTTGGGCGCTGCGCGAGGTCGAGATCTGCCGCAAGTTGGGTATGGGGTATCACGTGCCCTTCGCCTTCAGCTTTGCGATTCTGGCCTATGTGACGCTGGTGGTGATCCGGCCGGTCCTGATGGGGGGGTGGGGGCATGCGTTCCCGTATGGCATTTTCAGCCACCTCGATTGGGTGTCCAATACCGGATACGCGTACCTGCATTTCCATTATAACCCGGCCCACATGATCGCGGTGACGTTCTTCTTCACCACGACCTTCGCGCTGGCGCTGCATGGCGGTTTGATCCTGTCGGCGGCGAACCCCGAAAAGGGTCAGGAAGCCAAAAGCCCTGACGACGAGGACACGTTCTTTCGAGATCTGATCGGTTATTCCATCGGGACGCTGGGCATTCACCGTCTTGGTCTGCTGCTGGCGCTGAATGCCGGTTTCTGGAGCGCGGTCTGCATCGTGATTTCCGGGCCCGTCTGGACCGGTGGTTGGCCCGAGTGGTGGAATTGGTGGCTTGAGATGCCGATCTGGCCGAGCCAGGGGATCATCTATGACCCCAACGCGCTTGAGACCATCGGCGCCAATGCACCTGTACTGGTGGGAGGGAACTGAGCCATGGCCTATTTTGAATATCAAAACATCTTCACCCAGGTCCAAGTTCAGGGTGAGCCCGAGATGGGCATGGACAACGAAAACAACATGGCGTCCGAACGGACAAAGGGCGCCAGTTTTTCGACCCTCGCAGGCCTAGTAGGCAATGCGCAGCTTGGCCCGATCTATCTGGGTTGGGCGGGCACGGTCAGCCTTGCGACCGGTTTGCTGTGGTTCAATATCGTCGGCCTCAACATGCTGAGTCAGGTCGGTTGGTCGATCCCGGAGTTCATCCGGCAGTTGTTCTGGCTTTCGCTGGAGCCGCCGGGGCCGGAGCACGGCCTGCGCATGCCGCCATTGAACGATGGGGGCTGGTACATCATCTCTAGCTTCTTCCTGCTTGTCAGCGTGATGAGCTGGTGGCTGCGGACCTATCTGCTGGCTGAACAGCACAAGATGGGCAAGCATATTGCCTGGGCGTTCCTTGCCGCGATCTGGTTGTTTCTGGTTCTGGGCCTGTTCCGTCCCATCTTGATGGGATCATGGAGCGAGGCGGTGCCTTATGGCATCTTCCCGCACCTTGATTGGACCACGGCGTTCTCGATCCGCTATGGAAACCTGTACTACAACCCGTTCCACTGCCTTTCGATCGTGTTCCTGTATGGGTCGGTGCTGTTGTTTGCGATGCACGCCGCAACCATTCTGGCCGTCAGCCGCTTTGGCGGCGACCGGGAGCTGGAGCAGATCTATGACCGTGGCACGGCCTCGGAGCGGGCTGGCCTGTTCTGGCGCTGGACCATGGGCTTCAACGCCACGATGGAGGGGATTCACCGCTGGGCCTGGTGGTTCGCGGTTCTGACCCCGATCACTGGCGGGATCGGCATCTTGCTGACCGGAACCGTGGTGGACAACTGGTTCATCTGGGCCATCGAACACAACTTCGCCCCCGATTACTTGGCGCCTTATGGCTATGAAGCCTACGGAACCTACAGTGACTTCGGCGGCATCGGCCAGGGAGGGAATTGAGCCATGTTGCCTAAGTGGTTTGACGACTGGAACAGCAGTAACCCCACAAATATCTTCGGCCCGGCCATTTTGGTCGGGGCCGCGGGCGGGGCGGTGTTTGTTGCAGCAATGCTGGTAGCGTTCGGGCAACCCTACGCCACCGAGAGCCAACAAACCGGCCCGCGCGGAACAGGGATGCATGTGCAGGAATTTGCCATGAATCTTGCCGCGGGGGACCCGACGGTGGCCGATTTCTACACCGACGAACCCTTTGTCCCGGAACCGGGCGAGGCGCTGGCGGGTGACATCTATGAGAACGTCCAGGTTCTGGGCGGTCTGACGGATGCCAACTTCAACCGGCTGATGAACGCGATGACCCTGTGGGTCGCGCCCGACGAAGGCTGCACCTATTGCCACGCCGGGGCGGCCGAGGGGAATTATGCCGACGATGACCTGTATACCAAGGTGGTTGCGCGCGGGATGATCCAGATGACCCAGTCGGTCAACGAAAACTGGGATGCGCACGTGAACGCCAACGCGCAGGTCGGGGTCACCTGTTACACCTGCCACCGTGGCCAGAACGTGCCCAATAACATCTGGTACCGTGTCAGCCCGGTAAACAGCAACGTGGCTGGCTGGTCGGCCAACCAGAACCGGGTGACGATGGTGTCGAACTACACCTCATTGCCGTCGGATTATCTGGAGACCTACCTGATGGCCGACGCGAACGGTGATTACGCGCGTATCGGTGTGCATGATCTGGAAAGCCGGGTGCAGCAGCAGCCGGGCGATCCGCTGATCCAGCAGACCGAGCGGACCTTTGCGTTCATGAACTATTTCGCGAACTCGTTGGGCGTGAACTGTGTCTTTTGCCACAATAGCCGCGCCTTCTACGACCCCGGACAGGTGACCCCGCAATGGGCAACCGCTAGCATGGGCATCTTGATGGTGCAGGA
This sequence comes from Paracoccaceae bacterium, assembly GCA_017854585.1. Lineage (GTDB taxonomy): Bacteria > Pseudomonadota > Alphaproteobacteria > Rhodobacterales > Rhodobacteraceae > JAFMHK01. Next base: position 133,462 of record JAFMHK010000001.1, read on the forward strand.
GATGATCGCGGAGCATCTGTTGCCGCTGCAGGATGTGTATCCGGCAGAACGTCTGGGACCTGTCTATGGGGACGCGCCGTTGGCAGCGTGCCGGACCTGTCACCAAGGGTATCAGCAACCGCTGCAAGGCCTGAACGTGATCGCCAACTGGCCCGAACTTGCGACGACATCGGGCGAACCTGACTATAGCGCGTTCCAGTAACGCCCCTTTCGGGCAGATTGTTTCGGCACCGGGCGGCATGTTTCGCCCGGTGCCACCCAAAGCCGCCGGACGCCGCGTGATCCGGTGACCCACTACCGCGCTGCGGTTACCAGACCCCCGGCCTGCGGCATACCTTCTTCCCCTAGGGTTCGGGAGGGCCCCGCCAATGACCGATCGACCACTCACCCCTATTCTTGACCGTGTTCAATCGCCTGCGGATCTGCGCAGGATGAGCGACGCCGAGCTTGCCATCTGCGCCGATGAATTGCGGGCAGAGACGATCAGCGCGGTATCGGAGACGGGCGGGCATCTGGGGTCCAGTCTTGGTGTCGTGGAGTTGACGGTCGCGATTCATGCGGTTTTCAACACCCCCTATGACAAGCTGATCTGGGATGTCGGGCATCAGTGCTACCCCCATAAAATCGTCACCAGCCGGCGGGATCGGATCAGAACGTTGCGCCAGAAGGGCGGGCTGAGTGGGTTCACCAAGCGCGCGGAGTCCGTCTATGACCCGTTCGGCGCGGCCCATAGTTCAACCAGCATTTCGGCTGCGCTGGGCTTTACGATGGCGCGGGAGCTGGGAGAGGCGACCGGCGACGCGATCGCGGTGATCGGCGACGGGTCGATCAGTGCCGGAATGGCGTATGAGGCGCTCAACAATTCCGGCTCCGAAGGGCGGCGGCTGTTCGTGATCTTGAATGATAATGACATGAGCATCGCCCCACCCGTGGGCGCGATGTCGAAATACCTGTCGGGGCTGAACGGGAAATCGCCGCTTCACACCTTGAAGGACATCGCCGATGGGGTCGCGGCGCATTTGCCGGGGCCGTTGCGTGCCGGGGCAGAACGGGCGCGGGAACTGGTGACCGGGCATCAACCGTCAGCCACGTTGTTCGAACATCTGGGGTTCCAGTATGTCGGCCCGGTTGATGGCCACGACATACCACAGCTTTTGTCGGTGTTGCGCGCGGCCAAGGCGCGGGCGACCGGGCCGGTCTTGATCCATGCGGTCACCGTGAAGGGGAAGGGATATGCGCCTGCGGAGGGCGCGGACGACTGTTACCACGGTGTTGCCAAGTTTGACCCTGAAACGGGGGTTCAGGCCAAGTCGACCCCGAACGCGCCCAGCTATACGGGCGTCTTTGGCGATACCTTGCTGGCCGAGGCGCGGCGCGACAACCGCGTGGTGGCCGTGACGGCGGCGATGCCGGGGGGCACCGGTCTGGCGGCCATGCAGACGGCAATGCCGTCCCGGGTGTTTGATGTGGGCATTGCCGAACAGCACGCGGTCACGTTTTCGGCCGGGTTGGCGGCAGGGGGCCTCAAGCCATTCTGCGCGATCTATTCCAGTTTCCTGCAGCGCGGATACGACCAGATCGTGCATGACGTGGCCCTGCAGAACCTGCCGGTGCGGTTCATGATCGACCGGGCGGGATTGGTGGGGGCGGACGGGCCAACACATGCCGGTGCCTTTGACATCGGATTTATGGCGATGCTGCCCAACATGACGGTCATGGCCTGCGCCGACGAGGCGGAGCTGGTGCACATGATGGCGACGTGCGTGGCGCATGACAGTGGCCCGATCGCCCTGCGTTATCCACGCGGAGAGGGCGTTGGCGTTGCGTTGCCGGAACGGGGTGACGTGCTGGAGATTGGCAAGGGGCGCGTGGTTCAGGAAGGAACGGACGTGGCGATCCTGTCGTTTGGGGCGCACCTGTCGGAGGCGATGGAGGCGGCCAAGGATCTGGAAGCGCGCGGGATCAGCGTGACAGTGGCCGATGCCCGGTTCGCCAAACCGCTTGATACGGACCTGATTGACCGGCTGGCGGCGGATCACCGTGCGCTGATCACCGTCGAACAGGGCGCGATGCTGGGCTTTGGTGGAATGGTTTTGCACCATCTGGCGGCCAGCGGGCGGCTGGACCGTGGTCTGGCGATCCGCACCCTGACCCTGCCCGATACATTCATCGATCAGGCCAGCCCGGCGGACATGTATGCCGAGGCCGGATTGACCGCAGGCCATATCGCAGATGCCGCGTTGGGTGCGTTGGGTGTGGTCGTTCTGGAACAAAAGACCCGCGCTTGAGGGCGCGGGCTGGGGTATATCAATTCGGATTGCGCCGTCGCCGTCAGACGTTGACCACGCCGTTGAAAATATTTGCTGAATATTCCCTCAGGTAAATTTGCAGCCATGGTGTAAAGCTGCCTGGCGCGCGGATCACTTCATCGGCCAATGTCGCCAGCGGACGCCAGATTGTGTCCATGACCTCATCGGGGTTTGGCGCGGCTTCGACCCCTTGGGCGACTTCACCCACAAAGATATCCACAACTTCATGCTCGATCAGGCCACCGCCCACATCGGCACGGTATTCGACCGTATCGCGGAATTCGAGGGGGACGCCGGTGATGCCAAGTTCCTCGGTGAGGCGACGTTGGGCACAGTCGAGCGCGACTTCACCCCAGTAAGGATGGGTACAGCATGTGTTCGCCCAAAGGCCGGGTGTGTGATACTTGCCCATGGCACGGCGCTGCAGCAGCACCTGACCATCGCGCAACAAGAACACGGAAATAGCCTTGTGGCGCAGGCCCCTGACGTGCGCCTCAAGCTTATCCACAGGCGTGAGCACGCCGTCGACCCAAGTGGGGATCATGACGGTCATGCGCGTGTCGCGGAGATGATGCCGGCCAGATGAGCCAAATTCTTGATCCCGATCTTGATGTGCGCAAGGGGGCGTGCCTTGACGAGTTCCTTGTTCATATAGGCCTCGAATGTGAGGCGCTGAACGTCGATGTCGTGACAAAGCGTGACGAAGCGTTCGCGGCGTTCGTCGCTGCGGTAATAGGCATTTTGCATCGCGCCAAGTATCTTGAAGACAGATTTGTGTTCGCGCATGAACAGCTTGCGGGCCAGTTGCAGGTCTTTGGCCCGGCCGCTGGAAAGCGTGGCGGCGGCGGCGGTGGCAGCCACGCGCCCGCCGACCATGGCGTAATAAATCCCTTCCCCGGATGAGGGCGCAACAACGCCCGCCGCATCACCGGCGAGAACGACATCGCGGCCATTGTCCCATTTATCGAGCGGCTTGAGCGGGATTGGTGCGCCTTCACGGCGGATGGTTTCACAATCGTCCAGCCCGGCATTTTTGCGCAGGGCGGCGGTGGCCAGTTTCAGATCAACACCCTTGACCATGGAGCCCATGCCGACGCTGGCGGATTTCCCGTGCGGGAACACCCAGCCGTAGAAATCCGGGCTGATGGCGCCGTCATAGATCACGTCACAGCGTGCCGGGTCATAATCGCCGCGCGGACCGGGCGAGGCGATGATTTCATGATAGGCGATGACATAGGGAATGTGGTCGCCGTCCTTGACCTCGGTTCTGGCGATGTTCGACCGCGCGCCATCGGCACCAATGACAAGCTTGCAGGCAAGGGCGCGTTCTTCGCCAGTTGCCTTGTCACGGAAAACGACATGGGTGCCGGCATCATCCCGGTCGATGCGCAGGTAGGTTCCGGTGTGCCGCACCGCACCGGTCTTTTCAGCGCGCACCCGCAGGAATTCGTCGAAATGTTCGCGGTCAACCATACCGACAAAGCCGTTTTCGATGGGAATATCGACCCGCCGACCCGTGGGTGAGATCATGCGCGCCGTGGTAATCTTGGCGACAAGTTGATCATCGGGCAGATCGAAATCACGGATCAGGCGCGGCGGAATGGCGCCGCCGCAGGGCTTGATCCGTCCATCGCGGTCGATGAGGGCGACGGTATGACCAGAGCGCGCCAGATCTTCGGCCGCGGTGGCGCCGGATGGGCCGCCCCCTACAACGACAACATCGTAATTCATGGTCATTCTCCCGGAACGGCGGCCGTTGGGGCCGTGGATGATTGGTGGCGGTCCATGACACGGAGGGCCATGTAGGCGGCGGCGACGTAAAGCGCGGCTTCGAACACGAACACCGAACCGAAGGCGGCGGCGTCGGTCATCTGTGTGCGGAGCAGATCGGCCAAGCCAGCCCCGGCCAAGCCGCCGAACCCGGCGGCCATGGCCTGTGCTGCGCCCCACAGGCCCATGCGCGTCCCTTCGCGGGCGCCGCGCCCGTCACCGGCCAGCGCCATCATGGAACCAATGGCAGCCACGGCGAACATGCCGTTGAAGAAGCCCATCAAGACGACCGCAGGCAGAAGTGGTGCCGTCGGCCCGACCATGCCCAGCGTGGTGATCAGCCCAAGGGACGCGGCAGAGCCGAGACAGCCCGCGATGACCCATGATTTCAATGACCCAAGCCGCAGGGCTGTGCCCGCAATGCCCACCACCACCATGCCAAGGAAGACGCCGCCGTTTTGCGCGCCCGACAGGGTTGTCGATTGGCCGGGGGTGAAGTTGAAAACCAGACCCGAATAAGGCTCAAGTATAAGTTCCTGCATGAAATAGGCGGTCATCGACAGAAAGACGAAGATGGTGAATGTGCGGGCCTTGGGTTCAGCCCAGACTTCGCGAAGGCCTTCGATGAACGGCGCGCTTTCGGTTTCGGGGCGGGCGATGACGCTCCGCTCGATCCCCCAGACGGCGAGACAGGTCACGACGAACGCGCCCCCGGTGACAACGGCAACCACGGCCATCAGACGACTGGCGGTATAGGGGTCAAGAAACTGCCCGGAGACGCCCGCAGTGACGGCGATGCCGAAAATCATCATCAGCCATGTGATGGTGGCCGCAGCGGGGCGGCGGTGTGGTGCAGTCGCAGTGGCCAGCAATGCCAGCAGCGACGTGCCCGAAGCGCCAACGCCGATGCCGATGGCCGCGTAGGCGGCCACCGAAACGGCCATGCCAAGCGCAAAGGAGGTTTCCAGCAGGACAACGCCATAGGCCGCAGACAGACCGCCCAACGCCAGAATGGCCATGCCGCCGATGATCCAGCGGGTGCGATGACCACCGGTATCCGATCTGTAACCCCATTGCGGCCGCGTGATCTGAATGCCGTAGTGCAGGGCGACCAGCAGGCCGGGCAAGACGGCGGGAAGGGCCAGTTCCACCACCATCAGGCGGTTCAGGGTCGATGTGGTCAGCACGACGATCGCCCCCAATGCCATTTGCACCAGACCCATGCGAACGATCTGCAACCACGATAACGTCATGACATTCCCCGGATTGCGAATGCGGTGACCATCATGCCCAGCACGTAGAGCGAGACACCTGTTGCATTATACCACGGCGCCTTGGCCTTTGGGTCGCGCAGCATGACCCGCATCGCGTAAAGCTGCGCGATAAGCGATATGACGATGGCAAGCCCGAACCATTCGCGCCCCCAGTAGAACAGCAAGGCAATGACCGCCAGTTGCGGGATGGTCATGACCCAGCATGCAACGCGCGCCGCCCGTGCAGGGCCAAGCGTGACTGGAAGCGAGTTCACGCCCGTCTGGCGATCACCCTCCAACGCCTTGAAATCATTCAGCGTCATGATGCCATGTGCGCCGATTCCGTAAAGCAGCGCCACGATGATGACGGGCCATGTGGGCGCGCCCGCAGCCAGAACGGCGGCCCCCGTGAACCACGGCAGTGATTCGTAGGACAGCCCCACAAGGCCCGGCCCCCACCAGCCCGACCGCTTCATGCGGATCGGTTCGGCGGAATAGGCCCAGGCGGCGGCGACGGCGACGAACGTGGCGCCAAAGCCCCAAGGGCCCAGAAACCAGCCCAGAAAAATGGCGAAGGCCGACATGATCAGCGCGATATAGAGACCCCATTTGCCGGGAATACGGCCCGATGGAATGGGGCGGTGCGGCTCGTTGATAGCATCGACGTGGCGATCGCACCAATCGTTCGCGGCTTGGCTCATTCCGCAGACGACGGGACCGGCCAGCAAGACGCCAAGGCCAAGCGCCAGCCAGTGGCCCGAGGGGGCGACGCCAACAGACACTGCACCGCACAGATACGCCCACATCGGCGGAAACCATGTGATCGGTTTCAGCAGCGTCAGGACGGCGCGCGGTTCGGGGAAAGAACGCGCAGGCGCGGAATGGGTGTGGTCGGTCGTTACACTCATAAGTGTCAGGATAGCCTGACACTTATGGAATCGGCAACTGTAAACTTAGGTTGACGGATGTGTTCCCAAGGCGCTGGGCGGCCTAGTGGTCGCTGCGGTTGATCAAACCATACTTGCGAAGCTTCACATACAGCGATTGACGCGACAAGCCCAACATCTCGGCGGCGGCGACGCGGTTGTTATCGGTCAGATCCACCGCCGTTTCGATGCACATCTTTTCAACGACATCGGCTGTAGCGGCGACGATATCCTTGAGCGGCGCCGAGCCGACAAGGTCCATGACGTTGCGCATCGCATCGTCCGACACGAGGGACGGGTTCGGCGTGGGTGCGGACGGTTCGCGCACCACCTCCAGCCGAGACGTGTCGCGCAGGGTGAAGGCGAAACTACTGCTTCCGGCCGCCCCGGTCAGGTGTGTTGCGGACATTTCAACCGAGAGCTGCGAGCCGAAGGCACCTTCCAGCTTGGTTGCATAGATCCGCATCTTGCCGGCGCGGGCCGAGTTGTCGATCAGCACCTTGAGGTCAACACTGCCCCGCGCGAGGAAATCGGCGAGCGACTTGCCTTTGACATCGGACATGCGCGCCACATCGCAAAGACCGAGGAACGCGTCGTTGCAGGCGGTGATGATGCCGTGCGCATCGGTAAACACCACGGCGTCGGGCCCTTCGCGATAAAGGATCGCCAGCGTCTCGGCGAGTTCGGCGGCGACAACCTCGGCGCTTCCGGTCGGTTGGATCCGGCACAGCATGGTCTTGTCACCGGCAGCGCGGAAAACGATCGGGTAAAGCGCAACGGATTTTCCGCCACGTTTGGTCTGGGCGGTCTGCGGCCCGGCGGCATCATCGCCAGCCGAGGCAACCAGCGCCTCGATGAATTCACCACGACGCCGACCGTCGAATTCCTGTGTGAAGGCGGCCCCTGTCAGCGTATCGACATCGGCGCCCAGAATCTGTGCGGCAGCGGTGTTCAGATCAAGCACACGGCCCGTGCCGACGTCGACGAGCACGAGGGCATCGCGCGCCGCCTCCATGATCACACGGTAGCGGGTTTCGTAGTCGCGGTGGCTTTCGTAGTCTTTTTCAAGCGCCAGCTGCGCCTTGACCAGACGGTGCTGCAACTCGGCGATGGGGCGCAGGTCGCGCCCCAGCATCAAGATGACATCATCATACCCGGTCTTGTGAATGGTGTAGCGGATCGGGAATTCCCAATTCGCGTTGTCGAAATGGTTCACCTCGATCGAGTCGGTCTTGGCCTTTTGCCCTGCGCGGTATGCCTCAAGCTGCGCTTCCAGCTTGGACAGGCTGTCTTGGGCCATGAATTCGCGAATATCGCGGTCTTTCCAGTGGTCGAGCCGCCCCAACGTGGGGTTCATCGGGTTGACCGCTACCGATTTCACCGTGCCGGACAGGTCCAGCACAATGGCGAGATCGGCGGCCGTGGCCACGATTTCGTTGAACTGCTCGGGCGCGATGGGCGGCGCCGAGGGTTCATTCCAGAAATCTGTTCCGCGCGTTTTCATAAACTTTGCTTCCTTGACGCCGGCATTTGCACTTGGGTCATGGCCGGGCAACCTCTGCGTGTGGGGTGGGGGCCGCCGTTGTCTGATCGACCGGCAAGCCGCATTTCATCAAGGCTGTGCGCACGTCGTGCGCGGTATGGCAGGCCCCAGTGATCCCGATAAGATCAAGATCCGAGTTGAGTACGGCACCCCCAAGAACAACCGGCGTGAACCGTGACACGGACGTCCGAATTTCTGTCACCAGTTCGGCTGTATATGCCAGAGACCTAGGCCCCGAGGCGCTGATCCCGATCATCACGTAAGACTGATGGCGGATCTGATCAATAAGCGCACCCACATTGTAATCAACGGCGGTATCGACATCATATCCGATACGGCGGATCTGATCGCCGGCGACAACCGAGCCGAGCGTATGATCCTCGGAGTGGGGCAGCACCATCAAGACAGGTCCACGGCTGGCGCGCCTGCGGTCGGTTTGGTGTGCGGCAAGGCCACGGACGATTTGTTGCAGGCGGGCGGTTCCGATGGTGACGTCGGCAAAGCCGATTTCATCGGCGAACCAGTATTCACCCAAGCGCCGCGCCGTTTCCGGAACGATGTAATCGATGATGTCGTTGGTCTTGACGCCATCTTCCTGCATGCGGCGGACCATGCTGTGGTGCAGACCACCTTCATTCTCCAGGAGTGACGCGCAAAACAGGTGCAGGTAACGCCCCAAGCTTTCGCTGGTTCGGGTTGGTTTCGATGCAAGTCCTGAAATTGCCAGTAGGGCAAGTTTGGAAATTTCAGCGTTCCGCATCCCCTGAAGGGGCAGTGCCATCTGATCTTGTCCAGTCATCATGGAATTCGTCCGCACCCTTCACGCCCAACGTCTTTTGTCGTCCGCGCCCGGTGGTGAAGGTGGGGTTGGCACTGACACTCTATGAAATACCCGAAACTGTCAAAGGAAATTGACAATGTGGATCACTGCTTGATCATGAAACTAATGCCGGTGGGTCATTATTGCCAGTTCCAACTGAGAATTTATTGGTTTGAAGGGAAAATGCCACAGTGACAGGCAGACTTTACAGCCCCTCAAAAGTGTAAGTTTCAGTTGACACTTTGTCCGTTGCGGCGCTAGATTTCATGGAAACCCGCAAGGAATCGACGCCGCATGCCCACGGATATCCTGACAGCCACACCGTCTCGGCAGCTGTATACGCCAGAGGAGCGTATCCGTCGTGACAGCACGGTGTGGACCACCGTTCAGGCGGTTCTGGCCCCCCTGCAATTCCTTGTTTTCCTGGTCTCAGTGGTGCTGGTCGTGCGATTTATGCTGACCGGTGCGGGCTATGAGGCCGCAACCGTTTCCATCATCGTCAAGACCGGATTTCTGGCGCTGATCATGGTCACGGGCGCGATCTGGGAAAAGGTCGTGTTCGGGCAATACCTGTTTGCCGAGGCGTTCTTCTGGGAGGACGTCTTTAGCTTTGCGGTTATCGCGCTGCATTGCTGCTATGTCTGGGCGCTGCTGACCGGACTGGCCCATGAGCAGCAGATGTGGATCGCGCTGGCGGCCTACACGGCCTATGTGGTTAACGCGGGGCAGTTCATCTGGAAGCTGCGCGTGGCCCGGGCCGAGGGCGCACAATGAACAACCCCATCGCCATTCCCGCCCAAAGCTGCCGTGACGCGCCTGTTCTGAAGCAACGCGGCCAGCGCGAGGTGTTTTGCGGCCTGACCGGGATTATCTGGCTCCATCGCAAGATGCAGGATGCCTTCTTTCTGGTTGTCGGGTCGCGCACCTGCGCGCATCTTCTGCAATCCGCAGCCGGTGTGATGATCTTTGCCGAGCCGCGTTTCGGCACCGCCATTCTGGAAGAGGGCGATCTGGCAGGAATGGCCGATGCCCATGATGAACTGGACCGGGAAGTGGCCCGCCTGCTGGCGCGTCGCCCTGACATCAAGCAGCTGTTCCTTGTGGGATCGTGCCCGTCCGAGGTGATCAAGCTGGACCTTGCCCGTGCAGCGGAACGCCTGACGATTGAACATGCGCCGCATGTGCGGGTGTTGAATTATTCCGGATCGGGAATCGAGACGACGTTTACCCAAGGCGAGGATGCCTGTCTGGCGTCGATGGTGCCGGTGTTGCCCGCGACCGATGCGCGGGAACTGATGCTGGTCGGCGCGCTGCCGGATGTGGTCGAGGATCAGGCGGTCAAGTTGCTGACCGACATGGGCGTTGGCCCGATCCGCGTGTTGCCTGCACCGCGATCCGCCGCAATGCCGGGCGTCGGCGACAATACCGTCTATGCGCTGTTGCAACCGTTCTTGTCCGATACCGCCGCCGCGCTGGACCGGCGCGGCGCCCGGATGATCCCGGCCCCGTTCCCGTTTGGGGAAGAAGGCACAACCGCATGGTTGCGCGCGATCGCAGATGAGTTCGGGGTGGATGCCGAGACGTTCGAGCGTGTCACCGCCGCCCCACGTGCGCGCGCCCGCAAGGCCGTGGCCGCCGCCGCCGAGACCCTGAGCGGCAAGTCGATCTTTTTCTTTCCCGACAGCCAACTGGAAATTCCGCTGGCCCGTTTCTTGACCCGCGAATGCGGGATGGAGGCGATCGAAATCAGCGCGCCTTATATTCACAAGGGGATCGTCGGTCCCGATATGGATCTGATACCGGCGGGTCCCACCATTTCCGAGGGGCAGGACGTTGACCTGCAACTGGATCGTGCGCGCGCTGCGCGGCCCGATCTGACGGTGTGCGGCCTTGGCCTTGCAAACCCGCTGGAGGCGGAGGGCCTGTCGACGAAGTGGGCGATCGAGTTGGTTTTCACCCCCGTTCATTTCTACGAGCAGGCCGGTGATCTGGCCGCCCTGTTTGCGCGCCCCTTGCGGCGCAAGGCCATTCTGAGACCGCAGGTGGCCGCAGAATGAAATTGACGGTCTGGACATATGAAGGCCCGCCCCATGTCGGCGCGATGCGCGTCGCCACCGCGATGAAGGGGTTGCACTATGTGCTGCATGCCCCCCAAGGCGATACCTATGCGGACCTGTTGTTCACGATGATCGAGCGGCGCAATCATCGCCCGCCCGTCAGCTACACAACGTTCGAAGGCCGGGATCTGGGCGCGGATACCGCCGGCATATTCAAGAAGACCTGCATGGACGCCTATGAGCGGTTCAAGCCGCAGGCGATGATTGTCGGGGCATCTTGCACCGCCGAACTGATTCAGGACGATCCCGGCGGTCTTGCGGAGACGATGGGTATTCCGGTGCCGGTTATCGCGCTGGAACTGCCAAGCTATCAGCGGAAAGAGAATTTCGGGACGGACGAGACGTTCTATCAGATCGTCAAGGGGCTGGCCCGGCCGATGGACCGCACGCCCGAGGTGACATGCAACATCCTTGGGCCGCTTGCGCTGGGCTTTCGGCATCGCGATGACATCGAAGAGGTCAAGGCGCTGTTGTGGGAGATGGGGATTGGCGTGAACGTCGTGGCCCCGTTTGGCGCGACGCCGATGGATATCACCACCCTGGGCCAGGCACATTTCAACGTGGCCATGTACCCCGAGCATTGCGAAACCGCCTGCCGCCATCTGGAGCGGGTGTGCGGCCAGCCGTTCACGCGAACCGTGCCGATCGGGGTGGGCGCGACCCATGATTTCGTGGCCGAGGTCGCCAAGCTGGCGGGCGTGGAGCCCCGGACGGACCTGAGCCGGTTGCGCCAGCCTTGGTGGTCCGCGTCGGTTGATTCAACCTATCTGACCGGTAAGCGCGTGTTCGTGTTTGGCGACGCGACCCATGTCAAGGCCGCCGCCCGCATCGCCCGTGATGAAATGGGCTTCGAGGTTGTGGGTCTGGGGTGTTACAACCGCGAGTTTGCCCGTGACATCCGCGATCTGGCGAAGGAATTCGGGCTGACCGCGTTGATCACGGATGATTATCTGGAGGTCGAGGAGGCGATTGCGGCAGCCGTCCCGGAGATGATTCTGGGCACCCAGATGGAGCGCCATATCGGAAAGCGACTGGGCATTCCGTGTGCCGTGATTTCCGCCCCTGTCCATGTTCAGGATTTTCCCGCGCGCTATTCCCCTCAGATGGGGTGGGAAGGCGCCAACGTCATTTTCGACACTTGGATACATCCGCTTGTCATGGGGCTGGAAGAACACCTGCTGCACATGTTCCGCGATGATTTCGAGTTTCACGATGAGGCCGGGCCAAGCCACCATGGCGGCCATGCGCCGGTGGCGATGGCGGAGGCTGGGGGGTTCACCCCCCAGACCCCCGAGAGTTTGCCGGCCAAGATGAATGACGCGCCCGAAGCCACCGGCAGCGACGTCATGGTGTGGCTGGCGGATGCGGAAAAAGAGTTGAAGAAGATCCCGTTCTTCGTGCGCGGCAAGGCGCGGCGCAATACCGAGACGTTTGCCGCATCGCAGGGGATTTCACAGATCAGCGTCGAGACGCTGTACGAGGCGAAGGCACATTATGCGCGATAGTGGTCACATACCGGGCTATCGCGTCGTCATCGTGACGCTGGACAGCCATGCAGCCGGTCCGGCCGCGCGGGTGTCGGTGCGTCTGGCTGATGAGTTTCCGGGGCTGTCGGTATCTGTTCACGCCGCCGCCGAGTGGGCGGAAAACGCCGATGCGCTGGAGATGGCGCGCGATGCGGTGCGGCATGGCGACATCATCATCAGCAACCTGTTGTTCATCGAAGAGCATATTCAGGCGATCTTGCCCGCGTTGCAGGCCCGTCGTGACACCTGCGATGCGATGGTGGGCATGATCTCGGCCAAGGAGGTCGTGACGCTGACGCGGATGGGCGATCTGGACATGGCCCGGCCCGCAAGCGGCGCGATGGCGTTTCTGAAGAAGTTGCGTGGCACATCGAAGCCCAATGCGAATTCCGGCGAAAAGCAGATGAAGATGCTGCGCCGTCTGCCCAAGATCCTGAAATTCATTCCCGGCAAGTCGCAGGATTTGCGCGCCTGGTTCCTGACGATGCAATATTGGCTGGGCGGTTCGGACGACAACGTCGAACAGATGGTCCGCTTTCTGGTTGGCAAATACGCCAAGGACAGCGCGTTCAAGGGCGCGCCTCAGGCGCATGCCCCGATCGATTATCCCGATGTGGGCCTGTACCACCCCGATCTTCCGGGACAGCACATCACCACCAACATCGACGATCTGCCGCAGCCGGAAAATCCGGTCGCGACCGTGGGCCTGTTGATGATGCGCAGCTATATCCTGGCGTCCGATACGGCCCATTATGATGGTGTGATCCGCGCGATGCAGGCCAAAGGTCTGCGGGTGCTGCCTGCCTTTGCCGGCGGTCTGGATGGGCGCCCGGCGATGGAGGCGTATTTTACCAACGACCGGATCGACGCGCTTGTCTCGTTGACGGGGTTCAGCCTGATTGGAGGGCCGGCCTATAACGATAGTTTGGCTGCCGTGACGATCCTGAAGGATCTGGATGTGCCGTATATCGCCGCGCACCCCATTGAATTTCAGACGCTGGACCAGTGGGCCGCGTCGGGTGGCGGGCTTGGGCCGGTGGAGACCACGATGTTGGTCGCGCTGCCGGAAATCGACGGTGCCACGAACCCCACGGTGTTTGGCGGACGTCATGGCGAGAACGGGTGCAGCGGTTGCGACCTGAACTGCCAGCGCAGTTCCGACACCAAGGCGATGGCGCCCTGCATCGAGCGGATCGAAAGCCTGACCGAAAAGACCCGGCGGTTGGCCATGCTGCGTCGCAAGAAGAACGTGGACAAGAAGGTCAGCATTGTTTTGTTCGGATTTCCGCCCAATGCGGGCGCGGTCGGAACCGCCGCGTATCTGAGTGTGTTCGAGAGCCTTTACAACACGCTGCATGCGATGAAGGCCGATGGCTATGATCTGGAGCCGCCCGAAACGGTGGATGATCTGCGCCACGCCATCTTGCACGGAAACGCGGCGCAATATGGCCAACAGGCGAATATCGCGGCCCATGTCGATGCCGACACCATTGTGCGCACAACCGCGCCGTTGAAAGAGATCGAAGATGTCTGGGGCCCTGCGCCGGGCAAGATCCAGTCGGACGGGCGCGGCGTTTTTGTGCTGGGCAAGCAATTCGGTAACGTCTTCGTCGGCGTACAGCCGGCGTTCGGTTACGAAGGCGATCCGATGCGGTTGCTGTTCGAGAAAGGGTTTGCCCCGACCCACGCCTTTGCCACGTTCTATCTGTGGATGCGCGATACCTTCAAAACCGATGTGATCCTGCATTTCGGCATGCATGGCGCGCTGGAGTTCATGCCGGGCAAGCAGGCGGGACTTGGGGCGCATGATTGGCCGGATCGGTTGATCGGCGAAATGCCCAACATCTACCTTTATGCCTCTAACAATCCGTCGGAGGCGACGTTGGCAAAGCGCCGGTCGAACGCGGTGACGATCACGCACCTGACGCCGCCATTGGCGGCAAGCGGTTTGTACAAGGGGCTGTTGGATCTGAAGGACAGCCTGACCCGGTGGCGGGCCTTGACGCCTGACGCGCATGAGCGGGCCGAGTTGGAGGCCCTGATCATGACGCAGGCCGCCGCCGTGGACATGGACGGTGCGCTGCCCGAAAAACTGTGGCTGACCCTGCTTGAAACCGAAGATGCGTTGATCCCCGATGGGCTGCATGTGGTCGGGCGCGGGATGTTGGAGCCCGAGCTGCAGGAACACCTGCGGGTGATGAACGAAACAGACCCCGACACGCGGAGCCGTATCGAGCATTTGCTGCGTCAGCAGACCGAAATTCCGGCCCTGATGCGGGCGCTGGGCGCGCACTACATCGAGCCCGTTCCGGGTGGTGACCTGATCCGGTCGCCCGAGGTTCTGCCGACGGGCCGCAACATTCATGCGTTTGACCCGTTCCGCATGCCAACGGCCTTTGCCATGCAGGACGGGGCCAAGCAGGCACAGAAGCTGATTGAGGCGGCGGGCGTGATGCCCCGCTCGGTCGCGATGGTGCTTTGGGGTTCGGACAACATCAAATCTGACGGCGGCCCGATTGCGCAGGCGCTGGCGCTGATCGGGGCGAAGCCGCGGTTTGACGGGTATGGGCGGTTGTGTGGGGCTGATCTGATCAGCCTTGAGGAGCTGGGCCGTCCGCGCATTGACGTTGTGATGACCCTGTCTGGAATTTTCCGGGATTTGCTGCCGCTGCAGACCAAGATGTTGGCCGAGGCCGCATGGCGGGCCGCCACGGCGGACGAGCCCGTAGAGATGAATTTCGTCCGGGCCCACGCGCTGGATTACATGGACAAAATGGGTGTGGACATCGAAGAGGCTGCGCTTCGCGTCTTCTCCAATGCCGAAGGTGCCTATGGGTCGAACGTCAACCATCTGGTGGATAGCGGTGCGTGGGACGGCGAAGACGAGTTGGCCGATGCCTACGAGGCGCGCAAATCGTTTGCCTATGGCCGCAATGGCAAGGCAAGCAAGAACGCCGGCCTTTTGCAGCACGCGCTGAAAGATGTCGATCTGGCCTATCAGAACCTAGAATCGGTCGAATTGGGCGTCACGACGGTGGACCATTATTTCGACACGCTTGGCGGAATTTCCCGCGCGGTCAAACGCGCCAAGGGCGTCGCGGCACCGGTCTTCATCGGCGACCAGACGCGCGGCGAAGGCAAGGTACGGACACTCAAGGAACAGGTTGCGCTGGAAACGCGTTCCCGCGCGCTGAACCCGAAATGGTTCGAGGGGCTTTTAAAGCATGGTCATGAAGGTGTGCGCCAGATCGAGGCGCAGGTGACCAATACCTTGGGTTGGTCGGCGACGACCGGCGCTGTGGACCCGTGGGTCTACCAGCGCCTGAGTGAAACATTTGTTTTGGATGAAGAAATGCGCCGCCGTCTGGCTGCGCTGAACCCGCAGGCTTCGGCCCGCATGGCAAATCGCCTTTTGGAGGCGTTTGAGCGTGATTACTGGCAACCCGATGAGGCCACCTTGGCCGCGCTTCAGGCCGGCGCGGACGAGTTGGAAGACACCCTCGAAGGGCTGAACGTAGCTGCGGAATGACAGGAGAACTGACCATGAGCCCACTCGATAAAGCCCCCCCGGCCGCACGCGCCAACGCCCGCGAGGTCGAGGGACTGAAGGCGCGTAGCCTTGGCGCCCCGCCCGTCTTGAGGGGGGAGGACGGCGAAGGATCGCTACAAGTCCACCAAGACGCGACGATGAAGATCGAGGGCGCGAAGGTATTTGCGGTCTATGGCAAGGGCGGGATCGGCAAGTCGACGACAAGTTCGAACCTGTCGGCGGCATTTTCAAAGCTGGGCAAGAAGGTGCTGCAGATCGGGTGTGATCCCAAGCATGACAGCACGTTCACCTTGACCGGGATGCTGCAGCCCACCGTTATCGACATTCTGAAAGACGTCGATTTCCACGCCGAGGAACTGCGCCCCGAGGATTTCGTGACCGTTGGCTATAACGGTGTGATGTGCGTAGAGGCCGGTGGCCCGCCAGCGGGCACCGGTTGTGGCGGATATGTGGTGGGACAGACCGTCAAGCTGCTGAAACAGCATCATATGCTCGAAGATACCGATGTGGTGATCTTCGACGTGTTGGGCGATGTTGTCTGCGGTGGCTTTGCCGCGCCACTGCAGCACGCCGACCGCGCCGTGATCGTGACGGCGAATGATTTCGACAGCATTTATGCGATGAACCGGATCATTCAGGCGGTTCAGGCGAAATCAAAGAATTACAACGTGCGGCTTGCAGGGTGTATCGCGAACCGGAGCAAGGAAACCAACGAGGTCGACAGGTATTGCGACGTCGTCGGCTTCAACCGGATCGCGCATATGCCCGATATTGATGCGATCCGGCGGTCCCGCCTCAAGAAAAAGACGTTGTTCGAGATGCCCGATGATCAAGACATCGTCGAGGCGCGTGCCGAATACATGCGGCTGGCACAGCTGTTGTTTGCCGGGACCGAGCCGCTTGCGCCCGCGTCGCTTCCTGATCGTGAAATCTTTGAATTGCTCGGGTTTGACTGATGGCTGATTACGCTGCCACGCGCGCACGGGTCGAAGATTATTTCGACCGCACGGCGACCCGCACATGGGAGCGTCTGACCTCGGACGCGCCGGTGTCGGGGATCCGTCAGACCGTGCGCGAAGGCCGCGACCGGATGCGCGCCATCATGCTGGGGCAACTGCCCGACGATCTGCATGGCGCGCGTGTGCTGGATGCGGGTTGTGGGGCGGGACAGATGACGGCGGAACTGGCCGCACGCGGGGCCAGTGTGGTGGCCATCGATATCTCGCCTTCGCTGGTGGACATAGCGGCGAAACGTCTGCCCGAACACCTGTCGGAGCATGTGACCTTTACCAGCGGCGACATGCTGGCGCCCGAACTTGGCGGCTTTGACTACATCATGGCGATGGACAGCATGATCTATTACGAGGCCGACGATCTGGGCCGTGCGCTGGCCGAGCTTTGTCCCCGCGTTGATGGCGCGGTGATCTTTACCGTCGCGCCGCGCACGCCGTTCCTGATGGCGTTCTGGGGCGCGGGGCAGTTGTTTCCGCGCAGTGACCGTTCACCGACGATGATCCCGCACGCGCCGCGCAAGTTGAGCCAGAAAGCGGCTCTGCACGGGGCAACGGGATCAATCGAGGAGATCGCGCGCGTCAACCGGGGGTTCTATATCTCGACCTGTCTGGAGTATGCCAGATGAGCGCGCTGAAACGCCTTTCGATCAGGTATCTGCCCTTTGCCGACGCGGCATCGGAAGATCTGCCGCTTGGTCAATTGCTGCGTTTGAGCCTGTTTCAGGTGTCTGTGGGCATGGCCGCCGTGATGCTGCTGGGCACGTTGAACCGGGTCATGATCGTCGAGCTTCAGGTGCCTGCCTTTCTTGTCGCGATGATGGTGGCGCTGCCGGTGCTGATTGCACCGTTCAGGGCGCTGCTTGGCTTCAAGTCCGACACCTACAAATCGGCCATCGGGTGGCGGCGGATTCCCTATCTCTGGTTTGGCACGTTGTGGCAGTTCGGTGGCCTTGCCATCATGCCGGCCGCGTTGCTGGTGCTGGCCGGTGACGTGACGCAGGTGCGCCACGACATCCCGTTCGCGGGCGAAATTCTGGCCGGGCTTGCGTTTGTGATGACGGGCCTTGGCATGCACATGACGCAGACCGCCGGATTGGCGCTGGCGGCCGATCGCGCGACCGATGAAACGCGCCCCCGCGTCGTGGCGTTGCTTTACGTCATGCTGCTGATCGGGATGGGGGTGTCGGCCGTTGTGATCGGCTGGCTGCTGCGGCAGTTTACCCCGCTTGAGTTGATTCAGGTGGTGCAGGGCACCGCGCTGTTGACTGTTATTCTGAACGTGACCGCCTTGTGGAAGCAGGAACGCATTCGCCCGATGACCAAAGCCGAGCGGGATGAACCGAGCCCCAGCTTCAAGGATGCATGGGCGGATTATTCCAGCGGCGGCACCGCCGGGCGCCTGTTGGCTGTCGTGTTCTTGGGAACGATGGCCTTCAACATGCAAGACGTCTTGCTGGAGCCCTACGGGGGCGAAATTCTGGGTCTGTCGGTGTCGTCCACCACGCTGCTGACGGCGACGTGGGCGGCGGGCGCATTGGTTGGTTTTGCGCTGGCCGCGCGGTGGCTGGGCGACGGTATCAACCCTTACCGGATGTGCGCGCGGGGTATTCTGGCGGGTATCATGGCGTTTTGCGCGGTGATTTTCGCCAATCCCATGGCGTCGCACGGGTTGTTTTTTGCAGGTGCCTGCATGATCGGTTTCGGTGGCGGGCTGTTCTCTATTGCGACGCTGACATCGGCGATGACGATGCCGACGTCGGGCAAGGCCGGCAAGGGGCTGGCGCTTGGCGCGTGGGGCGCGGCGCAGGCGACGGCGGCCGGGATCTCTATCGCGTTTGGCGGCGCTATTCGCGATACGGTCAACCATGCCGCGATGTCCGGCAATCTGGGTGAGGCATTGGCCAGCCCCGCGACGGGGTATTCCGTCGTCTATCACATTGAAATCTTGCTCCTGTTTGCCACGCTGATCGCGCTTGGCCCGCTGGTGCGCACTGTCACGACCACTCAACGCGGGGAGATCCGTAAGATCGGCCTCGCCGACTTGCCAACATAATCGCCGACAAGGAGGGACTAACCCATGGAAGCAACATTCTTCGGCAACTTTGATCTTGCCAGTCTGTCTATCTGGCTGTTTTGGATCTTTTTCGCGCTGCTGATCTATTATCTGCAAACCGAGAACATGCGCGAAGGCTATCCGCTGGAGAACGAGGATGGCACGCCTGCGCCGAACCAAGGCCTGTTTCCGCTTCCGAACGCGAAGACCTTCAAGCTGATGCATGGCCGTGGCGAGGTCACCCTGCCCGGCGAAGATACGCAGCGCCGTGAAAATCTGGCTTTGGAAAGAACCAATGCCTCGAACGGCTTTCCGTTCGATCCCACCGGCGATCCCATGCTGGACGGTGTCGGACCGGCATCGTGGGCCGCACGCCGTGATGTTCCGGAACTGGACGGTCACGGGCATCCCAAGATCGTTCCCATGGGTCAGACCGAAAGCTATCGCGTCAGTGCCGGGCGTGACCCGCGCGGCTTGCCGGTTCAGGCCGGTGACGGCGAAATCGTCGGCACGATCAGCGACATGTGGCTGGATGCGCCCGAACAACTGGTCCGTTTTCTGGAGATCGAGTTGTCCGCGGAACATGGTGGCGGCAAGCGGCTGGTGCCGATCCATTTTTGCCTGATCCGGTCCAATCGCGTGAAGATCAATGCGATCTTCGGCAAGCACTTCAAGGATGTGCCCGTCACCAAGTCCCATAATCAGGTGACATTGTTGGAGGAAGAGAAGATTTCGGCTTATTATGGCGGCGGCATTCTTTATGCTTCGCAGGACCGTCAAGAGCCGCTGCTGTAAGCGAAGGAGAAATCACAATGTCCCACGACGACTTTCAGACCGAGCCTGTCCGTGGTTTGCCCGAACGCCTGCCAGTTGGTGAGCAAATATTGTGGCAGGGATCACCTTCGTGGTGGTCCCTGACCGTGCAGTCGCTGAGCCTGTATTGGGTGGCCGGGTATTTCGTCTTCTTGTTTGCTTGGCGCACCATCGGCGGTGCCGCGACCGAGACATGGATGCAGAGCGCCACCACGGCGTCATTCTTCCTTGCGCTTGGTGCCATCGTTTGCCTGATCTTGATGGCAATCGGCTATATTCAGGCCAAAAGCACCGTCTACACGTTGACCAATCGGCGTGTGGCGATGCGGATTGGCGCGGCGCTGACCATCACGTTGAACCTGCCGTTCCGGCAGATTCAGAATGCGACGTTGGCGCGAGCCAAGAACGGCACCGGCACCATTGCGCTTGAGATGGCCGAGCAGTCGGGCACGCGCCTGTCCTACCTGAACACCTGGCCGCATGTGCGGCCTTGGAAAATGAAGAATACGCAGCCCGCACTGCGGTGTATTCCAGAGGCCGCGAAAGTTGCGGAATTACTGGCGGAGGCGGCCGAGACAGCCGTCAGCGAACCCGTCATCACCCGCGTATCCATGGCTGATGCTGTGGCTGCCGAATAACGAAGGGAGGGAACGACCAATGACCCCCGAACAAAAGCTTGTCCAAAGGGACAAGGAGATGATCCCGACGATCTTGCTGCGAGCAATGTTCGTTCTGGTGATCTGCGTGCTGATCATCGTCAGCTACGCGCGATTGACCGACCGACCACTGGCCGCGATGCCACCCAGCCTTGATGAGGCGCCTATCGTGATGGAACGTGAAATTCGCATCTTTGGCGAAATGAACGGGTCTGCCCGTGTTCTTGACGTGGATGGCAACGTGATTGCGACACTTGCCGCCGAGGAAGGCGGGTTCGTGTCTGGTATCGGCCGTGTGCTGGAGCGCCGTCGTGGCGCCGTCGGCCTTGCTGCCGACGCCCCGATCCGTCTGGTTCGGTTTTCCGATGGCCGGCTTGGCCTGCGGGATGACTATACTGATTTCCGGGCCGAACTTGTCGGCTTTGGCGCAGATAACGAGGCGGTGTTCGCCCGCCTGTTGGGGAGATGAGCATGGGCCTTTTTACACGCGAAATCGAAACCGCACCGTGTCAGGTGGAAGTCAGCCACAAGTTCGAAAGCCTTCATGCACATGTGAAGTTTCTGAACGGTGCGATCTTGAACCCCGGCGACGAGGTGCAGGTGCATGGCGCCCCGGTGATGGCCCCCTACGGCGAGCTTGTGATTGAGGACCGGATGGCCACGATTACCCGCGCCAGCAAGGTCGAACAGCTCTGGACGCGCCTGACCGGCGACTTCGAGGTCATGGAGCTTTGCGAATTCTCATTTTCTGACGAGGTGACAGTATGAACGTCCCCATCAAGCATTCCGCCGATGCATCGACCGTGGAGGAGGCGCTGGCCGCCGACAACCACCAAGGCATCGTTGACAGCGAAGCGGCAACCGCACTTGCGATGCAGAACACCCTGCTGACGCCGCGGTTCTACACGACCGATTTTGACGAAATGGATGCGATCGATGTGTCGTCCGTGCGGGAAGATTGGGACCTGTTGATCGCACAGATGAAAGCGGACCCCAACAAGGGCCATTTCAAGAAGAACGAGACATGGGAAAAGGTCGATTGGGACGGGATGGAGCCCAAGCTGCGCGCCGAGTTCATCGACTTCCTCGTGTCGTCGTGCACGGCCGAGTTTTCGGGCTGCGTACTTTACAAGGAAATGAAGCGTCGTGGGAACAACGAGGATATCGTCACCTTGTTCCAGTTGATGGCGCGGGACGAAGCGCGGCACGCGGGTTTCATCAACGATGCCCTGCGTGAAGCGGGCATTGCCGTGAACCTCGGGTTCCTCACGCAAAAGAAGAAATACACCTATTTCCGGCCCAAGTTCATCTATTATGCCACGTACCTGTCCGAAAAGATCGGCTATGCGCGCTATATCACGATCTTCCGCCATCTTGAGGCGCATCCCGAACATCGGTTCCACCCGATTTTCAAGTGGTTCCGCGAATGGTGCAATGATGAGTTCAGCCACGGCGAAGCCTTTGCCCTGCTGATGAAAACCGACCCAAAGCTGACGAGCGGCATGAACGTGCTGTGGATCAAGTTCTTCCTGACGGCGGTTTATTCCACCATGTACGTGCGCGATCATCAGCGTCCGGCATTCCATGCCGCCCTTGGGGTTGATCCCGATTGGTACGCGCATGAGGTGTTCACCAAGACGTCCGAGATCACCAAGCAGGTGTTCCCGATCACGCTTGATATCGACCACCCGCGTTGGCAAAGGGGGCTTGTTGCCCTGCAACGCGCCAACGCCGATCTGGCCGATGCAAAGAAGACCGGGAACATCGTCAAGCGCCTTGGCGCGATGGCGCGGGCAGGGGCTGCGTTCGTCAGCCTTTATACCATCCCGACGGTCAAGCATCAGGTGCCCGCATCCACCCGTCTGGAGCCCGTGTACTGATGATGCATTCGCCCTGGATCGCGGCCCTTGCGGCCCTTTTTCTCTGGTGGTTCTCCACCGGGGCGATCCTTGTGGCGGTGCGGCGTGCGGATCGGGGTGGCGCCAAGGCGCGTCTTTGGACCGTGTTGATGTACCTGCCATTCCTTGTGCTGGGCGCGGCCGGTTTTCTGGACACGTTGCACGACGACAGCGTGCTGGGCATCTACGTGGCCTTCCTGTCGGCTTTGGCGCTATGGGGCTGGGTGGAGCTTGCCTTCCTGACTGGCATCATTACCGGCCCGGTGCAGACGCGCCTGAAAGACGGCGTGCCGGAATGGGAACGTTTCTTTCGCGCCTGGGGCACGATTGCCTACCATGAGACGCTGTTGATGCTGATGATGGTCGTGATGGCGATTGTGTCTTTCGGGGCGGAAAACACCTTTGGCATGTGGACCTTTGCGGTGCTGTTTGCCGCACGGGTCAGTGCCAAGCTGAACCTTTATCTGGGTGTGCGGAAGATCAATATCGAGTTTCTGCCCCAACCCCTGAATCACCTGCCCAGCCATTTTCGCATCGCGCGGATGAACTGGTTGTTCCCGATGTCGGTGACGGGCCTGTCGTTTGCCGTTGCTTGCTGGATGGAACGCCTGTGGTTGGCGGAGACACCGGGGGAAACTGTCGGTTTCGCCCTGTTGGCCGCGCTGACCGCGCTGGCCTTGCTGGAGCACTGGTTCATGGTGCTGCCACTTCCTGATGAAAAGCTTTGGCGCTGGATGCTGCCCGAGCGCCAAGCGGGGGTCCTTGACCCCCAGAACACCCTATCAAGACCAAGAAGCGAGGATGCCCATGGAATTTGATCGCCTGTTCCAGAGCCAACTGGACCAATTGAAGGAAGAGGGCAATTACCGGATCTTCGCCGAACTGCAGCGCGAATGCGGGGCATTTCCCCGCGTGCAGAACCACGGCCATGGTCAAGACGAAGTCACCGTCTGGTGTTCGAACGACTACCTTGGCATGGGCCAGCACCCGACCGTGATGAACGCGATGATCGAGACGGTCAAATCCTGCGGCACCGGTGCGGGCGGGACACGAAATATCTCCGGCAATGCGCATCACCACAAACTGCTGGAGGCCGAGTTGGCTGACCTGCACCACAAGGAAGACGCCCTGCTGTTCACCAGCGGCTATGTGTCGAACTGGGCCGCGCTCTCCACCCTTGGCAGTCGCCTACCCAACGCGGTGATCTTGTCGGACGAGTTGAACCACGCCTCGATGATCGAGGGGATCCGCCACGCGCGTTGTCAGAAAGTCATCTGGAAGCATAACGACCCCGCCGATCTGGACCGCAAACTGGCCGGATTGCCGGCAAACGCGACCAAGATTGTCGCGTTCGAAAGCGTCTATTCCATGGATGGCGACATTGCCCCCATCGCAGAGATCCTTGATGTCTGCGAAAAGCATGGCGCACTGTCTTACATTGATGAAGTGCATGCGGTGGGCATGTATGGCCCACGCGGCGGCGGTGTTGCCGAGCGTGAAGGCCTTATGGACCGGATCACATTGATCGAAGGGACGCTTGGTAAGGCCTATGGTGTGGTCGGCGGCTACATTTCGGGTTCCAGGGCGCTGTGCGATTTCATCCGCAGCTTTGCATCGGGGTTCATCTTCACCACCGCCTTGCCGCCTGCGGTGGCTGCGGCGGCGACCGCCTCTATCAAGCACCTGAAGGAAAGTAGTGTCGAGCGGGACATGCAAAAGCGGCAGGTTGCCCGTTTGCGCGCCCGTCTGGATGCTGAGGGTATTCCGCACGAAAAAAACGCAAGCCACATCATTCCCGTGATGGTGAAAGACCCCGTCAAGTGCCGCATGCTGAGCGATATCTTGATGGATCAGTTCGGTATCTACGTGCAGCCCATCAACTATCCCACTGTGCCCAAGGGCACCGAGCGTCTGCGGTTCACCCCCGGACCGCTGCATTCTGATGAGGACATTGAATTTCTGGTTCAGGCGCTGAAAACACTGTGGAAACAATGCGCGATTGCACACGCGGTCGCGTAAAATTGTAAAAAAAAGTGGACCCTTCCGTAATCGGCATAGTTATAGTGCGGTGAGCTTTTTGAAGGGAGACTACTCTATGAGTCGCACGATTCTTTTTGCAGCGGCAACAATGCTGCTGTCCGCACCTGCCGCGTTCGCGGATGAGCACATCACCGGCGATGCCGCTGCGGGTGAAACGGCGTTTCGTCAATGCATCGCCTGCCATGTCGTGATGAACGACGCAGGCGAAACCCTTGCCGGGCGCAACGCGCGCACGGGTCCGAACCTTTATGCCGTCTCCGGACGCGTCATCGGTTCGATCGAAGATTTCCGTTACTCGGCCGGTCTGGTTGCATTGCATGACGCCGGAACGGAATGGGAGCAGGACAACTTTGTTGCCTACGTTCAGGACCCGACCGCCTATATCCGTGAAGCAACGGGCGACAATGGCGCGCGCGGCGCCATGTCGTTCCGCGTGCGGACGGAAGAAGACGCACTGAACCTCTATGCCTATCTGGCGTCGCTGGTTCCGGCCGAATAATCCGTCAGTCATTGCTGGCACCCGAAATCAAGAAGGGCGGTCCGTGTCAGGCCGCCCTTTTTCTATGGCGCTGGGGCCTCTTTACCCCGCAAGGAACTGCGTAATCGCCTGAGCGACGGCATCGGGCGCTTCTTCCTGTGCCAGATGGCCGACATCTGGCAGACGCAACAGCCGCGCATCGGGCATCACGCCCGCAGCGGTTTCGGCAACTCCGATGGGGACAGCGCTGTCATTCTCGCCGTGGATAAACAAGGTTGGCACCGAGATCTGGGGTAAGGCGCGGTTCAGGTCGTCCAATGACCACTGGGCCATCATGGCCAATGTGCCGTCCACATGCGCCCGCGTTCCCATAAGCCGACCGTATAGCGCCAGCCCGTCTTCATCCAGTTTCGTGCCTGTGGCGCTGATCAATGATTGAACATTTGTCCCCCGCTGCGAAATCAACAGCCCGGTCAGCGGGTTCAGCGCAAGCATCTTGGCCATCAGCGGGAACAGCCACCCGGCCGGTCCCTTGAAGTTCTCCAACGCGCCGTTGATCGCTACGATCCGATCAACCCCATCGGGTAGGGTCCGCGCCAGTTGAAGCGCCACGGCGGCACCAGCCGAATGGCCGATAATCACGCGGGGAGCCCACCCTTCCTGTGCGATCAGCCTGCCGAGATCAGCCGCCACATCAGGCAGCCGCGATCGCCCGCGCGCGCCCATCCGGGTAAAGCCATGGCCCGGCAGATCCACGGCGATCAGCCTGTGATGATCGGCCAACAGGGGCATGAGATGACGCCACGAATGCGTGGATGCACCGGCTCCGTGCAGCAGCAAGATATCAGGTCCGCGACCCGTGATCTGGACGTGCCAGCGATGTGGCACGCTGGCGACGATCTGACTGTTGTCGGCATTGGGCCAGTCGGATGGGGGTAACGGCCCCCTCATGCTCCATCCAATGAGGTGTCCACAGCTGCGGAAAGCGCCTTGGAATCCGCGCGTGGCAGGGGGAGATAGGGCATGCCCATCTGGGCCGCCAGATCGCTCAGGCTGCGTGTCGGCCTGTTGCCCATGTCGATGACAAGGCCGGGGGTTCCACGTGCGCGCAACGCCCGCGCCATGAGGGTTGCGTCCGCCGCCGCCGTGGCGCGGTTGGCGGCACCCGAAAGGTCCACGTTGGCGCGCCCGTCCGTCAGCAAGGCAATCGACGGTGTCATGCCCTTGCCACGGGTCAATTCCGCAAGTTCGAGCGCACATTTCAATCCGGCGGCCAGCGGCGTCCCCCCGCCTCCGGGCAGGCCGGAAAGCCGCCGTTTGGTTTGGACAAGCGAGCGAGTTGGCGGCAACAAGACCTCGGCCTGATCCCCACGGAATGAAATCAGCGCAACGTGGTCTCGCCGGGCATAGGCTTGTGACAACAGCAGTTCGACAGCGCCCTTGGCCTCGGCCAGTCTGGCCAAGGCGGCGGACCCTGAGGCATCGACAACGAATATGATCGCGCGGTCGGATGTTTCCTGAAACTGCTTTACCCGGATGTCAGACATGCGGATGTGCAGGCGATCATGCTGACCGGTTGCCGCCCGCCTGATCGGTTGCCACGGGGCGGCGGCGCGCAGGGTCGCGACCAGATCGACCCGCGATTGGCCGTCTAACTTGCCGGGGCGCGACGGCATGGGCCGCCCGCGCCGGTTGCCCTTTTTGGCTGCGCCCGACCCGGTGGCCGACGGCGCATTGCGCGTGGCGCGCCCGGCCTCGAGCCGCGCCAGCAGGTCGGGCGGAATCATCGCCTTGGCGGCTTCCAGCAAGATTTCTTGCGGCAGGAATTCGGGCTGCTCGTCGGGGTCGGTATCATCTTCGGCTGACGTATCATCCGGATCAGGCAGGTCTGGTTCCGTTTGTTCGGGGGCCTCCGATTCGGGAACTTGCGTGGCGCGTGGCACCAAGACAAGTTCAACCGCCGTGACAAGATCGGGTTCGTCCACCTCGGTTTCGCCCGCCAAGGCGGCACAGGCGCGTGCGACGGCCAGCGCCTGCAACGGCGCGCGCAGTGACGAGATGCCCAGCCGATGCGCGACCTTCGTCATCTCGCACAGCGCGTTGTCCGAGACCGTGACGCGGGGCAGCAGGTCGCGCGCAGCTGCCAGCGCGTCCCGGTCCATGTCCAGTTCGGGGGCGCAGGAAAGGGGCTGATCCGTCAGGTCGATGTGAATGGCAAGGCGTTCCGCCAAGGCGGTGGGCAGGGTTTCATCCGCTTCGGCCCCTTCATCAAGCGCGATCAGGGCCAGACCCGTCGGCCTGTCGAGCGCGCCGGCCAGCCGTGCGGCCAGAGCGGCACTTGCCCGTTCAGCCATGGGCAGGATCAGCACCGCCGGGTCGCGCAGAATACCGCGCGTGCGTGTGAGTTGCCCGGTGGCAAGTGTGGCCGAAAGATCGATACCACCGAACAGGGCATCATCCGCGATATTGGTGTGCAGGCGCCGCAAGGAATGACCCAACAGGGCGGTTTCGATACCGTCCATGACCCGGTCGCGCACTGGCCCGACACGCGCCCGCAGCCACATGCCGCCAAGCGCGGCGGGATCCAGCGCAAGGCAGGCAATCGCCAAGCTGACCCGTGTCCAGCGCGCATCGGGGTCTGTCACGCCAGCACCTCCTCCAGCGTGCGGATGACGCGGGTCGTGGACCCTGCATCATCCAGCGGGTCGCGGCGCAACCTGTGCCGCAGCGCGCTGGGGGCGACGCGCCGCAATTGATCGCGGGTCACGACGGGCGCGCCATCGAAGGCGGCCAAGGCCCTTGCGGCGCGCAGAAGGGTCAGTTCACCCCGCAATCCATCCGAGCCAAGCGCGACGCAAAGCCTTGCGCAATCATGCAGCACGGCGTCGTCGGCCTCGACATGGGGCAAGGCCGCGCGCGCGCTGACGATCTTGTCGCGCAGCGCCATGTCGGCATCATGCCACGTGGTCATGAAGGTTGCGCTATCGCGGTCAAAGCTGTCGCGGCGGCGGATCACCTCGACCCGCGTGTCGATATCCTTGGGGCTTGTGACTTCGACCGACAGGCCGAACCGGTCAAGCAATTGCGGGCGCAATTCGCCCTCTTCCGGGTTGCCAGACCCGACAAGGACAAACCGGGCCGCGTGCCGAATGGACAGCCCTTCGCGTTCCACCACGTTTTGCCCGGACTGTGCCACATCCAGCAGCAGATCAACGAGATGGTCCTCCAGCAGGTTGACCTCGTCTATGTAAAGATACCCGCGATTGGCCCGCGCCAGAAGGCCCGGTTCGAACGCCTTCAGCCCCTGCGTGAGCGCCTTTTCAATGTCCAACGCGCCGACCACGCGATCTTCGGTCGCGCCCAGTGGAAGGTCGATGACCGGGGTGGGCTTTTCGATCAGTTCGGTGTGCGTCACCTGCGCCCAATCGGGGACATCTGTCAGGGTCGCCGAGTTCACGGGGCAGCCAGCCACGGCCGTGATGGGCGGCAGCAACGCCGCCAAGCCGCGCACCGCAGTGGATTTCCCGGTGCCACGGTCGCCAAAGACCAACACGCCCCCGATGCCCGGATCGATGGCGGTAAGGGTCATGGCAAGCTTCATATCGTCTTGTCCGACGATTGCGGAAAAGGGGAAGGGTTGGGTCATTCAGCAGGGACTTTCATGGATGTATCGGAGAGGAGCCGGCGCCCCTCCCATGTGCCGGCAACCGATTGCACGGCGAAACGCGCATACAGTTCCTCTTGGAACCAGTTGCCGTCGCGGACCGCGCGAATGGCGCGGGCATGTGGGCCATCGTGGCGGGCGAAGGCGGCCATGCTGGTCGCATCCGGCCAGATGGAGAATGTGACTTGCTGGAACCAAGGCAGTTCCCCGATGCCAATCTTGAACAGGACGTTCGGATCGGCACCGATCACGGCGGAAATATTGGGCACATGTCGCCAGAACCGGAGGGCGATCGATGGCTTGATGGTGGCACGGGTCAGTGCGGCGATGGGGCCTGCAACGGGGAGATCGGTGCCGTGAAACGGGGACTGCCCGGCCCATTGCCCACGCGCGGATTGAGGCGTCAGGAAGATGGTGCAAGCCTCGGCTGCCTTGGCGGCATATCTCCGAAAAACGCGGGCCTCTGCCATGACGCGTTCGGCTGTTGCCTTGTCTGGCCAAGTCGCCAAAATCGCATATACGGCGGTGTTCGGGATGGGCGTGAACCCTTCGCCGGTGCCCGACCCGCAGAGTTTGAAAAACCCGAGTTCCGGCAGGGCACGCAACGCGAATCGGGCAGTGGCCATCTGTGCCAGCGCCCAAAGCTTCGCGTTCAAGGTGTCAAAGCGATAAAGGCTTAGCGTGACGGTCTGCATCGACGCCCTTTCAAACTGTCAACTTACTCTGACACATTGCTGGTGGTGGGAAAAGGTTTGTTTGCGCTTTCTTTTTCTTGGCAAAGGCCCCTGTCTTCCAATAGTGTAAGCCTAGCTAGACAGTTGGAATGACCGCCATATGACCGAGCACAGACCCATAGGCACCCCCTCGCGGGCCATCGTTATTGGCGCTGGCTTGGGGGGATTATCTGCCGCAATGCGCCTTGGTGCCAAGGGATATCATGTCACGGTTCTGGACCGGCTGGACCGCGCCGGGGGGCGGGGATCTTCGTTGACACAGAACGGGCATCGGTTTGACCTTGGGCCGACCATTGTGACCGTGCCGCAAGTGTTCGAACAACTTTGGGCGGAATGCGGACGCGATTTCCGCGCCGATGTCGATTTGCGGCCGGTGGATCCCTATTACGAAATCCGGTGGGACGATGGCTCCACTTTTTCGGTGCGGCAGGATGAACAGGCGATGTTGGCCGAGGTTGCCCGCCTGAGTCCCGGCGACGTGCCGGGTTACAAGCGGTTCCTGAAAGATAGCGAAAAACGCTATCAATTCGGGTTCGAGGGGTTGGGCCGCCGCCCGATGAACAAATTGATGGACTTGATCAAGGAACTGCCGGGCTTTGTCGCCCTTCGCGCCGACAGGTCCGTTTATGCCCATGCCGCGTCGCGTGTACGCGACCCGCGTCTGCGGATGGCGTTGTCGTTTCACCCGCTGTTCATCGGGGGTGATCCGGTGAACGTGACGTCGATGTATATTCTGGTGTCCCATCTGGAGAAGGAATTTGGCGTCCATTACGCCATGGGCGGTGTGCAGGCGATGGCCGATGCCATGGTCGGCGTGATCCGTGACCAGGGCGGGGATGTCCTGCTTGACCGCGAGATTGACGAAATCACGACCCGGAATGGGCGGGCGACGGGCGTGACAACCACCGATGGGCACCAGATGGATGCTGATATCGTCGTGTCAAATGCAGACCCGGGTCACACCTATGACCGTCTGCTTCGCAACCACACAAAGAAACGCTGGACGCCCAAGCGCCTCAATAGATCGCGATGGTCCATGGGTCTGTTCGTGTGGTATTTCGGGACCAAGGGCACCGCCGGGCAATGGGGCGATGTGGGGCACCACACGATCTTGAACAGCCCGCGCTACAAGGGACTGCTGAAGGATATCTTCATCAAGCGGCATCTGGCCGACGACATGTCGATCTATCTTCACAGGCCATCGGTCACGGACCCCAGCGTTGCGCCAGCCGGGGCCGACACGTTCTATGCCCTTAGCCCGGTGCCGAACCTTCACGGCGAAAACAGTGTCGATTGGGCCGAACAGAGCGAGATTTACCGCAAGAAGATGGCCCGCGTGTTGCACGAAAAGCTGATCCCCGGCTTTGAGGAACACCTGTCTGCGTCTGAGGTCTTCACGCCGGATACGTTTCAGTCGCGCTACCTCAGCCCTCATGGAGCTGGCTTCTCGCTGGAGCCGCGGATCTTCCAGTCGGCATGGTTCCGGCCGCATAACATCAGCGAAGAGGTTGAAAACCTGTTCCTTGTGGGTGCCGGAACGCACCCGGGCGCAGGCATCCCTTCGGTCGTGACCTCGTCTGAGGTGCTGACCCAACTGGTTCCCGATGCGCCCAACCCGATGCGGGCCCCTGTCAAATTGGCCGCGGAATGATCGCCCCCGCCGATCTGGCGCATTGCCGAGAGGCAATCCGCGAGGGATCATACTCCTTCCACGCAGCTTCAAGGCTGTTGCCGGCGAAGGTCCGCGATCCTGCCTTGGCGCTTTATGCGTTCTGTCGGTTGGCCGATGATGAGGTGGATCTTAACGACCACAAGCCTGCCGCCGTATTGCGCCTGCGCGACCGGTTGGATCTGGCCTATGCCGGGACGCCGCGCAACGCGCCGGCGGATCGTGCCTTTGCAGCCCTGATTGCGGAATTCGACATGCCACGCGCCCTGCCCGAGGCGTTGTTGGAAGGCTTGGCATGGGACGGCATGGAACGGCGCTATGCGACCTTGTCCGACCTGCGTGGTTATGCGGCACGCGTAGCCAGCGCCGTCGGTGCGATGATGTGCGTCCTGATGGAGGTCCGCGACCCCCACGCTTTGGCGCGGGCCTGCGATCTGGGCGTGGCCATGCAACTGACCAACATCGCGCGCGACATTGGAGAGGATGCTCGTGAGGGGAGGCTGTATCTGCCGACCGATTGGATGGACGAAGAAGGAATAACGCCAGAAAGCTTTTTTGCCGACCCGCGCCCAAGCGCCCCCATCCGCCGCATGACCCGCCGCCTGCTGGTGGAGGCTGAGCGGCTTTATATCCGATCCGACCCCGGAATCGCGGCGCTACCGTTTGCCACGCGTCCGGGCATTTTTGCTGCGCGGCATTGTTATGATGCCATCGGACGGCAGGTTGCGCGCAATGAGTATGACAGCATAACGATGCGTGCGACGACCACCGGCAACCGCAAGATGCGCCTTCTGGGTCTGTCGGTGATCCGTGCCGGGTTGTCGGCAGTTTTACCGGGTAGCGCGGTCATCTATGCACGTCCCCTGCCCGAGGTGGCGTTCCTTGTTGACGCCGTGGTGCGGAACGCGCCCGTCAAGAAAGGGTGGGGCGATAGCCTGCTTTCCGTGCTGTCGCAACTTGAAGCGCGTGACCGAGAAGAACAGGGGATGGAACGCAGCGCATAAGTGGCTATGTAGAAGGTATGGATTGGTCCGTTTTCATACTTTTTCTAGCCGCTTGTTGTGCAGCTGCCGCTACGGGGTCGATGTTCGCGCCCGGAGAGTGGTACCGCGCATTGTCGAAACCAAGCTGGACGCCGCCCAATTGGTTGTTCCCTGTCGCTTGGACGATCCTTTATATTAGTTCGGCCTACGCCGCCGCGCGGGTGGCCATGTTGGACGGCAACGCGCATGCCATGGGATTTTGGGCCCTGCAAATCGCGCTGAACACCCTTTGGACGCCGGTCTTTTTTGGTCTGCAGCGCATGAAGGCCGGGGCGGTCATCATCGGGATGCTGTGGATCGCGGTCTGTGGTGCGATGGTCAGCTTCATGATGCTGGATTGGGTCGCTGGCGCGCTGATGGTGCCCTACCTTGTCTGGGTCACGGTAGCCGGCGCGCTGAACATCTCGGTCTTGCTGTTGAACCCGACGCCCGCGACACCCGCAGAATAAGACCGGGCGACAGGCCCTAGATGGTTTTCTGAAGTTGTGTTCTTGGACCAGCCAATAAAAAAGGGCGCCGCAATGGGCGCCCTTTGGTGTTTGTTGACAGGGGAGATCACGCCAGCGAGCGTTCGACCTCTTCCCGCTCGAAGATCTCGATGACATCGCCTTTGCGGATGTCTTCGTAGTTCTCGAACGCCATGCCGCATTCTTGACCGGACTGGACCTCTTTGACCTCGTCCTTGAAACGCTTGAGCGTCTTGAGAGTGCCTTCGTGGATCACGACATCGTCGCGCAGCAGGCGGACACCGGCGGACCGGCGGGCGATACCCTCGGTCACCAGACACCCTGCGACGTTGCCAACACCAGAGACCTTGAAGACCTCTTGAATGCGAGCGTAGCCGATGAAGTTTTCGCGCACTTCGGCGGACAACAGGCCAGATGCTGCTGCTTTCACGTCATCCACAAGATCGTAGATCACCGAATAATACCGGATCTCCACGCCCTTTTGGTTGGCGCTGCTGCGGGCAGGCGCGTTGGCACGGACGTTGAAACCGATAACCGGCGCGCCCGATGCTTCGGCCAGACCGACATCGCTTTCGGTGATGGCGCCGACACCGTAGTGCAGGACGCGCACGCGCACCTCGTCGTTGCCGATCTTTTCCATCGCCTGCACGATGGCCTCGGCCGAACCCTGCACGTCGGCTTTTACCACAATCGGCAGTTCGGAGACGTTCTTGTCATCCTTGGCCTTTTGCAAAAGCTGATCCAGCGTGGTTGCGGCACCAGCGGCGGCGCGTTTTTCCTTGGCGGCATTGGCGCGATATTCCGCGATTTCGCGCGCCTGCGCTTCGGTTTCGACCACGTTCAGAACGTCGCCCGCTTCGGGTGTGCCGTTCAGGCCCAGCACTTCGACGGGGACGGACGGACCGGCCTCTTCCACGCGCTCACCCTTGTCGTTCACCAATGCACGGACCTTGCCCCACTGTTCGCCGACAACGAAGATATCGCCACGGTGCAGGGTACCGTTTTGCACCAAGACGGTTGCCACGGGGCCACGGCCTACGTCCAGCTGCGCCTCGATCACGGCACCTTGTGCGGCCCGATTCGGATTTGCCTTGAGTTCCAGAAGTTCTGCCTGCAGCGCGATGGCTTCAAGCAATTGATCCAGACCCTGACCCGTATGTGCCGACACCTCAACATCTTGCACCTCGCCGGACATCTGTTCGACGACGACTTCATGCTGAAGCAGATCGGTCCGCACTTTTTGCGGGTTGGCCGAAGGTTTATCGACCTTGTTGATCGCCACGATCATGGGAACCTTGGCGGCCTTGGCGTGATTGATCGCCTCGATCGTCTGGGGCATGACGGCGTCATCGGCGGCAACCACAAGCACCACGATGTCTGTCACCTGCGCGCCACGGGCCCGCATTGATGTGAACGCCGCGTGGCCGGGCGTGTCGAGGAAGCACAAGACCGCGCCGGTATCGGTTTTGACCTGATAGGCCCCGATATGCTGCGTGATCCCGCCAGCTTCGCCAGCCACGACCTTGGCATTGCGGATCGCGTCCAACAGTGACGTCTTGCCGTGATCCACGTGACCCATGATGGTGATCACGGGTGGCCGGGTTACCTGATCTTCGTCCTTGTCCTCAATGGTGTCGATCACCTGTTCCACGTCCGCATCGGAAACGCGGAGCATCTTGTGACCGAACTCCTCAATGATGAGTTCAGCGGTATCTTGGTCGATCGGCTGGTTCTGCGTGACCATCATGCCCATGTTCATGAGCGATTTGACGACGTCAGGAACCCGTTCGGCCATGCGGTTGGCAAGCTCGGACACGGTAATGGTCTCGGGCACGCGCACGTCGCGGATGACCTTTTCACGTTCGGCCATGCCGCCCATGGCTTTTTGCCGCTGACGTTCTTGCTTGCGCTTCATGGCAGCCATGGAGCGTTGACGCCCGCCTTCGCCACCCGTCAACGCTTCGTTGAGAGTCAGTTTGCCAGCCCGACGGCCATCGCGTTCTGCGCCGCGGTTGGGGCGCTCGCGCTTGTCGTCGCGATCGCCGTCCTTGCGTGTGGGCAAGGCACCCGGTTTACCAGCACCACGCACGGCACCAGCCGTAGTGGGCACGCCGGCGTCGGCCACTTTGGGGCTGACCGTTTCGGCCACCTTGGGTGCGTTGCGGCGATCAACTTCTTCTTGCTGGCGGCGCGCGTCTTCTTCGGCCTTGGCCTTCAGAGCTTCCTCGCGCTCACGCTCTTCGCGTTCCTTTGCCTCGGCATCGGCACGGCGACGTGCGCGATCTTCGTCACGCTCTTTTTCTTCCTGAACACGGCGTTCCTGGTCTTCGACCTCACGCGCCTTGGCGTTTTGCAGCGCGCGCAGGCGACGCTCCAACTCGGCGTCCGGCACGTTTGTGGTGCGCTTGCCGCCTTCGGCATTGATTGCAGCGGCGGATTGGCCACCGGGTTTGGGAACCATGACCCGCTTGCGCTTGGTCTCTACGACCACACTTTTCGTGCGCCCACGCGAGAAGCTTTGGTTCACACGTCCCGCGTGTGCCCCACCCGACAAGCCAAGGGGTTTCTTTCCGTCCTGATCGCTCATGCGTCTTTCTGATCCTTCTCGGCGGCAGATCCGCCGTTTGCCTTACGCAGGCCTTGCAGCTTTGCCGCTCCCTCTACAACACGAGGAGTGAGTCCGCCAGCCGCAAGCGCGCCATGTATCACACTTTGGCGTCCGAATGCCAAACCCAATTCCTGGGCGGTCAGGACGCTGAAATAGCGGCCGCCTTCCGGCGTCCACAGCTTTGATTTCCCCCGCTCAGAACCATCGGTGGCCTGAAGCAGGACCTTTGCCTCGCCTTTGGCGAGCCATTCCTTCACCTTTTCGAAACCGGCGATCGCCCTGCCGGACTTTCGGCTTAGCGCGATCATGTCGGTCAGCTGGCGCACCAGCCCCTGTTCGATAAGGCCCATCATATCATCGACCAGCGTCACCGGCATGCGCGCCGCGCGCGCAAACAGGTTCTTCTTGATCGCCAAGGCCAGCGCGTCACGATCGGCGCTGACCCAGATGCCCCGTCCGGGTAGCCGTTCCAGAAGATCTGGGACGACGACGCCATCGGGCGATACGACAAATCGGATCAGCCCCGGCTTTGGCGCAACTTCGCCCGTGGCGATGCAGCGTCTTTCCGGGTCATCCCCACGCATTTTGGTTCGGCCGCCTCGTGTCATGGGCGATCCTCTAGGGGCAGGGCCCTCAGGCCTCTGCCGCCTCTCCCTTTGCTGCATTTGCAAGCGACTCGGCGGCGGCTTGCGCCTCCAACTCCTCGATGGTGACCCAGCCCAATTGCAGGCGAGCGGTCATGACCATGTTTTGCGCTTCTTCAAGGCTGACGTCGAAGGGTTCCAGAAGACCGGTATCTTTCACACGCTCGCCGCCTACCGTTGTCCAGCCGCCGGCCAATTCCCAATCTGCGCAAGTTGCGAAGTCTTCCAGCGTTTTCACATCATCGTTGCCAAGTGCCACAAGCATCTGGGGGGTGAGGCCTTCGAATTCAATAAGGGACTCTTCCACACCGATGGACTTGGCATGCTCCAGCGCCTTCTTGTTCTGCTCCTCAAGATAGTCGCGTGCCCGCGCCTGCAGTTCCTCGGCGGTCGATTCGTCAACGCCGTCGATCACCAGCAGTTCGTCCAGTTCGACGTAGGCAACTTCCTCCAGCGAGGTGAAGCCCTCGGAGACCAGGAGTTGGGCAAAGAATTCGTCCAGATCCAGATTATCCATGAAGACCTTGGTCCGCTCGGCGAATTCGGCCTGACGGCGGGAGGATTCCTCCTCCTCGGTCAGGATGTCGATATCCAGCCCAGTCAGCTGCGACGCAAGCCGCACGTTCTGACCGCGACGACCAATGGCCAGCGACAGCTGTTCGTCGGGCACCACGACCTCGATCCGCTCGGCGTCTTCGTCGATGACGACCTTGCTGACCTCTGCGGGCTGCAACGCGTTGACGAGGAAGGTGGCGGCATCTTCGTTCCACGGGATGATGTCGATCTTTTCACCTTGCAACTCGTTCACCACGGCC
Organism: Paracoccaceae bacterium; assembly: GCA_017854585.1. Taxonomy (GTDB): domain Bacteria; phylum Pseudomonadota; class Alphaproteobacteria; order Rhodobacterales; family Rhodobacteraceae; genus JAFMHK01. The sequence continues at coordinate 169,871 of JAFMHK010000001.1, forward strand.
TGCACGCGGCTGCCGCGCATACCGACGCAGGCACCCACAGGGTCGATGGAGTTGTCGTAGGAAATGACGGCGATCTTGGCGCGCGAACCGGGGTCACGGGCCACGGCCTTGATCTCGATGATGCCATCGTAGATTTCCGGCACTTCCATCTTGAACAGTTCCGCCATGAACTGCGGATCGGTACGTGACAGGAAGATCTGCGGCCCACGCACTTCGCGGCGGACATCCTTGATGTAGCAACGGATGCGATCGTTCGGACGATAGCTTTCGCGGCCGATCTTTTCGTTCCGGCGCAGGACACCCTCGCCCCGTCCGATGTCGACGATGACGTTACCGTATTCCTCGCGCTTGACGACGCCGTTGATGATGGTGCCGGCGCGGTCCTTGAATTCCTCGTACTGACGATCCCGCTCTGCTTCGCGGACCTTTTGCAGGATCACCTGCTTGGCCGATTGCGCGGCGATCCGGCCCATCTCGACGGGCGGCACCTCTTCGACGACGGTGTCGCCGACGGTAGGGTTTTCCATGAACTGCTTGGCCTGCGCGACGGTTAGTTCGGCCTTTTCGTTTTCAAGGGCGTCATCTTCCACAACCGTACGGACGCGCGTGAACGTCGCCTTGCCGGTCTTGCGATCAATGTGGACGCGTATATCCAGTTCGGAGCCATAACGCGACTTGGCGGCACGGGCGAGGCTTTCTTCCATCGCCTCGACCACCAGGCCGGGGTCAATCATCTTTTCGCGGGCAACGGCCTCGGCGGTTTGCAGAAGCTCTAGCTGGTTCGCTGATGTAATCGCCATGTCTCAGTCCTCTGCCTGTTCGGGCTCTTCTTCGATTGTGTCGAATTTGGTTTCGTCGATGATGCCCGCCGCCTTGCGCTGACGCAGCATCTCAGAGATCAGTTCGTCCGTCAGGATCAACTTGGCGTCGGACAGCCAATCGAAATGCAGCCCGATGGTGACGGGTTCGCCACCTGCGCCGTCTTCGGAAATATTGATCAGCACTTCATCGCCTTCGATACCCGCAAGGATACCTTTGAAGCGGCGGCGGCCATCGATCATCTCGGTCGTTTCGATCCGGGCTTCGTATCCTTCCCAAGTTTCGAAATCCTTGAGCCGGGTCAGCGGACGGTCGATACCGGGGGACGACACCTCCAGCGTGTAGGCATCATCAAGCGGGTCTTCCACGTCGAGCGTGGCGCTGACGGCGGTGGAGATGCGGGCGCACTCGTCCACTTCGATCCCGCCATCGGGGCGTTCAGCCATGATCTGCAGCGTCTTTGTATTGCCGCCCATCACACGAATGCGCACGATTTCGAACCCCATGTCTTCGATGACGGGGGTCAGGATCTCGGCCATACGGCGGTCCATCGATGATTTGGCGATCAGGGTTTCCATGAGTCCGACTACTTATGATTCAAGCACAAAAAAACGGGCGCGCGGCCCGTTGAAACTCTCCGGTGGTGCATCGGGGGTGGAGGCCGACACGCCGCTGTTGAGGGGGATATAGGGGATATCGGACGGCGGCGCAAGTCATCCGCAGTAAATGCGAAAAACCGCGCCGGTCTCATCGGTGACGAAGTTGATCCGGTTCAACAGGTAATCCATCGTCACGGGGGCGTTTTCGGCATGAACCCTTAGCGGCTGCTCAAGCGACAGGCCCTCTGCGACCGCAGCGGGTTGGCCGATCAACGCCTGATGCTGCGCAATGTTGCAAGTATCATCCACGACCAAGGAATCATGCTTTTCCTGCGCCATGACGGCGACAGGAAGGAAGGCAAGCAGACAGACGATGAGCGAATGTTTCATGGTGCCCTCTGGTTGCGTCACCAGAAAGATTGGCACAAGGTCAATCCAAATCAAGACCCGAGGGAGGGACAGAGATATGCGAACCCGTGCCGCCGTAGCGATGGAAGCTGGTAAGCCGCTGGAAGTAATGGAAGTGAACCTTGAAGGCCCCAAAGCGGGCGAGGTTCTGGTTGAAATCAAAGCCACCGGCATTTGCCATACCGATGAATTCACCCTGTCCGGTGCGGACCCCGAGGGGCTGTTTCCCGCCATTCTCGGCCACGAGGGCGCGGGCGTGGTTCTGGAGGTTGGCGAAGGCGTGACCACCTTGAAGCCCGGCGATCATGTCATCCCGCTTTATACGCCGGAATGTCGGCAGTGCTATTCGTGTCTGTCCGGCAAGACGAACCTGTGCACGGCGATTCGCAATACCCAAGGCCAGGGCCTGATGCCCGATGGCACTACGCGGTTTTCGATGTTGGATGGCACACCCATTTTCCACTACATGGGGTGTTCGACTTTTGCGAACCACACGGTTCTGCCCGAAATCGCGCTGGCCAAGGTGCGTGACGACGCACCGTTCGACAAGATCTGTTACATCGGTTGCGGGGTCACCACCGGCATCGGGTCGGTGATTAACACCGCAGGGGTGGAGATTGGATCAACGGCTGCGGTCTTCGGTCTGGGCGGAATCGGTTTGAACGTGATCCAAGGGCTGCGCATGGCAGGTGCCGACATGATCATCGGCGTCGATCTGAACGACGCCAAGGAGGAGATGGCGCGCAAATTCGGCATGACGCACTTTGTGAACCCCGCCAAGATCGCCGGATCCGTCGTTCAGGAGATCGTGAACCTGACCAAGTCTGAGCGGGACCAGATCGGGGGCGTGGATTATTCATTCGACGCCACGGGCAATGTGAAGGTGATGCGCGATGCGTTGGAATGTTCGCACCGGGGCTGGGGCGTTTCCGTCATTATCGGTGTGGCCCCGGCAGGTGCGGAAATTGCCACGCGGCCGTTCCAGTTGGTAACCGGGCGGGTCTGGAAAGGCACCGCGTTTGGCGGTGCAAAAGGCCGGACCGATGTGCCAAAATTCGTGGATTGGTACATGGACGGCAAGATCGAGATTGACCCGATGATCACCCACACGCTGAGCCTTGATGACATTAACAAGGGGTTTGACCTGATGCATGCGGGAGAAAGCATTCGCGCGGTTGTTGTCTATTGACGCTGAGCGTTCGCCCCTATGCGGCCGATGATGCGGCGGCGCTTTGGGCGATGTTGAAGCCGGTCTTTCGTGCCGGTGACACCTATGCGGTCAATCGCGATATCTCGAAAGAGGATGCGCTTGAATTCTGGCTGGGGTCCGGGCACGCGGTTTTTGTGGCCGAGGACCGCGACGTTCTGGGCACGTATTTCGTGTGCCCAAACAAGGCGGGCGGGGGCGGTCACGTGGCAAACGCGGCTTATGTGACGGCGGCGGGTTTCGGGGGCAAGGGCGTGGCGCGCGCCATGCTGGTCCATTCGCTGGATACTGCCCGCGCCATGGGGTTTAGGGCAATGCAGTACAATTTTGTGGTCAGCACCAACACACGCGCGGTCGATACGTGGCTGCGCGCGGGGTTTGAAGTTGTCGGTCGCGTGCCTGGTGCGTTCAACCATCCGGACCACGGCTATGTCGATGCATTTGTCATGCACAAACCTCTGGTCTCCGACGGGGATTGACCGCTTCTGAGCCGATAGCAGGGCCGCTGGTGAAGGCGCGGTTGCTTCGATATGGTATGGGCCATGAAGATTGCCACCTGCACCATTGTCGTTGCCATCGCACTGTGCGGGTCTGCACCGGTGGTGGCGCAATCTGGGCAGGTGTTGGACGTTACGCAGCCAACAGAAGTATTTTCCATGCTGTCTTATGCCGTCATGGATGAGGCGAACGCACTGAACCCCGCGGACGTTTTCGAGATCGAGATTTCTGAGAGCGGGGGGATCACAGATGTGTTCGTCCGCCTTGCACCCGGAGCGGTGGTGGCGTTTGCGGATTCGACGCAACAGGCCATCGGAAAGACGATGGTGGTGTCGATCTGTGGCAACCCGGTGTTGCGCGCGACGGTGCGGGCTGCAATGACCAGCGGGACACTGTACATTCCAAATATAAATGCCGTTCAGGCCGAGGCGCTCCGCAGTGTCTGGCACGGACGGCAAACATGCCAAGATATACCAGCCGAGGTCTTTCCCATTGCCCAATAACACACCGCTTCTTGCCGTTCTGATCGACGCGGATAACACGTCCTACAAACACGCCAAGGCGATCTTCGACGAGATTGCCGGCTTTGGAGAGGCGAGCGTCCGCCGGATATACGGTGATTTCAGTTCAAGCCACATGAAGGGCTGGTCGGCGGTGCAGGCCGAGTTCGGGATTGTCCCACACCACCAGCCCGCGAATACGGTCGGCAAGAACGCCTCTGACATCGCGCTTGTGATTGATGCGATGGATCTGATGCATTCAAGTCGCTTCGACGGGTTTGTCCTTGTGTCCTCCGACAGCGATTTCACCCGATTGGCCAGCCGTATCCGTGAGCAGGGTCTGGATGTCTACGGGATCGGGCAGCAAAAGACGCCGGATGCGTTCCGCAAGGCCTGCAAACGGTTCATCTTTATCGAGAACCTTCTGGGGGCGGAGCCTGCTGCCGACAAGCCCGTGGCACCAAGTGGAAAGACCGAGGACCTGCCCGACGCACGCGACCTGATCTTTCGCGCGATGGAAGCGATCGAACAGGATGACGATTGGTATTCGCTGGGCCAGATCGGTCAATATATCACCGCTGCCAACCCTGATTTTGATACGCGGACTTATGGCAAACGCAAGCTGAGTGATCTGATCGAAAGCCTCAAGATGCTTGAGGTCAAACGTGGTCAGGGCAGCAACCAGATGTTTGTGCGGCGCCTCGACTAGGCGCCGTCAGGGCGCCTGCCGATCCCCCCAGTTGAGCCAGGCGATATCTTCCGGCGCGAACAACTCCGCCATGCGCGCATCATAGGCCGCCATGTCCTCCGCCGTCAGGCGGCCTTCCCATTTGTTCGAACTGCCCGAGGCATAGAAATTCGCCAGATCATGCATCGAAGCGTCTTTGTGAAAGCGCATGTCGCTCGCCTCGACAGCTTTGCGCATCGACGCAAAACTGGTGGCTTCCACGATCTCGGCACACAGCTCCGGGTCAAGCGGTATATCCAAGAGCCCGGCCACACGGGTGATCTGTCCGGCGGGATCGCGGGTCAGATCGGCATAGTGAAAGAAATGGACATTGCCGTTCGCCTCGCGTGCCCGCGCCTCGCCCAAGTGGAGTGCGAGCGAGGCCAGCGTCATGTCATCCATGCCCTGCTCGGTGCTCGGCCCGTCGAGGAACCGCCTGAAGCCTGCGCGATCATCGCCTTCGAACATGTGATCGAACGCGTTGATCTTCAGGTTTTCGGCAAAGCTCCGCATCGAGAAATGCATATCGACCGGGTGCCGGTAGACAACGATATAGGTGGGCTCGGGCGCATAGGGGACGCCGTCCATGGGTGTGTGGCTCTTGATGCAGCGCCGCCGCGTCAAACCATCGAGGAAGTCGGTGATTTCACGGCGATCGCGGAAATTGCAATCCACCCACGGCGCGCTGTGCCATCCGCCTGCGTCCGGCACGACCTTGCCATGGATCAGCATCATCACGATGTTAAGCATCCATGTGGTCCCGCATTTCGGCGGCGTGGTGACGAGCACATCATCGGGCCGCATCTTGAACCAGGACCAAACATCGGTGTTCGTCACCGGGCCGAGATATTCACGGGTCCGTTCGGTGTGCAACTCTGCCATGGTCCCTCCAGTCGCCTATTCGCGATGACGCTAGGGGAGGTCTTGGCTCAGGTATAGCTTTATCTGCGGGCGTAGCGGGCCATAAAGGTCTTCACCGCCTCATCCGCGATCCGGGCGATGTCTTCCTCACTCACAGAGGGCACGATCCCGAACATCAGCTTCAGCAGAAGATCCGTCCGGCACAGTTGCGCCAACTGATCGGCGGCCAGAAACGGGTCTTCGATATCCAGCGCGTCGCGCGCCTTGGGGCTTTGCAGGAATTCGCTGATCTTGCGGTTCCATCGGCGTGGGCCGCTTTCGTAGAATGCCTGCCCAAGTGCGGGGAACCGCTGTGCCTCGGCGATGCAGACCCGGAACATGTCTCGTCCGAAGGCCGACACGACAAAGCTGGTCAGGGCGTGGCAAATATAGTGAAGCGACTCTGGCACCGTCATGGTGCCGGATCCGAGCGTAAATTCGATCTCGGACTGATGCCCGCACTCTTCGGTCAGGACCGCCATGAAGAGGTGCTGTTTGTCGGGGAAATAGCTGTAGAGCGTCGCCTTGGACACGCCCGAGTCGCGCGCGATTTCGTCCACGCTTGCGCCTTCGTAGCCCTCGCGCATGAAGACGGCGCGCGCGCCGACAACTACCTGATCGTACTTGCGACCCTTCTTGATCTGGAGTGCAGCGTTCATCGTGGCGTTGATTTCCCTTCCCTCAAGGCACCTTAAACCGATCAGTTCAGTTTCAGCAAGGATTTGGGCCTTGTCTTTTGGCCTGAAACGAAAACGGCGCCACCCGGTCATCTGGCATCTTGCGGCCGGGACAGAGACTTGCGGCGGGCCGGACACCGCATCGGACGGGGCGATGCAGCACGCCGGATCACGCTAAGCCAAATCAAGCAGTTAAGCGGCCCATGCGTCGGCTAAAGAAAATGGATCGCAGAGCGATCGGGATTTGTGAAACCCGGCTGGACTCGGTCGATCCGGGTGGCATATGCCGAAGTCATGTTGGAAATCTTCCTCAAGACGCTGCCGTTTTTTGCGCTGATCGGTCTTGGCTATCAGGCCTGCCGCAGTGGATTCTTCACGGCCGAGGCTGCGGCCTATTTGACGAAATTCGTTTTCTACTTCGCCCTTTCGGCGATGTTGTTCCGCTTTGCGGCCAATCTGTCCCTTCGGGAGATTTTCGACTGGTGGTTTGTGGCCGCCTATCTGTGGGGCTGTTTCACGGTCTATCTGATCGCCACGGGTGTTGCGCTGATCCGCAAGCGCGGCATTCAAGAGGCCGCCTTCGAAGCGCAATGCGCCGTGATCGGCAACGCCGGCTTTCTGGGCGTGCCAATGTTGATCGTACTGCTTGGCCCAGATGCCGCGGGTCCGGTACTCATGGTGCTGGCGCTGGATCTGATTGTGTTTTCGTCGCTGATTGTGATCTTGATCACCGGCAGCCGCGATGGGCGAATGTCGCTTGGTATCTTGAAGACCGTCGGTTTGGGTCTGGTGAAAAACCCGATGATCGTCTCGATGAGCCTTGGCCTTGCGTGGTCGGGTACGGGGTGGGCGGTGCCTGTCCCGGTGAACGAGTTCTTGGCGATATTGGGGGCGGCGGCGACGCCCGGCGCATTGTTCGCGATTGGTGCGTCGCTGGCGGACAAATCAGCCGAGCGTTTGTCGGTTGCGGGCTGGCTGACGTTTTGCAAGCTGGTGCTGCACCCCGCAGCCGTGGCGTTTGCCGCGCTGGTGTTGTTCCCGGTGGAAACGTTCAGCGCTGCCGTGATGATCGCGGCGGCGTCCCTGCCGGTCGCGGGCAACGTGTTCATTCTGGCCCAGCATTATGGTGTTGCGCCTCAGCGCGTGTCGGCCTCTATTCTTGTATCGACAGCGCTGAGCATCGTGACGGTGTCGGTTGTGGTTGCATGGGTCGCCAACATGGCGGGGATAACGCCCGGCGGCTGAGTGCTGGACGCACCCAACTGCGCGCGATAGGCCTTGGACAACATCACGGAGGCAACGATGGACACCCTTTCCGAAAACCGATGCTTTGGCGGAACGCAGGGCGTCTATAGACACGCCTCGGATGCCACAGGCACGGACATGACATTCGGCCTGTTCATGCCGGCAGAGGCAGCCGACGGACCGGTGCCGGTCTTGTGGTATTTGTCGGGGCTGACCTGCACCCACGAAAACGCCATGGGCAAGGCTGGCGCGCAGGGCTGGGCCGCAGAACAGGGCATTGCGCTGGTGTTCCCCGACACGTCGCCACGCGGCGACGATGTTCCCGACGATGCTGCCTATGATCTGGGCAAGGGGGCCGGGTTCTACGTGAACGCGACGCAAGACCCTTGGGCCGAACATTTTCAGATGTGGGATTACATCACCGACGAATTGCCCCGTGCGCTGTTCAGCCGCTTTGCGTTGGACGAAGAACGTCAGGCGATTACCGGCCATTCGATGGGGGGGCATGGTGCGCTGACCATCGCGATATCATTCCCCGACCGGTTCGCCAGCGTGTCGGCGTTTGCCCCCATCTGCAACCCGATGAAAAGCGACTGGGGCCGCAAACAGTTGGGCGCATATCTGGGCCCCAACACCGCCCTGTGGGAGGCTCATGATGCAACCCTCCTGATGGAGCGGCACGGCTTTCCCGGCCCCGTGTTGATAGACACCGGGACCGTCGACCAATTTGCCGATCTTCTAAAGACCGAGGCTCTGGCTGCGGCCATGGCGCTTCGGCGGCAGCCAGCAACGCTGCGCCTGCAGTCTGGATATGACCATAGCTATTTCTTTGTCTCGACCTTCATGGAAGACCATATCGCGTTCCATGCCGAGGCGCTTTACGGGGTGACCGGATGACAATTGAGGCCGTAATTTTCGATATCGGTAATGTGCTGATCGAATGGCAACCTGAACGGTATTATGATCGCGTGATCGGAAGGGATCGGCGCGAACAACTGTTTGCCACGGTTGATCTGCACGGAATGAACGAGCGGTTGGACATGGGCGAAGGGTTTCGCGACGTGATCTATGAAACCGCTGATGCCTACCCTGATTTCCGTGACGAGATACGCCGTTGGCACGATAACTGGATCGAACTGGCGCACCCTGTGATCCCCCATTCCGTCAAGCTGCTGCGTGTCCTGCGCGCCAAGGGTGTGCCTGTTTTCGCGCTGACGAATTTCGGAGTGGAAAGCTATGCCTACGCGCAGACGCAGTTCGATTTCCTGAACGAATTCGACCATGAATATGTTTCGGGCCAGATGAAGGTGACCAAGCCGTCGCCACAGATTTTTGCGATGGTCGAGGAACATTCCGGCCTGCCGCCCGAGGCGCTGTTGTTCGCCGATGACCGGGCAGCCAACATAACAGCCGCCCGTGTACGTGGATGGCATGCCCATCTGTTCGAGAATCCGCAGGGTTGGGCGGATGAACTGGTGGCACACGGATTGCTGAGCAAAGATGAGGCCGTCGCATGAGCCCGCGTATCATTACACCTGCCATTGAAGACGAGTTGGACTGGCGCGCGCTGGCCGACGCGATTGCCGCTGGCCACCATCGGCCGCGCGCCGAGATAGCCGATACCTTTCTGTATCGCGATCGCGACACCATGCTGACCCGGTCCGCATGGATCGATGGGTTGGGGTCGCTGGTGAAGGTCGCCATGATCATGCCGAACCAACCCGCCGCCATTCAGGGCGGTGTGATGTTGTTCAACGACACCACCGGCGTGCTGGACGCGGTGTTGGATTTCGGGCTGGTTACGAAATGGAAGACCGTCGGTGACAGTGTTCTGGCGGCAAGCTTGTTGGCACGTCCCGATAGCCGAAAGATCCTGATCGTGGGGGCGGGCACTGTTGGGCGGAACCTGTGGGAAGCCTATGGCGCGATGTTTCCCGGCGCTGAATTCACCATCTGGAACCGCACCCCTGCAGGGGCGGCGGCGTTCGCGCAGGATTGCCCCGGAACACGGATCGCCAGCGATCTGGAGCAAGCCGTGGGCGAGGCCGATATCGTTGCGTCCGCCACGATGACGACCGAGCCGATCTTGCATGGCGCATGGTTTCGCCCCGGCCAGCATATTGATCTGATCGGCGCGTATCGCCCCGACATGCGAGAGGTTGACGACGCAACGCTGACGCGCGCGCGTATCTTCGTGGATAGCCGCGATACGACCATCGCCCACATTGGCGAATTGAAGATCCCGCTGGCCAATGGCGTCATTGCCGAAACAGATGTGTTGGCTGATTATTACGACCTGCCGTCCGGGGCATTCGCGCGCCAGTCGGCTGATGAGATTACCTTGTTCAAGAACGGTGGCGGCGCGCATCTTGATTTGATGACTGCGTCCTACATACTGAACGCCGTTGGATGATCTGGTTACTGCTATTGCTGCTGGTCGTGGGCGTTTTGGGTGCATGGTTTCTGGCCGATGCAACGCAGACAGAACTTTCTGCGGTACGCAAGGCGGCCAACCCCCGGTTGGTAACATTGCCCGCTGGCGTGACCCGCGCCGACTGGCATGGTGACGTCGATGGCCCTGTTCTGGTGTGCATCCACGGACTGTCCACCGCATCCCATGTCTGGGGGCCGTTGGTGCCGCTTCTGGTGGATCAGGGATATCGGGTGCTGACGTACGACCTGTTTGGTCGCGGGTTGTCGGACCGGGTGCCGGGCCCGCAGACCCGCGAGTTTTTTCTGCGCCAGTTCCGTCAATTGCTGGAGGCGGAAGGGGTTGAGGGGCCTGTTACCCTTGTTGGCTATTCGATGGGTGGGCAGATTGCCGCCGCCCGCGCAGTCGAGGCGCCGGACCATGTGGCCCGGTTGATCTTGCTTGCACCAGCGGGGTTGGGGTTTACGCCCGGTCGGATTGTGCAATTGGCGACCGAGATCCCCGTTCTTGGCGATTGGGTGCAGGCGGTGGTCTGCCCGGTGGTGCAGCAATGGAACCTGATGCGCGCGACCGGAACATCACCCGAAGTTGACGCCGTATTGGCCGAGACTGCCAAGGATTTGCGTGTGGATGGCACAATGGCGGGACTGTTGTCTTCGCAACGCAACCTCTTGTCCGAGGGTATGATCGAAGATCACCGGTCGGTCGCACGTTCCGGCGTGCCATTGGTGGTGCTTTGGGGAGAGGTCGACGCCGTGATACCTGCCTGCGCCATGGGCAGGCTGGCACAGATCAACCGGACCGCGATACAGCATCAGGTGGCGGGCGCGGGCCATGCCCTGCCCTATACGCATGCGGCCGAGGTGGCGCGCGAGATTGGTGAAACGCTTTAGGCGGCCAGCGGACGCCGTTCCAACGGCGTTTCCTTCACCGGCAGATGCACAATGGCGGAAACCGCACCCACGGCCACGCCGACCCACCAGACGGCCGTGTAGTCGCCGTAGATGTCGAACAGTTTCCCGCCAAGCCAGACGCCCAGAAAGCTGCCCAACTGGTGGCTGAAAAAGATGATCCCATACAGCGTCCCCATGTAGCGCAGCCCGTAGATGTAGCCGACCAGACCCGACGTCAGCGGCACCGTTGCCAGCCAGAGGGACCCCATGACAACCGAGAAGATGATGACGCTGGTAGGTGTGATCGGGAATATGATGAAGATGCCAGCCGCCAAGGTGCGGCCCACGTATATGCCTGCCAGCAGATATTTCTTGGGAAACCGCTTGCCCAGCCAGCCAGCGGTTATCGTGCCTGCGATATTGGCAAGGCCAATCAGTGAGATGGCCAAGGCCCCAAGGGCGCTTGTGGTGGTGATGCCGATGCCATGGAGTAGAGAGCCCGGTGCAATGGGTCCGCAAAGCTCGGTCACGAAGGCCGGGAAATGGGCGGTGATGAAGCCAAGCTGATAACCGCAGGAAAAGAAACCCACGAAGATCAGGGTAAAAGATGGGTCGCGAAATGCGGTTCCCAGCGCTTGGGACATGGATTTCTCAAGCTCGGCCTTGCTGCCCTGTGCCGGGGCACGCAGCATCGGCAGAACAAACAGAGCCGCAAGGATCAGCCCGGCAAACACAAGGAACACGCTTTGCCAAGGCATCAGCGTCATAAGGCCCACAGCCAGCGGAGGCCCGACGATCTGTCCGATGGATCCTGCTGCGGTTGTAATGCCAAGCGCCATGGAGCGGTTCTCATCCGAAGCGGCGCGACCGACGATTGCGAGAATCAGGCCAAAGCCGGTGCCCGCGATTCCAAACCCCACAAGGATTTCAAGCAGTTGGTGTTGTTCTGGCGTGACGGCGAAAGCTGACAGGACAAGCCCGAGAGCGTACAGCGCGGCACCAAGGACGATGGCTTTGCGGTCACCGAACTTTTCCGCGATGGCTCCAAAGAATGGCTGACCTATTCCCCAGGCAAGATTCTGGATGGCGATGGCGAGGGAGAATTCAGCGCGCAGCCAGCCAAATTCCTCGGCAATGGGGATCTGGAACACCCCAAAGCTGGACCTGATCGCAAAGCTGGCAATGATGATGACGCAGCCGCCAATAAGGACTGGGGAAATAAGACTGGCTTGGCGATCCATGTAAGTCCCTCATGCGCGGCTGGCTGACTTTGGATTGATACCCGGAGGGCGTCAATTCAGATGTCATGATGAATTGGGCAACGAAAACTTCTGTGACCCGTAACATGTTATTTCCTTGTGGAAATTCCGTGCTTATTCGCGCTAAGTCAGCGTTATGTCGCAACATCTGACCGCCCTTTACGATACCCGCGTCGCCGAAGGTGTGCTGCGCCCGGACCCGGCGCAACGGGCGGTCTTGCAGCGGCTGGAACTTCTGCGAGAGACGCTTGAGGCTCCGCAGCGCAAGGGGTTCCTGACCCGGTTCCGCAAGGCCGAGCCAATGGCGAAACAGGGGCTGTACCTTTGGGGCGGGGTGGGGCGCGGCAAGTCCATGTTGATGGACCTGTTTTTTGCTCATGTGGGCATAACCCAGAAGCGCCGCGTTCATTTCCATGCCTTCATGCAAGAGGTGCAGGGCGCGTTGCATGAGGTTCGGAAGACCGGCGTGGACGACGCGATCAAACCGGTGGCCGAGGCGATAGCGAAAGACCTCCGGCTGCTGTGTTTCGACGAAATGCAGATCACCGATATTGCCGATGCGATGATCGTGGGCCGCCTGTTCGAGCGTCTGTTCGCGGCTGGCGTTTTCATTATCACAACGTCGAACCGGGCCCCGACAGACCTGTACAAAGACGGACTGAACCGGGACCTTTTTGTCCCTTTTATTAATCTGTTGGAAGACCGGCTGGAGGTTGATCAGCTGGAGGCGATGACCGATTATAGGCAAGATCGGCTGGCCGGAGCGCAGACGTATTTCACGCCTGCCGATGCGGTAGCCAGACGTCAGGTCGACATCATCTGGCGCGATCTGACCGGCGGTCGGGAAGAGCTGCTGACCCTTGAGGTGAAGGGACGCCACGTGGTCATTCCGCGATATTGGGCGGGCATGGCGCGGGCGGGGTTTCATGACCTGTGCGGCAAGCCGTTGGGGCCTGCGGATTATCTTGCGCTGGTGGGGGCGATCAAGCTGCTGGTTCTGGAGGATGTGCCGGAGCTGAGCCCTGCGAAATCAAACGAGGCCAAGCGGTTCGTGACGTTGATCGATACGCTTTACGAAGGAAAAGTTGCGCTGGTGATCAGTGCCGACGCCGAAGCCGAAAACCTGTACGCCGAAGGGACCGGAAGTTTCGAGTTCGAGCGCACGGCCAGCCGATTGCGCGAGATGCAAAGCGCCGATTGGGTGACGTGACGGCGCGTATGAAAACGGTATGCATCCTGTATGCAACCGATGCATACGCCAACCGACTTGGATTGGCAGCCACGGCCCGACCGGGCGGAGGCAGCGAAGCCTTAACTGTCGTGTCGTGCCGTGGGATTGCGGGCAGGGCGAGCCGCGATCACATCATCGGCAGGGCAGCATCGCAGGTGATCGGCACCTCTTCGCTGTAGGCCTGCAGCGGTGTCAGCGGGTCGATGGATGACGGTTCGATCCAAGTGTTGGCGATGCAGATATCCTGATAAAGATTGCCACCGTTGAAGCCGAAGCCGGTTGCGCCGCAGTTGTCCACGGTGCCGTTTGCGTTCCATGCCTGATAGCTTGATTCAAGACTGTAGCCGCCCATTGGGAAGGCGCGTGTATTGGTGTCGAAATACAGTTCCCAAGTGGTGGCTGGTGAAAGCTGCGACAGGGTCCACGATCCGACGGGAATGCCGTCGTGATAGCCGAAAATGGCGAAATTGGTGACCTGATCTTGGGTGATGATCCCTGTGTTCAGAAGTGCATCGGGAAATTCGATGAGGCCACGCATGGTATAGCCCGCGCCACCAAGCCAGCAGAAGTGGAACTTGGCCGCCGCCGCAGGTTGGGCGGCAAAGGCAAGCGCTGCCGCGATCAATGTGACGGGGGTGATCAGACGCATGGGTCAGCCATTGTCCTTCAGAATCGTGCCGGCAAGATAAAGCGAGCCGCAGATGACGACACGGGCCGCCGGGTCATTGGCAACGACGGTCTTCAACGCATCCATGACCGAAGGGGCGGTTGTTGCGTCAAGCCCCTCGGATCGGGCGATGGCAACGGTTTCGTCTGCGGTAAGGGTCGCGGTCTGGCCGGGAATGGTGACACCGTGAAGGGTTTTGGCGATCGCGCCGAGAGGGCGGAGAAAACCGGCAATGTCCTTGGTGTTCAGCATTCCGACGATCAGGTGTGTGGGACGCCGAGGAAGGCGGGACAGGGTTTCGACCAGGGCGGCAGCGGCGGCCGGGTTGTGCCCACCGTCAAGCCATAGTTCAGCGTTGGGGGCGACGTCACGCAGCGGGCCATGGATCAGGCGCTGCATCCGCGCGGGCCAATATGGGTTGGTGACGGCGGCGGAATAGGCCGCGTCGCCCATGCGCAGGTGGCGCAGGGCGGCAAGTGCGGCCCCGGCGTTCTGCACCTGATGCCTGCCGAGCAGCCGGGGGAGTGGCAGGTCGAGAAGGCCCTCTTCATCCTGAAAGATCATGCGGCCGTTTTCTTCGGCGACATGCCAGTGCTGCCCGTGAACGAGCAGTGGCGCGCCAAGGCGGTTCGCAGTGGCCTCGATCACCTCAAGCGCTTCATCATGCTGGGGTCCGACGATACAGGGCACGCGGCGCTTGATGATGCCGGCCTTTTCGGCCGCGATCAGGGCAAGTGTGTCGCCAAGGTATTGCTGATGGTCCAGATCGACCGGCGTGATGATTGTAAGTAGCGGATCGTCGATGACGTTGGTGGCATCAAGCCTGCCGCCAAGGCCGACTTCAAGCAGCGTATAGTCCGCCGGTGTGGTGGCGAACGCCTGAAATGCGGCGGCGGTCGTGATCTCGAAATAGGTGATGGGAACGGGGCCGTTGGCCTGCAGACAGGTGTCTAATATGCGGGACAGGGTCTGTTCGTCGATCAGTTCGCCAGCCAGCCGGATGCGTTCATGAAAGCGCGCCAGATGAGGGGAGGTATAGGCATGAACGGTATGGCCCGCCCCCTCCAGACCGGCGCGGATCATGGCTTGGGTCGAGCCTTTGCCGTTGGTTCCCGCCACATGGATGACGGGGGGAATCAGCCGTTCAGGGTGGTCGAGGGCTGCCAGAATACGGTGCATCCGGTCCAGCGTCAGGTCGATGATCTTGGGGTGGAGCGACATCATCCGGTCAAGGAGGATGTCGGAGTCTGCGGTCATGATGTTTTGGGGCCTGTGCGGGCTGGTGCTGACGAAGGCGGCGCCAGTTCCGGTATCTCAGGTTCTGCCGTGGGTGGTGGCAGATCGCCTTTGATGGCCGGGCTTTGCCCCATCAGCATGCGGGTGATTGTGATCAGTTCATCGCGAAGCTTGCCGCGGTGCGTCACCCGGTCAAGCATCCCGTGATCAAGCAGATATTCGGCGCGCTGGAAGCCTTCAGGCAGTTTTTCGCGGATTGTCTGTTCAATCACGCGGGGGCCGGCAAAGCAGATCAGTGCGTTGGGTTCCGCGATGTGCACATCGCCCAGCATCGCATAAGACGCCGTGACACCGCCCGTGGTGGGATGGGTCAGCACCACGATATAGGGCAACCCAGCCTCGCGCAGCATCTGCACGGCGATGGTGGTGCGCGGCATCTGCATCAGGCTGAGGATGCCTTCTTGCATCCGCGCCCCACCAGCTGCGGAGAACAGAACAAGCGGGCATTTGCGTTTCACCGCGGCCTCGGCGGCGGCGATGATCGCATTGCCGACATACATCCCCATGGAGCCAGCCATGAAGCTGAAATCCTGCGCCGCGGCCACGATGGGGGTGCGCCCGATCTCGCCGGTGGCAACCAGCATCGCCTCGGCCTCGCTGGTTTGTTTCTGGGCGGCGCGCAGGCGGTCGGGGTATTTCTTTTGATCGCGGAAATGAAGCGGGTCGACGAGCGGTTTGGGCACCGCAACCTCGACGAACACGCCTGCATCGAACAGCGCGTTGAACCGTTCGCGCGGAGTGATGGCCATGTGATGGTCGCAGTTGGTGCAGACGTTTTGGTTATCCGTCAGTTCCCGGTGAAACAGCATGGTGCCGCATTCATCGCATTTGGTCCAAAGGTTCTCGGGCATTTCGCGGCGCGAGAAGATGGAGTTGATGCGCGGGCGGACGTAGTTGGTAATCCAGTTCATCGATGGTCCTGCGGTTGCCTGTCGCTTGATCCGAGATATGCCGGACGCGGACGGAATGCAATCGGCGCGGACTTAGCGGTTGCGTGTCACGGCATAGCGGATAATCGCCCAGACAACGATTGTGGCCACCATGTCTTGCACGATCAACGGGCGTAGGGCTGCGGTATCAAGCGGGCTGAAGGGCATCGTATAAAGTGCAAGGCCCGACAGGGGGCCATCCAGTGCGACCACCAGAATTGCGACACTGTTGTTGGCAAAGTGGAGCCCCCACGCCGCGCCAAGCGACCCGGTTGCCGCCGTGAGGTCGGCGGCGCACAGCGCGAAAAGCCCGACCGCTGCAACAATCAGCCACGCATTGCCGCCCATCGTCGCCGGCTGGTAATGCGCCAGCGCAAACAGGACCGATGGCAGGACCATCCAGATCAGCGGCGAAGCAAAACGCGCGGCCAGTTGTTGTTGGATATATCCCCGAAACAAGATCTCTTCCGCGCCGGTTTGCACCAGAATGCCGACCACAGCCAAGGGCAGGAATGACAGCCAAAGCGACAGGCTGAGGTTGGGCTGTGGCCGCACGTCCGAGGGCAGCAAGGCCAGAAGCCCGAAAACGGCGGCGCAAACGCCCAACGCAAGCGCGAAGTCACGCACAACGCGGTGCCTTGGGCCAAAGAGGGTGCCAATGCGACGGCGATGCAGCAGGCGGGCCGCCAGAAAAGGCCCGAGCGCCATGCCGAGGAAGCTGGCCAACAACAAAAGGCTGCCGGTGGGTGTGCTGCCGGTGGCCATGAGGCGCATCCAGTTCTGCGCGCCATCCCAACCGCTGGTCAGTGTCAGAATGCCAAGAAGGACAACGAAGCCAGCCAGATACACGGCCATGACCAGCAAGACGCCCAGCAACAAGCGCCAGATCTGGGGCCGTGCACGGGCGGGGGCGATGAACGCCTGATGGGCCGTATACTGCATCGTGCCTGCCGCTTTTTGTCTTTTGATTCACCCTAGCCCGAAGGTCTTCTCCGGGCAATCGCGCTTGTGCCATTGAAACGCCCCGTCTATTCCCAAAGGGGAGAGACGAACACGCCATTTCTAACGGGAGAGCCGCACCATGCTGAAAGGCAAGATGGACAAATCGAAATTGCCAAGCCGCTATGTGACCGAGGGGCCATCGCGCGCGCCACACCGGTCGTATTTCTATGCGATGGGGCTGAGCGAGGAAGAGATCAACCAGCCCTTCGTGGGTGTGGCCACCTGCTGGAACGAGGCGGCGCCGTGCAACATCGCGCTGAGTCGTCAGGCGCAGTCGGTCAAGATGGGCGTCAAGCAAGCCAACGGCACCCCGCGTGAGTTCACCACCATCACCGTTACCGACGGGATCGCGATGGGCCATGAAGGCATGAGGTCGTCGCTGGCCAGCCGCGATGCGATCACGGACACCGTGGAGCTGACGATGCGCGGGCATTGCTATGACGCCTTGGTGGGATTGGCGGGTTGCGACAAATCCCTGCCCGGCATGATGATGGCCATGGTGCGTCTGAACGTGCCGTCGGTGTTCATCTATGGCGGATCGATCCTGCCGGGCCGACTGAACGGCAAGGACGTGACGGTGCAAGATGTGTTCGAAGCCGTGGGCCAGCATCAGGCGGGCAACATGAGCGACGAGGCCTTGGCGGTTCTTGAACGCGTGGCGTGCCCAAGCGCCGGGGCCTGCGGCGGTCAGTTTACCGCTAATACCATGGCGTGCGTGTCCGAAGCGATCGGTCTGGCGTTGCCGAATTCAAGCGGCGCGCCCGCACCTTACGAAAGCCGCGACCAGTATGGGGTGGCATCCGGTCAGGCAGTGATGAACCTGCTGGAAAAGAACATTCGCGCCCGCGATATCGTGACGCGGAAGTCGCTGGAAAACGCGGCGCGTATCGTGGCCTGCACCGGAGGGTCGACCAACGCCGGCCTGCACCTGCCGGCAATCGCGCATGAAGCCGGAATTGATTTTGATCTGTTCGACGTGTGCGACATCTTCAAGGACACCCCGTATTTCGTCGATATGAAGCCCGGCGGGCAGTATGTGGCGAAAGACCTTTACGAGGCGGGTGGCGTGCCAGTCGTGATGAATGAACTGCGCAAGGCGGGCCTGATCCACGAGGATTGCATGACCGCCACCGGCCGCACCATGGGTGAAGAGCTTGACCTGATCACGCGCAAAGCCGATGGCAAGGTGATCCATGAGGTCGCGACGCCATTGACCGAAACCGGTGGCGTTGTCGGCCTGAAGGGCAACCTTGCACCGGAAGGCGCGATTGTGAAGGTTGCGGGGATCGCCCCCGAAAATCAGGTATTCACTGGCCCGGCGCGCGTCTTCGAATGTGAAGAGGACGCGTTCGAGGCGGTGAAAGCGCGGGACTACAAAGAAGGCGAGGTTCTGGTGATCCGCAACGAAGGGCCGCGCGGCGGGCCGGGCATGCGGGAAATGCTTGCCACCACCTCGGCCCTGTCTGGGCAGGGGATGGGCAAGAAGGTCGCCCTGATCACCGATGGCCGGTTCAGCGGGGCAACCCGTGGGTTCTGTGTGGGTCATGTCGGGCCAGAGGCCGCCGTGGCAGGCCCGATTGGTCTGCTGAAAGATGGCGATATGATCACCATCAACGCGATCACCGGGGAATTGAGCGTGGCGTTGAGCGAAGATGAACTGGCGGCGCGCAAGGCCGATTGGAAGGGCCCGCGCCCAACCATTTATGCCAGTGGTGCGCTGTGGAAATACGCGCAACTTGTGGGTGAGGCGCGATATGGCGCGGTTACGCACCCCGGCGCGAAAGAGGAGGCCCATGTTTACATGGACATCTAAACCATATTGGGCGGTGACCTTGGTCGCCGCCCTTATGCTTGCGGGCTGCGGCGGGCGGTTCGGTGGCGGGGGCGGCAATAGCGGCCCCCCACCGCAACGATCGGTCGCGGTGACAACCGATGCCGTGGTCATCACCGGACCAGAGGGGTTTTGCGTCGACCCGACAGCCACCCAGGACAATGGCACCACAGGGTTTGTGCTGATGGGCAATTGCGCAGCGATTTCGGACAGCCGGGGTGCCGGACAGCCGGCTATACCCGCCTTGTTGACGGCGTCTGTTTCGGATGCATCGACGGACGGCAGCCTGCGCGACAGCATTCCGACGCTGGCCGAGTTCTTTCAGTCGGAGGACGGGCGGCGGCTGATGAGCCGCAGTCAGGATGCCACGACGGTGACAATTCTGGACAGCTTTCACCAAGATGACGTGTATTACCTGCAGGCGCGCGATACGAGCGCGAACACCGTGTTCGGTGTCGGGCAGGATTATTGGCGCGCCTACATGGACGTTGGGTCGCGCATTGCCACCCTGTCGGTCTTGAGGCTGGAAGACCGGGAACTGAGCAGTGAGGCGGCGATTGGTTTGCTGCGCGGTTTCGCAACAGCGGTCATGACCGCCAATGCGCCCGGAGCCGAGCAACCTGTGGCGGCGGCGTCACGCGTGCCGGTTGCCCCATCGCCCCCGCCAGCGGCAACGCAGCGGAGCCGGACGGGCGGTCGATTAGGGAACGTGGGACTGCTTAGAAGGATATTCAATTAACCTCAATTGGGGTAGATTGTGTCAAAATGAGAAACACCGCGGCATAGACGGTGAAGTGGGGACACAGATATGGGCATGCAGGTTCCAGGGTTCTTGGGACGGATCGGACTCGCACAGGTCATGCGGCGCTGGAGCGCTGTTCTGGCCGCACCTGAAACAGTTTCGGCCAAGGGATTGCGTGAGATGCGGGGCCAGATGCGCAGGTTGCGCGACGATCTGGACCGGATGGCGGCTTGCGCGCAAAGCGAGCTGTTGGCGCGGGCAGATGGTGCCGAAGATGGCATCGCGCGGCCAGTTCAATGCGATTGGTCCTATCGCCCGGAACCGTGGGTTCGCATGATGCACCCGCGTGGGCGGGTCGAGGTTGCTTCGCCCACCCGGCTGCCGGGTGGAGTCACGTTGTTTCACGATGCTGCGCGGCCGGATCTGACCTTGCGTCAGGAACCTGTCCCGGGAAGCGATGCAGGCGCCCGGTTCGGCCTTGTGATGGAGGTTTATCGGTTTGACGGGTCGTTCTTGTCGCTGGTGGAAGATTTCCCCGCTGAGGCACTGGTCGGGCTGACGCGCAACCATTTCGTGACCGTGTCCCTGAACGTGGATATGGAGGAACCGCTGGAGATCTACGCGCGCTTGAACGTCCAGCATGGTCCCAATACCGAACAGATCGTGCGGCAGTTTGCGCTGGATGGTAAGCGCGCGGTGGTCGAGTTTGACCTCGCCTATACGACGATCAACGAAAAACGGTTGGAGAAGATGTGGTTGGACCTGATTTTTGAGGGACCAAGCATGAACCGGATCGCGCTGTGGGACATGAATATGATCCGGGCGCCTCGGGCTGATATGTGAGGAAGTGGCGGGTATGGCCGAAGAGATACTGACACGTTTGCGGTTCAACGCGGGGTGCTATGAGGGCACTTTGCAGGCGAACCCCGCGCCGGGGATCGAGGCGATGCACCATGGCAAGGTCGTTGCGGTCGCCCATGCGACGCCGCAGGAAGGGCGCACCAACGAGCACCGTATTTCGGTGCATCTGCCGGCCGAGGTGATGGGCGAGGGCGTGCAGGTCATCGCGCTTCGGTCGACGACGACGGGTGACGTGCTGGACCGGATCACGATCATGGCCGGTGCGGCCCTTGATGAGGATATCCGGGCCGAATTGGCACTGGTCCGCGATGAGTTGGAGGTGCTGAAGCGTGCGTTCCGGCGCCACTGCGTCGAAACCGGACAGGATTGATCGCCGGGCAGGATTGTGTGGCTGGCATCAGTTCCATTCAAACGCCCTGCGGTCGGCGGATATCCGATCCATCAACGGTGGCTTTATTTCACGAATAAAGATGGGATGACGCCGCGTTGGGGATGACGCGGACCGCGTGGGGCGGTTAGCTGTTCCCAAACGGGAGGGTTTTGATATGGCGCATGCGCAGTATCCGCATTTGTTGGCACCGCTGGACCTTGGATTTACCACGCTGAAGAACCGCGTGCTGATGGGGTCAATGCATACCGGGCTGGAGGAAACGAAGGACTGGCCTCGGGTTGCCACGTTTTACGCCGAGCGGGCGCGCGGCGGTGTGGCCTTGATTGTCACTGGAGGGATGGCGCCAAACAAGGAAGGCGGCGTTTTTCCCGGCGCTGCAGGGCTGTTTTCGGATCAAGATATCACCAATCACCGGGTGGTAACGGGTGCCGTGCATGACGCAGGCGGCAAGATCGCCATGCAGATCCTGCACGCGGGGCGTTATGCCTATTCGCCGGAATGTGTCGGGCCAAGCGCGGTAAAATCTCCGATCTCTCCGTTTCCACCCAAGGAACTGGATGAAGAGGGTATCGAGAAACAGATATCCGATATCGTCACTGCGGCGATGCGGGCGCGCGAGGCCGGGTACGATGGTGTGGAGATCATGGGGAGCGAGGGGTATTTCCTGAACCAGTTTCTGGTGACCCACACAAACAAGCGTACCGACCGCTGGGGTGGCAGCTATGCCAACCGGATGCGGCTGCCGGTCGAAGTGGTGCGCCGCACGCGGGAAGCCGTGGGGCCCGACTTCATCATTATCTATCGGTTGAGCATGATCGACCTGATCCCGGAAGGGTCAACCTTTGACGAGGTTGTGACATTGGCCAAGGCCGTGGAGGCGGCAGGCGCCACCATCATCAATACCGGCATCGGTTGGCATGAAGCGCGGATACCGACGATTGCAACCTCGGTGCCGCGTAAGGGGTTCGCGTGGGTGACGAAGAAGCTGATGGGGCAGGTGGGCATCCCCCTGATCACGTCAAACCGGATCAACATGCCCGACGTCGCAGAGGACGTGTTGGCCGAGGGCTGCGCCGATATGGTCAGCATGGCACGGCCGTTTCTGGCGGATGCGGATTTCGTGGCCAAGGCGGCGGCCGGAAAGGCCGAGGAGATCGCGCCGTGCATCGCGTGCAATCAAGCCTGTCTGGATCATACCTTTGGTGGCAAGCTGACGAGCTGTCTGGTGAACCCGCGCGCGTGTCACGAGACCGAGTTGAGCTATGCGCCTGCATCCAAGGCCAAGCGGATCGCGGTCGTGGGGGCCGGTGCTGCCGGTCTTGCCACTGCGATGGTGGCTGCGGAACGGGGGCATCGGGTGGTGCTGTTTGATAAGGCCACGCGGATTGGCGGGCAGTTGAACATGGCCAAGGAGATCCCGGGCAAGGAGGAATTCAAGGGTCTGGTCCGCTGGTTCGGGACGATCGTGGCGAAGCGTGGGGTGGACCTGCGGTTGGGTGTGGCACCTTGCGTCGACGACCTGATTGGGTTCGACGAGGTGATCGTGGCGACGGGGGTCAGGCCGCGCGACCCCGCGATACCGGGGCAGGACGGTCAGAATGTCTTGAGCTATATCGACGTGCTGGCCGGGAAGGCCACGGTGGGCCCGCGGGTGGCCATCATTGGTGCGGGCGGCATCGGGTTCGATGTGGCGGAATACCTTGTGCATTCCGGGGAAAGCCCGACCGAAGTACCTGAGCTGTGGCGCAAGGAATGGGGCGTCGGCGACCCAAGCGTGAACCGGGGCGGGCTGGCCCCGGAAGGACCCCAGCCGGAACCACCCGCGCGACAGGTGACGTTGTTGCAGCGCAAGAACGAGAAGCCGGGCAAACGTCTGGGCAAGACGACCGGGTGGATCCACCGGGCGGCGTTGCAGATGAGGGGCGTCAAGATGGTTGCCGGTGTGAATTATGAGCGTATCGACGCCGAAGGTCTGCACATCAGTTTTGGCGATGCACGGGAAAACCCGACACTGGTGGCGTGTGATACGGTCGTGTTGTGTGCCGGGCAACTGCCTGAACGGTCATTGGCCGACGAACTGGCCGCCGCAGGCGTGATGGCCCACGTGATTGGCGGTGCGGATGTGGCGGCGGAGCTGGACGCCAAGCGCGCGATTGATCAGGGGTCGCGGTTGGCGGCGTTATTGTAGGGGGCCAGCCCCCCGGCCTGCGGCCGCCCCCCGGAATATTTATGAAACGGAGAAAGGCTAACCCGCAGCACCTAGCCCAGAAGCTTGCCCAGTTTCATTGCGACGCCGATATCGCCCGAGACCTTGAGCTTGCCCATCATTACGCCGGTCATCGGATTGAGCTTGCCGGCCAGAAGCTTGGTCAGGTTGTCGGCGGTGAGCGTGATGGTGCAATCGGTGTCTCGGTCCACTGTCGCCGCGGTGCCGTCCGCCAAGACAACGACACCATCCGCGCCACAATCGAATTTCAGCGAGCCGTCAAATCGCTTGTCTGACAGACCGGTTTGCAGGCGGCGGGCGATTTCGGTGAGTGGCATGGGCGCATCCGTTGGTGAAGCGGCCCGCCAGTGGGCGGGCCGCTGTCACGAGGTCACTTCTTGAGCCGTCTGTTGCGCGCGGCCAGAAGTTTCAGGCGCAGCGCGTTCAGTTGGATGAAACCCTGAGCATCCTTCTGGTCATAGGCGCCTGCGTCTTCCTCGAAGGTCACGTGCGCCTCGGAATAGAGCGAATGGTCGGACCAACGCGCGACTGTGCGGGCCGAGCCCTTGTACAGTTTCACGCGAACGGTTCCAGAGACATGCTCTTGCGACTTGTCGATCAGGGCTTGCAGCATTTCGCGTTCTGGCGAGAACCAGAATCCGTTGTAAATCAACTCCGCATATCGCGGCATGATGCTGTCTTTCAGGTGCCCCGCGCCGCTATCCAGCGTGATCTGCTCGATCCCGCGATGTGCCTCCAGCAAGATGGTGCCGCCGGGGGTTTCGTAGATGCCGCGGGATTTCATGCCGACAAAACGGTTTTCCACCAGATCAAGCCGACCGACGCCATGTCTACCGCCAATTTCGTTCAGACGGGTCAGTATTGTGGCGGGCGACATGGCTTCACCGTTGATGGCCACAGCATCGCCGCGTTCGAAGGTAATCTCGACCATCTCGGGGGTGTCGGGCGCGAGTTCGGGGTCAACCGTGCGCTGATAGACGTAATCGGGTGCCTCCTCCGCCGGGTTTTCCAGAACCTTACCCTCGGAGGAGGTATGCAACAGATTGGCATCGACGCTGAACGGCGCATCGCCGCGTTTGTCTTTCGCGATGGGGATCTGGTTCTTTTCGGCAAATTCCAGCAGCCGGGTGCGGCTGGTCAGGTCCCATTCGCGCCACGGTGCGATGACCTTGATTTCAGGGTTCAGCGCATAGGCAGCCAGTTCGAACCGGACTTGATCGTTCCCTTTGCCCGTTGCGCCGTGGCTGACGGCGTCAGCCCCGGTTTCGGCAGCGATTTCCACAAGGCGTTTGGAAATCAGCGGGCGCGCAATCGAGGTGCCCAACAGATACAGCCCCTCGTACAGCGCATTGGCGCGGAACATCGGAAAGACGAAATCGCGGGTGAATTCCTCGCGGAGGTCTTCGATGTAGATGGCCGAGGCGCCCATCATCTCGGCTTTCTTGCGGGCGGGCTCCAACTCCTCGCCTTGACCGAGGTCGGCGGTGAAGGTCACCACCTCGCAGCCGTATTCCGTCTGCAACCATTTCAGGATGATGGAGGTGTCGAGACCCCCGGAATAGGCAAGAACGACTTTCTTTGGGGCAGTCATTGGCAGCTCCGACAGGTTTTCGTTGACCGACAGGGCGATAGCGGGTTTTCAGGGATGGGGCAAGGCAAGCAGGAGCGCGCGAGATGGACTATGGGTATCAATTGCTGCGGCATGTCGTGCAGCAGGTGTTTGGCAATCTGGCCCAAGCGGCCCGGCTGACGCTGCTTTTGACGCTGATACCATCGCTTTTGCTGATTGTGACAAATCCGGGGGTGATGACCGGCGCTGCAATTGATCCGACGCAACCGGGCGCCATCGGGGTCAACTGGTCGATGTTGATGCTGGCTGCCGCCCTGAGTGTCGTGGCCTGGTGCTGGGCGGCGGTGGGGTGGCACCGCTATGTGCTGTTGGAAGAAATGGGCAATGGTGTTGTGCCCATGTGGAACGGCACGCGGATCTGGAATTACTTCACTGCGGCATTGATCGTGGGTCTGGTTGTGCTGGGCGTGGCGTTCGGTTTGGGACTTGTGATCGGGTTTGTTGTCGTGTTGCTGCCTTCGCCGATGGTCGCCGGGTTCTTGGGAATCGGTCTTGTTGTCGGGGTGTTGTGGATTTCTGCGCGGATTGGCCTGATCTTGCCAGCCGCGGCTCTGGGTCAGCCGCTGCGGGTCAGCGAAAGCTGGGCTGTGACGGCGCCTGTTTCGGGGCAGATATTGCTGCCGGTACTGGTTATCGCCGTGGTTGGCGGGGTGGTGTCACAGGTGGTGCACATGATCTTGGGGATGACGATTGCCGCCGCCTTGGTCAATGTTGGGGTATCGTGGCTGCAACTGCTGATGAACCTTGGCTTGATGACGACGCTTTATGGCAATTTGATCGAAGGCCGGCAGATGAACTGACGGGCTGGACAGCCGAGACAGGTTAGGGCAGGCCAGAGCGATGGATGATTTTGCCAAAGCCGCCCGCGCCGCCACCGCCGAAATGCGCGCCCTGTTTCCGCCGACGCCGTTGCAGCGCAACGTCTATCTGTCGGAACGATATGGCGCCGATATCTGGCTGAAGCGGGAAGATCTGAGCCCCGTGCGATCCTACAAGATCAGGGGTGCGTTCAATGCGATGCGCAAGGTGCGGATGGCGCGGCCTGCGCAACGACAGTTCGTGTGTGCAAGCGCGGGCAATCATGCACAGGGCGTTGCGTTCGTGTGCCAGCATTTCGGCGTGCAGGGGACCATCTTCATGCCGGTCACCACGCCGAAACAGAAGATCGACAAGACCAAGGCGTTTGGTGGCGATCATGTGCGGATCAAGCTGGTCGGCGATTTCTTTGACGATACCCTGACCGCCGCACAAGCGTTTTGCGCAGCACAGGGGGCGCATTTCCTTGCGCCGTTCAACGACCCTGATGTGATCGAGGGGCAAGCGTCGGTGGCGGTGGAAATGCTGGAGGAGTTGGGCCGCAGCCCCGACCGGCTGATCTTGCCAGTGGGGGGCGGCGGATTGTCGGCTGGGATGTCGCGGTATCTGCGCGGGGTGGGGGCGATGCCGCCGATGACGCTGGTGGAACCCGTGGGTGGCCCCAGCCTGACGGCAGCCTTGGCCAATGGCGGGCCGATTGCGGTGCCGATCACCGACAGTTTCGTTGATGGGGCCGCCGTCGCGCGGATTGGCGATCTGACGTTTGATGCCTTGCGGGGGGTGGACCCGGCCGACGTGTTGCTGGCGCCGGAAAACCGGATCTGCGTGACCATCCAGCAAATGCTCAACGTGGAAGGGATCGTTCTGGAACCGGCAGGTGCGCTGTCACTTGATGTGCTGCCTGAGATGGCGGACCGAATTGCCGGACAGACCGTGGTGTGCGTCACTTCGGGGGGAAATTTCGATTTCGAACGCCTGCCCGAAGTGAAGGAGCGCGCGATGCGCTATCTTGGGGTGAAGAAGTATTTCATCCTGCGGTTGCCGCAACGGCCCGGCGCCCTGAAGGATTTTCTGGCTCTGCTGGGACCGGATGACGATATTGCCCGGTTCGAATATCTCAAGAAATCGGCCCGCAATTTCGGCTCGGTCCTGATCGGGATCGAGACGTCCGAGGCGGAGCGATTCGCGGAGTTGTTTGCCAGCATGACCGCCAGCGGCTTTGCGTTCCGGGACATCACCAACGACGACGTGTTGGCCGAATTCCTGATCTAGCTGGTGGTGGCTTTGCCGGGAAGTTTTGGCCTGACCTCGGCAACCGATCTGTGGAACAGGGCGACAATTTCCGAGATATTCGGCGACGCCCCCGCAGTGATAGTGGTTTCGGCCGCCTGACACGCCCGCGCCAGCCCGCGAAAGCCGAGGTTGGCGGCGCTACCTCGTAGAAAATGAAAATCATCTGGGCCAATATGGTCAGGCGCCGCCGAAAGCCGGACAAGCGTTTCTTCGATTTCGGTCACGAACAGCATCGCGACGGCGGCAAAATCATCATCGCCCATATCGGTCCGCAATGCGGACAGCCGATCCCAATCAATCATCACCACCTCCAACAAGCTCCGCAAAAGATGGTGCTGTGACCACATTAAGGCCCGGTTAAACCAGACGGCCCTGATCAATCGGATTTTCGCATTCACGCGCTGTTAAGGGGGTTTGCCCCAAAGAGGCCGGGATGATTCAGGTGGAACCGAAGATGCCAACATCGCGACGACGCGAACGCTCCATGCTATCGGAGCTTGCCGCCACCCGTGTTCCGGACCGGGCCGAGCATGTATTGGTGCTGGATGACAGCCTCGCACAGCGCAGCATGATGTGTGCCCTGTTGCGAAAATGGGGGCATACGGCCGTGCCATGCGATTGCCCGGATGTCGCCCTCCGGCTCATGGAAGACCCGGCGATCACAATGGTGTTGAGCGACTGGATGATGCCCGGAATGACGGGGCCGGAATTCTGCCGTCAGGTACGTGCGATGGTGCGGACCGATTATCCATATCTGATCTTGCTGACGTCCAAAAGCGACGCGGCCGCCCTGACCGAGGGGTTGGAGGCCGGGGCCGATGATTTCCTGACCAAGCCTGTGAACCCGCCGGAGTTGCGCGCGCGGTTGCAGGCGGGTGCACGCGTGGTGGCGATGCAACGAGAGGCGGTGAACAATAACCGCAATCTCAGAACGGCATTGGCCGAGATTCAGAGCCTTTATGATGCCATTGACAACGACCTGAACGAGGCGCGTTGGCTGCAGCAATCCCTGCTGCGCGAACCGTATCGCCCGTTTGCGGCGGCTGATGTGTCCCTGATGCTGAAGGCGGCGGGGCATGTGGGTGGCGACATGGTGGGCTACTTTCCCGTATCGGCACACGTCGCGGGCTTGTTTGCACTTGATGTGTCGGGACACGGTGTAACATCCGCCATGATCGCGGCGCGCATCGCCGGCATGTTAAGCGACAAGTCACCGGATCAGAACATCGCGATCATGCGCCGGGATGATGGAAGCTTTGCGGCGCTTCCCCCGGACATGGCGGCGTGGCGATTGAATGCGCTGATGTTGCAGGAATTGCAGACCGATCGGTATTTTACCCTTTTTCTGGGGTTCTTGAACATGAAGACAGGGATCGTGCGGTTCGTGCAGGCGGGCCACCCCCATCCGATCGTCCTGCGCGTTGACGGGACCACGGAACTGGTAGGCATACCCAGCATGCCGGTCGGACTGCTGGCCGAAGCGAGCTATACCTGCGCCGAGGTGAAATTGTCACCGGGCGACAGGATGCTGATCTACTCGGACGGTTTGACGGAATGCCCGGCCCCCGATGGCACTGCGTTGGAGGAGGAAGGATTGGCGTCCATGATGCAGGCGAACGTGGCCCTGAAGGGGCGGGCGTATCTGGCGGCGCTGGAGGATGGCCTGTCGGCGTTCACCGGGACCGACGACTTTCCCGATGATGTGTCGGCCGTCTTGTTGGAATATCGCGGTATTTCCCGGCCGGCCTAACGCGCCAATCCCATCAATCGCCGCAGGAAATAGCGGTCACCGGAAACGGCGATTTTATCCACCGCGTCGACCCAGGGCAGAAACACGGCCGTGTGCCCCGGCTCGGTCGGGTCGGACAGGCGGGGTCCTACACGGGCGGCGTAGATATGACACAGCTTCTGGGCGTACAGGTCATAGTCGGGCATATAGGTAAAGCGGTGGAACATGCCCAACCGCCGCAACCCGTGAATCCGATATCCGGTTTCCTCCATCACTTCGCGGTGCAGGGCGGCAATGGGGTGTTCGCCCGGGTCGATGCCACCGCCGGGCAATTGCAGTTCCGGCCACGGATTTTCCTGAAAGGTGGCAAGAATCGCGTCGCCTGCGTCAATGATGGCATAGACGCCGGGGCGTGTTTTGTAGGCGATGTCAGGGCGCGGCGCACGGCCGAAACGGCGGTTCATGGGATCCCCATATATTGCTTGCGCATGTAGTGGCACGAGGAGCGGGGGTGGGGAAGATGCGTCTTTCGGAGACGCCCCCGATTTCAATGGCTGGCGGGCAGACTTGGCACGCTTCAAACATGATCCCGACGCCGCAACACCCAATACCAATTTTCCGGATGTGCGGCCATTTGCCAAGATCCATTTGCCACAGCTTGGTCCCCATTCGGCCAAGGGCAGTCGTGGCGGCGGCCAAATGTTGGCAGTAAACGGGCCGCTTTCATGACCGCTGGCCCCCTCGCCAATCGCTGTCAGTTGGGCTAAGGCTCCGGCTATGGACAAGACAACCCAACAGATGATCCGTGACACGGCGGCCCGCGTGCTTCGCATTGAAGGCGAAGCCGTGGCGGCGATGGCTGACGCATTGCCCGCCGATTTCGCGGCGGCGGTCGAGGCGGTGTTGGCGACCAAGGGCCGGGTGATCCTGTCTGGGATCGGAAAGTCGGGGCATATCGCGCGCAAGATCAGTTCGACGTTCGCATCGACCGGCACGCCATCGGCCTTTGTGCATCCGGCCGAGGCAAGCCATGGTGATCTGGGGATGATCATGCCGGGCGATCTGGTCGTGCTGATCTCGAATTCCGGCGAAACGGCGGAGTTGCGCGATATCGTGGCCCATGTCGCGCGGTTTTCGATTCCGATGATCGCGATATCCGGTCGGGCCCAAAGCACGTTGATGCAGGCCGCCGACTATTGCCTGCTGTTGCCCGATGCACCCGAGGCCTGCGTGATCGGCATGGCGCCGACCACATCCACGACGCTGACGCTTGCGTTGGGTGATGCGCTGGCGGTAGCGGTGATGGAACGACGCGGGTTCCTGCCCGAACATTTCCGCACCTTTCACCCCGGCGGCAAGCTTGGGGCGCAGCTATCCAAGGTGGCGCAACTGATGCATGGGGTGGATGCCCTGCCGCTGGTTGGGGCCGGTCAACCGATGAGCGATACGCTGCTGGTCATGAGCGAGAAGGGGTTCGGCATTGCCGGAGTGGTTGATGCTGATAAGCTTGTGGGTGTGATTTCGGACGGTGACCTGCGGCGCAACATGGCCGATCTGATGACGCGGACGGCAGGGCAGGTAGCGACGCATTCCCCGCGCGTGACCACGCCAGATGCTTTGGCAGCCGACGCGCTGGCCACGATGTCGGGTAACAAGATTACGGCGCTGTTTGTGGTGAATGATGCCGGACAACCCGTGGGGCTGCTCCATCTTCACGATTGCCTCAGGGCTGGCGTGGTTTAGGCCAGCACCTGCGCGACGGCGCGGGCCACGTAATCCACCTTGTCGGGCGTCAGGCCGGCGATGTTCATGCGGCCGTCACCCACCAAGTAAATCCCGTGTTTGTCGCGCAAGGTGGCCACCTGTTCGGGCGTCGCCCCGATGAGTGAGAACATCCCCCGATGCCCGGCGATGAACCCGAACCGGTCGGATCCGGCATGTTCGCGCAGGGCCGCAGCAAACCGCGTGCGCATCGCGTTCATCCCGTCGCGCATTCCGCGCAGTTCATCGCGCCACATGTCGCGCAAGGTATGGTCGTTGAGGATGGTTTGCACCACGCGGGCCCCATGGTCCGGCGGAAAGGCATAATTTTGGCGATTGAGGTATGCCAGCATGCCTTGCGCGGCGGCTTGTGCGGTTCCACCAGACGTAACGGCAAGCACGACACCCACCCGTTCGCGGTACAGGCCGAAGTTCTTGGAGCAGCTTGCAGCAATCAGCATTTCGGGCACAGCGGCAGCCATCAGGCGGGTGCCTGCCGCGTCATCCTCAAGGCTATTGGCAAATCCGAGGTAGGCCAGATCGACAAACGGGATGGCACCGGTCCGTTGGCAGAGCGCGGCGATCTCGACCCAGTCACCTTCCTGAAGATCAACGCCGGTCGGGTTGTGACAGCAGCCATGCAGCAAGATCAGATCGCCGGGTTTTGCCTGTTCCAGATCCGCAAGCATTCCAGACCGGTCCAACCCACCGGTGGCGGTGTCGTAGTAGCGGTATTCGCGATGGTTCAGGCCAAGGTAGCTGATGATCGAGGGGTGGTTTGGCCAAGTTGGCGTGCTGATCCAGATCGTGGCGTCGGGCGTCAGCCGTTTGGTCAGTTCCAACACCTGCCGGACCGCCCCTGTGCCCCCCGGGGTGGCAACGGCGGCGATGCGGCCAACATCGACCGTTTCGCCCAAGATGAGGTTACGCATGGCGGAGTGGAAAGCCGGGTCGCCTGCAAGCCCGGTATATGACTTGGTGGCTTGATCCGCCAAGATCCGCCCCTCGGCCTGCTTCACGGCGGCCATCACGGGGGTGCGCCCATCCGGCGTGCGGTAAACGCCAACGCCAAGGTCCACTTTGTCGGGCCGCGTATCGGCGGCATACATCGCCATCAGACGCAGGATCTTGTCAGGTTCGGGTGGAATCAGGGTATCGAACATCAGGCGCGTGACCTTCAGGAGGGAATACGCGCCGGATCACGGTCGCGATGCAGAGTGCGGGTACGGGTTTCTGTCGCGATCGGAACAAAGCCAATGCGCTTGTACAGGTGCAGCGCGCGGGGATGGTCGAGTGTGCAGGTATTGACGGTCATCTTTGAGATACCGGCGCGCCAGCCCTTGGCAACGGCGGTTTGCAGCAGCAGGCCGCCCAGACCTCCGCCAACCGCTTGGGGCACCATGCCAAAATATGCCAGATCGCAGACCCCATCCTCGGAAAAGTCGAGGCAGAAGAAACCAGCCGGCCACCCATTGCGGATCGCTGTCCAGATCTGCAAATCGGGATGCTGAACAAAAGCGGCCAGTTCATCCTCGGGTTGGTTGAACCTGTCGCGCCATTCGTAATCGCGACCCACCGCATCGTAGAGCGCAAGGAAATACCAAGGTGGCGGGTTTACGGCCATATCCAGCCGCACATCAGCCGGAAGCGCCGGTGCCGTGATGCCGGGGTTCTGCGTCATTTCAAGATAGGTGATCGTGAAGGGCACCTCTGTGCCCGCCGGGATGATGACCGTCATCCCTTTGCGACCTTGAGTTGGTCGAACTGACCCCATTCCGTCCACGACCCATCATAAAGCGAAACGTCGTCCTGCCCCAGTCGGGCAAGACCCAGCATCAAGATCGCGGCAGTGACGCCGGACCCACAAGTGGTGATGGTGCGTTTCTGCAGATCGACGCCTTGATCGGTGAAGGCATCGCGCAAGGCCGCGCCCTGTTTCATGGTGCCATCGGCCTTGAAAAGCGTGGCGTAATGCACGTTTTTGGAGCCCGGTATGTGACCCGCGCGAAGACCGGGCCGCGCCTCTGGGACCTCACCGCGAAAACGGTCGGGCGAGCGTGCATCGATGATCTGCCAATCGCCCAGCTTTGATGCCGAGGCAACTTGCGTCACATCCTTCACAAGATGGGCCTGCCGCTGCACCGTCATGTGACGATCGCGCAAGATCGGGGGCATGTCTTCGGTCGGGCGACCCTCGGCCAGCCATTTGGGCAGGCCACCGTCCAGCACGGCGATATCTGTCTTGCCCATCAGGCGGAAGTTCCACCAGACCCGCGCGGCGGAA
The DNA here is from genome assembly GCA_017854585.1 of Paracoccaceae bacterium. Classification (GTDB taxonomy): domain Bacteria; phylum Pseudomonadota; class Alphaproteobacteria; order Rhodobacterales; family Rhodobacteraceae; genus JAFMHK01. Next base: position 202,724 of record JAFMHK010000001.1, read on the forward strand.
AAAAGGCCCATGCCGTCATAGACCACCACCTGATGGCCGTCGCCAACGCCGATGCCGCGCATCCGGGACATGAATTTTTCAACGGGCGCGGCCATGTGGGGCAGATCGCTGCGCGCGTCTGCCACTTCGTCGATGTCAAAGAACCTTGCACCGGGAATATGGGCCGCATCGTATTCGGCCTTGGCGTCCCTGCCCATGGCGGCAAGGTAATAGGACGCATCGAGAATACGCAGATCGGGATCGTTCAGATGGGCGGCCAACCAGTCGGTTGAGACCAAGGTTTTCGGATCGTCACCTGTGATTGCGGCGGGCATTCGGGCCTCCCCTGAAGGTAAGCGGTTTTTCGGCCATTAGCCGTAAGGGGCAAGCGCGCAACGCGCAAGGGCAGAGGCGTCAGTGATGCGACTGCTTGAGCAGTCGCGACTTCTGCAACTGCCAGTCGCGCTTGGCTTCGGACTCGCGCTTGTCGTGGTTCTTTTTGCCCTTGGCGATGCCGATCTTGAGCTTAACCAAGCCACGGTCGTTGAAATACATCACCAGCGGCACAATGGTCATCCCCTCGCGCTGGGTGGCGTTCCACAGGCGCGACAGCTCCTTGTTGCGGGCCAAAAGCTTGCGCCGCCGCCGTTCCTCGTGACCCCAAGTCTTAGCTTGTCGGTAGGGCGCGATATAGCTGTTCACCAGCCACAGCTCTCCGTCTTCAACCGCCGCATAGCTGTCGGCGATGGTGGCACCGCCCTGACGAAGGGATTTGACCTCGGACCCTTCAAGGATGATGCCGACCTCGATGTCATCCTCGATGGCATAATCATACCGTGCACGCCGGTTTTCGGCGATCACCTTGTAGTTCGGGTTTGTCTTCAGCTTGGCCATGGCAGCGATATAGGCACTGGCGCCTACGGACGCCAGCCCGGTGGCACGTCGACGCCCGGCAGCCACGGCTTTATGTCAAGCACCGGGGTGCCATCGAACGCATCGATTGCGTCAATGCCGATGGTCGCGCCGTCCAGCGAGGTGATCCTCACCACGGCCAGCGAAATGGGGTTGGGGCGCACGGGGCTACGTAGGGCAAAGGTGCCGCGCGGTGCATCGGTATGGGGCGGGTTCTGCACGATGAGGTCACGCTGCCCGCGATCCATCCAGTACAAGACGATGATCTGCTGACCTGTCTTGAGCCCCCTCAGGCCTGCGGCATAGTCCGGGTCCAGATCAATCTGTGCACCGCGCCCGGTCTCACGTGCCTGACCGATATTGCGGGGGCAATCGCCGGGCGACCACGGAGAACGGATGACGCCAATGAAGCTGACGCCTGCCGACACGCGGTCGGCAGGGTCGAACGGCAAACGCACCTCGCCAATGCGCGGGGCCGACATCAGTTGATCAGACCTGCATGGCGCATCGCCGCCGTGATTTTGGCCTTTGTTGCGTCTTCCAGCCCGGTCAGGGGCAGGCGCACGTCGTCGGAACACAGGCCCAGCACCGACATGGCGTATTTCGCACCCGCGACGCCCGGTTCGACAAATATGGCCTCGTGCAGGGGCATCAGGCGGTCCTGAATGTCCAAGGCTGTGGCATAATCCCCCGCAAGGGTCGCATTCTGCATCTTGGCGCAGAGTTGTGGGGCCACGTTGGCCGTCACACTGATGCAGCCGATGCCGCCTTGGGCATTGAAGCCGTGGGCAGTCGCATCTTCGCCCGACAATTGCATGAACGCTTTGCCACACGCCGCCCGCTGCTTGGACACGCGTGACAGGTCGCCGGTGGCGTCCTTGACGCCAACGATCATGTCCAGCTTGGCCAGTTCGCCCATGGTTGTCGGGCTCATGTCGATGACGGACCGGGGCGGAATGTTGTAGATGATGATCGGGATGCCAACGGCGTTAAGCGCGGTGTAGTGGGCGATCAGCCCGCGCTGGGTGGGTTTGTTGTAATACGGCGTAACGACCAAGGCCGCCGCCGCGCCCGCATCCTTGGCGAACTGGACAAAGCGCAGCGCCTCGGCGGTGTTGTTCGATCCGGCGCCGGCAATGACCGGCACGCGCCCGGCAGTTGCCTTCACGACAGTCGCAATGACCTGTTCGTGTTCATCATGGGTCAACGTCGGGCTTTCCCCGGTCGTCCCAACAGGGACAAGGCCGGTACTGCCTTCGGCAATGTGCCAATCGACAAGTTTTGCAAGCGTGTCAAAATCCACCGCGCCGTTCTTGAACGGCGTGACCAATGCGGGCATCGAGCCTTTGAACATCACACGCTTCCTTGTCGTCATGGGTAAAGCCAGCATCGGCGAAATCGCGCGGACACTATAGGGTGCGGAAAAGAATGCCAAGTTCGTGTGTTGCGTGAATCGCCCCATCCCCTATCGTGTTCGAAATTCGTCACGTCCGAGGTATCTGATGCGCAACCTGTTCATTGCTCTGGTGTTTTTCCTGCTGCCGATGCCAGCCGTGGCCAATGCCGATGCGCTGGGTCTTGCGCTGGATGCGCTGGCCAGCAGGGATGCCGCGTTGGCAGCCGAGGCGATTGCCGCGATCAATGATCCGGTTGCGATGGATATCGTGCGGTGGACCCAACTGCGTGCCGGCGACGGTGAATTTGGAGAATATCTGGAGTTTCTGGCGCTGAATCCCGACTGGCCGGGCCTTGAACTGCTGCGCCGTCAGGGCGAGGCACGGATCCCGCGATCTGCCAGCGTATCCGACGTGATGGGCTATTTCGCCGAGGTGGCGCCGCAGACCGGCACGGGTGCGCTGCGCCTCGCCGGGGCATTGGCGGTGTCGGGCGACCGCGCCACCGCCGAGGCCGAGATCATCCGTGCATGGACCACGATGGTCATGACGCAGGAGGAGGCGCGGGAGATTCTGGACAGCTACGACGGAGTGCTGGCACCCCATCACGTTGCGCGTCTGGACAATTTGCTGTGGGAAGGTGCTGAAGACCGCGCGCTGGGGATGTTCAGCCTTGTCCCCGAGGGATGGGCCCTGCTAGCCGAGGCGCGGCTGGCGCTGCGCGAGAACCGGCCCGGCGTCGATGACCGCATCGCCGCAATTCCGGCCAGTTTGCAGGATGATCCGGGGCTGGCGTTCGAGCGATTCATGTGGCGGATGCGGGCGGGATACTGGGACACGGCCGGTGAGCTGATGGCCGAACGGTCCACGAGCGCCGAAAGCCTTGGCCGCCCGGCGGAATGGGCTGACAGACGCGCCGATCTGGTTCGCGATGTGATGCGCGAAGGCGAATTCGACCTCGCCTATGAATACGCCGCCAACCATCACGTGCGCGCGGAGGACAGTTACGCGGATCTGGCGGAGTTAGCGTGGTTGGCAGGATATACCGCCTTGCGGCGGGGGCAGCCCGAAAGGGCGATTGGCCATCTGGAACGCTTTCGCGATACGGTGTTCAGTCCCATCAGCATGGGGCGGGCAGGGTATTGGCTGGGCCGCGCACATGAGGCGGCCGGCAATGCCGATCAGGCCGCCGAGGCCTATGCTCTGGGTGCGCGATATCAGTCCAGCTTTTATGGTCAACTGGCTGCAGAACGGGGCGGGTTGCCCACCGATGCCGCCTTTCTGGCGCAAGAGGATTTTGGCGACTGGCGCACCGGGGGCTTTGTGAATTCCCGTGTGTTTCACGCCGGCCTGCTGCTTTACGAGGCCGGTCAGATCGATTTGGCGGAGCGGTTTCTGACCCATCTCACCGAAAGTCTGGACCGCACCGATGCGGGCCGGTTGGGGGCAATGGCGCTGGAACTGGGAGAGCCGCATCTGGCCTTGCTGATCGCAAAGCGCGCGGCGCAATCCGGGTTCGAGATCATGCCCGCCTACTACCCGCTGGCTGATCTGACCGAGGCCGATATTCCGATCCCCCGCGCGCTGGCGCTGGCGATCGCGCGGCGCGAGTCCGAGTTTGACCCGAACGTCGTCAGCGGCGCGGGCGCAATTGGTTTGATGCAAGTCATGCCCGGAACAGGGCGTGACACCGCGAATGCGCTTGGCATCGGGTTCTCTGAGGCGCGGTTGCGCACCGACCCGGATTACAACGTCTTGCTGGGCACCACCTTTCTGGCCGCGTTGACCGAACGGTTCGACGGCAATCCGGTGCTGGTGTCCATTGCATACAATGCCGGACCGCGCCGGGCAGATGACTGGATCGAAAGGTTCGGAGACCCGCGCGGCGCGGATGTGGACATTGTGGACTGGATCGAGGCGCTGCCCTTCACCGAGACCCGCAATTACGTGATGCGTGTCAGCGAAAGCCTGCCAATTTACGAGGCACAGTTGACTGGAAATCTGCCTGCATCGGACCTGAGCGCCCGGTTACGCCGATGACAGGAGGCCAGCCCCCGGGCCTGCGGCCCTCCCCCGGAGTTTTGCGGCCAAGATGAAGCCGATTGACCGTCAGTCTGCGGCTTTTTCCTTGGCGCGTGCCCGAAGCAGCGCGAAGACGCCAGCGGCGACAACCAATGCCGCACCGATGGCTACATTCGTGCGCAACGTCTCGTTGAACGCGATGAACCCGAGGGACGCTGCAAAGACGAGTTGCAGGTAGGCGAAGGGTTGAACAGCGCTGGCCTCGGCCACCTCGTAGACCTTGATCAACAGCCAGTGACCCAACGCGCCGGTGACACAGAGTGTGGCCATCCAGAGCCAGTCTTTCGGAGCCATGGGTTCCCAGAACCAGATGCCGATGCACGACATCACGACCCCACCGACAACGCCGGTGTAGAAAAAGCTGGTGGCTGAATTGTCGTGCCGCGCGGCGTAGCGGGTCGCAAGACCATAGACCGCGAACATCAGGGCTGAGACGAAGGGCACAAGTGCTTCGATCTGGAAGATGCCACCGCCGGGCTGCAAGATGATCAGCACACCCATGAAGCCCACGCCGATTGCCGCCCAGCGCCGCCAGCCGACCTGTTCGCCAAGCACAGGCCCCGAGAGCGCAGCGACAAGAAGGGGATAGCAGGCGAAGACCGCATGCGATTCGATGAGGCCGATCAGGACGAAGGCCAGAACCATGACGCAGATCTCCAGCGCCAGCAGCACGCCGCGAAATACCTGAAGCAAGGGGGCTTTGCTGGCCGCCACCCGGCGCAGGCCGCCGGGCTTGCGCGCTGCGATGGCGATGACGAACAGCGCGAAGAACCAATAGCGGATCATCACGACCATCAGCACGTTGTATTCGGCGGCAAGGATCCGGCTGATGCCGTCTTGCATGGCAAAGACAAAGGTGGTGGCCACCATCAACCAGATGCCACGCGTATTGTTTTGTACCATCATGGCAGGCATCCCGTGGTCATGTGCCGTTTGCGTCCGAAGCCCGGCACGCGCGCGACGACAAAGCCCGCCTCGGCCAGCGCCCGCCGCACATGGCCCGCTGCGGTGTAGGTGGCAAACGTGCCTTGCGGTGCGGTGTGGCGTGCGACCTGACCCAGCAGTGCCGGTTCCCACATCTCCGGGTTCTTGGCAGGTGAGAACCCATCGAGGAACCATGCGTCGGCGCGGCCCTGCCAATGCGGCAGGGTTTCGCGGGCATCACCAATGATCAGACGCAATTCGAAGTCATCGCCGATCTGGTGAAGCGGCAGCGCGGTCGGCTCTGTGTAATGATCAACCAAGACGCCGGTCGGCAGATCGGCAAAGGGGCGCAGGGCTGCGCGCAGATCCGCGAGGCTCAGGGGAAAGGCCTCGAAACTGGTGAAGCGCAAGATGCCGGGGGTTCCGCTCTGGCGAAACGCTGCCAGCGTCGTCAGGAAATTCAGTCCGGTGCCGAAGCCAAGTTCGGCCACGTGAAAGCCGGGACAAAAGCGCGTGTGCAGGTCATTGCCGCCCAAGAACACATGGCGCGTTTCAGCAAGCCCGTCATCCAGCGAATAGAACGGATCGTCGAATCGCGCCGAGACCGGGACGCAGCCATCGCGCCATTCCAATGGATGTGTCTGGCCCTCGTTCATGCCCTGCCCTAGAACGGATGAATTGTACCGCAGCTAGGACAAGGCGAGGGGAGAACGCAATGGCCGACGTAACGGTGCGCGGTGCGGGTATCTTTGGACTGTCGGTGGCGTGGGCCTGCGCGCGGCGCGGCGCGCGGGTGCGCGTGATTGATCCGAACGGGCCGGGCGCGGGCGCGAGCGGCGGTATCGTTGGCGCATTGGCGCCCCATACCCCCGAGGCTTGGAATGACAAGAAGCAGTTTCAGTTCGAAAGCCTTGTGATGGCCCAGACGATGTGGGCCGAGGTGGCCGAGGTTTCAGGGCAGGATCCGGGATATGCGCGGCTGGGTCGCGTCCAGCCCTTGCCGGATGATGCAGCGATTGCGCTGGCGACACGGCGCGCCGAAACGGCGCAGGCGCTTTGGCAAGGCTGTTATCATTGGCACATCCGGTCAGCAGATGAATTTGCACCGTTGGTATCGGCGACGGCTGGTCAGGTCGTGTTTGATACGCTGAGCGCGCGGTTGCACCCACGGCGCGCGACACATGCGTTGGCCGCAGCCCTGACGGTGCTTGGGGTGGAGATTGTGGCCGAAGGTCGCGCCCGGGGGGAAGAGGTATGGGCCACCGGCACCCACGATCTGGCGGCGATGTCCGCGGCGTTGGGGGCCCCGGTGGGAAACGGGGTGAAGGGTCAGGCGGCATTGCTGGAATTTGATGCGCGCCATGCGCCCCAGCTTTATGCCGAGGGTTTGCACATCATTCCGCATGGTGACGGGACCACGGCAATCGGATCGACGTCGGAACGCGATTATGCCGACCCCACCGGCACGGACGCGCTACTGGATGATATTGTGGCGCGCGCGCGCGCGCTTTGCCCGGCCATGGCGGATGCGCCTGTCATCGCGCGCTGGGCCGGATTGCGCCCCCGCGCGCGTTCACGCGCGCCAATGCTGGGGCTGCATCCGACCCGGTCAGGCGCGTTCATCGCCAATGGCGGCTTCAAGATCGGGTTCGGGATGGCCCCCAAGGTCGGTGCGGTGATGGCTGACCTGATATTGGAGGGGCGCGACACGATTAGCGACAGTTTCAAACCGGCCGCAAGCCTGCCGAAATGACCGAGATCGTCCCCGACCTTGCCCCTCTTGCATGGGTCTACTGCCTGATCGCAACGGCGCTGGCAGCGGCACTACAGCGGATATCGGGCCAAGGGTTCGGGATGCTTTCGGCACCGCTTATCGCGCTCGTGGCGCCCGAGATGCTGCCGACAACGCTGCTGATCCTTGGGGCGCTGGTGGGGTATCGTGCCATGCGGGCCGATCGGTCGGCAGTGACGCTATCGGAGTTGCCGCCAGGATTGTTGGGGCGTTTGGTGGGCGCAATCCTTGCGGCTTGGCTTGCGTCCGCGCTTATCGGTTCTGGTTCGCTTGGGGTTGTCATCGCCTTGGTGGTTTTTGCGGCGATCGGTCTGTCACTGTTGGGTGTGCGGGTCGCCATTTCCCCGGGATCTCTTTTTGGCGCAGGGCTGGCGGCGGGCCTGATGGGGACGCTGACAGCCATCGGAGCGCCGCCCATGGCGCTGCTTTACCAATACGAAGAACGCGCCCGCGCCGCCGCCATGCAAAACACGTTCTTCATGTGCGGGATGGTGTTCAGCTTTTCGGCGCTCTTGTGGCACGGACTTGTGCGAACCGACCATTTCGGATTCGCACTTGCCCTTACCCCTGCCGTTTTTGCGGGTTTGCAGCTGGCCGGACCTTTCAACCGGGTACTGGGCACGATCCCGGCGCGCGCCGTCGCCCTTGGGCTTGCGGGGGCTTCCGCCAGCCTTCTGTTGCTTCGGTCGCTTGCGACCGGATGACCCGGCACTTTCATTCCAGAAATAAGGCCGCCGCCTACATCCGTCCCAACCCCACAGGTCGCATCAAACCGGTGGCAAACCTGCCTCTGCCCGCAGATCGGCCATCAGTTCCGCCAGCGCCTTGACGTTGAACGGGTTTGCAAGGCTCTCACCTTCGAACTGATCGCCGGCCTGCGCCACCAGAACCTCGGGACCCTGCAAGATCCGCGGGCGGAACGGCACCATGCACAAGCGCAGCGAATACTGTGTCCGCTCACCACCCGCGCGCCCCGCGGCGGCTGACATGATCGCCACCGGCTTGCGATTCCATGGACCGCCCTTTGTGCGGCTGACCCAATCCAGCGCGTTCTTCAGAACACCGGAAATCGCCTTGTTGTATTCGGGCGTGGAGATGACGACTGCGTCGGCGGTTGCAATCTGATCGGCCAATAACTGAACCGATCCGGGGATCCCTTCGGCGGTTTCCAGATCGCCATCATACAACGGCAGCCGCAGGTCGGCCTCGGTGAATTCAGAGGGGTAAAAAAGACGCGCGGCCTCGCGCACCAGCTTGCGATTGAACGATGCTGCGCGCAGCGATCCCGAAATTCCCAACAGCCGTCCACTGGACATGGCGCTCTCCTCAGATCAAAACTCAATAGGACACTTAAACCGAGGGCACAGCATGGCAAACCGACATGGCGGAAAAATCCTGGCGGATCAACTGGCGATTCAGGGGGTCACCCGCGTGTTCTCGGTGCCGGGGGAAAGCTTTTTGGCGGCGCTGGACGGCCTTTATGACCACGCCATCCCCAATATCGTCTGCCGTCAGGAAGGCGGCGCGGCCATGATGGCCGAGGCGCACGGCAAGCTGACCGGCAAGCCCGGTGTGCTGTTCGTGACGCGGGGGCCCGGGGCCAGCAACGCCGCCAGCGGCTTGCATGTGGCCATGCAGGACAGCACGCCAATGGTGGTTTTCGTCGGTCAGATCGCGTTGGACCATCGCGATAGGGAGGCTTTTCAGGAGGTCGATTATCGCGCCTTCTTTGGTCCGCTGGTAAAATGGGTGGCCGAAGTGGAACGGACCGATCGCCTACCCGAGTATATATCGCGCGCTTTCCAGGTGGCCCAATCCGGCCGTCCGGGCCCGGTGGTTCTGGCCCTGCCCGAAGATATCTTGTCCGCCGTCGTCGATGTGCACGATCGCGGCCCCACCGTTCCGGTTCATCCCCCGGTCGACGGCGCCACCGCACGCGCGGCTTTGGCAGACCTCGCCAGCCACAAACGCCCCCTGATCATCGCGGGTGGCCCGGGCTGGTCCACAAAGGCGCAGCATGATCTGGAGGCCTTGGCAGCCGCCACGGGCATACCCGTCGCTGTCACCTTCCGGCGGCAGGACTACATGGATAACGCCCACCCGAACTATGCCGGCGATCTGGGTGTTGGCGCCAACCCCAGACTAGCGCAGCGGTTGAAAGATGCCGATGCGCTGTTGGTCTTAGGGTCGCGTCTGGGCGATATCGCGACCGGCGGCTATGAATTGATGAACCCTGCCGCGCACGGAAAAACGCTGATCCACATCCACCCCGACCCCGATGAGTTGGGCCGCGTGTACCAGCCCACCACGGCCATTGCCGCCCGCGCGCCGGACATGTTGGCGGCCATGGTGGGGATCAACGATATTCAGGCGGATTGCGCCGAATGGACGGCGCAGGCCCGTGCAGATTACGTCTGGTGGCAACAGCCCAAGGAAACCCCCGGCGCGGTCAAGATGGAAGCGGTCATCGGCTGGCTGTCATCCCATCTGGACGGGCGCGGGATCATTACAAATGGTGCCGGCAACTACGCGGCCTTCCTGCACCGTTATGCGCGGTTCCGGGGCTATCGCAGTCAAGTTGCGCCAACGTCGGGGTCCATGGGCTATGGTTTGCCCGCCGCCATCGCCGCCAAGCTGGAACACCCCGACCGGCCCGTCATCTGCCTTGCCGGTGACGGTTGCCTGCAAATGACCATTCAAGAACTGTCAACCGCCCGCCAACATGGGGCGGATATCATTGTGATCGTGGCCAATAACGGGCGTTATGGCACCATCCGGATGCATCAGGAAAAGATCTATCCGGGTCGTGTATCGGGGACAGACCTGTTCAATCCTGATTATGTCGCGCTGGCGGCGGCTTATGGCGGCACCGGGCACCTTGTCACCGAAACGGCCCAGTTTTCCGCCGCGTTCCAGAAGGCGGAAAAGGGCGGCCTGCATATCATTGAGCTGAAACTCGATCCCGACATGCTGGCTACCGGCTTCTCGCTCAGCGACTTGGCGCCTCGGCCTTGATTTCTCTGCTTCAGAAGTACTCCGGGGTCCGGGGCAGCGCCCCGGTCCGCCATCTCAATCCAGCGCCTTTGTGATCAATTCAGATCCTTCCAGCATCTTGACCTCGCGTTGCGGGAACGGGATCGAGATGCCGTTTTCCTGGAAGGCATCCCACAATGCCAGATAGACGTTGCCACGAATATTGGTCAGGCCGCCGGTCGGATCCTTGATCCAGAACCGCAAGATGTAGTCCACGCTGCTGTCGCCAAACCCCACGATATGGCATACCGCAGGCCGAAAGCTCAGGACGCGTTCCACGCCCTGCGCCGCAGCCACCGCAATCTTGCGAACCTTGTGGGGGTCATCGCCGTAGGCAGTGCCAAAATAGATATCCAGCCGCACGAATTCGTTTGAATGTGACCAGTTCACCACCTGATTGGTGATCAGATCCTCGTTCGGGATAAGGTATTCCTTGCCGTCGCGTGTGACCACGCTGGCATAGCGCGCGCCAAGTGTATTGATCCAACCAAACGTCTCGCCAAGGGAAATCACGTCGCCGGGTTTGATCGACTTGTCCAGCAGGATGATTACGCCTGACACAAGGTTCGACACGACCTTCTGCAGGCCAAAACCCAACCCCACCCCGATTGCACCCGACAAGACGGCAAGCCCGGTTAGGTCTACCCCCACCGCGCGCAGCCCGACAAAGACGGCAGCACCGTACAAGCCAAGCTGCATCATCTTGACGACCAGCACGCGCATGGAAGGCGAGATTTCCTCGTTCTTCTCTATTCGTGCGGCTGTTGTCTTGGTGATGAATCGCGCCGCCGTGATCAGGGCGGCCAACAGCACGATCGCCTGCACCAGCAGCAATAGCGAAAACCGCACCTCACCGAGGTTGAACCCAATGGATGCCAAAAGCTGCGCGGCTTCGTCCCGCAGGTTCAGAATCGCCAGAGTAACGTAAACCCACGCGCCATATCGCGCCGTGGATCGCAACACTGGCGAACGGATCAGACGCGTCACGAAAACGACAAACAGCCACGCGGTCGACAACTCGGCGATGACGCCCAGAATATAGCTCCGGCTGGGCCAAGTGACCTCGCGCATGATCGCGACGACAATCCAGATCAGGATGACGAAAAAGATCATCTGCAGGCGACGATGAGCCACCACCAGCACCCGCATGCGCCATGTGGGCCAACCTTCGCGCGTGGCCATCCAATTGCGGACACGCGGCCCCAGCACCACGCGGAGCAGCCATGCCAACAAGAACACGCCAAATGCGATACCCAACTGATACGCATTCCATGGGCGCAGCAGGTTCTCAACGAACAACTGCCCCTCTGACAGCAGGGTCAGCCCCAGATCGCTCGCCTGTTCGATCACATCTTGGGTCGGAACGTCTTGAGGTATGGTTTCGGGGTCCATGCCGGCTCCTTGCGCTAGGCCTCAGCATGGCAGTGGGGCGCATAACCTACAAGCCGCAGGTCAGCGATCGGGTGGCCGGATCCTCAATCCAACTTGCGAAAGCCACGTCCGGGCAGTAGATCAACGGCCATGACACGGGTTTTTGACATGGATGACCGCGCACGCCTGCCATGGCGGTTCTTTGGCGCTGGCCTTTCGGTGCGGGCACGACTGCGCGCCTAAGGCCCCTCCATTACCCAAAACATGAAATTCCATCGGGAAAGGACCGCAACCATGACTGCCCCGAAGACGCTGTATGACAAAATCTGGAATGCCCATCTTGTGCACGAGGCCGATGATGGCACCGCGCTGCTGTATATCGATCGTCATCTGGTTCATGAAGTAACCAGCCCGCAGGCCTTTGAAGGGCTGCGCATGACCGGCCGCACTGTCCGCGCGCCCGACAAGACGATTGCCGTGCCCGATCATAATGTGCCGACCACGCTTGACCGTGCCAATGGCGGCATGAACGAGGAAAGCCGCATTCAGGTTGACGCACTGGACACGAACGCCAAGGAATTCGGCATTCATTATTACCCCGTGACCGATGTTCGGCAGGGCATCGTACATATCGTTGGCCCGGAACAAGGCTGGACCCTTCCGGGCATGACCGTGGTTTGTGGCGATAGCCACACTGCCACTCATGGCGCGTTTGGCGCGTTGGCCCATGGCATCGGAACGTCCGAGGTTGAACACGTTCTTGCCACCCAGACGCTGATTCAGCGCAAGGGCAAGAACATGAAGGTCGAGATTACCGGCAAACTGGCCCCCGGCGTCACCGCCAAGGACATCACCCTGTCTGTTATCGGCAAGACCGGCACTGCGGGCGGTACTGGCTATGTTATCGAATATTGTGGCGAGGCGATTCGCGACCTGTCCATGGAAGGACGGATGACCGTCTGCAACATGGCGATCGAGGGTGGCGCGCGGGCCGGTTTGATCGCCCCCGACGAAAAGACCTTTGCATACGTGATGGGCCGCCCTCATGCGCCGAAAGGTGCCCAATGGGAGGCAGCGTTGGCATGGTGGAAGACGTTGTTCTCAGACGATGACGCCCATTGGGATAAGGTGGTGACCATTCGCGGCGAAGATATCGCCCCCGTGGTGACTTGGGGCACCAGCCCCGAAGATGTTCTGCCCATCACTGGCGCTGTCCCTGCGGCCAGCGATTTCTCTGGCGGGAAGGTCGAAGCGGCGCAACGCTCTCTGGATTACATGGGCCTGACGCCCGGTACACCGTTGCGCGAAATCGCGATTGATACGGTTTTCATCGGGTCCTGCACGAATGGCCGGATCGAGGATTTGCGCGCCGCCGCCGCCATCTTGAAGGGCAAGAAGAAGAAAGATGGCATTCGCGCCATGGTTGTTCCCGGTTCGGGTCTTGTGCGCGCGCAGGCCGAAGAGGAAGGGCTTGCACAGATCTTTATCGATGCCGGTTTTGAATGGCGACTGGCCGGGTGTTCCATGTGCCTTGCAATGAACCCCGATCAACTCAGCCCCGGCGAGCGCTGCGCCGCAACGTCCAACCGCAACTTCGAGGGTCGTCAGGGCCGTGGTGGACGTACTCATCTGATGTCACCGGCGATGGCGGCGGCGGCGGCCATCACGGGGCGGTTGACGGATGTTCGCGAAATGATGTGAGAAAATCCGGATCACGCCAGCAATCCGTTCGGAAAGCTGGCGTGATCCGCCTATAGAAATGGCCGCAGGTGGCGCAGGACAAACCCCATCCCTGCGGCAACCGCGAAACACCATATTGCCAGCAGCAGCCCCTGATCAGGAAACGGTACGCCAATGTCGATCAGCCAGCCGGTGATGCCGGGCCCGATCGCGGTTGATACCACCATGATCGCCACGGTCAGCGCGCGGACCGATCCAAGGTATCTTGTCCCGTAGACATGCGGCCAGAACGCACCCCACAAGGCACCGACCATACCTTGGGTCAGCGCCATGACAGCCAGCATCAGAACCCACATCCAGACCGAGTCCGCAGGCCCTATCAGCAACATTGCCATGCCCATGGGGATCAGTGCGATTGGCAGCAACTTGTCAGGACCAAACCGGTCGCAGGCCCATCCGGCCACCAGAGACGTTGCCACGGTGACGCTTGCATATGCCGGGTAGGCCGGGGCCATCTGCGCCAGCGTCCAGCCCTTGATCTCGGATATGTGGACCTGATGAAAGAACACGACCGTGCCGATGAACCCCGGCGTCAGAAGCAGGGGCAGCAGCGCCCAGAACAGCCAGTGGCGCAGGACTTGGGTGCGGTTCCAGTGGGTTCCGCCCATTCCCGTGCTGCCCATTGCAGCAATCATTCCCCCGGGTGCTCGGTCTCGCGCCAGAAGCCACATCAGCAGTGGCAGGATCACCAGCAAGATGACCGCCGCTGCGACGCCCCATGTTGCACGCCAGCCGATCCACCCGATCAGCAGGACAACCGGCAGAGGCAGCAAGACCTCGCCCAGCGGATAGCCAAGCCCCTTGATGGACACCGCGCGCCCACGGGTGGCAACAAACCAGCGGCCCATGGCGGTCGTGGCGATGTGGGTGAACATTCCCTGCCCGCAAAACCGCAGCAGGAACACGCAGACGACCAGCAGCCAGACCGTATTGCCCAAGGCCATGCCCAGCGCGGCACACGCAAACAGCACTGCCACTACCGGGGCCAACCGTGACAGCGGCATGGTATCGGCCAGCCCCCCCCGCGACAGCAACACCGCGGCGGAACTGAGCGTTGCCAGCGTGTAGATCCCGCCCCATTGCCCGTCAGTCAGACCATACGCGGCGCGGATTTCGCCGGCAAACAGCGAAATAAACCACGTCTGTCCAAAGCTGGAGCCGAACGCGAGCAACACCCCCGTCCCCAGCCACCGCGCATTGTCGATCAGAAATCGTCCCATTACAGCGGCTTATGCTGATCGCTGGTGAAGTTAAAGCAGCGTGCGTTCGACCACCCAAAATGCGCCGACAGCCGCGATCGTCAGTGATGCCGGGATGGCGATAAAGGGGCGATACCATGGTTTGTGGATAAACCAGCCGACAAGCAAAGCTGCCGCTGCGATGACTGCAAGCTGGCCAAACTCCACCCCGATATTGAAACCGATCAAGGCTACGGCAAAACGATCAGTCGCGATGCCGTAGTCGCCCAGAACGCTGGCGAACCCCAGCCCATGCAGCAACCCAAAGGCAAAGACCAGCGCAGTACGCCCCCTGATGTTGCCCCATCCAAAGGTGTTCTCGATGCCGACATAAACGATGGTGGCCGCGATCAAGGGCTCGACCACACTGGCTGGGACGGTCACCATCCCGGTCGCGGCCAGCGCCAGCGAAATGGTGTGCGCCAATGTGAACGCCGAAACCTGCCACAGAAGCGGCCTCAACTGGGTCGCGAAGAAGAAAAGCCCGAGTACGAACAAGATGTGATCAACCCCAAGCGGGACGATGTGTTCAAACCCGGCACCGATATAGCGCAAGAAAACCGTCGATGCGCCCTCGGTCGCGATTTCGCCACGGGGCAGCGGGGCTGAAAGTTCGCCACCGCTGAGGAAGCCTTCATAGGCATCGGCGCCACCGCCGATCTGACGCGGAACGAATGTGCCATATTCCGGGGCAAGACCGACCCGTACCGCGCCGCCGGGCGGAAGTTCTGCAACGATGGTCAGGATGCTGTCGCGCGGCAGGTCGGTGTCGCCGACGTCTGGGATGGCGACGCTTAGGATTTCGGGGGTGATGCGTGCGCCATCGGTTTCAAAGATAAAGCCATCGGCGATGCGCGGCCAAGCGGCGCGCAGTGATTCCTCCAAGGCGGGGGCATCCAGATGCCGCAGTTGATCGTAAATCGCGGCTTCGGGTGCATCGTTCGTATCTTGCAGACCCTCAAGGTCGATCCCGGCGATATAGCTTTCCAGCGCGACCCTGAGCGTGACGATGGCGCGATCGGCCGTTACCTCCACATCGCCGATTGTCGGTCTGATCTCGTGGGCGGTGGCGGCACCCAAAGACGTGATCACCAGAACCATTGACACAAGCGCCGCGCGGATGATGTTGATGAACGACATGAAAGGGACCTCTGCGATGACCAAATGGCTGCTAGCCGCAACACTTGCGTTGATCTTGCCGATGGGCAAGGCCGATGCGCATGAATTCTGGATTGATCCGCCAGCCTTTCTGATTGCCACCGATGATACGCTGACGGCCGATTTGCGCGTCGGGCAGGAATTCAGCGGGGCGACAATGTCTTATCTTCCGAGAAACTTCGTGCGATTCGACGTCGTTCAGGGCGACGCGGCCACCCCGGTCGAGGGGCGGTTTGGCGATATTCCCGCGCTAAGCATGGATGGCTTGGTGGATGGATTGGCCATTATCGTGCATCAAACCACCGCCAACAACCTGACCTGGAGCGAGTGGGAGCGGTTCGTCGGCTTTGCCGAACACAAGGATCTGGGGGATGTTGCCCAGATGCACGCGGATCGGGGCATTTCACAAGAGAACGTCCGCGAGGACTATATCCGCTACGCGAAATCGCTGGTCGCCGTTGGTGACGGGGCCGGGGCCGATCGGGTCGTGGGACTGCGGACCGAATTGGTGGCCTTGGCAAACCCCTACACGGACGATGTGTCCGGCGGCATGCCGGTGCAACTGTGGCTGGATGGTGCATTGGTGCCGGATGTGCAGGTGGAATTGTTCGACCGCGCCCCAGACGGTGAGGTGACGATCACGACCCACCGGACAAACGCCGAGGGTGTCGCGCTGCTGCCCGTTGCTGCGGGTCACGTGTATATGGCCGATTCCGTCACATTGGAGGCGGTGGAACCGACGGCCGAAAGCGATGCGGTCTGGGTCACGCTTTGGGCGAATTTGACGTTTGCGGTGCCCTGACGCGCCGGATTTGGCCGGGACACACCCTTTGCCGTGCTTGACGCAAATGGCGTGATCCGGCCATACGGGTTCACGACTCCCCAAGCCACTTTGCGAAAGCGCCAATTTCATGGCCCCACCCAAGCTGCCGACCATCGCGATGTTCTGGACAGGGCGCGATCTGGACTGGATGCAGCGGCTTTCAATGCATTCGTTCGTCAACCATGGTTACGAGTTGGTGCTGTTCACCACGGAAATCTTTGATCCGGGTGTGGACGGTGTTCAGGTCGAACGGATGGAAGACATCTACGATCCGCATCGACGGATGCGCAACAATGCGGCACCTGCGTGCATCGCGGACGTGTTCCGGCTCTATCTGATGAAGAAGACCGATATGGTCTGGATGGATAGCGACATGCTGTCGATTTCGCCGGTTACCCTGCACAATGGGTATGTCATGTCATGGTCAGGTCCAAAGGGGCAGATCAACAATGCTGCACTAAGGGTTCCAAAGGATTCCGCTGCGCTGGATTACCTGATTGGCCATATCGAAGACCCCGAATTGATTCCGGAATGGATGAATGCGGATCAACGTGAAAAGTTGCGCGAGATGCCGCCCGAGCGTCGGTTGCTGGCGCAGGGCAAGATGTTGCGCATTGTCTATGGACCACGCGGTTTGAACCATGCGCTGGGCAAGACCGGCGAAGATGTAAACGCCCGTGAGATGGATGTGTTTTCGCCGGTGCCATGGTGGCTGACCGATCTGTTCTTCAGCCCCAGGGGCGGGGTCGACGCCTACATCACCGAAAACACGCAGGTGGTGCATCTTTTTCAGGATCAGATCCGCAAGTGGAACTTGAATCATCCTCTGCCCGAGGGTTGTTTCCTGGACCGATATGTTAAAGAAAGCGGCTTCGTCATCTGAGGCCTCAAGAGGAGGGGAGCATTCCCATGGATAAGTTCACCAAACTGACGGGCATTGCGGCCCCCATGCCGCTGATCAACGTCGATACCGACATGATCATCCCCAAGCAGTTTCTGAAGACCATCAAGCGCTCTGGATTGGGCGTGAACCTGTTCGATGAAATGCGTTATGACGACGATGGCAATGAGATTGCCGATTTTGTCCTGAACAAGCCCGCGTATCGCGGCGCGCAGATTCTGGTTGCCGGCGACAATTTCGGCTGCGGTTCGTCCCGCGAACATGCGCCTTGGGCTTTGTTGGATTTCGGCATTCGCTGTGTGATTTCCACGTCGTTCGCCGACATTTTCTTCAATAACTGCTTCAAGAACGGCATTCTGCCGATCGTTCTGCCGCAAGAAGACGTCGACAAGCTGATGGATGATGCGCAGCGCGGGGCCAACGCGGTCATCAGCGTCGATCTGGAAAGCCAGACCATCACCGGCCCCGATGGCGGTTCGATCACCTTCGAGGTGGACGCCTTTCGCAAGCATTGCCTGTTGAACGGCATTGATGACATTGGTCTGACCCTTGAAAAGGCAACGGCCATCGACAGCTTCGAGACGTCGGCGGCGCAATCCCGGCCTTGGGTCTGACGCGACCCATCCGACCATTTCCCAAGTGATGCATTCAAGCGACAGTCAGCCGGGCAAACTGCCCGGCTGATTCATGTTGCCGGATCAAAGCCTTGCCTGACCACATGAAACTGGGCAAGATTGTGGCAAATGTGGCAGCTCCAAGCCTAAATGGGGCAAAATAATGGAATAAGGGGTCGGCATGAACTGATCCCATCCAGTTTGAGGATCGAGGCAGTGGTTTCGCAGTTCATCGGCGCCGTTTTGCGGGCTGTCGTGGTGTTGATCGTTATCGCCACTCCAGCGTTGCTAATCCCCGGGGCAGACCCCGAATCCGCACAGGTTGTGACACTTGTGGGACTTATCACCGCTATTTTCGTCGCGGTCGAATATAACGCCTCCTATCCTGCCTTGATCGAATTTCGTGACGCGCCGCCCTTCAACCGGGTGCGCATCATCGCGGCCTTTCTGACATTGTTTGGGCTGAGCGTGATCATGACGGCTGCGGGTTCTCAATCAACCTTGGCGCTGGTGCTGACGGCGCTTGGGCTGCTGGTGGGTCGGGCGCTGGAGTTCCCTTACAGTCCCCTGACACTGGTGTTGGAAACGCTACCAGAGGGAACCGACATCATGCTGGTTACCAAGATTCAGATCATGGCTGGCCTTGCCTGTTTCATCAGCCTGTTGTCGTTGTGTATTTTTGCGATCCTGATCCGGCTGCAACACTGGCCGAACCGCGGATCGGCCTTCAACGTCTGGATCAACCTGCCAACCTTTGACCCAACGACGGGCGGCGATGTGGTCACACGGTTAATCAGAGACAGCCGCGTTAACGTTATCTTAGGGTTAACCCTGCCATTCATTCTTCCGGCGATGTTGGTGCTGACGGCCAACCATTTCGAAGTGTCGATCACCACGTCTCCGCAAACACTGGTTTGGTCGATCACACTATGGATGTTCCTTCCCCTCAGCCTTTTCATGCGCGGTCTGGCGATGGGGCGGATTGCGGACATGATCCGCGCCCGGCGCGCAAGGCTGGTTGCTGGGTTGGACCACGACAGGCAGGCATCGCTGGCCTGATCGCACTTGTCACGGGTGGTTCCGCCACGGCAGACAGCCTACGGCTTGCAAATTTTCATACTGACCTCAGTCGCGCGGGCCCCGGCCTGTTGCTGCGCGACATGTTGGGGGGCGACGATGAACAGGTCGCCGCAACCGTTGCGGTCATTGCTGCGGCCGACGCCGATATCGTGATGCTGCAGGGGGTCGATTACGACGCAGATGGCGTGGCGTTGGGTGTGCTGCAGGACCAGTTGGGCCAAGCGGGCGCGCCGTATCCGCACAGCTTTGCCTTGCGCCCCAATACGGGCCGGCCAACGGGTGTTGATCTTGACGGGAACGGCCGATTGGGCGAAGCGCGCGATGCCGTGGGCTATGGCACCTTCAACGGACAGGGCGGTATGGCGATCCTGTCGCGCGTGCCGATCGGCTTGGTGCGGGACCATTCAGGGTTCCTGTGGCGTGATCTGCCGGAAGGGTCGGCCGCCGAGGTCACGCCGGCCGAAGCGCTTGACCTGCTGCCACTGGCCACGGTTGCCGCATGGGATATGCAAATCATTCTTCCATCCGGAGTTTTCCACCTTCTGACGCTGCATGCTACGCCGCCGGTTTTTGATGGGCCCGAGGATCGCAACGGCCTGCGCAACGCCGATGAACTGCGGTTTTGGCAACTGCTGCTTGATGGATGGTCGCCCGACGGGGCGCCCTTTGCCGCCGACCGGTTTGCGCTGATCGGGACGCTGAACCTTGACCCAAACCGGGGAGAGGGTCGTCGCAGCGCGCTGATGGGTTTGCTGACCCATGCGGCCCTGCAAGACCCGGCGCCGCAGCGTCCCGGCGGCGGCATGCAGACCGCCGATTGGCCGGAGCCTACCCCCGGCGACATGCGGGTCGATTACATTTTGCCCGCTGCGGGATTGCGCGTCACCGATAGCGGTGTGATCTGGCCTTCTGACGACGCCGCCACACCCCCGTTGTCCACGGTGATGGCGGCCTCGGACCATCGGCTGATTTGGGTAGACCTGCAGTTCTAGCAGACGCAGCGCCTTGATATCGGGCCCGTCGCCACACGTCACGCATCGCTTATGGGTTGGAAGTCTTGGTGCAGATGTTCATCTGCGGTCGTTTCTTGAACTTTCCCAGCGCAGAATGTACCGCCATTGGCAACGCAACCTTGCCAAGGATACCAGCCAGATGACCAACCCCTCCCTCTTGATCCTGCCGGGCGACGGCATTGGCCCCGAAGTCATGGCCGAAGTGCGCAAAGTTATCGATTGGTATGGCACCCGTGGGGTTACCTTCGACGTGTCCGAGGATCTGGTCGGGGGAGCAGCCTATGATGTGCATGGCACACCATTGCATGATGACACGATGGCCAAGGCGCAAGAAGTTGACGCCGTGTTGTTGGGCGCTGTCGGCGGGCCCAAATACGATGTTCTGGATTTCAGTGTAAAGCCGGAGCGCGGGTTGCTTCGCCTGCGCAAGGAAATGGACCTGTTCGCCAACCTGCGCCCGGCGCAATGCTTTGACGCGCTGGCGGATTTCTCATCGCTGAAGAAGGACGTGGTGGCCGGTCTCGACATCATGATCATCCGCGAGTTGACCTCGGGCGTTTATTTCGGCGAACCGCGCGGCATCCACCGCGAAGGCAACGAGCGCGTGGGTATCAACACCCAGCGTTACACCGAATCCGAGATTGCCCGTGTCGCCCGGGCGGCGTTTGAACTGGCGCGCAAGCGGGGCAACAAGGTCTGCTCGATGGAGAAGGCCAACGTGATGGAATCGGGCATCTTGTGGCGGGATGTCGTGACCGAAGTGCACGCGGCGGAATACCCCGACGTGGAACTGAGCCATATGTATGCAGACGCCGGGGCCATGCAGTTGACCCGCTGGCCCAAACAGTTCGACGTCATCGTGACAGACAACCTGTTTGGCGATCTGCTGTCCGATCTGGCCGCGATGTTGACCGGATCGCTTGGGATGTTGCCGTCGGCATCGTTGGGCTTGCCAATGGCCAATGGGCGGCCCAAGGCGCTTTATGAACCGGTGCACGGATCGGCACCCGATATTGCCGGGCAGGGCAAGGCAAATCCGATCGCCTGCATTCTCAGCTTTGCGATGGCCTTGCGCTATTCCTTTGATATGGGCGCCGAAGCCACGCGTCTGGAAAAAGCGGTTGAGGACGTGTTGGCGGACGGATTGCGGACAGCCGATTTGCTGGGTGAGGAGGGCGTCACACCTGTGAGCACAGCCGCCATGGGCGATGCGATTGTGGCGAAACTTTCGGCATCGGTGTGATCCAAAGCTGCTTTGAACGAAAACCCGGCCTTTATGGCCGGGTTTTGCGTTGCAAGTTGCGCTTAAACCGGGCCAGAACGCTGATATGACTGGGAACACCAATTTGCGTGGCGTGATATTCGCGCTGGTGGCTTTTGCCGTCTTTGCCACCCATGACGTGGTGATCAAATATCTGGGTGGCAGTTATTCCCCGTTCCAGATTGTGTTTTTCAGTGTGCTGTTCGGCTTTCCGTTCATTACCTTCCTGCTGATGCGCGACGCGACCGAGGGAAACCTCATTCCCCGCCACCCATGGTGGACCATGGCGCGCACCGTTGCGTCTGTCGTGACGGGTGTCTGTGCCTTCTATGCGTTTTCCACCCTTCCGCTGACCCAGACCTACGCGATCTTGTTTGCCGGACCTTTGGTGATCACGGTGCTGTCGATCCCCATTCTGGGCGAAACAGTGGGTTGGCGTCGCGGCTTGGCGGTGCTGGTCGGGTTGGGTGGTGTGATGGTGGTGCTGCAGCCCGGAGCGGAAGCACTGGAACTGGGCCATATCGCGGCTCTTGTGGCGGCGTTCACCGGCGGCTTTGCCTCGATCGTGGTCCGCAAGATCGGGCGGGAGGAACGGTCCGCGACGCTTATCCTTTATCCGATGATGGCCAATTTCGTGGTGATGGGGGCCGCGCTGCCGTTTGTTTACGAACCCATGCCCATGGTGGACATCGCGGCATCTGCCGTTGTTGCGGCGATGGCGCTGGTTGGCACATCTTGCCTGATTTATGCGTATCGGTTCGGGCAGGCGGTGATCGTGGCGCCGATGCAGTATTCGCAGATCATATGGGCCGCCTTTTTCGGCTTTATCTTTTTTGACGAGGATTTTGACATGGCCACCCTGATCGGGTCGGCGATCATTATCGCGTCTGGTATATACATCGTGCTGCGCGAAGATCGCGGCGGCAGGTCATCCACCACGCCGGTGTTGCGAACCCGGTCGCGCACCGGGATGCAAGATGGCCCCCGTGTCAGCAATTTTCTGGCGGATCATTTGCGCGGTCCGCAAGGCGCGGCACAAAAGGCCGCCGAGAAATAGGTCACAGGGACCTGCAGTTTTCCGATGTCTGGCGGTCTGTTTCCCATGTGGTAGGGCTTGGCCCGTCACCGCGCAGACCCCCCTTGCATTGCCCTGCAAGCCCCGCTATCCCGCCGGTCACGGTCGGGCTGTAGCGCAGCCTGGTAGCGCACCTGCTTCGGGAGCAGGGGGTCGGAGGTTCGAATCCTCTCAGCCCGACCAGTTCTTTACCTTATGATGCAGTCCGTCGGTTGTCGCCTCTTGGGGCGGGCCATGCCGTTGGGTGCCATGCCGAAACATCTTCAGGGCAACGCCCGCCGGGACCCAAGGATCAAGCACCCAACCCGGAGTGACCGTTTCCCCACAGCGGCCGAAGGCCGCGT
Source organism: Paracoccaceae bacterium (assembly GCA_017854585.1). GTDB lineage: Bacteria > Pseudomonadota > Alphaproteobacteria > Rhodobacterales > Rhodobacteraceae > JAFMHK01. The sequence continues at coordinate 225,458 of JAFMHK010000001.1, forward strand.
TCCGGAACGGTTTGACAATTCAGGAACGGTCGGCTAGCCCCGCATCAGGCTTTCGACGCCTGCCGCCCGCTGACATATCTGTCTTGGTGAAGTTCGGAGCACGACAGACTTTGTAATCCTCCACGCCCATCGCGCGGATGGTAACGCGGGTACCCGTCCTAATCTTGCGCGATGCTTGCACGAGGAGTACGGGGCCATGTCCATAACCCCAGTCAATACGTTTCTTCACCGGCCGTTGCGGTCCGTCTACGCCAAAACCGCGCTTCCCATCATTTTCGTCATGGGCATGAGCGGGCTGCTTTCAGTCGCGGACGCGCTTTTCCTTGGCCGTTATGTCGGGCCGGGTGCGCTGGCGGCAGTCACATTGGTCTTCCCGTTCTACATGGTCATCGTCGCGATTTCGACGCTGGTATCCAGCGGCATGTCCAGCCTTCTTGCAAGGCACCTTGGCGGCGGTCATCTCGATCGGGCGCGCGCGGTCTTTGTCGGCGCACATGGTCTGGCATTGGTGGTCGGACTGTCGCTTATCTTGTTGTTCGCGCTGACGGGACGCGCGGCCACGACCTTGCTTGCCGGAGGCAATGGCGATCTGGCGCAGATGGGGTTTGTCTATTTGCGGATCATGGTGGTTTTCTCGCCGCTGATGTTTGTCTTATCCGTCAATTCCGACGCGTTGCGGAACGAGGGTCGCGTCGGCTTCATGGCTGCGATGAGCCTTCTGGTGTCATTGGCCAATATCGGGTTCAACTATGTGCTGATTGCGATGTTGGACATGGGTGTGGCGGGATCCGCCTATGGCACCGTACTTGCCCAGGCGCTTGCGATTGGGATTATCTTGCTTTTCCGGGTGCGAGGCAGGACCAAGCTGCGCCTTGATGCGTTGCTGCAGCATCGGATGACGCACGGATGGGGTCGCATCCTTGCGCTTGGCGCGCCTCAAAGCCTGAATTTCATCGGGTTGGCCCTTGGCACCGCCGCAGCCATCGCCGCCTTGCAGATCGTTGAAAGCACGCGATATGACGTCACGATTTCGGCCTACGGGATTATTACGCGCGTAATGACCTTTGCCTTCCTGCCGTTGTTGGGCCTGTCCCATGCCATGCAGACCATCGTCGGCAACAACTTTGGTGCCGGCCAATGGCGGCGTTCGAACGACAGCATGGCATTCGCCGTCGTGGCGGCGTTTCTTTACTGCGCCAGTGTTCAGGTTTTGACGGCGGTCTTCGCGATGCAGATCGGGCAGGCTTTTGTTGATGATCCCGATGTCGTGGCCGAGGTCGCGCGCATCTTGCCGGTGATGACTGCCGTCTTTTTTCTGTCGGGCCCGCTGATGATGATTGCGACCTATTTTCAGGCAACGGGCGACGCCACCCGCGCCGCCATTCTGGGCCTTTCGAAACCGTACTTCTTCTTGATTCCGATGATCTTCGTCTTGATGTTCACGATAGGAGAGATCGGCATCTGGGCGGCGGGACCAGTCGCCGAAGGGATGCTGCTGATCCTGACCATCCTCGTTCTTGCGCGAAGGGCGCGTCAGGGATCGCTGCGGTGGGGCCTTTTCCACGCAACCGCGGAGGCAAGATCATGACCAAGGCGAACCCGACGGCTGCCGAGGCCAAGGCACAGGCACGAAACCTGCGGGAACAACTGGCCACGCAGGGCACGAAAATCGGCCACGCCAAGGCGCTTGAGCTTGTGGCGCATCAACACGGCTTTCGCGACTGGAACACCTTCCATGCGCAAATCGGCAATCGCGCGCCGGAAAACTGGACACCCGGGGGAAGGGTGCGGGGCACCTATCTGTCGCAACCCTTTGAGGCCACGGTCCTTACCATTGAGGCGACGCGTCCGGGTTGGTTTCGCCTGACGCTTGATCTTGACCATGCGGTGGACGTCGTGACCTTCGAGAGCTTCTCGAATTTCCGAAAGCGCATCAGCCTTGCGGTCGGTCCCGAAGGTCTGTCGCATGAACGGACATCCGATGGGGTGCCACACCTGATGATTGAGCTTGAATAACAAAAAACGGTCGCGGCCCCTTTTGGGTGCCACGACCGTTCCGTCCTCGTCCGTGTCGGCGCGAAATCCTCCGGGCTAACCAAGTCCGCCCTCTGCCGATGGCCGTGTTTCAGACCTCTTTCTTTTCAGTCACGATGTTCATCTGAGCCAACCCGCTTTCGCCGATCTTGACTGCGGCGAAGGGGCCACCGTGGAACATCTGTGCGGGATCGGTCGGATCGGCGGGCGGTGCCTCGGCAAGGATTTTTTCGGCGAACACCTCGGCGTTGTCTTGTGGACGATAGCCCAGATAAGCGGCCCCGGAATTGTCGACCGGGCAGCGGTCGTTGTTGGAGACGCCGTAGATCACGCTGAAGCCCACGGTGGGCGTGTCGATTGCGCGGGTCACAAGCTGAATGAGATCAGGGTATGAAAGCCACGAGCCAAGCGCCCGTGGGTTGGTGACGTTTGAGGCCGACAAGATGCGCAGGTGAACGGATTCAAGCCCGCGTTTGTCCCAATACATCTTGCCCATATCTTCGGTAAAGCACTTGGCCAGCCCATAGAATCCGTCGGGCCGGTGATCAGCATCAATACCAATGGCGGTCTGCTTTGGTTGCATCCCGACTGCATGGATGGAGCTGGCGTAGACGATGCGCCGCACGCCTGCGCGATACCCTGATTCCCAGATATTGTAGGAGCCGATGAAATTCGGCCCGAGCAATTTTTCGAACGGGCCTTCATCCACGAAGGCCCCGAAATGCACGACCATGTCGGCGCCATCCATCAAGGGCGCGATCTGGTCCATCTCGGCCAGATCGGCCTTAACGTAGCTTTCACCATCGTAAAGCGTGCCGATATCGTCGGCAATGTCGGTCGACAGCAGCGATTCGCACATCTTGGACAGAGGTTCCCGCAGGTGAGAACCAAGGTTACCAGCGGCACCGGTGAGGACGATTTTTTTCATATCACGGCCCTTTCAAGGATCGGCTGACCGGCAAGGATGCGGTCATAATGGAATGGCGTCATGTCCAACGAGCGGTAGCCACCATAGGTCAGCCATTCGGACATGGCGCGACCCATAGCAGGGGATTGTTGCAGCCCATGGCCGGAAAATCCGTTCTGGAAGACGAAGTTCGAAACCTCGGGATGTGGGCCAAGAATAGCGTTATGATCCAAGGTGTTATAGGCATAATGACCGGCCCATTCCGATTGGACCTTTACCGCCTCGAACTGTGGAATCCGGGCCGCGACGGCGGGCCAGATGTGGTTTTGCCAAAGCCCGTGATCCATCGCGAAATCGGTCGGATCCACCGCCGGGTCAACATCGGCGTGGCCGCCTGCCATGTAGGTGCCACCACCGTTTTCGCGCACATGTACACCGGATGGGTCGATGGTCAGCGGCAGGTCAACGTCAAGCGGATGGGCGGCCGTGAAGATGTAGGTAAAGCGTTTGCGCGGCTCGACCGGAAGGTCGAGACCCGCCATCCGCGCGGTGATGGCCGCACGGGGGCCCGTTGCGTTCACCAACTGACCGCAGGCGATGCTTTCACCTGACTTCAGCGTCACGCTGGTGACGCGGTTGCCGCTGCGGTTGATGGCCGCCACCTCGTTATGGATATATTCAACGCCACGCTCGCGGGCTTGGCGTTTCCACCAGTCGAACATGGTAGCGCCGTCGAAATACCCCTCGTTATGGGTATTGATGGACCCAAGCACGATGTCATCGAGGTTGTAGAATGGGTAGGCGGCCTTGATCTGATCGGCGGTCAGAAGGCGTGTGGCGGCACCGCAGGCATGCTGCACCTTCATGTTGTCGCGCAGAACATCTGCGAAAGATTGGGTGTCGGCCAGATAGAGATAGCCGAAGGAGCGGATTGCCAGTTCCGGCACGCGGGGGTCATTGCCCATGCGCGTGCGCAGGTTGGTGTAGAAATCGGCCCCGAACTGGCTGATCCGCACGTTAAGCTCGGTAGAAAACTGCTGCCTGATGCACGAATTGGTATGTGCGGTGGAACAGAATTCGTAATTCGGGTCCCGCTCGATCACCAGCACCCGTCCATTGAAATCGGGGTTGTCGGTCAGGAACCAAGCGGTTGAAGACCCCATGATGGCCCCACCAATGATGACGACATCATAAGTGGCGTGACGAGGGGTGGCGGAAAACCCGGCTGCGACCATTCAGAAAACCTCTCCCAGTTTCGCGCGATGCAGGATGTCAGCGATCTTGGCCTGTGAAAGGCCATAATACGTGGCGGCAAATTCGGGCGTAATATAGCCAAGCGCAAGATCTCGCATGATGTGGGCCGGGTCACGGTCAGCGGGGTCGCCATAACCGGCGCCTCCGGGAAATGCCATTTCCACGCGGCGGCCATGGGGCACGAACTGCTTACCCTTGCCCTTCATTTTCGTGTTGTCGTCTTGCGCGATCGTGGTGGGCGCGCCGGGGTGGCCGCCGCGCCGTCCGCGTGCCGGGTGATCGACGCGGTCGAACATCGCCTGAATGTCGAACTCGTGGCCTTCGCGCGCGCCGACCACCATGTACTGGCCCAGACCGCCGCGAAACTGCCCCGCGCCGCCGCTGTCGGGGCGAAGTTCCTTGCGCCAGATGATGACCGGGCCAACCTGTTCGGTTGCCTCTACCGGCATGGTCATCACCCCGGATGGAAAGGCGGTGGCATTCATTCCGTCCAACGTGGGGCGTGCGCCCGCCCCGCCAGAATTGAAGGTCAGCACCTCGGCCCGGCGCGCATCGATTGGTGCCGGCCCATCGGTGCGCGGGCGGAGCGAGACCTGAAAATTGCACAGACATCCCGCCCCTTCGGCGGGAACCGTATTTGGCAAAAGTTGATCAAGGGCCGCATAGATCGTGTCGGGCACCATGTGGCCAATCACATGGCGCAGCGCTACGGGTGCGGGGTGCACGGCGTTGATGATGGTATTTTCGGGGGCAGATATCTCGAACGGGGCCAACGAGGCGGCGTTGTTGGGAATATCCGGTGCGATGGCGCATTTGAGCGCATAGCAGGCATAAGCCTTGGTATAGACCAACGGCACGTTGATGCCCTTCTTGTCCAGCCCGGATGTACCTGCCCAATCACTGATCACGCGGTCTTGTGCGATTGTCACCCGGACACGCAGGTCGATTGGATTGGAATAGCCATCGATCTGCATGTGGCCATCAGCGCTGCCGGGGGGAAGGGCGTTGATCCGTTCCAGCGTCGCCTTGCGGGAGTTGGTGAGGATGAAATCGGAGATGCCGGTCAGGTCGGCAAGTTTGAATTCCGTCATCATGTCGATCAGACGTCTGTGCCCAATCTCGTTACAGGTGGCCAGTGCGTAGATGTCGCCAGCCAGTTGATCAGGTTCGCGCACGTTGCCGCGGATGATCTGCATCAGAGTTCTATCCACGATGCCACGGTCCGCGAATTTCATGATGGGGATGTACAGCCCCTCTTCATAGACGGAGTTTGCATCGGCCCCGAAACCGCGCCCCCCGATATCGACGATATGGGCGGTGCAGGCGAAGAATCCGATCATGCGATCGTGGTGGAACGATGGGGTCACGACAGTGATATCGTGCAGATGGCCGGTGCCTTCCCACGGATCGTTGGTGATGTAGACATCGCCGGGCTGGATGTTGTCGCGACCGATGCGGCGGATGAAATGGCCCACGGCATCGGCCATTGCGTTGACGTGACCGGGTGTGCCGGTGACCGCCTGCGCCAACATCTGACCTGCATCGTTGTATACACCAGCGGACAGGTCACCTGCTTCGCGAACCGAAGTTGAAAAGGCGGTGCGAACCAGCGCTTGGGCCTGTTCCTCAACGACCGAGATCAGGCGGTTCCACATGACCTGATGGGCGACTTGGGATGTGCTGATCATGGGGCAACCTTCGGGTTGATATGCACGTCCAGCGTGCCGTCGGGGTGGGCAAATACCGCGCGGCTGCTGGGGACGATGACGGTGGTTTCATCTTCGGTGATGACGGCAGGACCTTGGGCATAGGCGCCGGGGCGCATGCTTGCACGGTCGATGACTGCAGCCGTGACCTGTGCGCCCAGCGCGGGGTCAAAAAGGGTGCGATGACCGACGGGTTCGATCGTGGTTTGGACCGGTGCGGCACCAAGCGGGACGACAGGTTTCTGGGCGGTATAGGCATTGACGGACCAAACGGTGATTTCAACGTCCATCCCCGCAACCGACCGCCCGAACAGGGCGGTATAGTCGGTTTCGAATAGCCGCAGAAAGGTTGTCGCGTCGGGGGCTTGTGCCTGAGCCGCCGACAGCGGCACCGGGATTTCCCACCCCTGCCCGGAATAGCGCATGTAGACCTTGTAATCGGCCATGATCGGTGCCGTCGCATCGCAGGAGCGGACAAACCGCGTTGCCTCTCCTTCCATCTCGGAGAAGAGCATCTTGACCATGGTTTGATCGAAGGCCGAAAGCTTCATGAAGACGGACCGGTTCGCCTCGAAGCTGAACGGCGCGCGAAGGAACCCGATGGCGGAGCCCACACCTGCGCCCCGCGGCACAAGGCACCGCGCGATGCCGAGTTTCTCGCAAAGCCTTGCGGCGTGCAGGGGGGCGGCACCACCAAAGGCAATCATCGTGTAACCGGCAAGATCCTCGCCGTTCTCGACCGCATGAACGCGGGCGGCGTTGGCCATGTTTTCGTCGACGACCTCGGCCAGACCCCACGCGGCTTCGACGGCGTCCATTTCAAGCGTTTTGCCGATATGTTCGCAAAGCGCCATCGCGGATGCCGCAGGGTCCAGCGGAATGGAACCGCCCGCGAAATTTGCGGGGTCCAGCTTGCCCAACACAAGATCGGCATCGGTGACAGCGGGCCGTTCACCACCGCGGCCATAGCATGCGGGGCCGGGTTCGGATCCAGCGCTTTCCGGCCCAACCCTGATCTGGTTCATGGCATCCACATGGGCAAGTGAACCGCCGCCTGCGCCAATCTCGACCATGTCGATGACCGGGATCGAGATGGGCATGCCCGACCCCTTCTTGAAGCGGTAGGTGCGGGCGACCTCGAACACGCGAGCGGTCTTGGGGGTCTGGTCCTTGATCAGGCAGATCTTGGCAGTGGTGCCCCCCATGTCGAAGGACAACACCTTGTCCAACCCATGCCGTGCGGCAATGTCAGCGGCAAAGACCGCCCCTCCGGCAGGGCCGGATTCGACAAGCCGCACGGGAAACTCGGCGGCGCTTTCAAGGCTGATGATGCCGCCACCGGAATGCATCAGAAACACCGGGCAGTCGGCGCCCTCATCCGCCAGACGCCCCTTGAGACGCCCCAGATAGCTTTTCATCAGTGGCTTGATATAGGCGTTTGCAATGGTGGTGTTGAAACGCTCGTATTCCCGCATTTGCGGCGAAACTTCCGACGACAGCGAGATCATCACACCGGGCAGACGGGTTGCCAGAACATCGCGGATCATCCGCTCGTGGGTGTCGTTCACATAGGAATGCAGCAGGCCCACGGCGATACTGTCGTAGCCCGCGACGGCAAGGTCATCGGCCAGCGCCGCAACCTCGGCCAGATCCAGCGGGATTAGCACCTTGCCTGACGCGTCCAACCTTTCGGTCACCACATGGCGGCGGTTCCGGGGCAGCAGCGGTTCGGGCAGGACAAGGTTCAGATCGTATTGTTCGAACCGTGATTCGGTCCGCATTTCGATGACATCGCGAAAACCTCTGGTGGTGATCAGTGCCGTCTTGGCCCCGCGCCGTTCGATCAGCGCATTCGTGGCGAGCGTGGTGCCATGGATGATCTGGCTAATGACGGCAGGTGCGATGGCGGCTTTGGCACAGACCTGCGCCATGCCTTCGATGATCGCATCCTCTGGTGCTGCATAGGTGGTCAGTACCTTGGTGGAATAGCGTTGGAGACCAATTTCCAGAACCACATCGGTGAAGGTGCCGCCGATGTCGACGCCCAAGCGGGGAGAGGGGGTGGTCATGTGCGCTCCGGAAAATTGAGTCTGGATGACACCGTAGTCTGGGGTTTGAAATTGTGCCAACCGAAACGCGCGACCTCTAATGGCTTGAGAACATCTGACGCTTTTCGTCGGGAACACTTGGCGGGCGGGACGCAACCGGCTAAGTCGGCAACATGGATACACCAACACGCCGCCCGCGCACCTCGCGCCTGCAAATCCTGGCCTGGATCGTGGCGGGGATGTGCCTGTTGCCGATTGCCGCCGTTGTGCTGGCGGCAGTGACGGGCGGGTTTGACACCATCGGCCGCTTGGCCACGACCGTGCTGCCCCGTTATATCGGTGCGACAGTGATGTTGGTTGCTTTGGTCAGCGTTGGAACCGCGGTGATCGGCACCGGGTCGGCGTGGCTGGTGACGGGGACGCGATTCGGAGGGCGCCGGGTGCTGGAGGTGGCGCTGGCGCTGCCGCTGGCCTTTCCGGCCTATGTGCTGGCCTATGCCTATACCGATTTTCTGGATCATCCGGGCTTTGTGCAATCGACCTTGCGTGATCTGACCGGTTGGGGGCCTCGCGATTATTGGTTCCCTGAAATACGGTCGCTAGGCGGGGCAGCGATGATGTTGATCCTTGTCCTTTACCCCTATGTCTACCTGTTGGCGCGCGCGGCATTCCTGCAGCAAAGCGCCACGGCCTATATTGCAGCGCGCACTTTGGGACAGGGGCCTTGGGGGGCGTTCTTCCGGGTTAGCCTGCCAATCGCGCGGCCCGCGATAGCCGGCGGCGTCTTGCTGGCCCTGATGGAGACATTGGCCGATTTTGGCACGGTCTCGTATTTCGGGGTTCAGACCTTTGCGACGGGCATCTACCAAAGCTGGTTTTCTTTTGCGGACCGGGGTGCGGCGGCGCAACTGGCGCTGTGCCTTCTGGCCATCGCGCTTGTGTTTGCCGTGTTGGAGCGTAGCCAGCGGCGCGGTCAGCGGCATCATGCGGCAGGTCGCCGGTTCGAGGTCATGCACCCCCCCACCCTGACCGGCTGGCGTGCGGTGGGCGCGGTGGTATTTTGTGGCGTGCCCGTGGTGCTGGGTTTTGTTCTACCGGTGATATTGCTGGTCGGCATGGGCTGGGGATCGGGGCAGTTGTTGTTCACTGATCGCTATCTGGCCTTCCTGCAGAACTCATTGACGCTGGCTGTTGTTGCGGCCGTTGTGACGGTCTTGGCGGCGGTGGTGCTGGGGTTCAATGCGCGGCTGCATCCGACACGGGGGGCCAAAGGCGCGGTTCAGCTTGCGGGACTGGGATATGCGGTGCCGGGCGGTGTTATCGCCGTCGGGCTCTTGGTGCCGTTCGCGGCGTTCGATAATGCGCTGGATGCGGTGATGGAGGCACGGTTCGGGATCGACACCGGGCTGTTGCTGACCGGGTCGATCTGGGTGTTGGTCATGGCCTATATGGTGCGTTTCATCGCCGCCGCACTCAGCGCGTATGACAGCGGTCTGGCCACGATCAACCCGAACGTCGATGCGGTGGCAAGGACGCTGGGCCGCACGCCGCCCGCGATGTTGCGCGGCGTACATATCCCGATTCTGAAGCCCAGTTTGCTGACCGCGCTGTTGATCGTGTTCGTCGATGTGATGAAGGAGTTGCCGGCGACGTTGATCATGCGGCCGTTCAACTTTGATACCCTCGCGGTGCAGGCGCACCGTCTTGCCAGCGATGAACGGCTGGCCGAGGCGGCGGTGCCGTCATTGGTGATCGGGGCGGTTGGCCTGCTGCCCGTGATCATCTTGTGCTGGGGATTGGGGCGGGAACGCACGACCGCGCGGCAATTCGTGCCGGAGCCAACAGAATAGGCTCTCCGCAATTCTGAAGGGCCAGATGCCCCATGCAAAACGGGCGCCGCGAGAGGCGCCCGTTCTTGTTTCCTGACCCAAGGTCTATTCCCAACCGACCCGATTGAATATTTCCTGCGCGGTGCCAAGGTTCTGCGCGACAGCAGACAGGTCGATATCGTCAGCCTGAAAATCGCCAAGGCTTGCAACCGAAGGGGCCAGTTCCACGCCGTCGACCGCGGGATATTCATCGTTGCCGGCGCTGAAATAGATCTGCGCCTGATCCGATGCGAGGTATTCGAGGAACGCGATGGCGTTTTCGCGGTTCGGCGCATGCGCCGCAACGCCGCCGCCCGAAAGGTTCATGTGTGCACCGTTTCCGCCCTGATCGGGAAACACCCAGGCGATATTGGCGCGTTCGTCTTCGGATAGGCCGTCAACCTCGGTCCTCAGCGCACGGGCGAAGTAATAGGTGTTGGAGATCGCGATGTCGCATTCACCAGATACAAGGGCCCGCAGTTGGTCGGTGTCGCCGCCTTGCGGATCGCGGGCAAAGTTCTCCACCAGACCCTGCGCCCATTCTTGCGCGGCCTCAGCGCCCAGATGTTCGATCATCGCGGCCATCAACGTCTGGGAATAGACGTTGCTTGAGGAACGGGAGCAAACCATGCCTTCATATGCGTCGTCCGCCAGATCGGCATAGGTCAGGGGCGGGGTCGCCACAGTGTCGCTGTTGTAGAAAATGATCCGCGCACGTTGCGAAAAGCCGAACCACCGGTTGTCGGCGTCTTGCAGGTTGGCGGGGATACGCTGCTCCAGAACATCACTGTCGACCGACTGCAACAGGCCCGACTCCGCAGCACGATACAGCCGCGAGGTATCGACCGTCAGCAAGACATCCGCAGGGGAATTCGCGCCTTCAGCCTGCATGCGGGCCATCAACTCATCGGCGTCGCCTTCGATACGGTTGATGACGATGCCGGTCTGATCGGTGAAGTCGGAATAGAGCCGTTCATCGGTGTCATAGTGGCGGGAGGAATACAGATTGAGCTCCTGCGCCTGTGCGGCGGTCAGGCTGCTGACGATAATGGTGGTTCCCAGAAGGAGGGCGAGGGTGCGGGTCATGAGAGACGCTCCGGCAGTTGTGCGGTTTACCTGACTGTTTTAGTCGGCTTAGTGGGTTCTATGAAAACCATCCGCGAATTGCTGTCAAGAATTTCCGACAGAAATAATCAGAATTCAGGCTGCTTGTCCCGTGCGACGTGGCAGTGCAGTGTCCGGCGGAAAACAAGGGTGGAGGGAACGATGCGCGCCGGAGTAGCATTTCTGGTGCTGGCTTACATGTTGAGCCAGTTCTACCGCGCGTTCCTTGCGGTGATGTCGCCTGTCTTGGAGGCGGAAATCGGCGCCACGCCCGAAGACCTTGCCCGCGCGTCGGGCCTTTGGTTCCTTGCCTTCGCACTGATGCAATTACCTGTGGGTTGGGCACTGGACCGGATCGGCCCACGGCGCACCGCGTCGGTGTTGTTTGGCGTGGGTGCGGCCGGGGGCGCGGCGCTGTTTGCCTCGGCGCAAGACCCATTGATGATCAAGCTGGCCATGACGCTGATCGGGATCGGTTGCGCGCCCGTCCTGATGGCGACCTATTTTATCTTCGCACGCATTTTTTCCTCGGCGGTTTTCGGGACCTTGGCGGGCGTGACGGTTGGTTTCAGCTCGCTGGGGAATATTGCCAGCGCCGCCCCGATGGCTTGGGCGATCGACGCCTTCGGCTGGCGCGAAACAGTGACAGCGCTGGCGGTTGTCAGTTTGCTGGTGGCGCTGGCCATAGCGCGGCTTGTGCAAGATCCAAAAGCGCCAGAGGGGGAGCCGAAGGGGTCGATCCTTGATCTGCTGCGCGATGCACGGTTGTGGCCGATCTTGATCATGATGTTTGTCTGCTATGCACCCGCCGCAGGCATTCGCGGGTTGTGGGTTGGCCCCTATGTGACCGAAGTCTTTGGTGCCGATCTGGCCCGGATCGGCACGATCACCTTGATCATGGGGTTGGCGATGGTGGCGGGCAACTTCGCCTATGGGCCGCTGGATCGGCTATTGGGCACACGCAAATGGGTTATCTTGGTTGGCAACGCTGTGGTGGCTGTGTGCTGCCTGAGCTTCTGGTTTACCGCGCCCGGCACGATCTGGGCCGCTGCCGCCATCTTTGCCATCATCGGTTTTTGCGGTGCGTCCTACCCGATGGTCATCGCACACGGCCGTAGCCTTGTGCCTGCACATTTGACTGGGCGAGGCGTAACATTGTTGAACCTGTTCGGCATGGGTGGCGCAGGTGTAATGCAATTTGCAAGTGGGCCGTATTTTGCCGGGTTGGCGGGGCAGATGCCTGTAGCCGATGCATTTGGTCGCCTGTTCGGCATTTTCGGAATCGCCCTTCTGCTGGGGCTTTGCGTTTATCTGTTCAGCCGCGACAGTACCACGTAAGCCGGGTCCGGGGGTGGCCAATCGGTCGATGTCCCGTTAAATCCTTGGCAACAGCGTGCATACTTGGCGCCTCATTGCGGCGCCTTTTTTGTTTTGACGGAGTCCCCGATGCCAATGTCCCCTGCTTTCCTGTCCCGGATGCGGACTGACTGGATTGGCAATATTCGCGGCGACCTGTTGTCGGGTCTGGTCGTGGCATTGGCCCTGATCCCCGAGGCGATTGCCTTTTCCATCATCGCGGGTGTCGATCCCAAGATCGGGCTTTATGCGTCGTTCTCTATCGCGGTGATCACGGCCATCGTGGGCGGACGGCCCGGTATGATTTCCGCGGCGACCGCGGCGACCGCCGTCCTGATGGTGACGTTGGTGCGTGATCACGGGCTGGAATACCTGTTGGCGGCAACGGTTCTGGCCGGGCTGTTGCAGATTGGCGCGGGCCTGCTGCGACTGGGAAGTGTGATGCGCTTTGTTTCCCGCTCGGTCATGACAGGGTTTGTGAACGCCTTGGCGATCCTGATCTTCATGGCGCAATTGCCGGAACTGATCGGTGTGCCCAACCTGACTTATGTGATGGTCGCGGGCGGTCTGGCCATTATTTACCTGTTCCCTTACGTGACCAAGGCGATCCCGTCGCCATTGGTGTGCATCGTGGTGCTGACGGCGCTGGCACTGCTGTTCGGAATGGACCTGCGCACCGTTGGCGACATGGGAGAGCTGCCCGATACGCTGCCGATGTTCCTGATCCCCGATATTCCGCTGACATGGGAAACGCTGCAGATCATCTTGCCGTATTCAGCGGCCGTTGCGGCCGTTGGCTTGCTGGAAAGCCTGATGACCGCCCAGATCGTGGATGATTTGACCGATACGCCATCGGACAAGAACCAGGAATGCATCGGGCAGGGCATTGCCAACACCGCGACCGGCTTTATCGGCGGCATGGCGGGCTGCGCGATGATCGGACAGTCGATGATCAACGTGAAATCAGGCGGCCGCGGTCGCCTGTCGTGCTTTGCCGCAGGGGTTTTCCTGCTGATCTTGATTGTGGTTCTGGGCGATATCGTCAGCATCATTCCCATGGCCGCTTTGGTGGCGATCATGATCATGGTGTCGGTCGGGACGTTCAGTTGGTCATCCATCGTGAACCTGCGCGATCATCCGCGCAGTTCGTCCATCGTGATGTTGGCGACGGTGTTCGTCACGGTCTACACGCATAACCTCGCGCTTGGCGTTCTGACCGGCGTGCTGCTGTCGGGAATCTTTTTCGCGGGCAAGATCGCGCAGCTGTTCAGCGTTACGTCCACGCTTTCGGATGATGAAAAGACACGCACGTATCATGTTCAGGGGCAGTTGTTCTTTGCCTCGGCTGACCAGTTTGCTGCCGCGTTCGACTATAACGAGGTGCTTGACCGCGTGGTGATCAATGTAAGCCGTGCGCATATCTGGGACATATCAAGTGTTGCGGCGCTGGACATGGCCGTGCTCAAGTTCCGCCGGGACGGGGCCGAGGTGGAGATCATGGGCATGAACGAGGCGTCCGAGACCATCGTGGACAAGCTGGCCGAACACGACAAACCGGGCGCGATGGACCGGTTGATGGGTCACTGAGGGGGGATGGTCATGGGCAAGGTAATCGCGCTGGTCGACGGGTCGATCTATTCACAAAGCGTTTGCGATCACGCGGCATGGGTGGCCAAGGGCAAGGGTTGGACGGTGGAGATTGTTCACGTCATTGGGCGGCGTGACGAAAGCGTGGACCCAAGGAACCTGAGCGGCAATATCGGGTTGGGCGCGCGGACGGCGCTGTTGCACGAGTTGGCCGAATTGGACGCGCAGAGGGCCAAGCTGGCAAAGAAGCGTGGGCAGGCCATTTTGGAAGATGCGGTGGCGCGGGTCAGCGCCCAAGGGGTCGAGGCACATGCCAAGCTGCGCATGGGCGATCTGGTCGAGACCCTACGGGAGCTGGAGGCGACGGCCGATCTGGTCATCGTTGGAAAACGTGGCGAGGCGGCCGACTTTGCTAAGCTGCATCTGGGCAGCAATCTGGAACGCGCGGTCCGGTCATCGACCAAGCCGATGCTCGTTGCGTCCCGCGCATTTCAGTCGGTGAAAAAACTGCTGGTGGCGTTCGATGGGGGGGCCTCGGCCTTGAAAGCGGTGGACCACATCGCCCGTTCCGAGCTTTTCGCGGGCCTTGATGTCCATTTGCTGAGCGTAGGCACAGAGACGACCGCATCCAAACGCGCGATCGAGGGGGCGGCGGCCCTGCTGAAAGGTGCCGGCTATCCGGCAACGTGGGAGGTTGTGCCGGGCGAGGCGGAAAAAGTTATCGCGCAGCGTGCCGAGGCGCATGATTTCGATATGCTGATCATGGGGGCTTATGGCCACTCGCGAATCCGCAGCCTGTTCATCGGGTCCACGACGACCGAGATGATCCGGTCTTGCAAGGTTCCGGTTTTGCTGTTCCGTTGAGAACATCGCCGACGGTGGCCAACTGACGCCTCGGGCGGCCATATTTTGAGAACGAAGATGGGGCGCGGTAGAGCGATGACACATCCGTTGATTACCGAAGCTGATGTCATGGCGTTTCAGCGCGACGGTGTCGTGTTGATCAAGGGGCTGTTCGCCGATCATGTGCAGACGCTGCGCCGCGGGATCGACCGGAACATGGCCGATCCGGGCGAATATGCCGCCGAAAACGTGAAGCCCGGACAGACAGGGCGTTTCTTCGATGATTACTGCAATTGGGAACGAATCCCCGAGTTTACCGAAGTGGTCCTGCAATCGCAGGCCGCCGCGGTGGCCGCAGAACTGATGCGTTCCGACACCGTGCAGATGTTCCATGACCATGTGCTGGTCAAGGAACCCGGCACATCGGCTCCGACGCCGTGGCATCAAGACGGACCCTATTACTTTGTGGAAGGCCGTCAGACCGTCAGTTTCTGGTGCCCCGTCGACGCGGTTACCGAAGCATCGCTGCGTTGTGTGGCGGGATCGCACCTTTGGGACAAGCCGGTGCTGCCCACGCGCTGGCTGTCAGAGCAGAATTTCTACCCTGACGGGGACGCATACATGCCGGTACCGGACCCGGATGCCGAAGGTATGGATATTCGCGAATGGGCCATGGCACCGGGGGATGCGGTGGCGTTCAACTTCAACATCTTGCATGGCGCGCGCGGGAATGCAGCGCGCGCACAAAGGCGCGCGTTTTCACTGCGTTTGTTGGGTGATGATGCGCGATATGTGGCACGACCGGGCCGCACCTCACCGCCGTTTCCGGGACACGACATGGTGCCCGGACAACGGCTGCGTGAGGATTGGTTTCCGGTGATCTTTCACCGCTAGACGCGGCGCTTATGCGGCCCGGCGGCGGCGCTGGCGCTGCTGCGGCTTGCCGGTGTTGGCGCCGGCGGGTGCCTGACCAAAGGACTTTTTCTGCCCTTGCCCCGCTCCCTGCGGACGGCGATTGCCGCCACCGTTTCCGCCACGGCGGTTGGGCTTTTCCATCTTCACG
This sequence comes from Paracoccaceae bacterium, assembly GCA_017854585.1. Taxonomy (GTDB): domain Bacteria; phylum Pseudomonadota; class Alphaproteobacteria; order Rhodobacterales; family Rhodobacteraceae; genus JAFMHK01. The sequence continues at coordinate 241,228 of JAFMHK010000001.1, forward strand.
GCTTGGGGGCGGGTGCCCTCTGCCACGGGGATGGTTGTTTTCATCAGCTTTTCGATCTGCACCAGCAGATCGATTTCTTCGGCTGAGACCAATGCGATCGTTTCACCCTCGCGACCGGCGCGTGCGGTCCGGCCAATGCGGTGAATGTAGTTGTCCGGTGTGTCGGGCAGTTCGTAGTTGATCACATAGTTTACGCCCGGAATGTCGATGCCGCGGGCGGCAACATCGGTGGCGACCAGAATGCGGATCGCACCATCGCGGAACGCTTTGATTGCGCGGTCGCGTTGGCCTTGCGATTTGTTGCCGTGGATCGATGCCGCGTTGAAGCCATCATCGACCAGCCCCTTCATCAGCTTTTCACAGCCATGCTTGGTGCGGCCAAAGACAAGCACCAGCGCCTCGGGGTCGCGGCGCAGGATCTCGCGCAGCTTTGCGTTCTTGCTGGGCTTTTCCACGTAGATCAGCGACTGGGAAACCTTGTCGGCGGCCTTGCCCGGAGGGGCGACTTGCACCTTGCGGGGGTTGGTCAGGTAGGCGCGGCTGAGTTCTTCCATCTGCTTCGGCATGGTTGCCGAAAACAGCATCGTCTGGCGTGGTGAACCAAGTTTTGGCGCGATCTTCCGCAGCGCGTGGATAAATCCGAGGTCCAGCATCTGATCGGCTTCGTCCAGCACCAGATGGCGCACGGTGTGCAGCTGGATTGCGCCGCGATCCATCAGGTCCATCAGGCGTCCGGGTGTGGCGACAAGAATGTCGACACCACGTGCAAGGATGCCAATCTGTCGATTGATGGACTGGCCACCTACAACAGTTGCGATCTTCAGGGGTGTTTCACGGGTGAACATGCTGAGGCTGTCGGCGATCTGATTCACCAGTTCGCGGGTCGGCGCAAGAATCAGCGCCTTGGCGGTCTTGGGATCGGGTTTGCCGTGCAGTTCCAGCAAATGGGCCACCAGCGGCAGACCAAAGGCCAGCGTCTTGCCGGTGCCGGTCTGGGCCAGACCCAGAATGTCGTGACCTTCCAGTGCAAGCGGGATCGCCTGATTCTGGATGGGTGTCGGTTCGGTGAAGCCGTTCGCGGCAAGGGTTTTGTTCAGGATCGGCTTCAGGCCGAGCATGTCGAAATCAAACAAAGGATATCCTTTCGGACGCAGGCCATCGGCCGCGCCATTGGTCATTGGCCGCGACAACGCGCAACCGGGCTAGGGTGCGACCCGGACCGCGTATCGGTCTGGATCGTCAGAACCCTGCGTGATGGGGACCTGGAGAAATTGTGCGTCGCTGTCAGGGCAAAAGCCCAGGCTGCTCACGCGGCAGCGCAGCGACATGAGAGGCACATGCGCCTTGGAATGCATTCTGTCAAGGATGCTGCCCCTTTTCCTTGGCCCGCGCATCCATTATGCCCCGCGCATCCGATACCGAAGGATTTGGAACATGGGCTATAAAGTCGTCGTTGCGGGCGCCACGGGCAATGTGGGCCGCGAAATGCTGAACATACTGGCCGAGCGCCAGTTCCCCGTTGATGAGATCGTGGCGCTTGCGTCCCGTAAATCGTTGGGGTCCGAATGCAGCTTTGGCGATAAGACCTTGAAAACCAAGGATCTGGACACTTTCGATTTTACAGGCTGGGATATCGCACTGTTCGCGATCGGGTCTGAAGCGACCAAGATCTACGCGCCCAAGGCGGCAAAGGCCGGTTGCATCGTCATCGATAATTCCAGCCTCTACCGCTATGATCCCGATGTCCCGCTTGTCGTTCCCGAAGTGAACCCCGAGGCGGTCGAGGGGTATTACAAGAAAAATATTATCGCGAATCCGAATTGCTCGACTGCGCAGATGGTTGTGGCGCTCAAGCCATTGCACGACCGTGCAACGATCAAGCGTGTTGTCGTGTCGACCTATCAATCCGTATCTGGTGCGGGCAAGGAAGGGATGGACGAGCTTTGGAACCAAACAAAGAGCATCTATAATCCGACCGACAGCAAGCCGCCCAGCAAGTTCACCAAGCAGATCGCATTCAACGTGATCCCGCACATCGACGTGTTTCTTGATAGTGGTGACACCAAGGAAGAATGGAAGATGGTTGCCGAAACCAAGAAGATTCTTGATCCCAAGATCAAGGTTACGGCCACCTGCGTGCGGGTGCCGGTTTTCGTTGGCCATTCTGAATCGATCAACATCGAGTTCGAAGAGTTTCTGGACGACGACGAGGCGCGTGACATCTTGCGTGAGGCCCCGGGCATCATGGTCATCGATAAGCGCGAAGACGGGGGCTATGTCACGCCGGTTGAATGCGTGGGCGATTATGCGACCTTCATCAGCCGCGTCCGGCAAGACAGCACCATCGAAAACGGTCTGAACCTTTGGTGCGTCAGCGACAACCTGCGCAAGGGCGCAGCCTTGAACGCCGTACAGATCGCCGAGACACTCGGCAATCGGGTGCTTAAAAAGGGCTAAGCAATTTCCCCGGTTTGAAGACTAGGAAATCTGGGCAATATGGACCTCTGGAATTCAAACTAGAGGTATTTCCCGATGACCCGATTTCTGATGATGACGGCCTTGGTCCTGTCGCTGCCGTTGGCGGCGCAGGCACAAGGTGTGCCATTGCGGGCGCCGATAACCGCAGCGACAGTATTTACGCAAGGCGCTGAGGTTTTCCGCAATTTCGACGTTGATCTGGCCACAGGCACGCAACGTGTGTTGATTGCCCTTCCCGATAGCCGCGATGCCGCCCTGTTGCAGGTCACCGGCCCGGAGGCTCTGACGATTGGTCTGCCGGAACGCATCAGCGCAGTGGCGATCGCCGAGGGCGCACTGGACACGTCCGATCAGGCCCAAGCCCGCGCCGCAGTCGAGGTTGCGCAAGACGCTGTTCAGGCAGCGCAAGATGCACTGTCAGGTGCCGATGCGCAGATCGAGGCGATTGAATTGCAGGTTGCCTATCTGGGTGCATTGGCCCGTGGCGGCGAAGCTGGCGCAGCAATGCCCACAGACCCCGCAACGGTGTCAGCAGTGTTATCGACGCTTGGCACGGAAATGCTGCGCACCGGGACCGCCTTGCAAGAGGCCCGCGTGGCCCGGCGCGACCTCGCCGATGCCTTAACGGATGCTCAGATCGAGCTGAACACGGCATTGCAGGAATTTGGCCGGTTGCAGCCGATCGACGGCAATGTGGATGTGTTGGCCGTCGACGTGACGGCGACCGCGGCGGGAATCTCCCCCTTGGAACTGCGGTATTTCACCGCTGCGGCCGGGTGGGAACCAAGCTATGAACTGCGGCTTGATAGTGACAGCGGCGATTTGGACCTTGTGCGTTTCATCCAGTTTTGGGCGCAGGGCGCTGCCCGATGGCAAGATGTCGATGTGACCTTTTCCACGGCCGCGCCGAACCGGGCGCGCGAACCGGCCACTGTCTTGCCGCAGCCCGCGCGCCTGCGCGATCCGGTGATGCCACTGGCGGAAAGCCGGATTTCGGGGGGCGCGATGTCTAATGAGGTGGGGTTTCCCATTGCTGCCGTCGCGCCAGTCGTGATGGCCGATACGCAGACGGTCTTTTCCGGTTTGGCGGTCAGCTACGTCTACAACACGCCTGTCACGGTTGGTCCGAATGGCACGGTCACGCTGCCGTTCGACAGTCTCACTTTGGAGATGGAGCTTGAAAACCGCGCCGTCCCGCGCCGCGATGCCACCGCCTTTCTTGTCGCGATGGGCGACAACGATAGCGGCGAGCCGATCTTGCCCGGTCAGGGCTATTTTTTCCGCGATGGGGCGCTGATCGGCGAAGGCTATCTGCCGTTGATCGTTGCGGGCGAAGAGATCGAGATTGGTTTTGGCCCCCTCGATCATCTGCAGCTTGTCTGGGAAAACCGCGCCTTGAACGAAGGTGACCGGGGGCTGATCGTGACCAGCAATACGCAAGTGAACGAGATTGCATTTGGTGTCGAAAACACAAGCGGAGAGGCCGAGGAGGTGCGGATCATCTACGCCACGCCTTTTGCCGAGCAAGAGGATCTTGAACTTGATCTGACCTTCCGGCCGTTGCCGACGGCACGCGATGTCGACAACCTGCGCGGCGTACATGAATGGGTGATCGAGGTCGCCCCAGGTGCAACTGAAATGGTCGAGATGACGGCAGCGTTCAGCTGGCCTGAGGGACCGGTTCTGGAATGGTGGCCATAAGCGGCCATTGATCGGGGCCTTCAGATCGTGTTGGCCCCGGTCGATACTCATGATCCGTCATTCACCGCCGGCCGTATCCTGCGGGCGGGGGCCATGGTGCCCGTAATGCTGTCTCCCGCTGGCAATTTTCGACGAGACCAACGGCAGACCGCAAAGCACGGTCTGGGGTGAAACGTCAGAACCGTTCGGCGCGCAGGACTTCGCAATCCACCACGCTGACCACGCCGATATGCCGTTCCACGACAGAAAATGCGGCGTCCAGCAGATTGTCCAGTTTGTCGGCCCGGACAATGCAGACCACGCTGACCATGCCGCCTGCACGGCTGACCTGTCCCTCGCGGCTCCATTGGCCCGAACGGCCTGACCCACCCAGAACGGGCAACACGGTAAACCCGGTTACGCCAGCAGTGACCAAGGCGGTGGTCAGGCGGCGTTCCATGACCGCCTCGATCGTGATTTCCACGCGTTTCGCTTTGTGGGTCTGCATGGGGTGTCAGGCTCCGGTCAGGGCTTGGGCGATCGTCAGGTAAATCGGGATGCCCAGGGTCAGGTTGAATGGAAAGGTTACGCCAAGCGACAGCGTCAGGTAGATGGATGGGTTCGCCTCGGGCAGGGCCACGCGCATGGCGGCCGGCACGGCGATGTAGCTGGCTGAGGCCGACAGCGTCATGAACAACATCACGCCACCTGGCGACAGGCCCAGCAACAATCCCGCGCCAAGACCGAACATGCTGCCGATCAAGGGCATCACCATGCCGAACAGGAAAAGCCCCGGGCGCAGGACATCGCGCGCCTCGCGGAGACCACGGCCCGCAACCAGCCCCATATCCAGCAAGAACAGGCACAGCACGCCCTGAAACGGGCTCACGATGAAGGGTGCGATCTTCGCCAACCCTTCGGCCCCGGTGATGACACCGATCAGGAACGAGCCGACCAAAAGCACGATTGATCCGTTTAGCAGGATTTCCTGCAACAGCCCGGCCTCCATCTTGCCGCTGCCGGAACTGTCATATCGCGCGATCAGCCATAGGGCCGACAGGATGGCCGGTGCCTCCATCACGGCGGCGACGGCGACCATATAGCCTTCGGAGTTCAGGCCCGCACTGGTCGCAACCGATGTGGCCGCCACGAAGGTCACGATAGAGATGGAGCCATAGTGCGCCGCAACTGCCGCCGCATCCGTAACGCTAAGCCCGGTCATCACACGCAGCAGTGTGAAGGCGACAAAGGGCAAGACGAAGGAAAGGATCAAACCGGCCAGCAGTGACAACAGCAAGGTCGCGTCGATGCCATGCGCCGCCACACTGGCCCCGCCTTTGAAGCCGATGGCGAACAACAGATAGAGCGACATCCCCTTGGCCACCGATTCCGGCACCGTCAGGTCAGACCGTGCAAAGGCAGCCAGCAGTCCAAGGGCGAAGAACAGGATGATCGGCGATAACAGGTTATCGACCGCCAGTGCGAATATGCCGTCCATTACCCTGCCCCCGCGCTCGTTTCAATGTGCATAGTCCGAGCAGAAGCTTTGGTAAAGTTCAGGGGCGCACGAAATGGCGTATCGTCCCGTCGAATGTCTCCAGATCCATCTCGGCGATATCCGTCCAGAGGCCGTGCAGCGTTATGGTATTGGAATCGACCGCCTCGGCAACGAACGGATAGCTCAGCAGGTTCTCCAATGAGACCTGCACCCCCTCTTTCTCAAGGGCGGTCTGGCGAACGGCGAGGTCCGCAATATCCGCGACGCGATCATGCCCGACGCGCAGGGTGTCGAGCCACCGCCCGATGAAGCTGCTTTGCTCCTCCAATTCCGGGGCGTTACCGGTACACATTTCGATGCATCCGCGCACGCCGCCGCAGTTGGAATGCCCCATGACGATAATGTGCTGTACGTTGAGGTTGCGGATGGCAAATTCGACCGCTGCGGCCGTCCCGTGGTGTTGCCCGTCCGGCGTGTAGGGTGGAACCAGATTGGCGATGTTGCGGTGCACGAACAGTTCGCCCATGCGCTGCCCAAAGACCGAATTCACCGCCACCCGGCTATCGCAGCAGGCGATGATCATTGCTTTGGGGTGCTGTCCATCGGTTGCCAGATGGCGAAACCAGTTACGGTTTTCAGGAAACCGGGTTTCCTTCCAATCCTTGTAGCGGGTCAACAGATAGTCGGGCAGAGATTTGACGCGGTGCATTTCAGAGCCATCCATGAGGTGCCTGACCTGACTACCCTGCATTGCGTTCAATTTGGAGGCGTTTTTTGACGCGGGCTAAATCGTTTTTTCAGCACGCTTCGCACAGGTTGATCCCAGCCGTGGGGGCGGAATGTGGAGTGTGCAATATGCAATTCATTACCGAATTGCGGGTGGAGGAACCTGCGCGGTTCAACCCGGACCGGTTGGAAGAACTCTGCCGCACGGTGGGAGAAGTGCGTGCAGAGGCCGAGGTGGCTTTGGCACTGGACCGGATCGGCCGTTGCCTGTTGCAACTGGCGCGGGTCGATCCAGTCGCGACATCGGCTGAGGTCACGGTTGTGCTGGCGCAAATCATCAAAGCGTCTGATCTGATTGGCATGGCAACCTTGGCACGTGTGGCGCGCGATGTGACGTCTTGCATGGAGGGGCAAGACCCTGTGGCCTTGGCCGCGACGCTGGCACGTCTGAAACGGGTCGGGGACAGGTCCATCCACGCGGTATGGGATCTGGAGGATTTGTCGGGCTGATTGCGCGGGGGTCTTGCGGCCTCCCACCCGCAGGGTAGTGTGGCGCGACAGATTTGAAAGGTCGCCCCGATGCCGCTGAAATTCGTTGCCCCTGATCCTGAGGCAATACCCGTTACATTGTGCGCGCCACTTGATCTGGACATGGTGTTGGCGATGCTGCGTGATGCAAGCCAGTCGTGGGTGCGACACCACGGCTTTACCGGTGGGCTTGGGCAGGTCTGCACCCTTCCGGGGGAAGACGGCACCCCCGAACGTGTCTTGATCGGTCGTGGCACGGTGGCAGATCGGTTGCGGCGCCGCTTTGCTGTGGGTGCGGCGATCGCCGCTTTGCCGACCGCAACCTACATGATCGAGGCAATGCCAGACGGCGCCGAGGCCGATGAGATCGCGCTTGGGTATTTGCTGGCGTGTTACCGGTTCGATCGTTACCGCGCCCAAACGGTTGCGACGGCGCGGTTGGTTGCCCCCGTCGGCGTCGATGCAGGCAAGCTTGAGGCGATTGCCGCCGGTGAAATGTTGACCCGCAATCTGATCAACACGCCTGCCGAAGACATGGGGCCGGACGCGTTGGAGCAAGCGGTTCACGGTCAGGCGGCGGCGTTTGGTGCAACAGTCAACGTCATCACGGGCGACGATCTGCTGACCCGGAATTTTCCTTTGATTCACACGGTCGGTCGCGCAGCCGCCCGCGCCCCGCGCCTGATCGAGATGACATGGGGCAACACCGGCCCGACCCTGACCCTTGTGGGCAAGGGCGTTTGTTTCGATACCGGCGGGCTGAACCTCAAACCCAGTGCATCCATGGGGCTGATGAAAAAGGATATGGGTGGCGCGGCGACAGTCTTGGGCTTGGCGCACATGATCATGGCGCGGGGCATGGCGGTGCGGTTGCGGGTGCTGATCCCCGCAGTGGAAAATGCGGTGTCAGGAAATGCGTTTCGCCCCGGCGATATCTTGACCGCGCGCAACGGTTTGACGGTCGAGATCAACAACACCGATGCGGAAGGACGCCTTGTACTGGCCGATGCGCTGGCGTTGGCAAACGAAACACCACCCGATCTGTTGATTTGCATGGCAACCCTTACGGGCGCGGCGCGCGTTGCCGTCGGCCCGGATCTTGCGCCCTTCTTCACCGATGATGACGTGCTTGCCGCCGCGGTGTCCGCTTATGCGGCGAAAGTGGCCGACCCGGTCTGGCGCCTGCCGTTTCATGCGCCCTACGAGGCGATGATCGAACCTGGGATCGCCGATCTGGACAATGCGCCCAAAGGCGGTATGGCGGGATCAATCACTGCCGCGCTGTTCCTGCGCCGGTTCGTGCCAGACGTGGCACGGTTTGCTCATTTCGACATCTACGGCTGGCAGCCGTCTGATGCGCCCGCCCGACCCAAGGGCGGTGTTGGCATGGCCGCCCGCGCCCTGTTTGCCGCCCTGCCCGAGGTGTTGGCCCAATGACAGACCAGCGCGTAACCCCCGCCAATGGCCGCGTGGCTCATACCTCGTTGCAGGGCGTCGTGCAGGCCGACCGTTTCGTTGAAGGGCGCTGGATGATGGTCCAACAACCGATGGCCAACATCACCGACGAGCCGCGCGGCAAACGGTTGAGCCAGCTATTGTTTGGCGAACGGTTTCTTGTGCTCGAATCGATTGATGGTTTCGCCTTTGGGCAAGCCGAGCGCGATGGCCACGTGGGTTACATCATTTCCGGTGCATTGACCGGCGCCGAGGATGCGACCCATTGGGTGATTGCCCCCGCTACGCATCTTTACCCCAAGCCGGAACTCAAGGCACCGCCCGAGGTGGCCTTGTTCTTTGGCTCTCACATCAAGGTTTTGCGGGAAAGGGATGACTATTTCCGCATCCACACCGGGCATTTCATTCCGAAACAGCACGTCATGCCGCTGCGCGCGCGGTTTTCCGACCCTGTTGGGGTGGCTGACCTGATGCTTGGCACACCCTATCTGTGGGGCGGGGTCAGCCGCTGGGGAATCGATTGTTCAGGGCTTGTGCAATCCGCGCTGATCGCTTGTGGCATCGACTGCCCGCGCGACAGCGATCAGCAGGTCGTTGTGGGCGAAGAGGTGCCCGAGAATGCTCCGCTGCAACGCAACGATGTGATCTTCTGGAAAGGCCATGTGGGCCTGATGTCCAATGCAACCACCTTGCTGCATGCGAACGCGACGCATATGGCCGTCGCGTATGAACCCCTTGATGAGGTCGTGGCACGGATGGAGGCTGCGGGTGATGGCCCGATCACCCACCGTCGGCGCGTTACTCTCTAGTCTGAATTAACGGCGCGGATCAGCTTGCGTTCCAACACGCGCAGCACGGTCTTTAGGTCGTGGCCACGTTTCAGAATACGGCCATCCATACCAATAACGGCGTACTGGCCTTGCTTCGCGGCAAGCTTGGGTCGTTTTTCGATCCGGTAGATCGGAAATTCCGCTGTTCGCCGGAACACCGAAAAGATCGCCACGTCCGTCAGGTGCGATATCCCGTAATCACGCCATTCGCCCGCTGCGACCATGCGGCCATAAAGACCCAGAATCACACCAAGTTCGGTGCGATGAAACGCCACTTTTTCGGGAATATGCGGCGGGGCTGATCCCGTGAAGAGCACGTTCATGGGAGGACATTGGGCCTGCTGCCGCTGCAAATCAAGTATTTGAAGCGAAAAAGCTACTGGCGGCGCTACAGCTTGCAGAAAACGCAGGCGCTGCCGGTTTCTTTGGGCGCCCCGGAATGGTGACATTTGTCAATGACGGACGATCTGTCAGGCTCTAATCTTGCGGTAAGCTTTCGCACGGGGACAGGGAAAAACATCATGAGAACACTGGCATTCACTTTTGGGTTGTTGCTTGGGGCGGGAGCAGCAGTCGCTGACACCGTGGTCGGCATTACCAGCGATATGCCCTCGGTCATGGTAGAGACACAAAACGGTCCCGTGGAGATCGCAAGAATTCAGGACACAGCGAACGAGATCGCGGGTGAATGGGCCCAGACATCCCGGCCTTGCCCCAACTTCTGCATCCAGCCGATGACGCCGGCGGCGGGGATTGTCACAATCGGGGAGCTGGAATTGATCGAGATGTTGACGGACCCGGACGCGATGGTGGTGGACAGCCGCACCAGTGATTGGTTTCAGGGCGGCACGATCCCCGGAGCGATCAACATTCCCTACACCTATGTCGTGGATGAGCTGGGCCAGTTGGGTTGCGAGCCGGATTTCGACGGCTGGGATTGCACGGATGCAAAGCGCGTGGCGCTTTTCTGCAACGGCATCTGGTGTGGTCAGTCGCCCACCGCGATCCGCAACATGATCGAGGCGGGCTACCCCGCAGACCGGATATTCTATTACCGGGGTGGCATGCAGGTATGGCGGCTTCTGGGTCTGACCGTGACCGACGGCAGCTGACGTAGATCACGGTCCACCTTGATAGCGACCGCCCGATCAGGGCGCCGTCGCAAGCGGAGCGGTTGGTGTAGGCTCAGGCCCGAACCAACTCCTCATAGGCTTGGGCGATGCCACGGGTGATGCCGCCCACTTCGAAGTTGTAGTCGCCAATCTGACCCACGGGCGTGACCTCGGCCGCGGTTCCGGTCAGCCAGCATTGTTCGAAGCTCTCCAACTCCTCTGGCATGATATGGCGTTCATGCACCGGGATCTGACGGTCCTTCAGCATCCCGATGACGGTCTGGCGGGTGATGCCGTTCAGGAAGACGTCCGCATCGGGCGTGTGCACTTCCCCATCCTTGACGAAGAAGATGTTGGCGCCTGTCGCCTCTGCGACATAACCGCGATAATCCATGAACAACGCGTCCGAGCAGCCTTTCGCCTCAGCCGCGTGTTTTGACATGGTGCAGATCATGTAAAGACCGGCCGCCTTGGCATGAACGGGGATGGTTTCTGGAGAAGGCCGCTTCCACTTGGAAATATCAAGCTTGGCGCCCTTCATCTTGGCATCGCCATAGTAGCTGCCCCATTCCCATGATGCGACAGCCATCCGAACGGGGTTGCGCGAGGAACTGACGCCCATATCCTCGCCCGAACCGCGCCACGCGACGGCGCGCACATACGCATCTGTCAGACCATTGGCCTTCATGACCTCGTATTTCGCGGCTTCGATCTCGTCGACGGTCCACGGAATATCGATATCCAACATCTTGCCCGAAGCGATCAGGCGTTCCGAATGGCGACGGCTTTCGAAGATCTTGCCGTTATAGGCGCGCTCGCCCTCAAATACCGAGGAGGCGTAGTGCATGGCGTGTGTCAGGATGTGAACATTGGCATCCCGCCACGGCAGCAATTTGCCATCCATCCAAATCTTTCCGTCGCGATCATCGTACGCGCCTGCCATGGGTCCCATCCTTTGCGTTTGCCGGTTTTTGGCGACTATTTTCGATTGTTGCGTCTCATATGGCCGGTTCGGACATAATGTTGCGCAAATCTACTCTTTCGCTAGCAATTGATTCTTGGAAAGTCAACAAGGCTGACATAATGTTACGTCGATACCCGGAACGGGGAGGGACCGGACAATGGCAGATCGCAGCCCAGCGGGCGTTGTCATCAGCGGCGAAAGCCTGCTGTTCCTTACGGATGAACAACTGCGTCGCGGGATCGAGGCGATGTTCTTTGCCTATCGAGGGTTCACCGCCGATCCTGATCGCATCTTGCAAGACTACAGCTATGGCCGCGCGCACCACCGCGCGATCCATTTCATCAACCGCAGCCCCGGCACCACCGTCAACAATTTGCTGAGCATTCTGGGGGTGACGAAACAGTCCCTGAACCGGGTGCTGCGCGCGCTGGTCGATGATGGGTTGGTGGAAAGCCGTGTGGGCACCCGCGACAAGCGGGAGCGCCACCTCTTTCTTACGGAAACGGGCCAGACGCTGGAACGCGCGCTGTCCGAGGCGCAGCGCAACCGCATGCGTGCGGCTTTTCGTGCGGCGGGACCGGATGCGGTGTCAGGTTTTCGGACCGTTCTGGAACAGATGATGGATCCGGACATGCGCAAACATTACCAAGACGGCACGGACGGAGCGAAATAATGGATATCGGCGCCCATCTCCTTATCGTTGATGATGACGAGCGTATTCGCGGGCTGTTGCAGAAGTTCCTGATCCGCAATGGCTTCATGACCAGTGTGGCGCGCGATGCTGCCCATGCCCGGCGTTTGCTGGAGGGGTTGGAATTTGACCTGATCGTGCTTGATGTGATGATGCCGGGCGAAGATGGCCTGAGCCTGACGCGCTATTTGCGCGGCAAATTGGTTACCCCGATCCTGCTGCTGACTGCCAAAGGCGAGGCCAGCGAACGGATAGAGGGTCTGGAGGCGGGGGCCGATGACTACCTGCCGAAACCTTTCGAACCGAAGGAACTGCTGTTGCGGATCAACGCGATCTTGCGTCGCGTCCCCCAGCCGTCCGATGCCAAGACCGCGCCGCAGGTCCTGCACCTTGGTCCTGTGCGCTATGATCTTGAGCGTGGCGAGATGTGGCAAGGAAAGGACCCGGTTCGCCTGACCTCGACAGAGGCGGCGTTGATGCGCATCTTTTCAGGTCAGCCCAACCAGCCCGTCAGCCGGGCCAATCTGGTGGAGATGTTGAATCGCGACAAGGGCGCTTCGGCCGAACAGGCGCAGGAGCGCGCGGTCGATGTGCAGATCACGCGGTTGAGGCGCAAGATCGAGACGAACCCGAAACAACCGCGTTATTTGCAGACCGTGCGCGGCGCTGGTTACATGTTGGCGCCAGATTGATGACAACCCTTTTGATCGAAAATCCAGCCGGGCTGAACCACGTTACCCCCGCTGGCCACCCCGAACAGATTGCCCGGCTGCAGGCGGTCACGCGCGCGCTCGCGCCCTTGGAGTTGCTGCACCGGGAAGAGGCGCCGATGGCTGATGAAAGCGATCTGCTGCTTTGCCATCCACAAAGTCACATTGATCGTATCCGCGCCGCGATCCCCGGCGCAGAAACGACGACAGCGCTTGATGCGGATACCTATGTCTCGGCCGGTTCTTGGGAGGCTGCGTTGAAAGGTGTCGGTGGATGCCTTCGTGCGGTCGATGCCGTGTTGGGCGAAGAGGTCCAGAATGCCTTTGTCGCGACGCGCCCGCCGGGTCATCATTGTGAAACCGACAGACCGATGGGGTTTTGCCTGTTCGGCAATATCGCCATCGCGGCCAAACACGCGCTGCAACGCCACGGGCTTTCCCGGGTCGCGGTTGTTGATTTCGACGTGCACCACGGAAATGGCACCCAGGACCTACTCTGGAGCGAAGCCAATGCGCTTTTTGTTTCGTCGCACCAGATGCCGCTTTATCCCGGAACCGGGGCGGCGTCCGAGCGGGGCGGGTTCAACAACGTCATGAACCTGCCGCTTGGCCCCGGCACGGACGGTGGCGCGATGCGCAATAACTACACCTCGCGCGTCATCCCCCGCCTGCGTGAATTCGCGCCTGAACTGATCCTGATTTCGGCAGGGTTTGATGCCCACCGTGCCGACCCTTTGGCCAATCTGATGTGGGAGACCGAGGACTTCGTATGGCTCACAAGGGCCTTGTGTGATGTTGCCGACGAGGTCTGCGCCGGGCGCGTAGTCTCGACACTTGAAGGCGGCTATGATCTGGATGCGCTGGCGGAAGCGACAACCGCACATGTGACAGTCTTGATGGAGCGGGCCGGATGAGTGACGACAAGAACATCGACGCGATGAGCTTTGAAGAAGCGATACGCGAGTTGGAACAAGTGGTGACCGCGCTGGACCGGGGCGATGTGGCGCTTGAGCAATCCATTGCGCTTTATGAACGTGGCGCCGCGCTCAAGTCGCGGTGCGAAGCCAAGCTGAAAGAGGCCGAGGAAAAGGTCGCCCAGATCACGCTTGACGGCAATGGCCAGCCCAGCGGCAGCACGCCGGTCGAAGGACTTTAGGTGTTCCAGACGGCTTTGACGGATGCGCAGGCCCGGATTGCCGGGTTTCTGACCGACACGATGGCGCAACTTGGGTCCGACCGCGTGGCCGAGGGAATGCGCTATGCGACGAACGGCGGCAAGCGTTTGCGCGGGTTTCTGGCGTTGGAAAGTGCGGCCCTGTTTGACGTCGCGCCCGAGCAGGCGATCCATGCGGCGGCCGCGGTGGAATGCCTGCACGCATACAGCCTTGTGCATGACGACCTGCCTTGCATGGATGATGACGACCTGCGCCGTGGCCAACCCACAGTGCATGTGAAGTGGGACGAACCCACCGCAGTGCTGGTCGGTGATGCCCTGCAATGCTTTGCCTTCGAGCTGTTGGCCGCGCCAAGTGCGGGTGATGCAGATCAACGGATCGAACTAGTCCGCAGCCTTGCCCGTGCATCTGGCGCACAAGGCATGGTTCTGGGTCAGGCGCAGGACATCGCCGCCGAGACCGCCGGCGCAATGCTAGACCTTGATCAGATCACGGAATTGCAGGGCAACAAGACGGGGGCGTTGATTGAATGGCCAGCCCATGCCGGTGCCATTCTGGGCCGTGCCGATCCCGCTCCGCTGCGGCACTATGCACGGGCCATCGGACTTGCCTTTCAGATTGCCGACGACATCTTGGACGTTGAAGGCGATGCCGATCTGGCGGGCAAGGCCTTGCGCAAGGACGCCGACGCCGGAAAGGCCACGTTCGTTTCGCTGCTGGGTCTTGATGGTGCCAAAGCACGGGCGCGGACACTGGTGGAAGAGGCAGAGACGGCATTGGCACCGTTCGGCAAGCGCGGTGAAACCTTGAAGGCGCTGGCCCGCTACATTATCGCCCGTGACAGGTAGGCGCGCCCGAGGGAGGGCAGAATGACAAATCGACCCCAAACACCGCTGTTGGACCGGGTAAAGGCGCCTGCTGATCTTAAGGCGCTTTCGGATCACGAATTGCGGCGTCTTGCCGATGAACTGAGAGCCGAGACGATTTCCGCCGTGTCGGAAACCGGTGGCCATCTGGGCGCCGGATTGGGTGTGGTGGAATTGACGGTGGCGATCCACGCCACCTTTGACACGCCGCGCGACAAGTTGATCTGGGACGTCAGCCACCAGTGCTATCCCCACAAGATTCTGACCGGCCGGCGTGATCGCATCCGGACGCTGCGGATGAAGGACGGGCTGAGTGGGTTCACCAAACGCAGCGAAAGCGCCTACGACCCGTTTGGTGCTGCGCATTCCTCGACCAGCATTTCCGCCGCGCTGGGGTTTGCGGTGGCGCGCGATCTGGGCGGTGATTGTGACACCGGCCACGGTGATGCGATTGCCGTAATCGGTGATGGCGCCCTGTCTGCCGGGATGGCCTATGAGGCGATGAATAACGCGGGCCATCTGGGCAAGCGCCTGATCGTCATCCTCAATGATAACGAGATGAGCATCGCCCCGCCAACCGGCGCAATGTCTTCCTACCTGTCGCGCCTTTATGCAGGCGCCCCTTTTCAGGAGTTGAAGGCCGCTGCCAAGGGCGCCGTATCGCTATTGCCCCAACCGTTTCAGGACGGCGCCAAACGGGCCAAGGAGCTGCTGAAGGCGGCCACCGTTGGCGGGACGTTGTTCGAGGAACTGGGGTTTTCCTATGTCGGGCCAATTGATGGCCATGACATGGATCAGTTGCTGGCCGTTCTGCGCACCGTAAAGGTCCGCGCCGACGGCCCCATCCTGATCCACGTCATCACCAAGAAGGGCAAGGGCTATGCCGAGGATAGGCCCGACAAGGGCCATGCCACGGCCAAGTTCGATCTTGTCACCGGCAAGCAAAAGAAATCACCGTCAAACGCGCCGTCATATACCAAGGTTTTCGCCCAGACACTGATCCGCGAGGCGGAGGACGACAGCCACATCACCGCCGTCACGGCTGCAATGCCGGATGGCACCGGATTGAACCTGTTTGCGGAACGCTTTCCCAGCCGTTGTTTTGATGTGGGCATAGCCGAACAACACGCCGTGACATTCAGTGCGGGCATGGCCGCAGGGGGGCTGAAGCCGTTCTGCGCGCTGTATTCGACCTTCCTTCAGCGCGGTTATGATCAGGTGGTGCACGATGTCGCCATCCAGCGACTTCCGGTCCGCTTTGCGATTGATCGCGCGGGTCTGGTGGGCGCCGATGGCGCGACCCATGCAGGCAGTTATGACATCGCGTTTCTGGCCAACCTGCCCGGTTTCGTGGTGATGGCCGCCGCTGACGAAGCAGAACTGGTCCACATGATCCGCACCGCCGTCGAAATCGACGATCGCCCCTCGGCCTTCCGCTTTCCGCGCGGTGAAGGTGTTGGCGTCGAAATGCCCGCACGCGGAAAGGCGTTGGAGATTGGCAAAGGCCGCATGATCGCCGAGGGGAACCGTGTTGCAATCCTGTCATTCGGCACGCGTCTGAAGGAAGTGCTCCAGGCGGCAGAGGCGTTGTCTGCGCGCGGTATCACCCCCACAATCGCCGATGCCCGTTTCGCCAAGCCACTTGATCGCGACCTAATCTTGCAACTTGCCCGTCATCACGAGGCGCTGATTACCATCGAGGAAGGCGCCATCGGCGGTTTTGGCTCTCATGTCGCGCAATTGCTGGCCGAGGAGGGCGTGTTCGACACGGGCCTGAAATACCGGTCGATGGTGTTGCCCGATATTTTCATCGATCAGGCAAGCCCTGAAGATATGTATGCCGTTGCAGCGATGAACGCCGAAGACATCGAAGCGAAAGTGCTGAAGACGCTAGGGGTCGAAGTATTGAGCAAGCGGGCCTAGGGCAGCAGCGGCAAACGGCTGAAACGGGGGCTTCAGGCACCCGATTTCAATTTATCCTCGATCGCCTTCAGCCGCTCCAGCACCTCATCGCGATAAGCATCGGTCGCGGCGTTGCTTTCTTCGGCATGGGCGTCCTGCATCGAATTCACGATCAGGCCCACCAACAGGTTCACCACCGCAAAGGTCGTGACCATGATGAACGGTACAAAGAATACCCAAGCGTAGGCATAAACCTCAAGGACCGGGCGTACGATGCCCATCGACCACGACTCCAACGTCATGATCTGGAACAGCGTATACAACGACGCGCCGATCGACCCGAACCAGTCGGGAAAGCTGGCCCCGAACAGTTTTGTCGCCATGACAGCGCCAATATAGAAGATTATCGACATTAGCAGGAACACACTGCCCATTCCAGGTAGTGCCGTGACGAATCCTTCGACGACCCGGCGCAGACGCGGTGCCACCGATATGACGCGCAGCACTCGCAAAATGCGCATCGCGCGCAGCACTGACAGGCCCTGAGCGCCGGGCACCAGAGCAATGCCGACAATCGCAAAATCGAACAGGTTCCAACCGGAGCGGAAGAAGCGAAAGCTGTGGGCGATCAACTTGAGCGCGATCTCGATCACGAATATCGTAAGGCACGCGTGATCAAGCGTCACAATCAATGGCCCATAGCTGTCCATGATGGCGGGCGATGTTTCCATCCCCAGAATGATCGCGTTGAAGACGATCACCCCAATGATACTGACCCGGACCGTGGGTGTTTCCAGCCAATCGGCCAGACGGTTGCGAAAACTGGTCGTTGCGGTTGCGTCGCTCATGCTGTCCCTCGGGTCATTTACCGTCGATATGGGGAAGGGTCAGGCTGGCGGCAAGTTCCACATGGGGGGACCAGCGGAACTGATCCACGACCTGCACCCAATTCAGGCGATAACCGGCGGCTATTAACAATTTGACATCGCGGGCGAAGGTCACCGGGTTGCACGAAACCATCGCGATGCGCGGCGTCTGCGCTCGGGCAAGTTCAACAACCTGCGCCTCGGCCCCGGCGCGCGGCGGGTCGATGACGGCTGCGTCGAAACGCTTCAACTCGTCCGGAAGCAGTGGGCGGCGAAAGAGATCGCGGGTTTCGGTTGTGACCCGCTTGTGCCCGGTGGCAAACCGCGCGCCATGGTCAAGCGCGGCCAACATGGCGGCCTCGCTTTCCACCGCGTGAACAGGCGCGGCAACGGCCAGCGGCAGCGTGAATGTTCCGCAACCGGCAAACAGATCGACAATCGCGTTCGCGCCACGCACGGCTTCGGTCACGGCCGCCAGCAATGCGGCCTCTCCGTCAGGGGTTGCTTGCAGGAAAGCGCCCGGCGGCGGGGTTACGCGTGCCGTGCCAAAGGCTTGCGTCGGCGCGCTTTCGGTGAACACGGTTTCTCCGTCCCAAGTCAGCCGGACCAGTCGATCGCTGAATTGTGGAAGGGTCGTCTGCAAGGCCGTATCCAGCGCCTTGCCGCCAGTGACTGCGCAGTCCACGCCATTCTCGGACAAGGTCAATGCAAACGAAAGGGTTGCCGCGCGGGACCCTCCAATCCGAGTCATCTCTTCCAGCATGGGCAGGGTTGCCATCAGCTTGGGGTGCAGGATGAAACAGTCATGTATCGGCACAATCGTGTCGGATTTCCGCCCATGAAACCCGATCAAAGCACCTTTCTTGGTGCGGGTCCCGGACAGGGTGGCGCGACGGCGGGATCGGGGCGGCGATGTGTAGGTTGGCCGGAATGGGGCGTCCAGCCCCTGTGCGGCCAAGGCGTTGCGCACAACCGCCAGCTTCCAGTCCGCCACAAACGCATCGCTGGCGTGTTGCAGGCCGCACCCCCCGCAGGATCTGTAGTGCGGACAGGGCGGCTTCACGCGGTCGGCAGAGGGCGTGACAATACGTGGGTCAGCCATGCGGCCGTCAATGACGGTGCCTTCGACGATTTCTCCGGGCAGGGTCAGGGGCACGAAGACGGGACCGGGCGCGATGCCATCGCCCAGATGCCCAAGCCGTTCGATTATGATGCGGTGTTCCATCGCGCGGGAGTATCGTGCCGCGCACAGGCCGTCTAGGGCAATGGAATGGCGGCCGTGAACGCATAGCCTTCTGGAGACAGTATCGTTGCTTCGCGCAATCCGTGAGGTTTGTCGGTCGCGGGTTCGATGACCATTGCCGGATCTGCGCTTGCGATTGCGGCATCGGGATTGATACCGAACAGGTAGAACTGTGCCCCGGCGCCGCGCGGCGGCGTTTCGGGCACAAGACCAAGCAACGGGTGGCTGCCGAATGTCGAATCGGAATGCAGTTGGAACAGCGTGTCACCATGGCGGATAATGGCGAAATCGGCGGACAGGCGGTGGGCGGTCAGCCCGAACACCTCGGAGAGGAACGCGGCCAGCCGGCCCACGTCAGCCGTCAGCAGGTTGACACCAAGGCCAGTCAGGCTGCGGCCGAAGGCATCCGGCGAAACCGTCTCGTAATCCATTATTCCGCCGCCTCTGCGATGCCGATGAAACCGCCTGATTGCCGTGCCCAATAACGAGCATAAAGGCCGTCTTGCGCTAGCAGGGCATCATGGGTTCCCTCCTCCGCTATGCGGCCCTCGTCCATCACGATGATGCGGTCCATCGCGGCGATGGTGGACAGGCGGTGGGCAATTGCGATCACGGTCTTGCCCTCCATCACATCGTTCAGTGTGTCCTGAATGGCCGCCTCAACCTCGCTGTCCAACGCGCTTGTCGCCTCGTCCAGAACCAGCACCGGTGCATTTTTCAGAAATGCCCGCGCCAACGCGATGCGCTGCCGCTGCCCGCCGGACAACTTGACGCCGCGCTCTCCAAGGAAAGCGTCATAGCCTGTGCGACCTCTGAAATCCTTGAGATCGCGAATGAAGGTATCGGCCTCGGCCCGCTTGGCCGCTGCGATCATCTCTTCCTCGGGCGCACCCGGTCTACCGTACAAGATGTTGTCGCGGGCCGAGCGGTTGAACATCGCGGTTTCCTGCGTGACCATCGCGATCTGCCGCCTCAGGCTGTCTTGCGTGATATCGCGCAGGTCGGTTCCATCCAGAGTGATGCGGCCCGCCTCAGGCTCGTACAGGCGCAGTAAAAGTGACACGAGGGTCGATTTCCCGGCACCCGATGCGCCCACGATGCCCAGCTTTTCGCCCGGTTCGATCGTCAGGCTAAGGTTTGTCACTCCACCAACGTCACGCCCGTAGGCAAAATCCACGCCCTCGAATGCGAGCCGCCCCTTGGCGCGTTCCAGTTCCAGCGCAGAGGCGCGATCGGTCAAGGTGTGTGGCGGCGTCAGTGTGCGCATACCATCCTCAAGCTCGCCGATGTTGGAATAGATACCCATCAGCGTGAAGCTGACCCAACCGGTCATTTGTGCGATCCGCATTGCAATGGCACCGATGGCGGCAATGTCACCCGGCGTGGCCTGCCCTTGCTGCCACAACAAGACGGCGCCCAGTATCAAGACCACGGGCAGGGCGCCAGCAACCGTCATCAGGGCCAGCCGAAAGCCGGTCGACAGGTTTCCGAACTCTACCGCGCGATCCCGATAAGACCGCATTGCCGTGATCGCGGCCCGGTCCTCATGGGCGGTGTGGCCAAACAGCTTGACGATCTTGATATTGGTAATGGTGTCCACGATCTGGCCGGTCACATTGGCCCGTGCACCTGCGCGCTTGGCGGCCACCTTGCGGATGCGCGGCAAGAACCACGAGATCATCCAGAAATACACCACCAGCCAAACCACCAACGCCAGCGCGATCTGCCAGTCGATCGCCAGCAGCAACAGGACCGAGCCAACCAGCGAAGCCAGCGCGAAAGCAACCGCGTTGATCGTTTCGGACACCACGTTGACCAGCGCGTTGGCTGCTTGGGTCTGCTTTTGCGCGATCCTCCCGGCAAAGTCGTTGTCGAAAAAGGTCACCGCATGCCCCAGCGTCCAGCGATGCAGGCGGCTTTGGATCAGCGGCGCCAGGTTCGGCGGCAAGACGATGCCGTTAAATGCTGCACTGGCCGCAAACATCGCAGGGCGCAGCAGCAGGAAGAACACGACATAACCGAAGACTAGCCACCAGTTATCGGTGAAATAGCTGGCGGGATCGCCCGCTGCGACCACGCTGTCGATGATCAGACCAAGCAACCATGCGCTGACAACCTCCATCGTGCCGGCAACGCCAGAAAAAACCGTGGCTAGCCAGATCATTGGCCAACTGCCGGCAAGGCACCATTTGATGAAGGGCCAGAGCGTCCGGGGAGGTGGGCCACTGGCCGGGGCAAATCCATCGATCAGTCCGGCCAACCAATTCAGGAGGGGGCGAAGGGCGGCCATCACTCGGCTGCCTCCGTGTCCGCGCCAAGGAAGCCGCCGGATTGCCGTGACCAGAACCCAGCGTAAAGTCCACCTTTGGCCAGCAGATCGGCATGTGTGCCATCCTCGGCCACGTTCCCGTCATCCAGCACGACGATCCGGTCCATCTGCGCGATGGTGGACAGACGATGGGCGATAGCAATGACCGTCTTGCCCTGCATCACCCCATAAAGCGTGTCCAGAATTGCGGCTTCCACTTCGCTGTCCAATGCGCTTGTCGCTTCATCCAGTACCAAGATGGGCGCGTCTTTCAGGATGACACGGGCCAGGGCAACCCGTTGCCGCTGCCCGCCCGACAATTTCACGCCGCGTTCGCCGACATGTGCATCATACCCATGACGGCCTTCGGGGTCGCGCAGTTCAAGGATGAAATCATGCGCTTCCGCCTGTTTCGCGGCGGCGATGACCTCGGCCTCGGAGGCATCCGGTTTACCATAAAGGATATTGTCGCGAACCGAGCGGTGCATAAGGGAGCTATCTTGCTGCACCATACCGATCATACTGCGCAGGCTGTCTTGGGTTACCTCGGCGATATCCTGATCATCGATCAGAATGCGGCCCTGTTCGATCTCGTAGAACCGCAGCAGTAACTTCACGAGGCTTGATTTCCCCGCGCCGGATCGACCCACCAGCCCCACCTTTTCCCCGGGCCGGATCGTGAGGTTGATGTCATCCAACCCGCCACTGCCGCGCCCGAAATGATGGCTCAGATGTTCCAAGCGGATTTCACCTTTGCTCAGCTTCAGCGCGGTGGCGCCCGGTTTGTCGACCAGCGTTATGGGTTGGGTGATGGTTTCCATACCTTCCGATACAACCCCGAGGGAACGGAAGAAGGTGCTGACCGCCCACATGATCCACCCGGTCATGGCGTTCAACCGCAGGGTCAGGGCCGTGGCCGCCGCAACCACGCCGACAGATGCCGTGCCCTGCGCCCAAAGCCAGATGGCCCAACCCACGACGGCCACGATCAGCAACCCGTTCAGCGCCGTCAACGCCACATCCATCACCGTGAAGATCCGCATCTCGCGAGCAAAGGTCTGACGGGTGTGTTCGATCGCTTCCTTGGCGTATTTCACCTCGTTGTTATGATGCGCGAACAGCTTGACGGAATGAATGTTGGTGTAGCTATCCACCACGCGGCCCGTCGTCATTGACCGCGCGTCGGAACTGGCCTTTGACGCGGGGCCGACGCGTACCATCGTCCAGCGCAACAGCCAGCCATATAGGACAAACCAGACCAACAGCGGGACCACCAACAGCGGGTCCGCTTCGGTCAGCAAGATCGCCGCGCCGACCAGATAGGCAATCGAAAACGTGATCGCATCGAACACCTGAAACACCGCATCCCCGGCGGCGGGTGGGGTTTGCATGATCCGGTTCGCCAGCCGTCCGGCAAAGTCGTTTTCGAACCAGCCGACGGATTGGCGCAGGACGTGGCGATGCGCGCGCCAACGAATCAGTGTCCCGAAATTCGGCAAGATCGCATTGTTCAGAAGCGCTACATCCAGCCCTTGTATCAGGGGCCGCAAAATCAGGATGAACAACGCCATCAGTATGAATTCAAGGCCATGCGCGTCCATGACCTGTGCAGGGGTGCCGTTCGACAGCAGGTCAACGACGCGCCCCATGTAATAGATGAGGCCGATTTCAACCGTCGCCACCATGACGGACATGATGGCGGTCAACCCAAACAGACGTTTGAATGGCTGCGAATAATCCCACAGGAATGGCCACAGCCTGCGCGGCGGCGTGTCATTTTCAGGGTAGGCCGTATACGGATCGACCAAATTTTCGAAGAACCGAAACATCGGGAATGCCAACGAATTTTGCGGGGTCAAAGTTGAGATATAGTCCTGAAAAGGCGCAAAGGCCATGACAGACCGGCGGATTAAATCGGTTCCACGACACCGCGCAAGGTTCGGAACAGGCGTCCGCCGATCAGCTCAGAAGTTCCGCCTTGGTTGCGGTGAAACCTGACGCGATCCATGCAGCTTCCAACTCTGCCAGTCTTGCACCCAGCCGTGGTCCCGAAAGCTCGGGCATCAGGTCGGCGGCGCGAATGGGAAACACGGCTTCGGCACCTGCCTTGGCCATCTGGAATGATGCTGGGTCTGGCGGTTGTTCGAACTGTGCTGCGCGCAAAAGAAAGATGTCGCGCGCCGTTTCGACCCCGTGATGATACCCCAGTTCGGCGGCGCCCACGTTGCTTTGCATACCGTCGCGCAGGGTGTGCCATTTCCGGGTCTCGGCCTTGCTGAGCCGCAGGGCGGTGTCCACGTCATGGCCACCCAACACGGCCAGCCGCCGCATGGCGTTCGGGGGGGTGCCCGCCTCGAACGTGATCAGCAGGGGCAGGCTATCGGCCACGGCGCCGGGCAAGACACGTGCCAGAATACCGGCTTGGGCCATGGACGCGGTGGCGGGTGCCGGGTCGGGTGCAGACAAAAGCTTTTTCACTTCGGCCCCGATGCGTTCCCGCGACAGACCATCAATGCCGTCGGCAAGTTCCGCGCAGGCGGCCAACCCTTCGGTATCTATGCCGCCCGTCGGGTTCGCATACCACGCGTGGAAGCGAAAGAAGCGCAGGATGCGCAGGTAATCCTCGCGGATACGGTCATGCGGATCGCCGATGAACCGCAGCCGCCCGGCCTGAAGGTCCGGCAGACCGCCCACCGGGTCGATCACCACGCCGTCGCTTCGCGCATAAAGTGCGTTCATCGTGAAATCGCGCCGGGCCGCATCGTCCTCTAACTGATCTGTAAACGCGACAACGGCCTTGCGGCCGTCGGTTTCCACGTCCCGGCGAAACGTCGTGATCTCGTGGGGTTTGCCATGTGCAATGACGGTGACGGTCCCGTGGTCTATCCCCGTCGGGACCGCCTTCAGGCCGACGGCATTGGCAAGATCCATCACCCGTTCCGGCACAGCGTCGGTCGCAATGTCGATATCCTCCACTGCGACCTTCAAAAGCGTGTTTCGGACGCAGCCGCCGACAAAAAAAGCGCGATGGCCGGTGTCTTCCAACATCGCGCAAACGGCTCGGGTGCCCGGATGGTGGAGCCACGCGGCCTCCAGCTTCACGGGTTCACCCGATCGGCAAGCGCCTTGAGGATGCGCGCCGTCGCCCCCCAGATGTAATAGGGGCCATAGGGAACGACATAGAACTGCCGCCAGACCCCGCGCCAGCGCCGCCTTTCGATCCGGAAATTACCCGGCTCCATTAGAAACGACAGGGGCACGTGAAAGACCTCAGCCACCTCTCCGGGTTCGGCAACAGGTGCAAAGGGCGCGTGCACCCGGCCAAGGATCGGTGTGATGGTATAGCCGGTCACCGTTTCATGGCTTGGCAGCGTGGCCATCAGACCCACATTGGCCGGGTCCAGCCCGATTTCCTCGTGCGCCTCGCGAAGGGCCGCGGCGGCATGGTCGGCATCTGTCGCATCTACCTTGCCGCCCGGAAAGGCGATCTGACCGGGGTGGTGCTTCAGGTGGCTGGCCCGTTTGGTCAGAATGATCTGCGGACCGCCGTCCGTATCTGCCACCGCGATCAGAACCGCAGCAGCACTCAGCCGTCGCCCTGCAGGCGGCCTAACCTCAGGGCTCAGGTCATAGTCGGACGATGGCCGCGCGGGATGTTCCAGCGCGGCCATGATGTTCGTCAGATCAAGCGGTTTGCCCATTCTGGTCACCCTCATCGTCAATGGCATCAGCACCAAGCGTTGCGGGGTCAAATTCGTAATGCGCGCTGCAGAACTGGCAATCTGCCGTCACGATGCCCGCCTCTGTCGTCATCTCGGCAATATCCTCGGGCGGATAGATCGACAAGCTTTCGCGCACCCGGTCTGCGGAACACGAGCATCCGAACTGCACTGGTTGAGCATCGTACACACGCGGCCCTTCCTCATGGAAGAGACGCACCAGCAGGTCCGTTGGGGCCACACTTGGCCCGATCAGCTCCAACTGTTCGACGGTATCCAGCAGCACGTTCGCACGGGCCCAATTTTCACCTTCATCGTCCCCCAACAGGTCGGTCGCAGCCAAAAGGCCACCATCGCCTGACCCACCGTCGGCCAAATGCGGCGAGGCCTTCGGCATATGCTGCAACATCACGCCGCCAGCCCGCCAGGTTTCCGGGCCCCCCGGCTCCTGACTGCGTCCATAGCTAAGGGAAAACCGCGTCGGCAACTGCTCTGACTGCGCAAAGTAAGCCTCTGCGCAATCGGTAAGGCCCGTGCCGGCGATGGGCGTGATACCCTGATAGGGCGTCATGCCGGGCCCCTGATCGATCATAATGGCAAAGTAGCCCGCGCCGATTTGCGAAAACGGCGCGGCGGCATTGTCAAACGTATCGGCATTATAGCCTGCATAGGCGCGGATCCGGCCATGACCTCCCGGTTCGGAGGGGCCATAATAATCCGTTGCGATCAAATGCAACGGCCCGTCGCCACGCACCTGCAACGACAGCTTCCACCGCAACTTGATCGTTTGACCGATCATTGCGGTCAGCAGCGCCATCTCTGCAACCATCGCCTCGACCCCGGTGGGATAGGCATGCTGCGCCAGAATCTTGTCCAGCGTGCCGTCCAGCCGCGCCACCCGCCCGCGGATGTCGGATCGGTCCAATTGAAACGGCAGGACCGTATCGTCCCAAGCGATTTTCGACGTAAGCATCTTGAATATCCTTTCGCGCCATCACCAGGCACGTTTGCCGTCATTGTTTGAGCTCGGTTCCCATATAGGGCAAGCGCAGGCAATCCCAAACGGCCCCTGTCTTGCCCGACCTGACGATATGGGAAAGGATGGGTCCAAAGAAGAGAGCAGTTGGCAAATGAATATCCTTTTCGTCCACCAGAACTTTCCCGGACAATACCGCGAGCAACTGGATTGGCTTGTCCAGCAGGGCGAGCATCGGATCGTTTTCCTGACGCAGCGCCGGAATGTGCCAAAGACGGTTGGCGTCGACGTGGTTACTTACCAAACCCATCACCGACCCGTGGACACCTCCTATGCCCTCAGCAAATACTGGGAGGAGTGTTGCGGTGCGGGCTTTGCGGTCGCGCTGGCGTGTCAGCGGCTGGCGCAACGTGGGTTTGTGCCCGATATCGTCATTGGCCATGTCGGGTGGGGCGAACTGACGTTTCTCAAACAGGTCTGGCCCGATGTGCCGATCATCGGGTTTTTCGAATATTACTTTCTTGCGCAGGGGGGGTCTGTCGGGTTCGATCCCGAGTTTCCGGCGTCCGAACACGCGCCGTTCACCATGCATGCCCGCAATGCCGTGAACTTTGCCAATATTCAGACGGTCGATCTGGGCCATTCGCCGACCCGGTGGCAGCGCGAAACCTTTCCCGAAAACTTTCATTCCAAGATTTACGTTTGCCACGATGGCATTCGTACCGACAAGCTGCACGCCGATCCGACGGCGGCGGTGACGCTGGGCCGGCTGGGGCGCCCGGTTACCCGCGAGGACGAGATTTTCACTTATATGGCCCGCAATATGGAACCAACGCGTGGCTTTCACATCTTCATGCGCTCACTGCCTCATATCCTTGAAGCCCGCCCAAAGGCGCGCGCGCTCATCATCGGTGGCAATGCGGTGTCCTACGGCAGGAAAAGCGACGCCGAAGGCGGCTACCGCGCTCAGCTTGAGCGTGAGGTCGGTGATCGGGTTGACTGGTCGCGCGTTCATTTTCTGGGGCGCGTACCCTATGCCGACTATCAGAAGATCATTCAGGTCAGCCGATGCCATATCTACCTGACAGTTCCCTTTGTGCTGTCGTGGTCGTTGCTGGAAAGCATGTCCATGGGTGCAACCATTGTTGCGTCGGACACCGCCCCGGTGCGCGAGGTTATCCGCCATGCAGAGAACGGATTGCTGGTTGATTTCTTTGACCCCAAGGCCCTTGCCGCACAGGTGACCGATGTTCTGGAACGCCCCGACGCCTTTGCGCACCTTGGCCCTGCCGCACGCAAAGACATGGTGGCCAACTACGATTTCAAAACCAGATGCCTGCCCGTGCATCTTGCCAGAATCAATAGCCTGGTCCCCCGCGACAAGGCCATCCGCCTGCCGAATTGAGTGCCGCCGCGCCTGCACGGCAGATGCCCTGAAACCGGCATCAATGTCGGTCTACGGCCCCTGATGCACCATTTGTTTATGAAGTCGCCTTAGTCACAGTGGCATGTTCTGATCAAGGTCAATGCCGTTTTGGGAAAGGATCTGCATGTGCGGTGTCTTGTCTTGGGTGCAACAGGCCGGATCGGGCGAATGCTTCAATGGGCCTGGGCTGATGACGATGGCCTGCAACTGACATGGGCGGGACGGTCGGCAACGTTGTTGCCCGACGGTACTGTCATAGACTTGCCGCAGGATACAGCGGCGCTTGAGCGGCTGTCCCAAGGCCATGATGTGATCTTGTCACTTGTGCGTGCCAAGCTGGCTTCCGAAGCGCAGGAGGCGGGGCTTGCGAAGCAGGTGTGCAACCTGGCTGCCCGTAACAAGCAGCCCCTGTTCCTGTGTTCCAGCGCGGCTGTCTATGGCGACGCCCCCGGCCCCTATGCCGAAGATGATACGCCTCACCCCGTCACGCCCTATGGGCGCGCCAAGCGGTTGATGGAACACGCGGCCGCCGCCAGTGCCGCCAACGTGACGTGCATGCGGATCGGCAATGTTGCCGGTGCCGATGCGCTGCTGGGCCCGCATCGCCCCGGTGCCACGACGCCGATCATGCTGGACAGGTTCCTTGATGGCAGCACCCCCCGGCGAAGCTATATCGGCCCCCTCACGCTGGCGCGGGTCTTGGCCGATCTCATGCGGATGGCCGTTGCAGGCACCGCGTTGCCGCCAACGCTGAATGTTGCCGGCGGGGGCGCGGTGCAGATGTCGGATGTTTTGGCCGCGGCAGACATGACGTGGGTAGCCCAGCCCGCACCCGCAACGGCCTTGCCCGCGCTGACACTCGACACGCGGCGACTGGCATGCCTCGTGGACCTGCCCAATGATGCCGGGACAAGCGCCTGCGTAGTCCACGAATGGCTGACCTATTGCCGGGCGGCTCGGTCATGACGCCACAAAAGCGACTGTTCGATCTTTTCTTCGCACTGCTGCTGTGTGTGCCGCTTGTCCCTTTTATGCTGTTGATCGCCGGTTGGTTGCTTGTGAAACAGGGCCGCCCGGTTTTCTACCTTTCCGCGCGGATGGCGACGGCCGACCGCGCCTTTCGGCTTGTCAAGTTTCGCACGATGAACACGAACCACGAGGATCGGGGAGTCACGGCTGGCCACAAGGCCGCCCGCATCACTGAGGTGGGGCGCTTCTTGCGGCGCTACCGGCTGGATGAACTGCCCCAACTTTGGAACGTTCTGCGCGGTGATCTCAGCTTTGTCGGTCCGCGCCCGCCGTTGCCGGAATATGTGCAGCGATTTCCGGGCTTCTATGGTCGTGTCTTGCAAAGCCGACCGGGCATTACCGGATTGGCTACCCTTGTGATCCACCGTGCCGAAGGTAGACGGCTGGCCCAAACCACCGACCCGATCGCCGCCGATGCCCTTTACGCCCGCGTTTTCGTACCGCGCAAAGCCCGGCTGGACCTGATCTATCAACAAAATGCCTCGGTCCTTCTTGACTGCGTGCTGCTCTGGCGGACGGTTGTTGCTCTGCTGCGACGTTGACGACCGGGTTTGACGTTATCACGGTTCCATGAGACCACGGTGTGGAGCAGGACGAGGCGGCATCCATGAAATCAACCATCCTACTGACCGGCGGCGCGGGCTACATCGGCTCTCATGCATATCTGGCGTTGGTTGATGCGGGCTACCATGTCCTGATCCTTGATAACTTCTGCAATTCGCGGCCCGATGTGATCGACCGTTTGGGTCGGATTACTGGCAAGCCGGTGGACCATATCGAAGGCGATATACGTGACGCCGGGTTCCTTTCTCGTGTGTTTGCCGATCATCGGATCGACGCCGTGGTGCACTTTGCGGCCCTGAAATCAGTCGGTGAAAGCGTCGTGAAGCCGCTTGAATACTTTGATGTAAACGTGGGCGGACTGGTCACGTTGCTGGGGGTGATGAACGCGGCCGGGTGCAAGCGGATGGTGTTTTCATCCTCGGCCACGGTCTACGGGATCCCCGATAAAACGCCGACGCCCGAAACAGCGGAACGCCGCGCCATGAACCCCTATGGTCAGACCAAGATCGACGGGGAGGAAATGCTGGAGTGGCTGCAAGCGTCCGATCCGTCGTGGGCGGTCGGGATCTTGCGCTATTTCAACCCGGCCGGCGCGCACGCATCGGGCCTGATCGGGGAAGACCCGCGTGGCACCCCGAACAATCTGATGCCCTACATCGCCGAAGTGGCCATTGGTCAACGCCCCGAAATTGCGGTTTTCGGACAGGACTACGGCACTGTCGATGGCACGGGCGTGCGGGATTACATCCACGTTGATGACCTTGGCCATGGGCATGTCCTTTCCCTTGCCAAGCTTCTGGAAACTGGGCAGGGCCACCTGGCTAACCTTGGCACCGGGCGGGGCTATTCCGTGTTGGAGGTCATTGCGGCCTATGCACGCGCGGCCGGCTGCGAGCTGCCCCATCGGATCGTTGACCGCAGACCCGGAGATGTGCCGGTCTATTGTGCCCGCACGGATGTCGCCGCCGATCTGCTTGGGTTCAAGGCCCGCCATACGCTGGATGACATGTGCGAGAGCAGCTGGCACTGGACGCAGTCCAGCCTTTCGGATGGGGCCTAGACGGCCAGTTCGGCGCGCGGGTCTGTGCCTGCGTCCCTTTCTGCCCAATTCATTGCGACCTGGCGCGCCGCCTGATCATCGCTGTCAAAGATGGCGCGCGTCAGCGCACTCAAGGCGGCGGCAACTTCCATCTGCGACGGCGCTGCTTCCTTACAGATGAACAGCATCGGGTGTGCTGCGGTTCGCGCGCCGCCAAAGCTTGGCGACTCCTCGTGCAGCTTTTCGCCCGGGCGCAATCCGGTGAATACGACACCGATCTGGTTCGGCGCCGATGGGCTGTCACAGGTCAACGTATACCCCATTTGTTTCAACATCTGATCCGCCAGATCCAGAATGCGGATCGGTGTGCCCATATCCAGCGACAGGATGTCGCCTCCCTGTGCCACTGCGCCCGCCCGCAACACCAGCGACACCGCCTCGGCGACAGTCATGAAGTACCGTGTGGCATCGGGGTGCGTGACCTCCAGCGGGCCACCGCGGGCCATCTGCTCGTGAAACAGGGGCAAAACCGACCCTGAGGATCCCAGAACATTCCCGAACCGGACGGCCGCAAAGATGGTGCCCCCGCTGCGGCTTGCCAGATCTTGCACCACGATTTCGGCCAGACGTTTCGAAGCCCCCATGACCCCTTCGGGGCGCACGGCCTTGTCAGATGAGATCAAGATGAACCGGCCGACTCCTTCCGCCTGTGCCGCCTTGGCCAGAACATGGGTGCCAAGCACATTGTTCCGCAGCCCGATTGCAGGATTTACCTCTACCATGGCGACATGTTTGTAGGCGGCCGCGTGCAAGACGATATCGGGACGCCACTTTTGCAGCACGCGCCGGACATGATGTGCGTCGGTGACGTTGCCAAGGATGGGAGTCACTATTGGCCCGTTGACGCCAAGCGTCGCGCGCAGTTTCCGGTCCAGCGTAAACAGCACGAATTCGTTCAGTTCGAACAAGATCAGCCGCTCGGGGGCGCATAGCAGGATCTGCCGCGATAGTTCCGCGCCGATGCTGCCGCCGGCGCCCGTGATCAGAATGGTCTTTCCCGCATAGATGTCGCGAGATTCGCCCAACTCGCCGGGGCATTCAGGTCGCCCCAGAAGCATGCCGGTTCCATCGGTGCCATCATCCGCAGCCCGCCCCGCCGTTTTCTTTGAACGATCGCTCATATCCGCCGACTCCGTCTGTGCTGAAGGCTCATGACGACGCATACCTAGCTGCTCAGGTTGAACGCGCCGTTAATGCGTCGTCATCGCGGTCCCATCCGTTGGCTGATAACGTCGCGCGGCTGCATGGCTTTGCGTTTGCCACCTGCGCGGGCTATGGCAGATGCGCAGGGTATTCTTTGGCAAAGGTTTGGCATCCCATGGCACAGCGTACGGCATTGGTGACAGGCTCATCGGGGTTCATCGGATATCACCTGTGCGGACGTCTGCTGGCGGATGGCTGGCGCGTTATCGGGCTGGATGCCATGACCGACTATTATGACGTGACACTCAAGGAGCGGCGGCAATCCATGCTGCTACAATCCGCCGGTTTCTCGACCGTGAATGATCGGGTGGAAACGCCCGGTACCCTCAATGACCTTTTTGCTGAACACCGCCCGGATGCAGTGGTTCATCTGGCGGCTCAGGCTGGGGTGCGGTATTCCATCGATAATCCGGAAAGCTACGTCGAGGCGAACCTGATCGGCACATTCCGCCTTCTGGAGGCTGCGCGGGCATTTCCCCCTGCACATATGCTCTTGGCGTCTACCTCGTCAGTATACGGTGCCAACACCCAGATGCCCTTCGCCGAAACGATGCCTGCCGATACGCCGATGTCTTTTTATGCCGCAACCAAGAAGGCGAACGAGGCGATGGCGCATTCCTACGCCCATCTCTATGCGCTGCCGACGACGATGTTCCGCTTCTTCACAGTCTATGGCCCGTGGGGCCGCCCGGACATGGCCTTGTTCAAATTCACCAAGGCCATCTTGGAGGGGAGACCCATCGATGTTTACAACCATGGCAACATGTCGCGCGATTTCACCTATGTCGGCGACATTGTAGAGGGGATCGCCCGTCTGATCGACACGCCACCCTTGCGCCCTGCCGCACCCGAAGAAATTGCGCCCGGTGATAGCCTGTCGCCCGTGGCGCCGTTCCGCGTGGTCAATATCGGCAATGCCGCGCCCGTGCAGCTGATGGACTACATCGCCGCGACCGAGGCGGCGCTGGGGCTTGTGGCTGAAAAGAACTTTGTGGATATGCAGGCTGGGGACGTGCCCGCGACATGGGCTGACACGCGCCTGCTGGAAAGCCTGACGGGGTATCAGCCTCAGACATCCGTGCCCGACGGTGTCGCGCGGTTCGTGGCATGGTATCGCTCATATTATGATGTCTGAGCCTCGCGTCGTCATTGCGGCGATAACAGGCTTCCCGTAACGTAACGTGACAAAGATCGAGGTGCTTTCAGAATGCGGATAACAATGATCGGGACGGGCTATGTTGGCCTTGTATCTGGGGTGTGTTTCTCGGATTTTGGGCATGACGTGATCTGCGTGGACAAGGATCCGCGCAAAATCGAGATGCTGAATGCAGGTCAGGTGCCGATCTATGAACCCGGACTTGACGTGCTTATGGCCAAGAATGTCGACGCTGGCAGGCTATCGTTCACCACAGATCTCACATCTGCCGTGGACGGTGCCGAGGCCGTGTTCATTGCCGTCGGAACGCCAACGCGGCGCGGCGACGGGCACGCCGATCTGACCTATGTGATGGCCGCCGCCGAAGATGTCGCGCGTGCCCTCACGGGCTATGCCGTCATCGTTACCAAGTCGACGGTGCCCGTGGGGACAAACCGCAAGGTCAAACAGGCCATGGCCAAGGCAAACCCGGCGGTCGAATTCGATGTCGCCTCGAACCCCGAGTTTCTGCGTGAGGGCGCCGCAATTGACGATTTCATGCGCCCTGACCGCGTCGTTGTCGGTGTGCAGACGGAACGTGCGGGCGATGTTATGGCCGAGATCTACCGCCCCTTGTTCCTGCGCGACTTTCCGATCATTACGACCGATCTGGAAAGCGCAGAAATGATCAAATATGCGGCCAACGCCTTTCTTGCGACCAAGATCACCTTCATCAACGAAATCGCCGCGTTGTGCGAACGGGTCGGTGCGGATGTGAAAGAAGTGTCCAAGGGCATGGGAATGGATGGCCGTATCGGTAACAAGTTCCTGCATGCTGGTCCCGGCTATGGCGGGTCCTGTTTTCCGAAGGACACTCAGGCGCTGGCCAGGATCGGGCAAGATCACGCCGTTCCGCAAAGCATCGTCGAAACCGTCATAAGGGTGAATGACGGTGTCAAATTGCGGATGATCGAAAAGCTGCGCGATTTGTGTGACGGGTCGTTCAATGGCAAGACCATCGCCGTTCTGGGCGTGACCTTCAAACCCAACACCGACGACATGCGCGATGCGCCCTCGCTGACCATTGTTCCCGCATTGGTGGGTGGTGGCGCACGGGTCCGCGTTGTGGACCCGCAAGGCGAACGTGAGGGGGCGGCCCTGTTGCCCGGAGTTTCGTGGCTGCATGATCCCTACAAGGCCGCCAACAATGCCGATTTGGTGGTGATCTTGACCGAATGGAATGAATTCCGGGCCCTTGATCTGGCGAAGCTTGCGAAAAAGATGACCACGGCCCGTATGGCGGACCTGCGCAATATCTATTCTGCCCGCGATGCAAAGCGTGCCGGTTTCGATCAGTATGTCGCTGTCGGGCGTTGACGCCACCGCGACTGCAACATTTGTAAGCTTCCCCTGAGGGTCTTGACCGAAAGCCAGCCAGACGCATGAGCGGCCTATCTTCGGTTGGTGGCAGCCTTCACTGATGATGATCGACGGGCACAACACCCTGGCAGGGTGCGGGCGAATCTTTGTCGCGCGTCGCCTGCCGCTCTTCCACCACTTCGCTTCGCGATCCCTTTTTTCGCGCGTGCCGAAACGGGCCAAATGTTTCAGTTTTCCCCGCTGTGTTCACGCCGTGCGCCGTTCATGTCACGCCGCTG